>CACHNE010000006.1 GCA_902581145.1 uncultured Bacteroidota bacterium | reverse complement strand
TAAAAACTCCATCTTTATCATGATCTTTTGAGTTTTTTACTGGATTATAAATTCTTATTTTATTTATACCTGTTGTACCTGCCTGCATTTGGAATTGTGTGTAATGAATTCCCGGTTCGTAATCTAAAAATTGTTTAGCTAAAAAATAAACCCCGTCTCTCCAATCCTGATCCAGGTTGTGAACAAAAAAAGATACCAACATAGCTCTCATTCTAAAATTTATCCAACCCGTATTTTTTACTGCTCTCATACTTGCATCAATTAAAGGATATCCTGTTTTACCTTCTTCCCAAGCTTTTATGTATTTAGCATTAGTATTTCTTTTTAGGGAATTAAATCCTTTATTTATAAAATCGGTTTCATAGGTACAATCAACTTCAAATTTTTGTATAAAATGACAGTGCCAATGGAGTCTAGAAATTACAGCATTAATAGATCTCATATTTTTATTCTTTTTCTTAAGTTTTATCAAATGATGATAAACGAGTCTAATATTTAAATTTCCCCAAGAAATATATGGAGATAATCGACTACATGAAATTCTACTTTTTTCAGGTTTTGATATGTTATATGCATAACCACTAATCCTTTCATTACAGAAAGATTTTAAATATTTCCACGCCATTGATTCACCAGCTGGCTGAAATGAATTCAAATTTGAATTAATTCTATTAATCAGTTTTTTGGGTAAAGGAAACTTATTTAAAAACTTTAATTTTTTTTGTTTCTTAAATGAGTTTTCAATGATTTGACTGTGCATTTGTATATGCCAGTTTTTATTCCAATTTTTCCTGTTTTTTATGCCTCTGATAATTCCATCTCTTTGAAATTCAATCCAATTAATTGAATTTTCATGACAAAAATTTCTCACTTTAATATCTCTTTCCCAAGATTCCTTAATTCCAGACTCTTGATAACTAAATATGTTTTCAATTTTGTATTGGGAGATTAAGTATTTAAAGATATCTAAACTAGGTCCATGTAATATTTCAACTTCCTTATTAAATGATGATAATTTTTTATTGATATCGATTAAAGAATTATATATAAACCCCAAATGTCTGTCACTTGTATCAGGGTAATCAATTAAATCATTATCAAAAATATAAACCGGCAAATATGGGATATTTTTAGACTCCGCAGCATGAAATGACTTATGATCTAAAGTTCTGAGATCCCTTTTTATCCAAACAATATTTATAGCTAATTTTCTCACAATAATTTAGAATGCTAATTGTGAGTTTTTATACAAGAATTAAACCAATTACTAAATTTAAAGTAAAATTATTTCTGTCTTTTTTCCCATATTTCGTGTAATGGATCACCCTTACTTGTTTTTCCTTTGTGTATCCAATTACCATCATCAATATTGTAATTAAATTCTAAATCCATACCAACTCTTGAGTTATCTCTGGAAAAAAACTCAATTTTTTCAGAGTACTTACCGTCAATAGTTGTGTAAGTTCCACCCCCAGTTCCTTTAAATTCTTTTTTGTCAGTATCAAAAGCAATCCATTGGAATCTTTTACCTGAAAGTATTTTCATAGTTTTTCTGGGTCTATCTGTACTCCTTGTTTGTTTAACTCCATTTCTATATCTGCCAGACATCAGCCATGCACCGTTTAATTCACCTGGCGTACCGTTGTCAATTTTTGAGAAATGCCAATTAGCATCAGGGAGTGATAAGCTATCATTTGTAATTTTTACTTCAAACGTTAATATTTCACCAACTCTCTCTGAATTAGCCGTATCAAATTCAACTTTTTCCGTAATCATATTATCATTTAATTCCCATGTGCCGCCATTTGAATAAATAAATTCACCTGACTTTGCATTGTACATTGCTATTGACTGAAATTTTTCAGAAAATATTACAACACTTTTTATTCTGTTTCCATCTTCATCATTATAATATCTTTCCCATGACCCAATTGGGCTTTGTGCATAAGAGTATATGCAGTTTAAAATAAATAAGTATAGTACTACAATTGGTTTGATTTTATAAATTTTTATTTTCATAATGTTAATATTTTCTTAAGTGAAATTATAATGTCTATTATTAATTATTAACTTATTTATTAAATTTAAACATATTTCTAACCATTAAATAATAAATTATAGCTTATGAAAAAAATTACTTATTTATTCTTATTAATTACTACAGGATTATTTTCACAGACAATTGAGATACCAAATATGCCTGAAGATGGTGTTGTATACCAGACAACTACACTGAATGCTGCTGTTTCAGCATCTCCTACAGGCCCTTGGGATTTTTCAGCTCTCAATCCGGTAGATCAATATGATGTCACGTTGATACCAATCGAAAATTCCTTGTATTCAACAAGTCAATATCCAAACACAACGCATGTAAAATCATTTTTATCAGGTGATCAAACGGTAGTACAATTTCCTGGATTTACTCAAAGTGGTTATACTTATAACGGAGAAAATAGTATTATTGTAAATAATTATTCTACTCCGCTGACTATTATGCCTTATCCATTTAGTGTCGGAGATAGTCACTCAGATGCTGTATATGATATTTCATTCACATGTCCTATATGTCCTCCCGCTATGTTTAGAGATCATGAAGTTACAACTGAAGCTATTGCTTCAGGTTCTGTAACCATGCCGGATGGAAGTGTTTTTGATAATGTTGTATTGGTTGAACATGTAGCAGTTTTTAGTGACGCTCAAACTGGTTCAAGTCCATGTGTCACAACAAGAACTTCATACTTTTGGTGGGCGCCAGATTTAGGTATTCCGCTTGTTGAAACTTTTACTCAAGATTCTTCTGGTGCGTGTTCATTTGATTCAGTTCAATTTACTCGCTTTTACACAGGTCAAACCGCATACGAATCAAGTTGTCCAGATGAGTACGAATTGCCTGTTGTTTGGAGAGATAACTTTGAGTGTTATGCACCATTTGCTATTGAAAATATCGAAGGATGGACAGCTATTGATAATGATTTAGGGCAAACATGGGGTGCATCTGATGTTGACTTCGTAAATGAAAATTATGTTGGTTCCGGTATAATATGGAATCATAGTGAGGCGGTTCCTGCAACTGCTGGAGGTAATATTGATGGGTATGCACCTTATGAAGGTAATGGAGGATTATACTTTTTTGCTGCAGGTGCAACTGGTGTTTTCCCAAATGATGATTGGATGATTGGACCCGAATTTACAATTGATGGGGTAACATCACCTTCCTTAACTTTTTGGGCAAAGTCCATAACGGATGCTTATGGTTTGGATAGATTTAGAATTGGAATAGGTACTTCAACGGACCCTTCTTCCTTTACAATTATTTCATCTGGAAATTATGAAGAAGCACCAACTGACTGGACCCAGTATGAGTATGATTTGAGTGCTTTCCAAGGTCAAACTGTAAGGGTTGGAATACATTGCGTAAGTAGTGACTCTTTTGTACTTCAGATGGATTCTTTTGTAGTTGAAGGAACATTAGGAGTGGATGACTTTACTTCATTGGAGATGAGTGTATATCCGAATCCAGTTGACGGAAATTATGTTACAATCCAAACACCAATTAATGGAGTTAAAGAAGTAGAGGTGTTTGATATTCTTGGAAAACGAGTGATAAATACTAATCTTATTTCAGATTCTTTAGATATTAGTGAATTAAACCCTGGAGTTTACATGGTTAAAGTAACTATAGAAAATCAAAACAAAATATCTAAATTAATAGTCAAATAAGACAATTTAAATAAAAAAAAGGCGCTTTTAAAGCGCTTTTTTTTTTAAAATATATTTGATGATTCGGTTAGTGATATTAAAAAAGCATATTCCATTGCTGTTTCTTTAAAAGCTTCGAATCTTCCTGATGCCCCTCCATGTCCGGCATCCATGTTACAGTACATAAGTAATGGTTCTTTATTTGTTCTTCTATCTCTTAGTCTAGCGATCCATTTTGCAGGCTCAAAGTATTGAACCTGAGAATCATGATATCCAGTTGTAATAAAAATTGCTGGATAATCTTTTTCTTCAACTTGATCATATGGCGAATAGGATAGCATATAAAAATAAGAATCTTTATCTTTTGGATCACCCCATTCATCAAATTCAAATGTTGTTAAAGGTATGGTCTCATCAAGCATTGTCGTTACAACATCTACAAAAGGAACACCTGCTATTATTCCTTTAAAAACTTCAGGTTTCATATTTACAACAGCACCCATTAAAAGTCCCCCTGCGCTTCCTCCCATTGCGAAAACCTGCTCTTCATCCACATAATTATTCTCACCTAAATATTTTGCAGAATCTATAAAGTCCCAAAATGTGTTCTTTTTATTGAACATTTTTCCGTCTTCATACCATTGTCTTCCCAAGTATTGACTACCTCTAATATGGGCGATAGCGTATACAAAGCCTCTATCAAGCAAGCTTAATCTTACCGAGCTGAATCCAGCACTATTAGTTGACCCATATGAACCATATCCGTAAAGAAGTAATGGGTTTTTACCAGGCTCGTACATATCTTTTCTATATACCATAGAAATTGCTACCTTTTTTCCATCTCTTGCGTCAGCCCAAATTAGCTTAGATTCGTAATTTTTTTTGTCAAAATCTCCACCTAAAACCTCAGATTCTTTTAAAATCGTTTTTTTTCTTGAAACAAGGTCGTATTCAATTGTTGAATTTGGTGTGGTCATTGAAGAATATCCATATCTAAACTTTACCGAATTCATTTCAGCATTCACACTTGAATAAGCTGAGAATGCTTCCTCTTCAAAATCTAAGTAATGACTTTTACCATCTTTTTTTGAAATTACATTAAACCTTCTTTGTCCATTTTCTCTTTCGGTTACAACAAAGAATTCGTTAAAAACTTCAACATTTTCCAACAAAACATTTTCTCTGTGCTTAATAAAATCTTTCCAGTTTTCTAAAGATGTTTTATTCTCATCACAGACCATGAGTTTAAAGTTTTGAGAATTATTTATGTTAGTTCTTATGTACCATTTATCATCTAAGTGATCAACAGAATATTCTAAACCATCGATACGTTTTTGAAAAATTTTAAATTCATGATTAGGCCTATCTGCATTTATAAATCTAATTTCATCCGAAATTGTTTTACTGGTACTTATAATGATGTATTTTCCTGATTTTGTTTTGTATGAATATAAATTAAATTCATCATCAGATTCAAAAAAAACTTCTTCATTATTACCAGAACCTAAAACATATCTTATTACTTTTTCGGTCCTAAGAGTATTTACATTTTTTTGATTGTAGAAAACAGTTTTATTATCATTAGCCCAACTTACCCCACCACTTGTATTAGAGATTGACTGATCACTTGTTATTCCAGTTTCTAGGTTTTTAAAATGGACTGTATATAACCTTCTACTTACAGTATCAACAGAATATGCCATAATTTTATTGTCAGGACTAATATCAATACCACCAATTCTAAAATATTCATGGCCTTCAGACATTTTATTAGCATCGATTAGAATTTCTTCAGCATTTTCAAGATTATCTTTTTTTCTGCAATAAATAGGATACTGCTTTCCCTTTTCATAACGTGTATAATAATAGTATCCATTTTCTAAGTACGGTACACTTGAATCATCCTCTTTAATTCTTGATTTTATTTCTTCAAATAGTTCATTTTCAAGATTCTTGTAATCTTTCATATAAGAATCTCTGTAATTATTTTCTTCTTCTAGATAATCAATAACTTCAGGATTATCTCTTTCATTCAGCCAATAGAATTCATCAATTCTCTCATGCTCATGCATTTTCAAAACCTTTTCTATTTTCTTTGCTTTTGGCTCTACAATTTCATTTTTTTTTCATATCGCAAGAATGTAATATAATTATTGTTATTAGTGTTAGATATTTTTTCATATTGAACTAATTAATAACCAATAAACATTGGAGTATTTTTTTGATAATTTTTATAATCGGGGTATTTTTTTGAACTTATCCCTTCACTAAATTTCGCACTGAAATAAAATAGTATTACTAATAACAAACATCCGATTATTGACCAGTTAATAAATTTACCTGTAGAAGAAATACTAAATAAATAAAATGTGATCCAAATTAATTGTTCGCATGTATAATTAGGGTGTCTAGAATATTTCCATAGTCCAGTATCGATAAATCCTTTTTTAAAATTACCTTCGAGAACTTTATTTGCTTTGATTAAACTATATTTTTTTATTTGATATTTATGTTGTTGTTCATCAGCTATCGTTTGAATAACAATAAGACTTAACATTAGTCCACCAACAATAAAATCTATATAGGTTAATTCACCTCCACCTTCCCAAGCTGATAAAATCGGTAATGAAAAAAGAAAAATTAGCCCCATTTGATAAAAACAAATAAAGAAAAAATTAAACAAAGACCAGTTCAAGGAATTTTTAAATTGAGGAATTTCCTTTTGAAGAACTTCCCATCTGTAATCCTCAGCTCCTTTCCAAGGAATCAGTGTGAATCCTCCTTTTCTTGCAAAATTAAATGAAAGCCTTATTCCCCAAATACTAACAAGTGTTGACATTAATATTAATCTTTCATCCATCCCAGAGCTATATGTGAAGTACCAACAATAAACAATTGGGATTGTACTCCAAAGTCTATCCACTTGACTGTAATTTTTAGTCAATTGACCAGCAACAAAGCAATAAGAAGCAGCTCCTAAATATAAGTAAAGCATATTATAGAAGGCCTCAGATTGTGTTGATGAAAAATTGATTTCAAACATATCGGAATATAATACAAGGTAGACTGCAAAACAGATAGTTGTAATCAATAAAAGTGTTTGCTTAATCATTTAACTAATTTATGAAAATAAGCTTCATTTTAACTATTTTTGTATTTCTAAATTTATGTGTTTTGAGCTCAGAAATTATTCTTAATGTATTCATTGTACTTGTAATATTTAATTTTCTTTTTACCACAGTTTTAGAATACTTAAATGATAAAAACTGGAAAGATAATATTCCAGATGAGTTTAAAGATTTTTATGACGCTGAAAGCTATCTCAAAGCAAAAAATTATAAAATTTCAAGAGGAAAGCTTTCCTCTATTAGTAGTTCGGTAAGTTTTGTCTTTACCATTGCGATGTTATATTTTTTTGGATTTGGATTTTTAAGTGACTTAGCTACTTCATTTTCAGATTCAGTAATACTACAATCATCGTTTTTTTTCATGATTTTGTATTTATTTAATTTCGTAATCGGTATTCCATTTAGTTATTATTCGACTTTTGTTATTGAAGAGAAATTTGGTTTTAATAAAACCAATTTGAAAACATTTATCTCAGATAAAATTAAAGGATTGTTTATTTCTTCTGCTTTAATAGTAGGATTAACTTCATTAGCAATTTTTATTATTGAGTCTTTTAGCTCTGGCTATTGGTTATGGCTATGGTTGGGACTATCTTTGTTAATGATTTTTTTAAATATGTTCTACGCAGATTTAATTGTACCAATTTTCAACAAATTAACACCGTTGGAGGATGGTGAATTGAGAAAAAAGATTGAAGCATATTCAAATAAGGTTGGATACTCTTTAAAAAATATTTTTGTAATAGACGGTTCAAAAAGATCATCTAAAGCTAATGCCTTTTTTAGTGGATTAGGGCCAAGAAAAACAATTGCACTATACGACACATTAATAAAAAAACACTCTGACGAGGAATTAGTTTCTGTACTTGCGCATGAGGTTGGACACTTTAAAAAGAAACATATCCTATTATCTCAGATAATAACTATTTGTCAACTTGGTGTAATGTGTTATTTGTTTGAAATATGTATGAGTTTTGAAATGATTGCAAACTCTCTTGGCTCATCGTTTATGAATTTTCATATAGGAATAATTGCTTTTAGCTTTCTTTATTCACCAATCGGATTAATTATTGGAATTTTAATGAATATTTTAAGTAGAAAAAATGAGTTTGAAGCAGATGAGTATGCAAAATTAACATACGATGGGAATGCGTTAAGTTTGGCTTTAAAAAAACTATCTGTCGATTCTTTAAGTAATTTATATCCTCATCCTTTATATGTATTTGTTCATTATTCTCACCCTCCACTCATAAAAAGATTAAACGCATTGAATAAAAAAATAGGTTAGAGTAAATTAATTATATTTTTCAAAATAACCCTTAGCATTATTTTTCCTTACTTTATCATAATCAAAATATTGTCCGTTAATTGCTATATAAACCCCATTTTGTAGTGTTTGTGCAAAAGACAATGCACTTCCAAGATTAAAAAAACCATCTGAAGAACTTCCAAATGCATAAGGTATCATTGCACCTGTAAGAATAATTGTCTTATTTTTTATTTTTTCAGCAATTTTTTTGGCAGTATTGACCATTGTGTCGGTCCCATGTGTAATTACAATTCTTGATGAACTGGTCTTTTGACACTCCTCAATAATTTTTTCGATATCTTTTTCAGTCATGTCTAGACTGTCAATCATCATTAGGGTTTTAACATTAATATTTAGTCGACATTTACTTCTTTTTAGCATTTCTGGAATATGAGTTTTATCAAAAAATAAATCTCCATTTATATGATTATAGCTTTTATCAAAGGTACCTCCCGTAATTAAAATTTGAATCATATTAAAAAAATAAAAACAACAAAATATGTATAAAAATAATTCTCCTAATAAATATTTATTTAACTAAAGATATTATTTATTTAAGAAATCTAAAATGGGTCATTAACTCAGTTTGATCAGAGTGTTACCTTGACAGAAGAAACAGAACCTTTAAACTATCAAGGGGAAGTTCTCTAAAGCTTAAAATTTAGTAAATTTACGTGTGAAATATATTCTTAAATACATACATAAAGTATACAAGCGTATTTTTTAGGAATTTGGACACTTCACAAACATCAGATTAATGGGTCATTAACTCAGTTGGTTCAGAGTGCTACCTTGACAGGGTAGAAGTCACTGGTTCGAATCCAGTATGACCCACAAAATTTATAATAAAAAATTATTGTAGATTTATAAAAATTAAATTAACTATTATGAAAAATTTTGTTTTAATGATGTTAACTCTAATGTTAGCATCTTGTACTGGTAGTGTCCAACATCCAGAGTTTGAAAATAACGTAAAACTTGGACAAAAATTCTTCCAACTTCACGGAGAAGAAAATTTTGAAGCAATGGTTGACATGCTTTCAGATGATCTTCAATGGACTAGTCCTAAGTACGGAGAAGGTATAATAAATAAAGAAACCCAATTAGGCTATATTAAAATGTACCAAGATTTATATAATAATATAAATTTTGAAGCAAATTATTGGTTACCAGGTGTTGACACACTGTCTTTACAAAATGATGGTAGTATTAGAGTTTATGGCTCATGGACTGGTGTTCACACTGAAACCGGTAATGAATTTAATCTTGGTTCTTATCACACTATGGCATTCAAAGACGGAAAGATTGTTGGAGGTGGGGATTGGTTTGATTTGACTGGCTTTGTTCAAGAATCAACTAAACCAGCTATGACTGAGTAAATTATTATCTACTTAAATTATTTAAAAAGGTGCCTTTTGGCGCCTTTTTTGTTTTAAATATGTTATGATTATTTTAATCTATATTTCATTATTCTCTAATTTAATAATGGTAGGTGTTTCACTAATCACCCATTTTGTAACATATCCCTCATTTAAATTAATCAAATCAAGTTTTTTTTCTAAGTTTCACAAAAGCTATACTAACAAAATGCTTTTGATTGTTGCACCCGTAATGATTCTTGAGCTGATTAGTTCAATATTGCTGGTGATTTTTGATGTGGGCGATAATGATACAGAAATTGGTTTATTAATTATTCTTATTCTTATATGGTTTTTGACCTTTTTTACTATTGTGCCAATTCATAATAAACTGGCAGTAAATTACACTAAAGATTTAAATCAAAAATTAATTAAATACAATGGTTTGCGAACAACTCTGTGGTTAATAAAGCTTATATTATTTATAGGATTTTGTGATTATCTGGCCGCTAATTTTCATTAAAGCTAACTCTGAAAGCTTTGTATTGTATTTTGATGAATTTTTTTGTAATTCAGCTCTTTGTAGTTTAAGTTGTGCATCTCTGAATTGTATTGAGCTCAATTGCCCCAAGTTGTATTGTTCTAGGTTTCTTTCAAAATTAAGTTTATTGGTCTCCAAGTTCTTGACCTGAACTTCGAAAATATATAGATTATTTGTGTGGGTTTGATACAAGTTATTTAATTCATTAAAAAATAAATTTATTCTTCTCTCTTTTTCAATTTTTGAATTTTCATAATTTATTTTTGCATTCTTGTTTACAATTATTTTTCTACCAGAATTAAATATATCCCATGATAAATTAATACCACCAGAAAATCCCTGGTTAATATTCTTATTGAAAAAAGCATATGGATTGTCATTTATACTTTCATTCCAGCCATAAGATCCAACCAAACCAATGGTTGGTAAATATGTTGATTTTGTTGCTCTCATTTCATTTTTGGAGATGGCTATGTTTTTATCATCTATTTTAAGTGAGGTGTTATTTTCTTGAGCATCTTTATAGGCGTCATTCAATTCTTCAAAATTTAAAAAATTAACCTCTGTAACCAGATCATACATTTTTTCTGAATCAACATTCATAATCAGATTTAAATCTCTCTTCACGTTGGATAAATTACTAATTGTATTTAAATAGTTAATACTATCATTTTTAAAATCTACTTCAGCGTTTAAAACCTCAAGACTTGTAGACTGACCATATTCTAACTCCAATTTTTTTCTGTTAAGTCTGCTTTTGGATATTTCTAAGTTGCCCTTATATATGTTTTGTTCTTCAATTAATCTACAAGCTTCAAAATAAACGGTATATAATTGAAAAATGGTATTTTCAATGACTTCCTTAACTTCCAGTTTAGATTTATTTAATAATTCTTTAGATTTTCTATAATTAAATTTCCTACCCGTACCATCTACTATGATGAAATTTAATGAGATGTTGGCAGAATTAGAATCACTTTCGATATTATCAAGAGACCCCTCAAGACCTGATGGAGTTTTAATTTCAACGTTTTGATTGGATTTGATTAATCCAGCCCCAGCATTAATTTGTGGCAGGTATCCACTATTTAAAAAACTTGCATTATTATCACTTATTTTTTCAAAATTTTCAAAAATTTTAATATTTAAATTATTTTCTAGCGTAATAATGGTAGCTTCATTAAGATTTAATACCTCTTGGGCACTAAACTGTAAGGATAGTAAGGAGGTAACAATAATTAAAATTTTATAATTCATTGCTCTATATTTTGTTCAATTACTGGGGCTTCAATATCTCTTTTTGCTATTTTTTCTCCATAATATAGCCAATGTAGACCAACCTTAATTGAATTTGTAACTGATAATAATATCGGTAATAAGATTAGCGTTAGAAGAGTTGCATAGCCAATTCCATATGCAATAGAAATTGCCATTGGTTTAAGTAATTGAGCCTGAAAACTTTTTTCTAAAATAATAGGAGCAAGGCCTGCAATGGTAGTTACTGATGTCAAAAATATTGCTCTAAATCTTTCCCTTCCCGCAATGAACAGAGATTTATCAAAATCCATTCCTTCTTTTAAATTTGAGTTAAACTTTGAAATAAAAACAAGTCCATCATTAACCAATATTCCTATTAGGGCTATTATCCCAAGAAGAGATATTACATTCACTGGAAAATTATGAAATAAGTGTCCCCATGCAACTGTTGTTAAACTAAATGGTATTAGCATCAAAAGTAAAAATGGTTGGCTGTACGTTCTAAAAGTGAAACCGATAACAGTGAAAATCAAAAATAGAGCTAGGGGAAATACTGTGTAGGCCGATTTAATTGTTTTGTTAGCCTCTCTATATTGACCTTCAAAGGAAACATCTATTGATGAAAATTTATTTTTTATTTCAGGAATCAAATTACTTTGTAATTCAAAAACAATGTCAGCAGCACTAATATTTGGATCACTCAAATTAGCATTAATTTGAATTTCTCTTTTACCATCTAGATGGTTAATTGCAATATCTCCTCTTTTTATCTCATAGCTTGCAATTTCTCTAAGTGGAATTCTACTTCCGGTTGGGGTAATTATTTTCATATCATCTAATGTTATTATTGATGATCTAGAAATTTTATCAAATCTTATCCAAATTTTTACTTCGTCTTCACCTCTTTGAAGTCTCTGAACCTCATTTCCAAAAAATGCAGATCTAACCTGACTCATTACGTTGACTAAGGATAAACCAACTTGATTTGCATCTTCTTTGAGTTTAATATTAATCTCTTGTATTCCTTCAGGGTCATTGTGAGAAACATCTATTAAGTTTGGGTTTCTTTTTAGACTTTCAACAAGTTTATTTTTTACACTTTTTAGTTCAGAAACATTATTACTCATAATAGAAATCGAGACAGGGCTTCCTCCAAAATTTGCAGCATCATTAACAATGAACTTTTCAGCACCTACAATTTCGCCTACCTTTTCTCTGATTAGTTTAGCTAACAATGATGCTCTAAGGGATTGTGGTCTTTTCTCACTATCCAACATATAAATTTCAAGTGATGCAGTTGAAGAACCGCCAACATCTCCAAAGCCAACTATCATCGACATATTATCAGCGGATAAGCCTATATTTTTATTAATATATTCAATAAGTTTTCTTTCATCATCCTTCATGTAAATATCCTCAAGCTCTTTACCTGCTTCAATAACTTTACTTTCAACATAAGAAATTATCGAGTCAGTCTTTTTTTCATTTGTTCCATAGGGCATTTTTAAATCAACTGTAACAATATCACTGGCAATTGTTGGGAAAAAGTCTAAACCTATAATTCCTCCTTGAACAGAACTAATAGTAAGCATTAATGCAACAACGAAACCAGATAGGCTAAAAAATCTATACTTTAGAGAAAATTTCAACAAAGGAGTATAGATTACATCTCTTAGCCAATTCATTATTTTATAACCTCTTTGGTTAACTTTTCTCATATATGCAAAGAAATCAAAACCATTAGTGTCTTTATTATTATCTTTCAATGCCTTGGAATTTGCCAAGTGAGCTGGTAATAACAGAAGTGCCTCAATTAATGAAATTAAAAGCGTTAATATTACAATCATGGCTACTTCCCCAAAATAATTTCCAACATCACCATCAAGTAAAAGTAATGTTGAAAAAGCAATGATTGTAGTTACAATTGCAGAAACAATTGCGGGTAATACTTCTAATGTTCCGTCAACTGCAGCTTGTTTAGGAGATTTGCCCTTTTCATAATGTCTATATATATTTTCTGCGATAACAATTCCGTCGTCAACCAAAATCCCAATAACTACAATCATCCCAAACAGGGACATTAAATTTATTGTAATATCAAATTGTTCTGCGAATATTAACATCCCTAAAAATGAAATAGGTATACTGAATGCTACCCAAAATGCAAGTCTAATATTTAAGAAAATTGATAATAATATTAGCACTAATAAAATTCCTATGCCTCCATTCTCCAGAAGCAAATTAGTTCTTTGTTTAAGAACAATTGAATAATCCCTTAACAAAGTAATTTTAAGTTCATTGTTTTTCTCGTTAAAATCATCAATGTAGAGATTTATTTTTTTTGCAGAATCTAATAAATCTTCACTGTTTGTGCTTGAAACAGAAATAATAACTGCAGATTTTAGATCCACAAAACTAGAATTTGATGTTTCGGAAAATTGATCTCTAATTTCTGCAATATCACCAAGTCTAATAATTGCCCCCTGATTATTATTTTTTATGACTATTTCATTTAGTTCATTAGCATAGTAATTTTTATTATTAGATCTAATTAGATATTCCTCATCACTTGTTTTAATATTTCCACCACTGATAAGGATATTGGAGCTTTTTATAGCTTTTGAAATTTCAGCAAACGTCAATTCATATTCAATCAGTTTTTTATCATTTACAGCAATTTCAATTTCCTCATCAGGAAATCCAGAAACTTTTATTTGTGATATTCCATCAATATCTCTTAAATCATTTTCAATTTTTTTTGAAATATTTTTTAAGGATAGCAAGTCAATACTGTTTCCTGTCAGAGAAAATATAACAGTAGCTTCTTGCTCTTCAATTTTTGATACAATAACTGGTTCTAAGTCAATCGGAAAAGAAGAAACTTTATCAACTGCATTTTTTACTTCTAATATTATTGCATCAATTTCATAATCGGTGTTGGTTTCGATTAATATACTTCCTGAGTTTTCTCTAGACGTTGATGTAACTCGTTCAATACCGGCGATACCCTCAAGATTATCTTCAATTTTTAAAATAACTCCTTCTTCGATCTCACTTGGAGAACCACCAGGAAGTGCAAAATTTATCGAAATATATTTCGGTTTAATTAACGGAAAAAAGGATGATTTTAAAGCTAGAGTACCAGCAATACCAAACACAATAAAGAAAATAATTAAAATATTAACGGGAATTTTGTGATTTACGAAATATTTAATAATTCCTCTCACCTTTGAACAACTTTAATTTTCATTCCTTCGTATATGCCACTAACACTGGATGTAATCAATCTTGTCCCATCTTCAAGGCCTGTAACAATAACATTTTTTTTATTGTAGAAAAGTGGTTGAACATAAGCTTTTGATATTTTATCATCCTTATTTGCAACAAAAACATACTTGTCATTTATTAACAATGATCTGGAAATCAGTTGACTGTTGGGAATTACTCCCAATGGTACTTTAATCTCGACAAACTTACCTTCAAACAAATTTCTATTATTGAACTCTATGAATATCTTAACTGTTTGTGTCATTTCATCCACTTTTCTGTTGATTCTCTTGATTTTACCTATTACATCATCTTTGTCACCTTCAGAAATAATTGAAACACTTTGATTTAATTTAATTTTTTCTAGGAAATTTACAGGAATGTTAACACCAACTTCAAAGTTATTTGGATCAATGAATTCACCTAATATCTGGTTTGGAACGATAAATGCCCCATCAGAAATATTACCTTTTACTAGAATTCCGTTAAAAGGAGCTTTTATATGGTATTTTGACAATCTCTCTTCTAAATTCTTTACCTTATAGTAAGAAGATTCTATGCCTCTGCCGACCAAAAATAAATTTTCTTTTTCACTGGCAGATTCAGGAATTTTTGAAATGGGTTTTTCAACTGACAAATTATCAAAATAGTTTTTCCACTTATTGAAATTTTCGGCATAATCAATTTTTATATCTGGTAAAACGGATGCAATTAGGTTTTTTAATTCACTTCTTGATTGTTTCACTGTAGAATTAAATTCATCGGAATTAATTTCAATTAACGTTTCACCCCTGTTAAATCTTTCTCCCTCCTTAAAACTTTTGTTTCTATTTTTTTTCTTAATTCCTTGAACTTCACTTATAATGCTTATTCTATTTGAAGACTGTAATTTACCGTTCCTTTCAATTTCTATTTTATTTGAATTATTTTTAACAACTTTAATATAGACCGATGTAAGTGAATTGTTGTTGTAGTTAGGTTCAGATTTATTAATGTTAATTATTAAATTAGAAACGAAGGAACCAACAATTAATAATAATAAGCCAAAGCCTACTGAAATCAAAGATTTTCTCATAATAACGAATGTGCAAATTTAATACCAAAAGGACACTATTTTTTTCTCATATTGTTAATTATTACTTAAATTTTATTTAATTCGTAATATGACATTTCAAAAAGAGATAACCGTAGGTCCTTTCAAAAGAGGTTTTCATATAATTACAAATCTGATCATAAATGAGTTGCCAATTATGACTGGCATTGTAAATGTTTTTATTAAACATACATCTGCTAGTTTAACTATAAATGAAAATGCAGACCCCACTGTCAGAGAAGATTTTGAAACTCATTTTAATTTAATGGTTCCTGAAGACGGTAAATATTTTAAACACACTTTAGAGGGACCAGATGATATGACTTCTCATATAAAAAGTAGTTTGCTTGGTTCATCTGTTTGTTTTCCAATTAAAAATGGTATTCCGCAGCTTGGTACATGGCAAGGAGTTTATCTTTGTGAGCATAGGAATTATGCATCAAAAAGAAGAATTATTATCACTTTAATTGGAAATTAGTTAGGAAATATAGTCAACAATTTTTTCAAGTTTAACTCCACGAGATCCTTTAATTAATAAGCTCGAGTCCTTAATTTTTTTGAACTCTTTATTATTTGACAATTCAATGTAATTATTAGTACTGATAAATTTATTTGAATAATTTGTTTTAGAAAAAATTTTACCAACAAGAAACACCCTTTCTATGTCAAGATCATTACAATAATCTACAATTTCTTGATGAAATTTATTTTCATCCTTACCTAGCTCAAGCATATCGCCAAGAATTAATATCTTATTTTCAAGTTCAGCATTTTGAAATGCCTTTATAGCTAAAAGCATGCTTGATGGATTAGCATTATATGCATCCAGAATTATATTATTCGAGTTAATTTTCAAAATTTGGGATCTATTATTTGAAGATATGTAGTTTGAAACCCCATTTTTTACTTTTTTGATAGGTACACCTAAAAATATACCAATGGAAATTGCAGAAATAATATTAGTAATGTTATAGTTTCCAAAAAGTGAGCTTTCGAAAGTATTATTATTTACTTCAATAATTATATTTGGGTTTTCCGCTTTAACTAAATAGTTTAGATCACTTGCATCTTTTCCAAAACCAAATTTATTCTTATAATTTGACAAAATATTTTTTTGTTTTTCATCATCTGAATTATAAAAAATAAAACCAGAGTTTTCAATAAGAAACTCATATAATTCAGACTTTCCTTTTATTACCCCTTGCTCACTTCCGAAACCCTCTAAATGAGCCTTGCCGAAGTTGGTTATATAACCATAATTAGGTTCGGTTATTTTTGAGAGCAATTCAATCTCACCAATATGATTTGCACCCATTTCAATAACTGCAAATTCTGTGTTATCCGCAATTTCTAAAAGAGATAATGGAACACCAATATGATTATTGAGATTTCCCTTTGTACAATAGGTTTTAAAATGTGTTTTTAATACAGAATTAATCAGTTCTTTCGTTGTAGTTTTACCGTTGCTTCCTGTGATTCCAATTATTTTAGTTTTAACTTTCTTTCTGTGAAAGTTTGCAAGTTGTTGTAGAGTAGTTAATGAGTTTTTAACCAGTATATAATTTTCCTTATCACCAAGATATTTCTTTTCGTCAATAACCGCGTATATTGCCCCATTTTCTATCGCAGATTTTGCGAATTCATTTCCATTAAAATTCGCTCCCTTTAGAGAAAAAAATATACAGTTGGTTTTTATTTTTCTGGAGTCTGTCACAACACCTGAAGATTTCATAAATAATTCATGTAAATCTTGAATTGACATATAATAAATGTATAAAAAAAGCCCTAATTTTTTAATAGGGCTTTTTTAAATTAAAAAATTTCGTTTAATTTCTGGATCTTCTTTTCATGTCTAGCGATTTACCACCTAATCTTGACATTACACATCTAAATCCAATAAAATCAGTTGCTTGGTCCTGATGATAAAATCTTCTTTGTGCTGGATCTAACCAGTATGCTCTATCTTTCCAAGATCCACCCTTGTAAACTCTTACCTGATCACTGATCAGTGTAGTTTCACCAGAATCTGAAATATTATTTAAGTTTGGTGATTTATACATTGTTTGAGTCTCACCATCTTCAGCATCAGCTCTAACACTTCTAACTTCTTCCGAGCTAAAACTTCTTGAAGATCTAATATCTCCATCTCTATAATTAATATTATAGCTTTTATCAAATTGAGTTCTATTTTGAAGATCAGAATCCTCTAAATCCATAGATCTTATTTCGCCTTCTCTTACAATTGCAACTTTTTTTCCGTTTGAAAGAGTTTTATACTCGGTTTCTTCCGCTAATTCAACCTCACCTTCACCACTTATAACAAATTTCTTATAATCATTTCCTCTATAGTAGTTAAAGTCGTTAAATTCATCATCAACGATTGGTCTATATACATCAGCTACCCATTCAGCAACATTTCCTGCCATATCATATAAACCAAAAGCATTTGCATTATAAGAACCAACTCTGTTGGTAATGTCAGCACCATCATCAGACCATCCAGCGATTCCACCGTAATCTCCATCACTATTTTTAAAGTTTGCTAGCTGATCTCCAAGGTTTTTTCTTTGACCAGTTCTAGTATATTGCCCCTGCCATGGATATTTTTTTCTTGCTTGATAAACATTAAATTCTCTAACTTCTTTTAATCCAAGAGCAGCATATTCCCACTCTGATTCAGTAGGAAGTCTAAATTTTGGTGTAATTAACCCTGTTTCTCTATTTGCAGATGAGGGAGCAATTGAGTCTGCTGAAAACCCTTTAATGTTAGCTATTCTGTTTGATTCTTTTCTACTGGAGCTGCCTTTAAGCAGTTCTGACCATCCCCCTATGTTATTCTCACCACCAAAACTTTTATTAGGAATTTGAACATATGCATCCTGGTTGAAATTTCCAGATTTAACTAAACTATCATTGTTAGCTATTTTACCACCTTTGTCTGTAAGTGTGGCTCCTTTTGAAAGCCATCCACTGTTTTCTAGAATTAACTCTTGATATCTGTCAGTTCTCCATTCAGCATATTCATAAGCTTGAACCCAGCTAACGCCAACTACTGGATAGTCTGAAAACGCAGGGTGTCTTAAATAACTGTTTACCATTTCTTCAGCATATCCAAGTTTATTTCTCCAAACGAGGGTATCTGGAAGTGCTCCCATGTATACACCATAATCCTCATTTCTTTTTAACCAATCAAGATATTCTAGATACATAACATTGGTAACTTCTGTTTGATCCATGTAAAAAGATTGAACATGTTGCTGGTTGGGAGAGTTATTCCAATCTCTCATAGGATCATCTTGAACTCGGCCTTTAGTGTAAGTTCCTCCTTCAACTAAAACCATATTTGGTGGTGTTTGTTGTCCTTTGTAGTTGGTGTTGTACTGAAAACCACCTTTCTTGTTGTTTATAGCCCACCCAGTAGCGGATGATACATTTCTATTATCTGAAAATTGAGATTTGTTGCAACTTTCAAAGGAAAAAAGTATAACAAAGCTGAATAAAATTGCAGCATAAAATTTAAATTTTCTTCTCATAGCAAATCTTTTTACCCATGTAGAGCTTCCAAATATAATAATTAATACTCATTTCACAATATATTTTAATCATATTGATTTCTTTAAATTAACGGATAGCCAATCATTATATTATGTTATTTTTGCTATTTCTATAAGTCGAATAATATTTATAATAGTATAGCGTTTTGCATTTTATGAGAATTTTCACTTTATGCAGTCTCATTTTAATTTCTGCAAATTTCTTCGCCCAATCTCTAAAAATTGATGTTGAATGGGATGGAGAAAAGTCTTATACTTTGGGTGGTAATACGTTTACAGTCCCTGAAACTAAAAACTTTAAAAATAATTTTATCTACGGAGATTATTTTAGAATTACGATGCAATGGGATAGTGATAAAATTATTGATGATTCATCTGTCGTAATTTCAAATATTTTATATGAAGATTTTGATTTAAGCCTATATTCTGGATTACAAAAGGTTAATTTTAACAATAACATCAACGTTAGGTTTAATTCGTCGATTTCTGAGAGAAAAATATTTTCCTTTCTTGAACTTGATCCAATAATTTTTAAAAATGGGGTTTATAAAAAAGTCAAAAGCTTTGAAATTAGCTACAGATATTCTAATAATGTGAATAACATAAAAAACTTGTTACAACCATCTGTTATGAGAAACGGAGATTGGTACCAGTTTTATGTACACGAATCAGGTATTCATAGAATTGACAGAAATTTTTTGGAAGGTATGGGAATTGATGTTCAATCAATTGACCCTAAACAAATTAAGATTTTTGGCCATGGTGGTAAAATGTTGAAAATGCAAAATGAAGAAGATTTTTTAATTGACCCTGTTGAAAATGCAATCAAAATTATTGGTGAAGAAGATGGTAGTTTTGATTCAAGTGATTACATTCTATTTTATGCAAGTGGTCCAAAAGGATATAATTCTGAGAACAATACAAACATCAATTTATTCGAGGACAAAACTTCTTATTTTTTGGCTGTTGGATCGCAAAATGGAATTAGAACAACTGAATTTATTGAGCCAGTTGGAGAATCGGTTTTTTCAATTGATTATTACACGAACTATCAATTTCATGAAAATGATGATTATAATCTAGCTAAAATTGGAAGAAGATGGTTTGGTGACAGATTTGATTTCGAAAATGTCAAATCTTTTAGCTTTGATTTTGATAATTTATTAGTTGATAAACCAGTAAGTTTAAAAATTAGTGCAGCTGCTACATCAGAAATAGTTACTACTATGTCTGTTGAATTAAACGGATCTCCTTTATCCACCATGATTTTTGGACCAATTGGAGATCCAATTTTAGCTACAGGTGATAATTACATGTCAAATATTGATTTAAATTCATCTACCGCAAACTTATTATTGACATATAACAACAATGGAAACCCAGCCTCATCAGCATATTTAGATTATATCTCAATTGAGGCAAGCTCAAGCTTGAATTTCACTGAGGGACAATTAACTTTTTACAATAATGACTTGGATTTAGATTCGGAGATTGTAAATTATGAAATATCAAATGCTAATAATATTTCTAGTATTTGGAATATTTCAAATACTTCAAACATTTCTGAAATCTCACCAAACCAATTATCAGATTTTTCTTTTAAGTCAATCTTTTCTGCATCAAATAAATTTATTGCATTTGATGATTCTAATTTTCTTGTACCAACACTTGAAGGAGATTCTCAAATACCTAATCAAAATATTAAAGAAAATATATTTATAAATTCTCAAAACGAAATTGAACCAGTTGATTATCTAATTATTGCCAGATCAGATATGCTTTTACAAGCAGAAAGATTGGCTGATATTAACAGGGAAGTTAATGGACTTAATGTCAAAGTTGTTGAATTAAACAAAATTTACAATGAGTTTAGTTCTGGAAATCAAGATATCTCAGCTATTAGAAATTTTGTCAGATATGTGTATAACAATTCAAGTAATAACAATGCTTTAAAATATCTCTGTTTGTTTGGTGATGCATCTTATGATTATAAAGATAGAATACCTAATAATACAAATATAATCCCTTCATGGAATTCCATTAATAGTTTTAGCCTCTCAAGCTCATATGTTTCTGATGATTTTTATGGAATGATGGATATTGGAGAAGGATTGATGACAAATTCAAATAAACTTGATATTGCTGTTGGTAGAATTTTAGCTGATTCCAATATTAGAGCAAGAGATTTGGTAGACAAAGTTGAAACTTACTACAATCAAAATTCTTTTAGTGATTGGAGAAATAAAATTATAGTTATTTCTGATGATGTAGATGAGCCTTGGGAAAATATTATTCAATCTACTTCAAATGACATAGCAGACTTAATTTCTGAAAATAAGCCATTTTTTAATGCAAAAAAAATACTGTCTGATGCATTTAATCAAGAAACATCATCTGGTGGTGAAAGATATCCTGAGGTTAAAAATCAAATTATTAATGGGATGAAGCAAGGCGCATTAGTTGTAAATTACTTTGGACATGGTGGTGAAGATGGCCTAGCAAGGGAAAGAATATTTGATAAAATTGATGCAGAAGAAATTACAAACGATAAATTTAATTGTTTTGTTTCAGTCACCTGTGAGTTTACAAAATTTGACAACCCTAACAGAGAAACAGCCGGCGAATATTTGTATTGGAATAAAAATGGGGGTTCAATTGCACTTATAACAACGACTAGACAAATTTTCGTTTCAGTTGGAGTAAATTTTAATTTGACTCTTGAGAATTATTTATTCTCACTCGATTCAGATTCTTATGTTTCGATGGCAGAAGCTTTAAGACAAACAAAAATAGACCCTTCAATTTCAGCATCAGATCAAAGAAGACTGGTTTTTTTTATTGGTGATCCTGCAATGAAATTAGCTATTCCTGAACCTCAGATAATTATTACAAAAATTAATGATATACCAATTGATGAATTTGATTCTAATATTCGAGGTCTTGATTTGGTAAATGTAAAGGGAAATATAATTGATTCTCAGGGACAGATAGCTAATGATTACCAGGGAGAATTAACCGTAACTTTTTATGATAAAGAAATTGACAGAACAACATTAGGAAATGATGGTACAACTGATAATCTTGGGAATCAAATTTTATTGAATTTTAAAACCTTGGGAGAAACTCTTTTTAGAGGTAAGTCAAGTGTTGTAGATGGAGAGTTTGATTTTGATTTTATTGTTCCTAAAGATGTTGGAATGGAAGTAGATTTTGGGAAATTCAGTTTTTATTCAAAACAATACAATAGTTTAAAAGATAATAATGGATATGATCTTACGGTTCAAGTTGGAGGTATCAATGAAAATGCTGAGGAAGATAATCTTGGTCCTGAAATAGAGTTATTTATGAACGACGAATCCTTTATTAACGGTGGAATTACTAACGAAAACCCAAATTTGATTGTGAAACTTTTTGACGAGAATGGAATTAATACTTCAAGTGGAGTAGGTCATGATATTGTAGCAACTATAGATTCAGATCAGGCTAATTCTTACATATTAAATGATTATTACCAGGCAAACATTGATGATTTTCAGAATGGAACTATAAATTTCCCCCTCAATAATATCAGTGCTGGAGTTCATACCCTCAAATTAAAAGCGTGGGATGTTTATAATAACTCCTCTGAATCTGAAATCGAATTTATGGTGTTTGATGAAGATGAAGATTTAGTTATTGAAAATGTTTTGAATTATCCAAATCCCTTTATTGATTACACAGAATTTTGGTTTAATCACAATAGTTCTACTCCTTTGAACGTTACAATACAAATATTTACTATTTCAGGAAGATTGGTGAAAACGATGTTTGGAGCAACTGATTCAACTGGAAATAATAGTTTTTCGAGAGATTTTTACTGGGACGGTAGGGATGATTTTGGAGACAAAGTTGCTAAAGGTGTTTACATATATAAGTTAAGTGTAAGGTCTGAAGTACTAAATAAAAGTGTATCAAAAATCGAAAAACTTGTAATACTATAAAACAGTATATTTGCTAACTATTATGAAAATGAAAAAATACATATTATTCTTTATAACAACTTTTTTTGCTTTAAAAATAAACTCTCAAACATCTACGGAAATTATTCCTAATCCTAATGATAGCAGGGTTATCACAACTGGAGTTCCATTTCTTTTAATTGCTTCTGATGCTAGGGCTGCAAGTATGGGTGATATGGGTGTTGCAACCTCAGTTGATACATATTCACAATTTTGGAATCCTTCGAAATATGTTTTTTCAGAAACTAAATCCGGATTTGGACTCAGTTATACACCATATCTAAGTAAATTGGTAAATGACATTTCTCTTGGAAATTTAACTTATTTCAATAGAATTAATGAAAGAAGCGCATTTGCAGTCAGTTTAAGATATTTTTCTTTAGGTGAGATTGAAATCATTCAAGATGAATTTTCACAAGCCTTAATTGAAAAACCTAATGAGTTGACAATGGATATTTCATACTCACTAAGATTGGCAGATCAATTTTCAATGGGTGTTGCACTTCGTTATTTAAGATCTGATTTAAGAATACAAGCAGTTGATGAAACTGCAAAAGCTGCCAGTTCATATGCTGTTGATATTTCTGCTTATTACCAGGGCGAAGAACAAACATATGGCGATGTTGATGGTAGATGGAGGGCCGGAATGATTATTCAAAACCTTGGTCCAAAAATAAAATATGATGAATCCGGTTCTGAAACTTTTTTACCTACCAATCTTAGAGTTGGTGGTGGATTTGATTTTCTGCTAGATCAATATAACAAAGTTGCAGTTACTGCAGAGGTTACGAAATTATTAGTCCCCACTCCTCCATTATACGGAACATTTACTGATTACATTGATAACAATCAAAACGGACTTTTTGATGAGGGTGATGAGCAGTCAGGCAACTCCTACACAGGAATTGTTGACGGTCAGTCTACTGATGTTGATTTTTTGTCTGGTGTTTTTCAATCTTTTTCAGATGCTCCAGGTGGATTTAGTGAAGAATTAAAAGAATTTACTTGGGCTCTTGGTGCTGAATATGTTTATGATGATTCTTTTGCCTTAAGAGCTGGATATTTTAACGAAAGTGAGGATAAAGGAGCAAGAAAATTTTTAGCTCTTGGTGCTGGTTTTAAGTTTTCTGGAACTAGAGTAGATTTATCATATCTTTTCTCTGCCTCTAAGGTTCCAAGCCCCCTTGAAAATACTCTAAGATTTTCTCTTACCTTTGATTTCGGCTCCAACTCATATTTAGAATACTAGTTTTTCTTATTAAAATATTTTATTTTGTCTTTTGCAATGGACAATCTATGTCTTATTTTTGTGGATTCAATACTAACCTATGAAGAAAATCACTAAAGACACATATTTATCTTGGTACGAGGATATGTTATTTTGGAGAAAGTTTGAAGATAAACTAGCTGCGGTTTACATACAGCAGAAAGTTAGAGGGTTTTTACACCTTTACAATGGCCAAGAAGCTGTCCTTGCAGGTTCTCTTCATGCCATGGACTTATCCAAGGATAAGATGATTACAGCTTACAGAAATCATGTTCAACCAATCGGAATGGGAGTTGACCCAAAAAGAGTTATGGCTGAATTATATGGTAAAGCGACTGGTACTTCTCAAGGTTTGGGAGGTTCTATGCATATATTCTCCAAGGAACATCGATTTTATGGAGGTCATGGTATTGTTGGTGGGCAGATTCCACTTGGTGCTGGTATAGCATTTGGCGATAAATATAATGGGAGTGATGCTGCAACTCTATGCTATTTTGGTGATGGTGCTGCGAGACAGGGATCATTACATGAAACATTCAATTTGGCGATGTTGTGGAAACTACCAGTGGTGTTTATATGCGAAAATAATGGCTATGCTATGGGGACATCTGTTGAAAGAACATCTAATACAACTGATATCTGGAAATTAGGTTTAGGTTACGAAATGCCATGTGGGCCAGTTGATGGTATGGATCCTGTAAAGGTTGCAAAGGCTATAGACGAAGCTATATTAAGAGCTAGAAATGGTGATGGGCCAACTTTCTTAGAAATGAAAACATATAGGTATAGAGGCCATTCAATGAGTGATGCCCAACATTACAGAACAAAGGATGAAGTTGCAGAGTACAAAAAAATTGACCCTATTACTAAGGTCAAGGAACTTATTCTAAAAAAGAAATATGCAACACAAAAACAAATAGATGAAATTGATTTAAGGGTAAAAGATATGGTTAAAGAATGTGAAAAATTCGCTGAAGAATCTTCCTATCCTGAAAAAAATATTATGTATGATTCTGTTTATGAACAGGATAATTATCCATTTTTAAAACATAAAATTTAATTATGGCTGAGTTAATTAAAATGCCTCGCTTGAGTGATACCATGGAAGAAGGAACAGTTGCAACCTGGTTTAAAAAGGTAGGTGATACTGTACAGGAGGGAGAGATTTTAGCTGAAATTGAAACTGATAAGGCAACCATGGAATTTGAATCATTCTATGAAGGTACCTTGTTATACATTGGAATTCAGGAAAATGAAACCGCAAAAGTTGATGCTCCTCTTGCTATTATTGGAAATCCAGGTGATGATATCGAGTCTATTTTAGGCGGTGGTAAAGAATCAGTTGTAGAGGATAAAAGTGAGATTTCAGAACCAGAAGACACACCTTTTGAACAAACTCAAGATATTGAAATACCAGAAAGTGACGATGTTCACGTTGTTTCAATGCCTAGATTAAGTGATACTATGGAGGAAGGAACAGTTGCATCCTGGTTCAAAAAAGTTGGTGATGAGGTTGAGGAGGGCGAGATTTTAGCTGAAATTGAGACAGATAAAGCTACAATGGAATTTGAGTCTTTTTACTCAGGAACATTACTTCACGTTGGTCTATCTGAAGGAGATTCTGCAAAAGTTGATTCATTACTTGCTATAATTGGTCCAAAAGGTACAGATGTTAATCCTTATTTAAGCGGCAGTAAAAAAACTGCAGAAAAACCAAAAACTCAAGATGCTGTTCAAGAAGTTATTGAGACTAAGTCAGAGAAAAAAATTGATGATTCATCAAAAACTACAACAAAAACAGATCGGATTTTTATTTCACCATTAGCTAAAAAATTAGCTAAGGAAAAGAACCTTGATATTTCAATGATTCAAGGATCTGGTGACAGCGGAAGAATTATTAAAACTGACATTGAAAACTACAAAGAACCATCGATTGTTCAGCCAGTTACTAATATTGTTTCAGATTCCAATGTTATTCAAGACTATACTGAGGTTAACCACTCTCAAATGAGAAAGGTTATCGCTAAAAGACTGTCTGAATCTAAATTTTCAGCACCTCATTATTATTTAAATATTGAGCTTGATATGTCTGAAACTATTGCGTTTAGAAAACAGTGTAATTCAATCCCAGATACAAAAATCTCATTCAACGATATTATCATAAAAGCTTGTGCTGTTGCTTTAAGAAATAACCCGAGTGTAAATTCTCAGTGGTTTGATGACAAGATTAGATATAATAATTTTGTCAATATAGGAGTTGCAGTAGGGGTGGAGGATGGTTTAATAGTCCCAGTATTAAAAAATGCTGATAAAATGAGTGTTGCAGACATTAGCAATTCAGTCAAGGAGATGGCAGGTTTAGCGAGGGATAAAAAACTTACACCTGATATGATGCAGGGTAGTACCTTTACAATATCAAATCTTGGGATGTTTGGTATAGAAAGTTTCACTTCTATAATTAATCCACCAAATTCAGTAATTCTTTCGGTTGGTGCAATTGTTCAGAAGCCTGTTGTCAAAGATGGAGAAATTGTTGTAGGAAATACTATGAAATTAACTTTGGCATGTGATCACAGAGTTGTTGACGGATTGACTGGGGCTAAATTTTTACAAGCTCTAAAGCCTCTTATTGAAAATCCATTATCAATGCTAATTTAGCAATATCAAAATGTCTAAAAATATAATCATTACAGGTACTAGTTCGGGTATTGGCTTTGAACTAGTGAACATTTTTTCAAAAAAAAATCACAGAGTTTTAGCTTTATCAAGAGATAATTCTGAGTTAAGAAAGTTAAAGTTAGATGGTGTTGATGCGATTGATTTTGATTTAAATCATAATGATTATGGAAAAATAAATGAGTTTTTAAAAAAAGCTGAAAAAATTGATATTTTAATCAACAACGCAGGTTATCTTGTAAATAAACCTTTTAAAGAAACTACTCTTGAGGATTTTCAAATGGTATATTCCACAAATGTTTTCTCGGTTGCAATGCTTATCAAAAATACAATCGATTTTATGGAATCAGGTTCTAATGTTTTAAATATTAGTTCTATTGGTGGCATCCAAGGAAGTGTAAAATTTCCAGGTCTTTCAGCTTACAGCTCAAGCAAAGGAGCATTGAATATTTTAACCGAAATGTTAGCGGAGGAATATAAAGATCGAGGAATTCACTTTAATTCTCTTGCTTTAGGTTCAGTTCAAACTAAGATGTTAGAAAAAGCTTTTCCAAATTTTACAGCTTCCACTTCAGCGTTAGAAATGGCAGAATACATATATAATTTTTCTACCAATGGTTACAGGTTGATGAATGGAAAAGTAATATCAGTTTCATCGACCACCCCGTAAATGGAACAAATATTTGATAAAATACCTAAATCTTCTGTAGAGTATGTAAGGTGTCTTATTTCCTCCGAAAATATCATTTTTAAACTAAAAAAATCAAGAAGAACTAAACATGGTGATTTTTCAATCAAAAAAAATGGATTGGTGATTATCACTATAAATGAAGATTTAAATGCTTACAGATTTTTGATAACATTAATTCATGAAATATCTCATTATTTCTCTGTCAAAAACCATGGTGTACATATTAAACCCCACGGAATTGAATGGAAAAATACTTTTAAAAAACTATTACTTCCTATAATAAATAATGATATTTTTCCTGATCAAATATTAAAGTTTCTTTCTAATTATGCTAAAAATCCAAAAGCATCAACTGATTCACATTCTGATTTAAGTTTTGCTTTAAATAATTATAATATTAGTAAGTCAAAACATGTTTTTAATCTCAATAATGGTGAAATTTTTAGAGCCTCAAACAAGAGAAAATATAAAATGATAAAAAAATTAAGAAAAAGGTATGAATGTATGGACGTATCAAGCAAAAAACTATATTTGTTTAACCCAAATGCTGTAGTTGAAGAGATTATTTATGAGTGATAAAAATAAAATTAGAGTTGCCGTGAGTGGATATTTTGATCCGATACATGTTGGTCATTTAGAATATTTAAAGATGGCTAAAGAATTAGGTGATTCTTTGGTTGTTATTGTGAATAATAACCATCAATGTAAGCTAAAAAAAGGGAAGCCTTTTATGGATCAGAATGACAGGCTTGAAATCGTTAAAGCATTAAGATTTGTTGACGAGGTTTTTCTTTCAATTGATAATGACAGAACTGTATGTAAATCTCTTGAGGCTGTAAGACCAAATATATTTGCAAATGGTGGAGACAGGGCAACAAGTGAAGTTCCAGAGACACCTATTTGTAAAAAATATAATATTAAAATGGTTGATGGACTTGGTGATAAGATAAGAAGTTCCTCTAACCTTACTGGTTTAAAAGAAATTAAGTAGCTATTTCTTTTGATACATTTTTCTCACTTTTTTATACAAATTAGATGAGTAGACAAAGTCGGTAACCGCCTGATTATCCGTTTTAAATATATTTGATTTGCTACCTTCCCATTCTAAAATTCCGTTTTTTAGAAATATGATTTTTTCCCCTATTTCCATTACTGAATTCATGTCGTGAGAATTTATTATTGTAGTTATATTTCTCTCTTCAGTAATTTCTTTAATCAAATTATCTATTACAATAGCTGTTTTTGGATCTAAACCAGAATTTGGTTCGTCACAGAACAAATACTCAGGATTATTGACAATTGCTCTGGCAATTGCAACTCTTTTTTGCATTCCTCCGGATGCTTCACTAGGCATCTTCTTATTGCTGTTTTCTAACTCAACTCTTTTGAGTACCAAGTTCACTCTGTCAAGCATTTCATCAAAAGGAAGATTTTTAAACATCTTCAAGGGAAACATAACATTTTCTTCAATTGACATAGAATCAAAAAGTGCACTTCCTTGAAATACTGTGCCTATTCTCGATTTTAGTTCCATTTTTTGATTATCCTTCATTTTTTCAAAATCTCTGTCGTTAAAAATGATTTTTCCTGAATCGTGTTTATGTAAACCTAATAGGCATTTCATAAAAACTGTTTTACCAGAACCAGTTTGACCAATAATTAAACTGGTTTTTCCCTTTTCAAATTCACACGAGATTCCCTTGAGAACAGGTTTTTCACTAAATGATTTTTTTATGTTTTTAACCTTTATCATTATCCTAGCAACATTTGAGTTATTAAAAAGTTAAAAACAACAATTGAAACACTGGTCCATATAAATGATTTTGTACTTGCTTTACCAACCTCGAGTGCTCCACCCTTCATATAATAACCATGAAAGGATGGCACAGTTGCTAAAATAAAAGCAAAAACAAAACTTTTAATAAAAGCATAAGTCATATGAAATGGAATAAAGTCAGTTTGTATTCCTTCAATAAATGCACTCATTGTACTGTAGCCGCCATATACACAAGCGATCATACCACCCAATATTCCTAAAAACATTGCAATCGAAATTAAAAATGGATATAACAGTAATGCAATAACTTTAGGAAACACTAAGTAGTTAATTGAGTTAATTCCCATTACCTCCAAAGCATCAATTTGTTCTGTTACTCTCATTGACCCGATACTTGAAGTAATAAACGACCCCACTTTACCTGCCATAATAATAGAAATAATCGTTGGAGCAAACTCAAGTATAATAGTTTCTCTTGTAGCAAATCCAACCAAATAATCAGGGTAGAAAGAGCCTGTCATACTTAATGCTAATTGAATTGTAATTACACCTCCAATAAAGAAAGAAACAAATGAAATAATTCCCAATGAATTTATTACGGTATCTTCAGTGTCTTTTAAAATAAGCTCTTTCATCACCTTCCATTTGGTAGGTTTATGAAGCATTTTTTGCAACATAATTATATATAAGCCTATGTTATGTAAAAAATTCATTTAGAATTTATTGAAAAATTAATTTACAATAATTTAACAATAAATTCCATGCAGAATATCTATTTTTATATTTTAAATTTCTTTATGTTAAGGGTTATTTTACTTTTTTCTTTTTCATTTCTTTTATCTTGTTCTTCTGACAATAAGAATTTAGAAAAACCAAAACTAGTTGTTGCAATTGTTGTCGATCAAATGCGTTACGATTTTTTAGAAAATTTATCACATAGATTTTCTGAAAATGGTTTTAATCGATTAATAAATGAGGGTTATAATTGTAAAAACAACTTCTTTAATTATGTACCCACAGTTACTGGCCCTGGACATTCTTCGGTGTCTACTGGATCGACTCCAATGACTCATGGAATAGTCGGGAATAACTGGTATGATAGAGAAAAAAGTAAATCTATCTACTGCACTGATGATAGTAATTATAATCATGTAGGTGGTGACGATTATTCTGGGAATAAATCCCCAAACAATTTATTGGTTGAAACATTTGCTGACATTAATAAGTATTACAACCCAGATGCAAAGACAATTTCTGTTGGCATTAAAGACAGAGCATCAATTTTAATGGGTGGAAAAAATGCTGATGCAGCGTATTGGTATTATGGAAAAGAAAGGGCGCAATGGATTACTAGCACCTATTATATGCAAAAATTACCATCTTGGGTTGAAAATTTCAATATGGAAGATAATTTAGAAAAATATCTAGAAGAATGGGTGCCACTTTATGAAATTTCAACCTATGATAATTTTGAAATTGATAATAATAATTTTGAAAAATTATTCAAAGGAAAAGATGATTCAGCGTTTCCATATGACACAAAATCTTTGATGAAACATAATGATTGTTTTGATATGATAAAGGAAACGCCCTATGGAAATGAAATGACTACTGATTTTGCAATGGAAGCAGTAATAAATGAGAAGTTAGGTAAAAGGGGTGTAACTGATGTAATAACTATCAGCTATTCTTCAACGGATTATATTGGTCACAGTTTTGGGGTGGCATCTGTAGAAACTCAGGACACATATATCCGTCTAGACAAAGAAATCGAAAAACTTTTATTGTTTTTAGATAACGAACTTGGTGAAAATCAATACACGTTATTTTTGACCGGTGATCATGGTGTGCTTGAAATACCTGCGTTATTAAATAGTAATGGATTTGATGCAATGTCAATCAGCGAAAAGGATTTGAAAAGAGATGTTTTAAAACAGCTTGAAACTGTTTTAAAAACCAATGTAAAAAGTATAATTAGTAATGTAGATAATAATCAAATCTATCTTAATGATGAGGTAATTGGTAAGCTAGGTCTAAGTAAAAATGAGGTAATAACTGAGATTATTAAAGTGTTAGAGTCTTTTGATTTTATTTCAAATGCCTATTCAAGTGATTATATATTGAATTCCAAAGATCTGAATGGATATGAAAAATTGATTCAAAATGGTTTTCATGAAAAAAGAAGTGGAGATGTAGCATTAATCCTTAAGCCTAATGTTATTTTCTATGACGGAAAAGGAACCACGCATGGTTCTGGATATAATTATGACACTCATGTCCCTCTAATATTTTTTGGTTCAGGAATCAGAAATGGTGAAACGGAAAGGATAACCGAAATTCCAGATATTGCCCCAACAATTTCAAAGATATTGGGACAAAAAATAAAAAATTCAACAGGGGAGTCTTTAGATTTTATTTTTGATTAATATCACTATTAAGCTTATTAATGTAGTAAAGAATATTTTCCTTTCCGATATGTTTTGTACTTGATGTAAGAAATATTTCAGGTAAATATTCCCAGTTTTCTAATATTACACTCTTGTATTTTTTTATTTTTTTCTCAATACCAATATTTGGATTTCCATCCTGTTTTAATTTATCAATTTTGGTAAATACTATTGAAAAGGCAATTTTATTTATTGTTAGCCAACGCATAAATTCAACATCAATTCTTTGAGCCTCATGTCTAACATCGACTAATATAAAAGCTGAAATCAATTGATTTCTGTTAATAAAATAGTCAGTAATCAGTTTTTGAAAATTTTTCTTTTCAGATTTTGAAGCTCTAGCATAACCATAACCAGGTAAATCAACTAAATGCCAAGACGAGTCAATTAAAAAATGATTAATTAGTCTAGTTTTTCCAGGTTTAGACGAAGTTTTTGCTAGTTTTTTATTATTGGTCAACATATTTATTAAAGATGATTTTCCAACATTACTTCTGCCGATAAATGCATATTCAGGCAAATCACTTTTTGGGCAATCTTTGGCGTTTTGATTGCTTACAATAAATTTCGCACTTTTAATATTCATTATTTTACGGTAATTTTTGAAGTGAGCCAATCAATAAGAATGGCATTAAATTTACCTGGATGCTCCATCATTGGTGCGTGACCACATTTATCAATCCAAAAAAGATCAGAATTCGGAAGAAGTTTATGGAATTCATCAGCAACTTCGGGTGGGGTTACATTATCGTTTTTACCCCAGATTATACAAGATGGGAGCTTCATTTTTGGTAAATCCCCTGCCATATTGTGTCTAATTGCGCTTTTAGCCATAGCTAAAATTTTAATAAGCTTATTTCTGTCATTTACCGTTTTAAAAACATCATCAACAAGCTCTTTTGTTGCTGTTTTGGGATCATAAAAAACCTCTTCAACCTTTTTCTTTATCACATTATAGTCACCTCTTTTAGTGTACCCACTTCCCATGCCTTTTTCATAAAGTCCAGAGCTTCCGGTAAGAATTAATCCCTTGGCTTTATTAAAAAGTTTTGTGTAGTAAAGACCTATATGTCCTCCCAGTGAATTGCCCATCAAGACAAAATCTTTTATTTTTTTATGGATTATGAATCTTTCTAAAAATTTAGCTAATTCTTTTACTGAGGTTTTAAGTAATGGAAGATCGTATATGGGTAGGACGGGCATAATAACTTTAAAATTTCTATCTCTGAAAAAACTTGTAACCTCGTTAAAATTACTAAGATTACCCATTAATCCATGAAGAACAATTATAGGAAAGCCCTCTCCTTCTTCTATATACTTATAGCCATTTTCTTCGGTTAAATTAAAATCCATTTTCAAAGTTTAATTCAAAATTAGTCAAATTTATTGATAAACTGATATTTAAAATCATTGATTAACAATTAATCAACAACAGGTGTTAATTACTTACAGCACAAATATAACCACCTGTGTATCAGTATTTTAATCCTTTTTTTTCTTTAAAATATGAGTAAAATCTTAATCAAACTCTAATTTTATTAACAATGTGGTAAAATGTGGTAAAATGTGGTAAAATTTTTAGTAAATTTGAGATTACATAACTAAGAAATACTTTGAACTATTTAATCGGAACATACGAGTGCAAAATTGATGTAAAAGGAAGGCTATTAATTCCTTCAGCATTTAAAAAACAGTTAGCCCCAGTGGTTACCAAAGGTTTTGTGCTCAAAAGAGCAGTTTTTCAAAATTGTCTAGAGCTATATCCATTAAATCAATGGGAGGAGCTTATCAATAAGGTGAATTCACTAAATAGATTTAAGAAAAAAAATAATGATTTCATTAGAAGATTTACCGCAGGGGTAAAATTCGTTGAACTGGATGGTAACGGACGATTATTAATTCCTAAAGATCTCATTGAATTTTCAAATATTACTAAGGAGGTTACTCTTTCCACATCAGTGAATATTATTGAAATATGGGATAGATCTAGTTATGAAAAAGCGATTGCTGACTCAAGAGATGATTTTGCTAAGCTAGCGGAGGAAGTTATGGGAGGTGATGAAGAGTAGTTATCATTTACCGGTATTACTGGAGGAGTCAATTAATGGTTTAAAAGTATATCCGAAAGGAGTTTATGTAGATGCAACTTTTGGAGGAGGTGGTCACAGTTATGAAATATTGAAGAATCTTTCGAATGAGGGTAGTTTAATTTCCTTTGATCAAGATCCAGATTCATTCAATAATACTTTCGACGAAACCAATTTTTATTTCGTCAATGAAAATTTTAAACATATGAAGAGATTTTTAAAAAATTTAGGGTTTTCAAAAGTTAATGGAATTCTTGCTGATCTTGGAGTGTCCTCATTTCAAATTAATACCCCAGAAAGAGGATTTTCATATAGATATAATGCTGGCCTTGACATGAGAATGAATAAAAAAAATGACAACTGCGCAATGAAGGTTGTAAACGAATATTCATTAGAAAAACTTAGTAAAGTATTATTCGAATACGGAGATTTAAAAAATTCAAAAAAAATATCAAATCAGATTTTTACCGCTAGATCTAAAGAAAAAATAAAAACAACTTTTGATTTAAATAAAATATTAAGTCCACTATTCCCTGAAAGGTATTTAAATAAAAATCTTTCAAGAATTTATCAAGCTATAAGAATCGAAGTTAATAAAGAGCTTGATGTTTTAAAGACATTTTTGGAACAATCTAGTCAATTATTAGTTCCTGGAGGTAGACTATGTATCATCTCATATCACTCACTAGAGGATAGACTTGTTAAACGATTTATTAATAATGGAAGTTTTTCAAATCATAAAGAAAAAGATTTTTACGGGAATTTTTCAGTTCCTTTCAGGAAAGTTGGAAAAATGATTCAACCTTCAGGCTCAGAAATTAAAGAAAATATTAGAGCAAGAAGTGCAAAGTTAAGAATTGCAGAAAAGATTTAAGTATATGAAAAGAAGAATATTTAACATAATGGGAGGGTCTTTTTTAGTCGATGAAAAATCCGCCTCAAATTGGATGTATATTTTTCTTTTTCTAATACTCGCTCTTATTATGATATCATCTTCACATTCAATTGATAAGAAAGTTTATAAAATAGCTGCACTTAACGAGGAAATTAAATCATTGAGATCTGAGTTTGTTGATACAAGAACCAGATTGATGACTTATAAAATGGAATCTTCGGTTAAAAATAGATTAGTTGAGCAAGGAATAAAATCATCAAAAACACCACCCGTCAAAATCATAATCAATGTCAGTAACTAAGAAAAAAATAACGAATAGACTTTATGCTATCAGCTTGTTTCTGATCGTTATTATTTTCTCCATTGTTTTCAAGATTATTGATTTGCAATTCTTTCAAGGTGACTATTATATAAGTATTTCTGAAAAGAGAGAATTTAAAAACATTGAAATCCCTGCAAACAGAGGTAATATTTATTCAGACTCTGGAAAATTACTTGCTAGCTCGGTTCCAAAATATGATATCAGATTTGATGCTTTAGCTCCAAGTGACTCAAACTTTAATAAATATGTAGATCTTTTGGCATCAGAACTTGCCGTCTATTTCGGCGAGTCATCTGAAAAATATTCCAATAAATTAAGGCAGGCTCGAAAAGACAAAAACAGATATTTACTGATTGCCAGAAATTTAGGTTATCTAGATTTTAAGAAATTTAAAAATTTCCCATTGTTTAATTTAGGTGGTTTTCGTGGAGGTTTCATCACTGAGCAATACACTAAAAGAGACTATCCAATTGGTGGAATTGCCCAAAGAACAGTGGGGTATGAAAGATATGATGACTTTGGAAATGCAATGAGACCAGGCCTTGACGGGGCTTTCGGGCCAAAATACCTAAAAGGGGAAAATGGAATTAGATTCTCTCAAAAAATAGGCTTAGGGCAGTGGAAGCCGGTATTAGATTATAATGAAAAGGAACCAAGGGATGGTTACGATTTACATACCACATTAAATATTGAAATCCAAGATTTAGCCCATCATTCACTTTTACGTCAATTAGAGTTTTATGAAGCTGAACATGGAAGTGTGGTTGTAATGGAAACTAAAACCGGAGAAATTAAGGCAATTTCAAACTTAGGAAGAACTTCAGAAGGTAAGTATTATGAAAAATTAAATTATGCTGTTGGTGAATCTCATGAACCGGGATCAACATTTAAGCTAATGGCTATGGTAAGAGCTCTTGAAGATAATGTAATTGACACTTCAGATGTAATTGACACAAAAAATGGAATCCTAAATTTTTACGGAAGAAAAGTTAGGGATTCAAAAAAAGGTGGATATGGAAAAATATCCGCAGCCAGAGCATTTGAGGTGTCATCAAATACAGCATTGGTTCAAATAATTAATGATAATTATCAGGATAAGCCTGAGAAATTTGTTGAAGGTCTGTTTGATATGAAGATAAATACTCCTTTGGGCTTACCAATATTAGGTGAGGGAGTACCAAAGTTTACGCATCCAAATGACAAAGTAAATTGGGACGGATTAGATCTTCCATGGATGGCGTTCGGATACGGAATTTCCCTCACACCCCTTCAAACCTTAACATTTTATAATGCTATTGCTAATAACGGAGTCATGGTGAAGCCAAGATTTATTAAGGAGGTAAAGCAATTTGATCAGGTGGTTGAAAAGTTTGACACTGAGATAATTTCAAATTCAATATGTAGTAAAGAGACAATTGATAAGGTGAAAAATATGATGAAAAATGTTGTAGAAAAAGAACATGGTACAGCTCATAATATTTATTCTGAAGACTTTTCAATGGCGGGAAAAACAGGTACATGCCAAACTGAATATTGGAAATCAGAGGGATTATATATATCCTCTTTTGCTGGATATTTTCCAGCTGATAATCCGAAATATTCATGTATAGTCGTCATCCATAAGCCAAACAAGACTAAGGGTTATTACGGTAATGTAGTTGCAGCACCAGTGTTCAAGGAAATTGCACAAAAGATATATTCGAATATTCCAAATGTGGAAAGTTATGAAGAGTTGAAATTTGAGGTCCAAAACCAAAGAATTAAGGAGGAAGTTATCGTAAATCTTGAAAATATGATAATGCCAGATATTTCTGGTTATGAACTTATGGATGTAATTCCATTGATAGAAAATGTTGGATTTCAGGTAATAATCCAAGGAAATGGTAACAGAATTAAACAATTGACTAAAGCAGGAACAAAATTAAAAAAAGGTCAAACTGTAAAAATAAATTTGAGTTGAAGCTATTAAGAGAAATATTATATAAAGTAGAAATTAATTCGGTTGTAGGGAGTACTTCTTTATCAATTAATAAAATTGGATTTGACTCAAGATTAATAAGCGATGGTGATATGTACATTGCTATTACTGGAGTAAATGTAGACGGTCATAGTTTTATATCACAAGCAATTCAAAATGGTGCTAACTGTATTGTTTGTGAAAAAACTCCTGAAAACAAAACCGATGGAGTTGTATATGTTAATGTCAAATCATCAAGAAAAGCTCTAGCAATTATTTCATCAAATTATTTTGACAATCCATCTTCCAAATTAAACTTAATAGGAGTTACAGGAACAAACGGAAAGACAACTATTGCTACTTTATTATTTGATTTATACACTGAGCTAGAAATAAAATCAGGATTAATTTCAACTGTTAAGATTTCATATGATAATAAAAATTTTCAAGCTAATCAAACCACTCCTGATTCACTTTCGATAAATAGATTTTTAAGTGAAATGGTCAATTCAAATGTTAGATACTGCTTTATGGAGGTCAGTTCACACGGAATTGATCAAAACAGGACAGACGGATTGGTTTTTAAGGGTGGTATTTTTACAAATTTGACTCATGATCATCTTGATTATCATGAAAGTTTTGAAAATTATCGAGATACAAAAAAACAATTTTTTGATTTATTAAGTAATAACTCATTTGCCTTAACTAATAATGATGATAAGAATGGTATGGTTATGCTTCAAAATACAATAGCAGAAAAATACACCTATTCTTTAAATTCTGTTTCAGATTTCAAAGCTAAAATTTTAGAATCTTCTTTTGATGGTATGCTTCTTAAAATAAATAGCACTGAATTTTGGTCAAAATTGGTTGGAAAATTTAATGCATATAATATACTATCTGTTTACTCAGCTGCCTCAATTCTAGGATTACCTAAAAACGAACTTCTTAAAGCTATGAGTTCTTTAGATGCAGTAGCAGGAAGATTCCAATTCTATAAAAAAAATAAAATTACCGCTATCGTTGATTATGCTCACACACCAGATGCGCTTGAGAATATATTAAAATCAATAAATGAGATTAAGACTTCAGAAAATAATTTGATAACTGTTGTTGGATGTGGAGGGAACAGAGATAAATCAAAAAGACCATTGATGGGTGATATAGCTAGTAATTTGAGTTCAAAAGTGATTTTTACAAGTGACAATCCAAGATTTGAAGATCCAGAAATTATAATCGAAGAAATGATCAGTGGAGTTAGATCTACGAATTCAAACAAAACAATATCAATATCAAACAGAAAAGAAGCTATTAAAGCAGCATGTCAATTTGCCCGCACAAATGATATTATTCTAGTAGCAGGAAAAGGACATGAGTCATATCAGGAAGTAAAAGGTGTGAGGAGTGACTTTGACGACTTTGAGATAGTTAAGGAATTATTAAACCAAAAAAATTAAAATATGCTTTATTATTTTTTCGAATATTTAGAAAGTCAATATCAAATTCCTGGAGCATCATTATTTACCTATATTTCCTTTAGAGCTGCAGCTGCCATCATAACTTCTCTTTTAATCTCAACAATTTTTGGTAAAAGAATAATTGATTTTTTAAGAAAAAAACAAATTGGAGAATCGATACGAGATCTAGGATTAGAAGGCCAAATAGAAAAAAAAGGTACTCCGACAATGGGTGGGTTAATCATCATTTTAGCCACAATTATACCTGTATTTCTTTTTGCAAACTTAAATAACATATACATCATTTTATTAATTGTGACTTTACTTTGGATGGGTATTATTGGTTTTGTAGACGATTATATAAAGCTACACAAAAATGACAAAGAGGGATTAAGAGGTAAATATAAAATTATTGGTCAGATTTTATTGGGTTTATTTATTGGTGCTACTCTGTTTTTTCATCCTGATGTAACTGTTAAAGATCAAAGTCCATTTGGTATTGAACTTCAATCAGTGGACAATCTTTCTGAGTATAAGTCGACTGAAACGACTATTCCATTTGTTAAGGATAATGTTTTTAATTACTCAGATTTAATAACATGGATAGATCCAAGTTTAGAATCATATACGTGGATTGTGTTTATATTTTTTGTTGTACTAATTATTGCGGCTGTTTCGAATGGAGCCAATTTAACAGATGGATTGGATGGGCTTGCAGCTGGTTCATCCGCAATAATTGTTTTAACTCTAGGTGTCTTTACGTGGGTGTCAGGAAATATCATCTTCTCAGATTATTTAAATATAATGTACATACCAAGGGTTGGAGAAATAACAATTTTTATAGGTGCTTTTGTCGGAGCGCTTGTTGGATTCTTGTGGTATAATACATATCCAGCTCAGGTCTTTATGGGTGATACTGGCAGTTTGACAATTGGAGGAATTATAGCCGTAATTTCAATCGCTGTTAGAAAAGAATGGCTTATTCCTTTAATATGTGGAATTTTTCTTATCGAAAACCTTTCGGTTATTATTCAGGTTTTATACTTCAAGTACACTAGAAAAAAGTTTGGTATCGGAAAAAGAATTTTTCTTATGTCCCCTTTACATCATCATTTTCAAAAGAAGGGATATCACGAAAGTAAGATTGTAACCAGATTTTGGATTGTAGGAATTTTTCTTGCGATTCTTTCAATCATAACATTAAAAATCAGATAATGACTATACTAATACTTGGAGCAGGGGAAAGTGGATTGGGTAGTGCATTACTGGCCAAAAAGAATAATTATAATGTGTTTATCTCTGATGCTGGAGATATACTTGATTCCACGAAAGAAAAATTGATTAATTCATCAATTAATTTTGAAGAGAATTCACATGAAAAAGCTAAGACGCTAAATGTGGACTTAGTGATAAAAAGTCCAGGAATTTCAGACACTAGTGATATTGTAAAATTCCTTGATTCTAAGCAGTTAAAAATAATCTCAGAAATTGAGTTTGCATCTAACTATTGCAATTCCAAAATAATTGGTGTCACCGGAAGTAATGGAAAGACAACTACAACCACTTTAACCCACAAACTCATTTCAGATGCTGGTTTTTCTTGCTCAATTTCAGGAAATATAGGTAATAGTTTTTCTAGTGTTTGTGAAGAAGATGTTGACTTTAGTGTCATTGAGGTCAGTAGTTTTCAACTGGACGGAATTGAAAATTTTAAGCCTCATATCGCTATAATAACTTCGATTACACCAGATCACCTTGATAGATATAAAAATTTTGAAGCATATGTAGATTCAAAATTTAAAATAATTAAAAACCAATCACATGATGATTATCTAATATATGATTTTGATTGTGAGACAATAAATAAGTATATAAAAACAAAAAAAATTAAGTCTAGGTTGCTCCCTTTTTCGATAAAAAAAAAAGTCAAACAAGGAGCATACTTTTTAGATAATGAAATAAATATTATAACGGATAAAAATATAATTAATATGCCAACAGATAATTTTTTAGTAAAAGGAAATCATAATATTAAGAATGCAATGGCTGCAGCCACAGTTGCAAATTTGTTAAAAATTAGAAAAGAAACAATAAGAAAAAGTCTTGAGCATTTTCAAGGTGTTGAACACAGATTAGAAAATGTATTGACCATTAACAAGGTTAAATATATAAATGATTCAAAGGCTACAAACGTTAATGCAACATATTATGCGCTTGAATCAATGGAGTCGCCAACAGTTTGGATTGTAGGTGGAGTCGACAAAGGAAATAATTACGCTGATTTAACCAAGGTTGTAAATAAAAGAGTAAAAGCAATTATTTGTTTAGGCTTAAATAATCTAAAAATAATGGATCATTTTGAAAATGTAGTAGAGTATATAGTAGAGGTAAAATCAATGGATGAAGCAGTGAATGCAGCATATAAAATATCATCTTCTGGTGATTGTGTTTTGCTGTCTCCAGCTTGTGCTAGTTTTGACTTATTTGATGATTTTGAGGATAGAGGAAGACAATTTAAAACAGCTGTTAGAAAATTATAGTGAATAATATTTTTGCAAACATACAGGGGGATAAAACTTTGTGGGCAGTTTTAATATTGCTTGCAGGCTTTTCTTTTTTACCTGTCTATAGTGCGGCAAGTAACCTCGCATATGTCTCAGGATCTGGGAATACGTTTAATTATTTGTTTAAGCATTTTATTCACCTATCGCTTGGATTCACATTTATGTATTTAATGCAAAAAATCCCATACCACTACTTTAGAGGTATCTCTATACTAATGATACCTGTAGTGATAGTTCTTCTTTTATACACAATCTTTCAGCCAAGCGTTACAGATTCATTAACTAATACAAATAGATGGATTAAAATTCCATTTGTTGGATTTACATTCCAACCTTCGACTTTAGCAGGTGTAATTTTAATGATATATGTTTCTAGATATTTGGCTAAAATTAAAGATATTGATGTTCGTTTTAGTCAGACTATATTACCGCTATGGATTCCCACATTATTTATATTACTGTTAATTCTTCCTGCAAACTTTTCAACTACAGCGATAATATTTAGTATGGTTATTTTGTTGTGTTTTGTAGGCGGATACCCTATAAAACATCTGCTAGGAATAGTTTTATCAGGGATTCTTGTGTTGTTAATTTTTATTTTAACAATTAAAGCTTATCCAGGAATTTTTCCAAATAGAGTTGATACATGGAAAAGTAGAATTGAAAATTTTGTCAATAAAGAAAATACTACAGAAAATTATCAAATTGAGAAAGCAAAAATAGCTATTGCGACAGGTGGCGTCAGAGGTTTAGGTCCAGGAAAAAGTGTTCAAAAGAATTTTTTACCACAATCTTCATCAGATTTTATTTTTGCTATTATTATAGAAGAATACGGATTAATTGGGGGATTATTTCTTTTAACCGTTTATGCATTATTTCTACTAAGGATAATCATCATTTCAAATAAAGCAGAAAGTGTATTTGGTTCACTATTGGTCATTGCTCTTGGTGTTCCTATCGTCTTCCAGGCTCTAGTTAATATAGGGGTTTCAGTCGAACTATTTCCAATCACCGGCCAGCCTCTTCCACTAATTAGTAGTGGTGGAACCTCAATTTGGATGACATGCATCGCTATAGGGATTATTCAAAGCGTCAGGAATGGTACTGGAGTTCAAATTAACAATATTGATGAAGATAGCCCATTGGATATATTAAAAGAAACAATATAAATGAATAGAAACAGAATAATATTATCAGGTGGTGGAACAGGAGGACATATATATCCTGCTATTTCTATTGCTAATGAATTGTTGTTTAGAGATAAGAATTCAGAGATATTATTTGTCGGAGCAAATAACAAAATGGAAATGAATATTGTACCAAAATACGGATTTGATATATTGGGCTTATGGATTTCGGGATTTAATAGAACAAATTTTTTAAAGAATATTTTAGTTCCGTTAAAATTATTGATAAGTATTTTTCAATCACTGATTATTATTAAGAGATTCAAGCCTAATATTGTAATTGGAACCGGCGGATATGCCAGTGGCCCAATTATGTATGTGGCAAATCTTTTAAATATTCCGACATTAATTCAGGAGCAAAATTCTTACCCTGGTATCACAAATAAATTATTGTCAAAAAAGGTAAATAAAGTTTGTGTTGCTTATGAAAATTTGGAAAAGTATTTCCCAAAGAATAAGATTGTATTAACAGGAAACCCAGTAAGATCAAATATTAATAATTTTTCGGATTTATTTGATAAAGGAATTAAGTCTTTTGATTTAAACGCCGATAAAAAAACAATGCTTGTCATTGGAGGTAGTTTAGGTTCAAGAGAGATTAATAAAGCTATTTATTCTATTCAAGATTATTTGAAGTATATCAACCTGCAGGTAATATGGCAATGTGGAAAGTTATATTACGATGAGTACAAACAAAAAGAAATTTCTTATGATTTAAAGCTATATGACTTCTTAGATGATATTGCTTTAGCCTATTCAGTTTCTGATTTTATAATTTCAAGAGCTGGTGCAAGCTCTGTATCAGAATTATCCATTGTAGGAAAGCCTGTGATTTTTATTCCATCACCAAATGTCGCCGAAGATCATCAGCTAAAAAATGCCATGGCAGTTGTAAAAAACGAGGGAGCTCTATTGGTTGAAGAAAAAAATATTGATGATTTAAAAAAGAGAATATCTGAATTAAATTCATCCTCGGAGCTTAGAAATAAACTTTCAAAAAATATCAAAAAAACAGCTTATACAAATGCTACTATTGATATTGTTAATGAAATAAAAAATCTTATGAACCGATGAACATAGAGAACATAAATAAAGTTTTTTTTATCGGTATAGGAGGAATTGGCATGAGCGGATTGGCTAAGTATTTTATAGAAAAGGGCGTTTCTGTTTTGGGTTATGATAGGGAAAAATCATTTATAACTGAAGGTCTTATAAAATCAGGAGCAAATGTGATTTACGACCCAAGCAAACTAAATATAAGTGAATTCATTGATAACAAGAAAGACACTTTGATCGTTTATACATCAGCAATTTCAAAAAAACATCCATTACTTAAAGTTTTTATTGAAAATAAATTTAAAGTTCACAAAAGATCAGAGATTTTACAAAAAATCTCAAAATTTGGTCAATGTATTGCGATAGCTGGAACTCACGGGAAAACCACAACAACAGCAATACTAGCCCATATTTTAAAAGTGGCTGATTTTTCCTTTTGCGCTTTTGTTGGAGGAATTATGGAAAACTACACTTCAAATTTTATTTATAATGGTGAAGATTTTATTTTGGTTGAGGCTGATGAATTTGACAGATCTTTTTTAAACTTAAACCCAAATTTTGCTTGTATAACTTCTTTGGATGTTGATCATTTAGATATTTACGAAGATTCAGAAAACCTAAATGAAGCCTTTATAGAATTTAAAAATAATTTGTTAGATGGAGGGTTTTTAATTTCAAATGAACAGGTCGATATTAAGTCTTTGAAATATGGAATTTCTGATGTCTCAGATTATATCGTTAAAAACATCAAATGCAATAGTAGTTTTTCGCAATTTGATTTGCATTTTAACGGGGCTAGACTAGAAAATTTAAAAATTAAGCTTCAGGGTGTTCATAATATTATGAATTCAGTTGCTGCAGTTTCCATCGCCCTTAAATTAGGTGTAGCAGAAAAACAAATTTTCAACGCTTTAGATTCTTTTGACGGAATAGAACGTAGATTCTCATATAAAATTGATAATGAGAATATAGTCTTAATTGATGATTATGCACATCATCCTGAGGAAATAAAACAGGTGTTTAAAACTTTAAAATCAATTTACCCAAATGAACATTTATTAGTTGTTTTTCAGCCTCATCTATTTTCGAGAACACGAGATTTATTGGACGAATTTGCCGATGTTCTTTCAGAATTTGATGCTGTTATTTTATTGGATATATATCCTGCTAGAGAGGAGCCAATAAGTGGAGTAAGCTCAGAAATTTTACTACAAAAAATTAAATCAAATTATAAATACCTGTCAAAGAAATCGGATTTGAGTGATATGATTAAAAATATTGGTTATAGAGTCAATGTAACACTTGGGGCAGGAGATATAGGTAAAGAGGTAGAACAAATAAAAAGGGAGTTAGAATATGCGGTTTAACTGGAGTAAAATATTATTGTTTTTTGTATTTATATTTTCAATAGGAATATTATACGCTTCTAATTATTTTAATAATAACAGGTTAATCGAAGATATTGATGTAGTAATTCAACCCAACTCTTCATTTTACATTTCAATTGACTCTATCAAAAACAGTATCAAAAGATATATTTATACCACAAAGGATTCTATTTCTATAAGAAAAATTGAAGATCAATTAGATAAAAACACTCTTGTTGAAAAATCTCAGGTTTTCACTATGGTAGGTAATAAATTATTTATTAATGTAAAACAAAAGGAACCTGTTGCAAGAATAATTACAAACGACAGTATTTTTTATTTAGATAAAAATTCAAATTTTATGAGTCTTTCAAAATTACATTCAGCAGATGTTCCGATAATTTTTGGATTCAATCAATTTTCTGATTTGGATTATTTAACAAAAGTTTCATTAATGATTAGAGATGATAAATTCTTGAATCAAAATATCACTCAAATTATTATTGATGAAAATCAGCAGATTAATTTAAAGCTTATTGGTTTAAACACATTTATTGAGTTAGGTCATAACAATAAATTAGAAAAGAAAATTCAAAATCTAAAAGCTTTTTACAATAGAGCTGTCAGAAAAAATGATATTGAAAAATACAAAGAGGTTAATCTACAATTTGAAAATCAAGTTGTGGCAGTAAAAAAATAATGATTATGAAAGAAAATATGATTTCAATCGGATTAGACATAGGTACAACTAAGATAGTTGCAATGATCGGACAAACTAATGAATATAATAAAATGAAGATTTTGGGTGTTGGAAAATCAATCAGTTTAGGTGTTCACCGAGGAGTTGTTAATAACATTACCCAAACAATTCAATCAATTCAACAAGCTGTTTCTGAAGCAGAAGAACTTTCTGGAATTAAAGTAGATGGTGTTACTGTTGGAATTGCAGGACAACATATACGAAGCCTTCAGCATAGTGATTACATAACCCGAAATAATTCAGAACAAGTTATTGACGAAACTGATATTGAGAAATTGATAAATCAAGTACATAAATTAGTGATGCTTCCTGGGGAAGAAATTATACATGTTCTTCCACAAGAGTTCAAGGTGGATGGACAAGCTGAGATTAAGGAGCCTATTGGAATGTACGGAGGTAGACTTGAGGCTAATTTCCATGTTGTAGTTGGTCAAGTTTCTTCAATCAGGAATATTGGAAGGTGTATAAAAAGTGCTGGCTTAGATCTGGATGGTATCACACTTGAACCATTAGCATCAGCCAATGCAGTACTTAGTAATGAAGAAAAAGAAGCTGGAGTCGCCTTGATTGATATAGGTGGAGGAACTACAGACTTGGCAATTTTTAAAGATGGAATTATAAGGCATACAGCGGTTATACCATTCGGAGGAAATGTCATTACTGAAGATATTAAAGAAGGATGTTCCATTATTGAAAAGCAAGCAGAATTATTAAAGGTAAAATTTGGGTCTGCTTGGCCAGGAGAAAATAAAGAAAATGAAATTGTATCTATTCCTGGTCTTAGAGGAAGAGACCCCAAAGAGATTTCGTTAAAAAATCTGTCAAAAATAATTCATGCAAGAACTGTAGAAATTATAGAACAAGTATATCTAGAGATCAAGAATTATGGACACGAGGAACAAAAGAAAAAATTGATTGCGGGAATCGTACTAACTGGTGGGGGAAGCCAATTAAAACATTTGAAGCAATTAGTTGAATACGTTACTGGAATGGATACTAGAGTTGGTTATCCAAATGAGCATTTGGCTGGAGATACTGATAAAAATGTCACGAGTCCACTTTATGCTACGGCCGTTGGATTAGTGATGGATGGTCTTTCCAAAATTGAAAAAAATACTACAGAAAATTTAGAATTAGAAAACTCAAATGGAGAGGATGGTGTGATTGAATCAAGTGAAGAAGACAATTTAAATGAAAAAGAACAAAAACCCGAAAAAACAAAAATTAAGAGAGAGTCTTTTTTAGATAAATTAACAAAGAATCTACAAGACTTTTTAGATAATGCTGAATAATAAAAATAATACTGTACCATGGATGAAAATTTAGATTTAGGAATTAGTTTTGATTTACCCAAAAATCAATCTAACGTAATTAAAGCAATTGGCGTTGGAGGTGGAGGTAGTAATGCTATCAATCACATGTATCGCCAAGGAATTAAAGGTGTTGATTTCGTGATTTGCAATACCGATGCACAAGCACTAAACAATAGTGGAGTACCCAATAAAATTCAGTTAGGGGTTAATCTTACTGAGGGACTTGGAGCCGGTGCAAACCCTGAAGTTGGTGAAAAGGCTGCCCTTGAAAGTGCTGAGGATATAATGGCAATGCTTAATGTAAACACTAAAATGGTTTTTATCACCGCAGGAATGGGTGGAGGAACAGGAACTGGTGCCGCTCCTATAATTGCCCAAATGGCTAGAGAAATGAATATTTTAACTGTCGGGATAGTAACAACACCATTTAGTTTTGAGGGAAAATTAAGAAATGATCAAGCTCAGGCAGGAATCGAAAAATTGAGAAATCATGTTGATTCTTTGATTATTATAAATAATAATAAACTAAGAGAAGTATATGGCAATCTGGGTTTCAAGGCTGGTTTTTCAAAAGCTGATGAAGTATTATCAACCGCATCTAAGGGAATTGCCGAGGTTATCACACATCATTACACGCAGAATATTGATTTGAAAGATGCAAAAACAGTACTAAGTAATAGTGGTACAGCTATTATGGGTGCTGCTTCATCATCTGGAACCAATAGAGCAAATGATGCAATAACAAAGGCACTAGATTCACCACTTTTAAATGATAACCGTATCACCGGTGCAAAAAATGTACTATTGTTAATTGTTTCTGGAAATGAGGAAATAACCATTGATGAAATAGGCGAGATAAATGATTACATTCAGGAGCAAGCTGGTTATGGAGCTAATATAATTATGGGTGTAGGTGAAGATCCTGAACTCTTTGATTCAATTTCGGTAACTGTAATCGCAACAGGATTTAATGTTGATCAGCAAAATGAGATTTCAAACACAGAACCGGAAAAAATAGTTCATGAGTTAGAGGGTGATAATTTATTCTCCCATGTTTCTGAAGTTAATGAAACAAATGACACCATTGATAAAGAAACTGAAATTGAAAATAGCGATAGGATTATACATGTATTGGAGGAGGAAACTGAAATTGACACTCAAAATGAAATTAATAGTGAAGAAGATTTTGAAAACAAACCTGAGTTAGAAATTGAAGATGAAGTTTCAGAAGAGAAAATAGTTCACATTCTAGATGAGGTGGAAGAAGTTGAAGAGGATTTCAATTTCGATATTGAAGATGAGATTTCTGCATTGAATACCTCAGAAACAAATAGAATTGGTATTAATTCATTTGAGGATGATTCTAAAGAGGAAATTGAGAAATTTGAGAATGATTATGAAGCTGAATCTTCGTCAATCGAATGGTCATTATTTGACGAAAAAGAAAAAAATAATAATTCTGATGTTGAATCTCAAGAATCTGAATTAGACGAAAATGAGATTGACGATATTATTGATAATGAAGATAATTATAATAATGAAAGTGATGAAAATCATTTATTTGAATCTGTAATCGAGATAGAAAGTAAAATGAATTCATCTGAAATTGACACTACAACAATTGAAGCTGTCGACAAATCTGAAACAGATGATTTGCAAGATCCTTTTAATTCATCTGTTTCAGATTTTCAAAAGCAAAGATCTGCAGAAAGAAGATTGCGTATGAAGGAATTTAACTACAAGTTTAATAAATCAAAAATTGATGATATTGAAAATGAACCTGCATACAAAAGAAGAGGGATCGAATTGGAAAATAAAAATTATTCAGAGGATAATGAAATTTCTAGGACATCAATTACGTTAGATGAGAATGATGACATGAAAATTAGAAAAAACAATTCGTTTCTTCACGACAACGTAGACTAATCTAAGTCAAGAATCAAAATTGAATTATTTATATGAACAGAAAAAATATTTTAGTTACTGGTGGGGCGGGATATATAGGTTCACATACTTTAGTAGAGTTATACAACTCTGGCTATAAACCTATTGTAGTTGATAATTTATCAAACAGCTCATTAAATAACATCACAGGGGCTGAACAAATAATAAAAAGTAAGATTGATTTTTACAAAGTTGATTGCACAGATTTTGAGCAAATGAATAAGGTATTCAAGGAGAAAAAAAATATTGATGCAGTAATACATTTTGCTGCCTTTAAATCTGTTGAAGAATCCGTGAGACATCCTGATAAATATTTTTCTAATAATATTCGATCACTAGAAACATTGATAGATTTAATGAATAGCCATAATGTTAATAATATTATTTTTTCTTCTTCTTGTACCGTATACGGGACACCAGAATTTTTACCTGTTAATGAGTTGGCACCTTTTGGAAAAGCGGAATCACCCTATGGTGAAACTAAACAGTTATGTGAAAAATTAATCGAAAAATCTACAATTAATAGTATTTCATTGAGATATTTTAACCCAGTTGGTTCTCATCCTACTAGTTTGATAGGCGATTGCTCAGCCGATAAACCAAACAATCTGGTTCCGATTATTTGTGAGGTGGCAAGTGGTAAAAGAGAGTCTATGCAAATATTTGGCAACGATTATAATACCATCGATGGTACATGTGTAAGAGATTACATACATGTAGTTGATTTAGCAAAGGCACATGTTATGGCTGTAAATCATATTTTGAATAATACTAAAATAAAAACCGCTTATAATCTGGGTGTTGGAAAAGGTGTAAGTGTTCAAGAGGTTATTGACTCATTTCAAAAAGTCAATAATTTAAAAATTTCATATGAATTAGGTCCAAGAAGGTCTGGTGATGTTGAAAAAATTTATTCTGATAATACCAAAATTAATGATGAATTGGGGTGGTTTCCAGTTATGAGTTTTGAGTCAGGGTTAGAGAGTGCATGGAATTGGGAAAAATTAAAAAATTAATAAATAGTATATTTAAAGTTTAAACATTTTATATGAGTTTAGAATTAAAAATTACAACTGCCCTAAAAGAGGCAATGAAAAGTAAAGATCAAACAAAGTTAACAGCGCTGAGAGCTGTTAAGTCAGCTATTTTATTACATAAAACACAAAAGTCATCCGACGGAGAATTATCTCAGGAAGATGAAATGAAATTATTACAAAAGCTGGTAAAACAGAGAAGAGACAGCGCTGATATTTATAAAGGTCAAGGCAGAAATGATTTAGCCGATCCTGAGTTAAAAGAGGCAGAGTTAATACAACAATTTTTGCCTAAAGCACTTTCTGAAGATGAGGTTAAAGATATTGTAAAATCTGTCATTGATGAAATAGGAGCAGAAGGAATGAAAGATATGGGTAAAGTTATGGGTATATCAACAAAGAAACTTATGGGTAAGGCTGATGGAAAGATGATATCTACAATAGTTAGAGAATTTTTATCATGAAAAAAAAAGGCTCAGTAGTTCAACTGGATAGAATATCAGATTTCGGCTCTGAGGGTTGGGGGTTCGAATCCTCCCTGGGCCACTTACTTATATTTTTTTTTCTTGTAGCAAAACTTGATGCACAAACCATTATCTCTGAAACTGAACTTCCAATATCAGTCTATGAAACTTCTGGATTAGAGATTGTTGATAATAATTTAATTACTATTAACGATTCAGGAAACCCATCAAATTTATATTATTTAAATAAAGATGGTGAAATGCTCAATAGAAGAATGTTTAATGATTTAAAAAATAATGATTGGGAGGATTTAACTGCTGACGAAGAATTTATTTACATAGCTGACACAGGAAATAATTTTGATACAAGAGAAAATTTACGAATTATTAAGATTCCTGTAAATTCTGAAAACAATTCTTATGAGATTATTAATTTCCATTATCCTGAACAAGATAAATTTATCACACTTGAAAAATCATCTCAGTATGATGCAGAAGGGTTAATTATAGTAGATGATAGTTTAATAATATTTACAAAGAATAAGCTTAAAAAAATTACAGAAATTTATACTGTACCAAAAATAGCTGGTACATATGAAGCCAAAAAAATAGGTCGCTTAAATACACAATCAATTATTACTGGAGCAGATTATGATTCCAAAACCAAACTTTTGGCATTAACTGGAAGTCTTTCATTTAAAGGTGATGAGTATTATATTTTGAAAATAAAAGATTTTGACCCCAAAAAACCAATTAACTATTATATTGATATTTACAAAATTCCTTTAGAGAAAACCCAAGTTGAGTCGATTAAAATAATTGATAAAAATACTTTTTGGGTTACATCTGAAGCAGAAACTTTTGGAAGTCCAATGATGTACAAAATAAAAATAAATAGCATACATTAATATATCTTGTTTATTATTTGAAATGGACATAGCCTTTAACTATATTTGCGCCCTGTACATCAAATAAATTAAAATATGTCAACAAATTTAACTAAGCATAATTTTACTGTTACAAGAGAAAGAAGAGAGAAAGTTAACGGTCAAAAGGGAATGGTACTATGGTTTACTGGACTTTCTGGCTCAGGAAAATCTACAATTGCCAATGCTTTAGACGACGAGTTAAATAAACTAGGAAAGAAAACTTATATCCTCGACGGTGATAACATAAGAATGGGTTTAAATAAAGACTTATCTTTTTCCCCAGAAGACAGAAAAGAAAATATCAGAAGAATCAGTGAAGTAGCTAAACTTTTTGCTGATTCCGGTACTATCGTTTTGACTGCTTTTATATCTCCATATATTGCAGACAGACAAGACGCAAGAGATTTAATTGGTGATGACTTTAAAGAGGTATTTGTTGATACTGATGTAGAGGAATGTATTAAAAGAGACCCTAAAGGGCTTTACAAGAAGGCATTAGCTGGTGAGATAAAGGGGTTTACTGGGATCGATGCACCTTACGAAAAACCTACTATGGCTGAAGTAACCCTAAAAAATATGTCAATTTCTGAATCGGTTGAATATTTACTAAAATTTATAAAACAACTAAATGATTAAAGGCTTTACAGCTGGAAACTTTGACGTAATTCATCCTGGTTACATCAAATTATTCAAAGAATGTTTTCAAAATTGTGATCATTTAACAATCTTTCGTCATTCCGATCCTTCAATCGAAAGACCGAGTAAACTCAAGCCTATTCTAACACTTGAGGAAAGAATTGAAATTCTTGAATCTATAAAGTATATTTCCGACATCAAGACTTATACATACGAATCTGAATTATACGAATTAATTAAGAAGGGAAATTATAATATTAGATTCCTTGGAAATGATTACAAAAATCAAAAATATACTGGCGATGACTTGGATATAAAAATTCACTTTCTCAACAGAGACCATGGATGGTCAACAACTAAATTCAAAACTTTAATTTCTAAATCAATATAAATTATGTGGAATAAAATAAATCATGGTGGTGAGCCCACTAAAAATGCAGATAAAAAATATGCAATATTTGTTGGTAGATACCAACCATATCACTTTGGTCATATCGAATTAATTAAACAAAAATTAAACGAGGGAATTCCAGCCCTTATCATGGTTAGAAATATAGAACCAGATGAAAGAAACCCATTCACAACTGAACAAACAGTTAGTATGATAAAAAAATATCATGCTGCACACGGAGATGATGTAGAGGTTATGATAATTCCTGATATTGAGTCAGTGAATTACGGCAGGGGAGTTGGCTACGAAATAAATGAGTTTCAGCCTCCGGCTGATAGTGGCGCTATGTTTATTTCTGCAACAAAAATTAGAGAGTCTATTAAAAATGGTGATGATACTTGGAAATCAATGGTAGATGATTCACTACACATTGATATCAAGGGGTATTTAGGATAAATTTTATCATTTTATATTTTTTTTTCATTTGTTAAGAAGTATTTTTGCTCTCTATGAGTTATCTATTTACTTCTGAATCAGTTAGTGAGGGTCATCCAGACAAAATTGCCGATCAAATCAGTGATGCAATACTGGATAATTTTCTAGCATTTGACCCAGATTCTAAAGTTGCCTGTGAGACACTTGTTACTACAGGTCAAGTCATCCTTTCAGGTGAGGTTAAATCAAAGACCTATGTTGACATTCAGAAAGTTGCAAGAGAGGTAATAAAGAAAATTGGATACACTAAAAGTGAGTATAAGTTTGACTATAAATCATGTGGAATTCTTTCAATGATTCACGAGCAATCTGATGATATAAACCGAGGCATAGTCAATGAAAATAACCAAGAACAAGGAGCAGGCGATCAGGGTATAATGTTTGGTTATGCTACGAATGAAACAAAGAACTACATGCCACTTGCTTTAGATATTTCTAATAAAATATTGCAAGAATTAGCATTGCTAAGAAGGGAGAGTGATGAAATCAAATATCTTAGACCTGATTCAAAGTCACAAGTTACAATCGAATATTCTGATGAAAATAAACCACAAAAAATAAAAACAATTGTTGTTTCAACACAACATGATGATTTTGATATTGAAGATATAATGCTTAACAAAATCAAATCTGATATAATTAACATCCTTATTCCAAGAGTATTAAGCAAAAATCCTGATTTGAAAAATTTATTCAATAATGACATTGAATACTTGATCAATCCGACAGGCAAGTTTGTTATTGGTGGACCACATGGAGATACAGGATTAACGGGAAGAAAAATTATCGTTGATACTTACGGTGGTAAGGGTGCACATGGAGGAGGTGCCTTTTCTGGAAAAGATCCTTCTAAAGTTGATCGAAGTGGAGCTTATGCAGCACGACATATTGCTAAAAATATAGTGGCAGCGGGAATTTGTGATGAAGCTCTTGTTCAAATTAGTTATGCAATAGGTGTAGCAAAACCTTTAGCATTATATGTGAATACATACGGTACTTCAAAAGTTGACTTATCTGACGGCGATATTTCAGAAATACTTCTAGATTTATTTGATTTGAGACCTTATTCAATTGAAAAATTATTTGATTTAAGAAAGCCTATATATTTGGAAACTGCATCCTATGGTCATATGGGTAGAGAACCAAAAAAAGTCAAAAAAACTTTTGTTAATTCTGAGAATAAATTTGTGGAATTTGAGTTAGAATTATTCAACTGGGAAAAATTGGATTACATAGATAAACTTAAAAAACTTTTTAAATTAGCACAATGATTAAAAGTAATGTAAAATACACGCCTTTCAAGGTTAAAGATATTAACCAGGCAAAATGGGGAAGAGAAGAGATTAAATTAGCCGAAGCTGAAATGCCAGGTTTAATGGCTCTAAGGTCAGAATACAGAAAAGAGAAACCTCTCAAAGGAGCAAGAATTGCTGGATGTCTTCACATGACTATTCAAACGGCGGTTTTAATTGAAACTTTGATCGAGTTAGGTGCTGAGGTCACTTGGAGTTCATGTAACATATTTTCAACACAAGATCATGCTGCTGCTGCAATTGCTGCAGCAGGTGTTCAGGTTTATGCTTGGAAAGGAATGAACGAAGAGGAATTCGACTGGTGTATTGAACAAACGTTGTTTTTTGGTGAGGGAAGAAAACCTCTTAATATGATTTTAGATGATGGCGGGGATTTAACAAATATGGTTTTAGACAAATATCAAGAGCTTACAGAAAAAATAAAAGGTTTATCTGAAGAGACCACAACAGGTGTATTGAGATTATATGATAGAATGAAAGAGGGAACATTAAGTTTACCCGCTATTAATGTTAATGACTCAGTAACCAAAAGTAAGTTTGACAATAAATATGGTTGCAAGGAAAGTGCTGTAGACGCCGTCAGAAGAGCTACAGATATTATGATGGCTGGTAAAAGGGTTGTTGTGTGTGGCTATGGAGATGTTGGAAAAGGAACTGCTGCATCTTTTAAATCAGCAGGAAGTATTGTTACTGTTACAGAAATAGACCCCATATGCGCATTACAAGCAGCAATGGATGGGTATGAGGTCAAAAAGCTAGAAACAGTAATAGAAAATTCAGATATTATCATAACAGCTACAGGCAATAGAGATATCGTTAAAGATATTCATTTTAAATCTATGAAGGATAAAGCAATAGTATGCAATATTGGTCATTTTGATAATGAAATTGATATGGCTTGGTTAAATAAAAATTATGGTCATACTAAAAAAGAAATAAAACCCCAGGTAGATTTATACACCGTTAACGGTAATGATATCGTTGTATTAGCTGAGGGTAGATTAGTCAATCTAGGTTGTGCTACAGGTCACCCAAGTTTTGTCATGAGTAATTCTTTTACTAATCAAGTATTAGCCCAAATTGAACTTTGGAACCATTCATCAAAATATGAAAACAAGGTTTATACATTACCAAAACACTTAGATGAAAAAGTTGCAAAGTTACATCTTGAAAAATTAGGTGTAGAGCTTACTACTCTTGATGACATTCAGTCTAAATATATTGGGGTAGATAAAAATGGTCCGTATAAATCTAATGATTACAGATATTAGACATTGTAATTCAGATTAATTTTCATTTTAAACACATATTTTATATTTAATTTCATAAAATAAGTACTTTTTTTACTCAAAAATAAGTACTTTTGTTACTTAATATTATGCTAGGTTCATTAATTACATCTAAAACCAGGTTACGGATGCTTATAAAATTCTTTATTAGTGCTGCTAATAATGGATATCTAAATGGTCTTGCCAACGAATTCAACGAATCTACCAATTCAATAAGAAAGGAATTAAATAATCTTTCCAACGCAGGATACCTTTTGAAATCAAAAGAAAATAACAGGATTATTTATAATGCTAATACATCTCACCCAATGTTCGATGTTTTGCAAAAGATTGTAAGACAACATTTGGGTTTAGAGGATATTGTTGAAACTGTGATTGATCGAATTGGAGATGTTGATCAGATTGCTTTGACTGGTGAATATGCAGAGGGAATTGATAGTGGAAATATTGAGATAATTATTAATGGTCTAGACGTGAACGAAGATTATTTAAATAGTATTAAATCAAAAATCAAAAAGAAAATTGGAAGAGAAGTAAGCTTCCTTGTAAATCAAAAACCAGATTTAAACACAATTATTCTTTACAATAAAAAATCTAAATGAATTGGTACGTAATACACACAAAACCAAGAGGTGAGAAAAAAGTTGAGGAACAGTTATTGGCTATGGGAATTAATGCTTATTGTCCAACCAGAAATGAAATTAGACTTTGGAGTGATCGTAAAAAAAGAATTCAAGTTCCAGTAATGCCTTCAATCGTACTAGTAAATATAGAAGATAAAGATATTAATAGGGTTTTTGAATGTCCAGGAGTTGTAAGGTATATGTTTTGGTTAGGTAAAAGGGCATTAGTTAGGCAATCAGAAGTTGATATTTTAAAAAAATATTTAAATGGAGATTATAATTTGATAAATACTAATCTTTCGAATATTAAAGTTGGTGATAATTTTAGTTTATCATCTTTTAACAACGAAAAAGGAATTGTTAATAGAATTTCAAATAATAATATTTGGATTTATTTGAAATCTATTGGATATAGTGTTAAGCTAAAATTAGCTTAATTAACAATAAATAAGTATTATTTTTGTTAGTTATAATTGTGACTGACGTTGGCGAAGCTTTAAAAAAAATAAATGAAAAAAATAAATATTCAAATGGTTGATTTAATGGGTCAATACTCTAAAATCAAGAATGAAATTGACAGAAATATTATATCATCAATCGAATCAGGTCGATTTGTAAATGGACCGATCGTTGAGGAATTCTCTGAAAATCTATCAGATTATTTGAATGTTAAAAATGTAATTCCATGTGCAAATGGAACTGATGCTTTACAAATTGCTTTTATGGCATTAGATTTAAAACCTGGAGATGAAATAATATGTCCATCATGGACATATATCGCAACCGCTGAAGCTGCTGCCATATTGGGAATTAAAGTTGTTTTTTGTGATGTTGATTTGGATACATTTAATACAAGAGCTGATTTAATTGAACCACATATAAATAAAAATACAAAAGCAATAGTTCCTGTTCATTTATATGGTCAATCCTGTGATATGGCTGCAATAATTAAACTTTCTAGTAAGTATAATCTTAAAATTATTGAAGATAACGCTCAAGCAATCGGTTGTAAATATACATTTCCAAATGGAGATATTAAATTTACGGGTACATTAGGCCATATTGGAACTACATCATTTTACCCGTCAAAAAATTTGGGGTGCTATGGTGATGGAGGTGCAATTTTTACAAATGATGACACCCTTGCGGAAAAAATAAGAATGACAGTAAATCATGGTGAAAAAATTAAATACCATCACGAAATTATTGGATGTAATTCTAGATTAGATTCTATACAAGCTGAAATTTTAAATATCAAATTAAATTATTTAGATACTTATAATTCAAACAGAAAAATAATGGCGAATAACTATAATTTAGCACTTTCTGGAATCAACGAATTAGTAACACCAAAAGTTCTTGATAATTCAGAACACGTATATCATCAATATACACTTAGAGTTTTGAATGGCAAAAGAGATGATTTTAGTTCCTATTTAAATGATTTAGCCATTCCTAGTATGATATACTATCCGATTCCGATTCATAAACAAAAACCCTACAGAAATGACCAAATTTTGAAGAATACTGATATACTTTCTGATGAGGTAATTTCGTTACCGATACATACTGAGTTGGAAACCTCAAGTCAGGAATACATAATTGAAAACATTATAAAATTTTTTAAATGAAAATAAAAAACATTTGTTGTATTGGTGCTGGCTATGTTGGAGGTCCAACTATGGCTGTAATCGCACAAAAAAATCCAGATATTAATGTTACAGTTGTAGACATCAACAAGGAAAGAATTGAATTATGGAATTCTAAAGATTTATCAAAATTACCGGTTTTTGAGCCAGGACTTGACAAAGTAGTTTCTGAAACGAGAAATAAAAATTTATTTTTTTCAACTGAAATTGAAAAAAATATAGACAACTCTGAAATGATTTTTATCTCGGTAAATACTCCCACAAAAACATATGGCGACGGAAAGGGAATGGCAGCTGACCTTAGATATGTTGAATTGTGTGCGAGAAAAATTGCTGAGGTGGCTAAGACTGATAAGATAGTTGTTGAAAAATCAACCTTGCCAGTGAAGACGGCGGCTGCAATTAAAAATATTTTAGACGAAACAGGTTCTGGTGTTAAATTTGAAATTTTATCAAACCCAGAATTTTTAGCAGAGGGTACTGCTATGAGAGATTTAGAAGTTCCTGATAGGGTTTTGATTGGTGGTGGGCAAGATACAAGTGGACAAATCGCAGTTGATGCACTTCTAAAAATCTATTCCTCCTGGGTCCCTAAAGAAAATATTTTAACAACTAACTTGTGGTCCTCTGAATTATCAAAGTTAGTAGCTAACGCTTTTTTAGCCCAAAGAATTTCCTCGATTAATTCTATTTCAGAGTTATGTGAAAATACAGGTGCTGATGTTGATGAGGTAGCAAAAGCTATTGGCATGGATTCGAGAATTGGTCCTAAATTTTTAAAAACATCTGTTGGTTTTGGTGGTAGTTGTTTTCAGAAAGATATTTTGAATCTGGTTTATATATCAAAATCGTTAGGATTAAATAATGTTGCTGATTATTGGTATCAGGTTATATTATACAATGAGCATCAAAGGAAAAGATTTGCAAAAAATATTTTGAATTCATTGTACAATACTGTGGCTGATAAAAAAATTTGTTTTTTGGGTTGGTCTTTTAAAAAAAATACAAACGACACAAGAGAATCTGCAGCTATATATGTGGCAAACCTATTGATAGACGAATTAGCAAAGATTGATGTTTTTGATCCAAAAGTATCAGAAGATCAAATCTATTCTGATTTAAATTATCTTGAGACAAGATCAGACAAAAAAAACAGAGAATTTCTGAGTGTTTTAAATAACCCTTATGATGCATGTAAAAACTCACATGCTGTTGCAATTTTAACCGAATGGGATGAGTTTAAAAAGTATGATTGGCATAAAATTTATGATAGTATGAAAAAACCTGCGTTTATTTTTGACGGACGAAATATTCTTGAAAAAAACCAGTTAGAAAAAATAGGATTTATTTATAAAGGTATCGGCAAACACTAATGAAAAGTAAAACAATTTTGGTTACTGGTGGGGCTGGGTTTATTGGTTCACACCTTTGTAAACGTCTTTTGGAAGGTGGAAATAATGTTATTTGCTTAGATAATCTATTCACTGGATCACTAAGTAATATTAAAAACCTAGAAACTAATCAAAATTTTGAATTTGTTAATCATGATATTATTAAACCGTATTACAGAAATAACATAGACGAAATTTATAATCTAGCATGCCCAGCATCGCCTGTCCACTATAAAATGAATCCTATTAAAACAATAAAAACATGTACAATTGGAACAATTAATGTTCTTGGTTTGGCAAAAAAGAATAATGCAAAAATCTTACAGGCTAGTACAAGTGAAGTTTATGGTGATCCATTGATTCACCCACAGGATGAAAATTACTATGGAAACGTTAATATTACTGGACCTAGGTCTTGTTATGACGAAGGAAAAAGGTGTTCAGAAACATTATTTATGGATTATCACAGAGAGCACAATTTAAGAATAAAGATTGTTAGAATATTTAACACATATGGGCCAAATATGAGTTCTAATGACGGAAGGGTTGTGTCAAATTTTATAATTCAGGCTTTAAATAATAGAGATATCAGTATCTACGGAAATGGTAAACAAACAAGAAGTTTTCAATATATTGACGATTTGGTACAAGGATTATTAAAAGTAATGAATACTGAAAAAAATTTTACAGGTCCGATTAATATTGGTAATCCTACTGAGATCTCCGTGAATAACCTAGCCTCTTTAATTTTAAAATTAACTAATTCAAGTTCTAAAATAATATATCAAAATTTACCAAAGGATGACCCCAAAAAAAGAAAACCAGATATTTCAAAAGCTAATAAGTTGTTAGCTTGGAATCCTAAATTTGATTTAGAAAATGGGTTACTAAAAACAATAAGTTATTTTAAAGAAGTTAATGAAATCTATTAAAGGAATAATATTAGCTGGTGGTTATGGTTCAAGACTTTACCCCTTAACCTTGGGAGTATCAAAACAATTATTGCCAGTTTATGATAAACCAATGATTTATTATCCTTTATCAACCCTAATGCAAGCTGGAATAATAGATATATTAATTATTTCAACAAAAAATGATATAAGTAAATTTGAAAAACTTCTGGGGAACGGTACTAATTTAGGAATTAAACTTTCTTATGCGATACAGGAAAATCCAAACGGAATTGCTGAAGCTTTAATCATTGCTTCAGATTTCATTTTGCATGAGAATATATGTCTAATTTTGGGTGACAATATTTTTCATGGAGATAATTTTATTCATAATCTTGAAAAAGCGAAAGTTAATTTATCTCAAGGGTATTCAACTATTTTTGGGATTGATGTTGAAAACCCAAATGATTTTGGTGTTATTGAATTAAATTCAAAAAATAAAATAAAAAAGATTATAGAAAAACCAAAGACCGATTTTGGTAGTCTGATAGTTACAGGTCTTTATTATTTTACAAATGACGCTATAAAAATAGCTAAGAATCTAAAGCCAAGTTTGCGCGGTGAATTAGAAATAACCGATATTAATAACTCATTTTTAAACCAAGATAAGTTAAAGCTAATCAGATTAAATTCAGAAATAGTTTGGACTGATACCGGAACTTACAATTCCCTGATTTCTGCGTCACAATATTTTAAAGATTATGAAATTAAATATTCTAAAAAGATAGCATGTATTGAAGAAATTGCATATAGAAGGGGGTATATTGATGAATTTAGACTAAAAGAAATTGCACAATCTATGATAAATAGTGATTACGGTAAGTACTTAAATAATTTAGCAATTAATGAAGATTGAAAAGACAACATTTGATAATTTATTAATTTTAAATCACAATGTTTTTTTTGATAATAGAGGTGAATTCAAAGAAGTTTTTAGACTTAATGAAATAGAGACAGCTTTGAAATCAAAATTTAAATTTTGTCAAGAAAATAATGTAAAATCAAAATATATGGTGATGAGAGGGCTTCATTTTCAAATTGAACCTTTTGCTCAAACTAAACTTTTAACTGTAGTCAGAGGTGAAATTTTAGATATCGCTGTTGATATTAGGATAGACTCACCAACATACGGTAAATATTTTTCTTATAAATTATCTGAAAATTGTAATAAATCATTGCTAATTCCAAAAGGTTTTGCTCATGGCTATCTTACTTTAACAGAATTTGCATACGTAAATTATAAAGTTGATGCATATTATAACAAAGAATCAGAAAGGGGTATCAAATATGATGATAAGCATTTAGAAATTGATTGGGGGGTAGACAAAGACCTATTAATTATTTCAGATAAGGATAAAAATTTAAAAGAATTTAAGTGGTGACTAGTAAAAGAATTTTAGTAACTGGCTCGGATGGTCAATTAGGAAATGCGATAAAAAGTGAAAGTTTACAATATAATTCTCACATATTTTTTTTTAAAAATAAAAATCAGCTGGATATTTCTAATTTTTCACTTTTACAAAATGAAATAAAAAAAATGAAGGTTGATATTATAATCAATTGTGCTGCATATACAAATGTTGCTCAAGCCGAAAAAGAGAAACAAACAGCTAATATTGTTAATAATATAGCAGTTGAAAATATCGCCAAAATCTGCTCTAAAGAAAATATTCAATTAATTCATATTTCAACTGACTTTGTTTTTGACGGGAAGAAGGAAAGTCCGTATAAAGAGAATGATCAAACTAATCCTTTAAATTATTATGGATTTACAAAACTTGAAGGTGAAAAAAGAATTTTAGAAAAAAAACTCAAAAGTTCAATAATAATTAGAACCTCATGGTTGTACTCTAAACAAAAGAATAATTTTGTTTATAAGATTATAAATAAAATTAAAAAGAATGATAGATTAAATGTTGTTCTAGATGAATTTGGTTCACCAACTAATTCTGATAATGTTGCTTCATTTATCTTGGAAATTTTACCATATATAAACAACACAAAAACTGAAATTTATAATTTCTCCAATTCTGGTATTTGCTCTAGAATTGAATTTGCAGAAGAAATTATGAGTCTCTTTGGAGAATCAAAAGTAATTGAACCGATATTTTCATCATCATCAGATGTAATTAGACCTAGATTTTCGGCACTTGATCTTTCAAAAACTAAAATTAAATTTGCTGTAGATATGATTGATTGGAAAACCAGTTTAAAATCTTTTTTTAAAAAAAATAAGAACTTATGTTGAAATTTAGATGTAATAATCTTTTAGTCACAGGGGGGTCAGGTTTCATTGGTTCTAATTTTATCAATTATGTTTTAAATAAATATAATGAAGTTAAGATATACAATCTTGATGATTTGACCTATGCTGGTGATAAAAGCAACACAAACGCATTTAAAGAAAATAGAAGGTACAATTTTATCAAAGGAAATATTTGTGACAGCAACTTATTACATGAAATTTTTAAAAAGTATAAAATTGACGGAGTTATTAATTTTGCTGCGGAGAGTCATGTAGATAATTCAATTGAAAACCCCAATATTTTTGTAAATACAAATATATTGGGAGTATTTGAACTTTTGAAAGCTGCTTGTAATTTTTGGATGGATAAAAATTACGACTATAAAGAAGAATTCAAGAATTCAAGATTTCATCAAATATCAACAGATGAAGTATACGGTAGTATTGATGTTGGAAGTTTTACAGAAGCAGACAAATATAAACCTAATTCTCCTTACTCGGCATCCAAAGCATCTGCTGATATGCTGGTTAGAAGTTTCAATAAAACTTATGGTCTAAATACCACCGTATCTATTTCTTCAAATAATTTTGGAATTAATCAAAATGATGAAAAACTTATTCCCAAAATTTTAAATTGCTTGAAAACTAATTCCGAAATCCCGATATATGGAAATGGCTCTAACTCTCGAGACTGGATATTTGTTGAAGATAATTGCTCTGCGATTGATTTAATTTTTAATTGTGCAAAGAGTGGTGAAGAATATAATATCGCTAGTGGCAATGAATTAACAAATTTAGAGCTAGTAAGTCTAATTTCTGAAATTATGTTGATTGAATATAAGATAAATTTTGTAAGTGATAGACTTGGTCACGACTTTCGTTACAGTTTAAATACTGAAAAAATTAAAAAAGATTTAGGCTGGTTCCCTACCAATGAATTTAAAATTTCATTAAAAAATTATATCAATCAACAAATAAATAAGAAATGAATATTTTAATCACGGGGGTAGCGGGATTTATCGGATATCATTTAGCTAAGTCATGTATTAAAGATGGTCATAACATCATAGGTATTGATAATATTAATGATTATTATGATCAAAAATTAAAATTTGCCAGATTAAAGAAACTTGGAATTAATTCTTCATTTTCAAGTGAATTTAATAAAGAAGTTATTTCTAATAAATATAATAATTGGTTAAAGTTTTACAGAACTAGCATTGAAGACAAAGAGACTTTAGAGTACATATTTAAATCTAATAAGGTGGATGTTGTTTGTAATTTAGCTGCACAAGTTGGTGTACGATATTCATTGATAAATCCAGGACAATACATTCAGTCAAACGTAGTTGGGTTTGTAAATATTTGTGAAATGTGTAAACAATTTGGAATTAAGAAATTTATTTATGCTAGTAGCTCTAGTGTTTATGGTGATGCCACAACAATACCTTTTTCGGAAGATAATTTTTTGAATAAACCGATTAGTTTATATGCTGCAACTAAACTTTCTAACGAGTTAATTGCATATACATATAGCCATTTATATAAATTTGAAACAATAGGGTTGCGTTTTTTTACTGTTTACGGCCCATGGGGTAGACCAGATATGGCTTTATTTCTGTTTACTAAAGCCATTTTAGAAAATGAAACAATTAATGTATTTAATAACGGTGAACTTTATAGAGATTTTACATATATAGATGATATTATCGAGGGGTTGAAGAAGACTGTCTACAACCAATTAACAAAAAAGAATAAATCTCGAGTGTATAATATTGGACGTGGAAAAAAAATAAAGCTTTTAAATTTCATTAGTTTATTAGAAGATGAACTAAGCATCAAAGCAAATAAAAATTTTCAACCCAAACAACCTGGTGACGTGTATCAAACGTATGCTTGCTGTAAAAAACTTAATGATGATTATGGTTATTTGCCTAATACTGATATAAAAAAAGGCGTTAAAAAATTTATTAACTGGTATAAAAAGTTTTATGAAATTATTTAAATATAAATTTTCAAGAAGACACTTAGCTAAAACATTAAGTTGGAGATTTTTTGCCACTACTGACACAATTATAATAGCTTACTTTATCTCTGGGAGTATGAAGTTTGGTATGCAAATAGGGATAGTTGAAATTTTTAGCAAGATGATTTTATATTATTTGCATGAAAGATTATGGTTTAAATCAAATTTCTCTAACCACAGGGTAAGACATTTATTAAAAACATTTACATGGCGATTTATTGGCACAACTGATACAATATTAATTTCATTAATTATTATTGGAGATTTTTCCTCGGGCCTTCAAATTGGTATGATTGAAACAATAACAAAAATGTTAGTGTATTATTTACATGAAAAAATTTGGTATAGAATTAATTATGGTTTAGATAAAAATCGAAAATTCGTAAAAAAATATTTTGGTTAAATGGAAAATTTAAAGATTGCTATTAAAGCTGCGATTGAGGCGTCAAAAAAAATACTTGAAATATATCATAAAGATTTTCAAGTATTTACAAAAGATGATAACTCCCCTTTAACAGAGGCAGATATTGTTTCAAATAAAATTATTAAGAATTATTTAAAAAAAACAAACATACCAATTCTTTCTGAAGAGGAAATTCAAACACCTTATAAAATTAGAAAGAATTGGGATTTACTTTGGATTATAGATCCAATTGACGGAACAAAAGAATTTATAAAAAAAAATGGTGAGTTCTCCGTTAATATAGCTCTGGTTAAAGAAAGCAAACCAATTTTAGGTGTTATTGTTGCTCCTGTTTTAAAATGTATATACTTTTCAACTATTGAATTTGGTTCATTCAAATGTGAAAATTTAAATTATAGTTCATATAATATTAATAATTTGATTAAAAATTCAATTAAATTACCTGTAACAGTTGCTGATCGAAAATATACTGTTGTTGCTAGCAGAAGTCATATGTCTAAAGAGACGGATAAATACATCAATATGTTGAAGAAAAAGCACAAAAATATTTCAATAGTTTCAAAAGGAAGCTCTCTAAAGATTTGTTTGGTTGCAGAAGGAAAAGCTGATTCATATCCAAGATTTGCTCCTACAATGGAGTGGGATACTGCTGCTGGCCATGCAATATGTAATGGTGCAGGATATAAATTAATTGACTATGAAACAAAAAAAGAGATGCTTTATAACAGAGAAGAATTAAAAAATAATTGGTTTATAGTCAATAAATAGAAATAAATATAAATGAAGAAAATACTTTTAATTTTTGGAACAAGACCTGAGGCAATAAAAATGGCTCCACTTGTTAAAGAGTTTAAGAATAATAATAAATTTTTTCAAACAAAAGTATGTGTTACTGCTCAACATAGAGAAATGTTGGACCAAGTTTTAAGTTTTTTTGATATAAATCCTGATTATGATTTAAATTTAATGAAGCCTAATCAAACTTTATATTCAGTTACTTCAAGCATAATTGAATCTTTGAAATTTGTATTAGAAGAATTTAATCCTGACTATGTTTTTGTTCATGGAGATACAACTACAACAATGGCTGCATCAATTGCCAGTTTTTATTCAGGATCAAAAGTTTGTCATATTGAAGCTGGGTTGAGAACATATAACAAGTTATCACCCTTTCCAGAGGAGATAAATCGTCAGGTTACGTCAAGAATATCTGACTTCCATTTTGCACCGACCCAAAAATCAAAAAATAATCTCCTTAAAGAAAATATTAAAGAAGAATCAATATTAATAACTGGGAACACAGTAATTGATGCATTATTGCAATCAATTAAAAAAGTTGAGAAAAGACCTAGCAAAAGAGTTTCAGATCTTAAATCTGTAATTGGTAATAAGGAAGTTATTTTGGTTACTGGGCACAGAAGAGAAAACCATGGTGATGGTTTTGAAAGAATTTGTTTAGCACTTAAAAAAATTGCTGAAGATGATTCAAGTCGTTTGATTATTTATCCGGTTCATTTAAACCCAAAAGTACAAGAACCAGTCAATAGAATTTTATCTCATTCTAAAAATATAATATTAATTAAACCTTTAGCATACCAAGATTTTATATGGCTAATGAACAGATCTAAAATTATTATCACTGATAGTGGAGGTGTTCAAGAGGAAGCTCCAAGTTTAGGAAAACCTGTCCTTGTTATGAGAGACACAACTGAAAGACCTGAAGCAGTAGAGGTAGGAACAGTATTGTTAGTAGGTACTGATGAAGAGTTGATAGTTTCTAAAGCATTGGACTTATTGAACAACAACGAAAACTTTGAAAAAATGTCAAAATTACATAATCCTTACGGGGATGGAAAAGCATCAAAAAAAATTGTAAACTTCATAAAAAATATAAAAGAATGAAACCAGAAGTAGTAACAATAGGATTAGGTTATATTGGGTTGCCAACTTCGGCACTAATAGCATCATGTGGAACTAAAGTCTTAGGGGTTGATATAAACCAAAATGTTGTTGATACCATTAACAAAGGTGAAATTCATATTGTTGAAGCTGATCTTGAACATATTGTATCATCTGCCGTTAAACAAGGAAATCTCAAAGCATCAACTAAAGCCAAATCTGCAAATACATATTTGATTGTTGTACCTACACCTTTCAAAGGGAATCATGAGCCAGATATATCATTTGTTGAATCTGCAACTAAAGGAATTATACCACTAATGAAGAAAGGGGATTTATATATTATTGAATCAACTTCTCCTATTGGTACAACTGAAAAAATGCAAAAATTAATTTACAATGAAAGACCTGATTTAGAGGGAAAAATTTATATAGCATATTGTCCTGAAAGAGTTTTACCTGGAAATGTAATGCATGAGCTAGTTTATAATGATCGTGTGATAGGTGGTGCGAACGAAGTGTCTACGCAGAAAGCAATTGCTTTCTACTCTAAATATGTTAAAGGAGAATTATACGGAACAAATGCTCGCACTGCTGAGATGTGTAAATTAGTAGAAAACTCATCAAGGGATGTTCAAATAGCTTTTGCAAATGAACTTTCATTAATTTGTGATAAGGCAGATATTAATGTTTGGGAACTAATAAATCTTGCGAATAAGCATCCACGAGTGAATATACTTCAGCCAGGTTGTGGAGTGGGAGGTCATTGTATAGCTGTTGACCCATACTTTATAGTTTCAGACTATCCAATGGAATCAAAAATTATAGGTGCTGCAAGAGAAGTAAATAATTACAAACCTTTTTGGTGTGCTGAGAAAATTCAAAATGAGAAACTTCAATTTGAATTAAAATATGGCAGAAAACCAAAAACAGCCCTAATGGGATTAGCTTTTAAGCCTAATATTGACGATTTAAGAGAGTCGCCTGCAAAATTTATTATTCAAAAGGTTATACAAAATTCTAATAATAATGACTATTTTATTGTTGAGCCTAATATTAAGTCTCATTCCATTTATAAATTAACCGACTACAAAGAAGCTATAGAAAAAGCTGATATAATTGTTTTTTTAGTTGCTCATAAAGAATTTAAAAAAATCAATTTTGATCCTAATAAAGTAATTCTAGACTTTTGTAATCTAAATTAATATTTGATGAGGATTAAATTTCAAGAAATTAAAGCTAATTATGATTATGTAATTGTAGGGTCAGGTATTGTTGGTATGACAATATTACAAGAACTGATCGAACGTAAAAAAAATAAAAATACAGGTAGTTTTATTATCATTGATTCGCATAATAATAATACAGTTGGTGCAGGTTACATAATATAATGAGAATTATAAATTTTATAAATAGTGGTAAATTTTATTTCATATTTTCAAGATATCTGAGGACATTAATTGTAGCTATTGTTAACCTAATTATAATAAAAAAAATAGGTTTGGAGGAATATTCCAGACTTCTTGAGGTTTTCTTGCTACTGTCATTTACTATATATCTATCTTTTGGATTAAAAGAGGATTATTTTAAGCGCTCGGCTAAAATAAATATTAAAATCAATCAAAAATATTTTTTTACAGAAACAATAATTAAAATATTTTTTCTTTCATTACTGATTTTTCCAATTAGTTTTTTTTTACTTAATGAATTTGTTTTTCTAACAGCTTTAATCGGATTTTTTAATATTATACGAAGTTTTTTTAACGCTGATTTAAGATTGAAAAATGATTTGGATTCAATTAGTTGGAATAATGTAATTTTTGCATTTACTCTTTTGATTTTATCACTATTTATTGTGAGTGACATCAACAGCTATTTGATAATTTACTGTTTTGCTTCAGCTTTAAGTTTTCTTCATTTTTTATTTTCATGCCGAAATAGTTTTACTTCAAAAGCCTTAATTGGTTCTATTTTTTTTAAAAAATCATTATTGAATAAGGACTCATTTATGCTTTTATTCATAAATTTTAATATTACCGCATATGCTGGTATAGATAGGTTTTTTATAAAGACGTACCCAGATTTATTAGTCGGAAAGTTTCAATTATCAAATACAATTTCAGAAGGAATTGCTATAGGTCTAGAGTCAATATTGATGTATTCAACTCCATTACTTTTTGACTCTAAATCAAAAATAAAAATTATAGGACTAAGTTTATTTAAATTCATATATATATCAATTTTCCTAATATTTATTAGTTTGTTTTTGTCATTTATAATTACACTTTTTTTAGAAATTCTAAGTATCGATTCTGCTGGTGTTTATTTATTTTTGTTCTTTAATATCATCAGTAAAACCTTAATTATTTTTCTCACAGCCCAAGCATACATTTACTCTTCAAGAAATCAGGAACTTTTAATACTGAAAAGAATGTTTTTTATTTTTATAATTATCTGTTTTATTTATTTTTCCCCATATCACCTTATTGGGATCAGTAATTTTGATTATTATACAATATTTATAGGCCTTTTTTTATTATGGGTACTAATATTTAAAAATAATGATATTAAGTCAAACTTTGATCTAAAATGAAATACCTTCTTTACTTATCATGTTCTTTTTTATTGTACTTCAGTTTTGGATTGAATTCTCTAGATACCCAACCCACGGCCTTTTTTATTTCAATTTTTTTAATAACATTTTTAATTCTAACAAATAAAACTATTCAAATCCCAAAAAGTTTTTCCTTTTTTTTAATTTTCTTAATTTACTTAACGTTTTTATTTTTAAAAAATGGAAATAGCAGTTCTGCAATTAGAATTTTCACATATACATTAATATATCCTGCAGTATTTATTGCTACAATAAACTACCCTCTAATCACCAAGTCTTTTTTAAGATTTATCATTTTATTTTGGTTTTTTGGGGTTATTATACAATATTTTTCACCTGAAATTATTAATTTTTTTATTGGTGAAGTGAGATTTTATGAAGGATTGAGTTTTACATCTTTTTCACCAGAACCCGTATGGTTTGGAAGAACAAATCTGTTTTTGCTTTTAATTTATTTAATGGTATCGAAAGAAAATAAATTGGTCCCTCAAGATTATTTTTATATTCTGCTCATAACCTTTATGATTTTTTTAAGTGGTTCATTTACCATCTATATATATTTTATTTTAATCATAATAATATTAAATATTACTTCATTTAATCTGAGAAGTATTTTTACGTCAATAACAATATTTATTATCACAATTTCAGTTTTGGAAAGATTTCAAGGTATAAGAGCATCACAGGTAATTAGCTCATATCAAACCTCCGGATACGAATCCCTTTCTGAGTATGGTGCTTTTTCAACACGAGTTCTTAATGCCCCGTTAGCTGTGAAATCTGGGTTATTTGAAACATTTCTTTTAGGCAATGGATTTGACATTTCTTTAAAAAAAACAGAATTTGATTTTTTCGGCTATAAATATCTAAAATATCACCCTAACTCAAACGGAACAATTTCTGGCGGCCTGATTTCATTAATTTATTACTTCGGAATAGTCGGTATGATATGGTTAATAATCATTTTATCACGAGTTTATAATAGAGCTATTCACAATAATAGTAAAAAAATATTTTTTTGTATACTAATAATATCATTCTTTGAAGGTTCTTTAAGTAACCCTATGATCCCTTTCTCTTTTGGATGTCTGTTCATTTTAAATAATTATGAACAAAATTAAGACATAACTTATGTCATATATAATATCATTCTAAATGATATATATTGATATTCGTTTTTTACTTTTGTATTGTTTATATAAATACTTAGTCAAATTTTAAAATGAAAATAAAATCTAAAAGTTTTTATAAATTTTTGAAACCTCATCTTATAGGCTATTTCTTAAAAAGAAATTCTTGGGTATTCCATCTTTTCAGAGATTTAAAGGGAGTTAATATTAAAGATCCAATTTTTCTTCTTGGGTGTCAAGGCGATGGTTTAACCTTTATTTCAAGAGTTTTAAGAAGAAATATTAATATTATATCATCAACAGGAAATTCTAAATATTGGACTGGTGCAGATGAAATGGCTGCTATTTACGAACCTTATTTAAGTAAAAATCTTAGATCGAGTGGTTTTTTAACAAGGGACAAAGTAAATCATCCGATTTTTAAATCCCCTCGAAGTTGGACATATGCAAACAATGATTTAATACAACACTACAGAATTGAATACTCAAACTTAAAATCATGGGAAATACATAGATTTATAAATTCTATTAAATTAGCTTTAAAAAGATTTGGAACCTCTAAAAGATTTATTGACAAAAGTCAAATCTTCACAATTAATTTAAAATGTATAAATCAAATTCTTGTTAAATCTAATCCTTATTTTATTCTTATCACGAGAAACCCATATGTCTCTATATATAGAGCTGCTATGTTGATGGACAGAGATGATTTAAAAAAAAATAAAGAATTAAAATTTGAGGAAAAACTAAGATACTGTTCTGAACACTGGAATAACTCTATGTCTCATTCTCTCAAAGACTCATTAAATGTAAATAATTTTCATATTTTAAGAATTGAAGATTTCTTGATAGATCCTGAAATAAAGACTAAGGAATTATGTAAATTCCTGAATTTGCAATTTTCTGGTGATATGTTACCCAAAAAAAACCAAAAAATTCCTTATTTTACTAGATATAATTCAAGATGGTATCCTATAAAAAGGGATTTAAATTCAAAATATAAAAATGAAATTAAAAATGCTTATTTGCAGATAATGAGAAAAACTATTGAACCAATCGCAGTTAAACTTGGCTATAATGGATTATAAGATTTGTAAAAGATGTGTAATGGACTCTTCAGATTCCAATATTTCTTTTGATTCGGATGGTGTATGTGATCATTGCAACACTTTTGATGTAAAAATCAAACCTCACTGGAAAATAGATTCTAATTCTAAAGCAAAACTTTTCAAATTGGTAAATAAAATAAAAAAATCAGGTAAAAATCAAGATTTTGATTGCTTGATGGGAATGAGTGGTGGTATTGACAGTTCATTTTTATTGCATAAAATGGTTTCTGAATTTAATTTAAGACCTTTAGTTTTTCATGTTGATGCAGGATGGAATTCACAACTAGCTGTCAATAATATAGAAAGAATAGTTGATGGATTAGGCCTGGATTTATATACCGAGGTAATAAACTGGGAGGAAATGAAAGATCTTCAACTTTCTTTTTTTAAATCCGGTGTATCTCACATTGATGCCCCGCAAGATCATGCATTTTTTGCTACTATGTATAAGTTTGCCCACAAGCATAATATAAAATATATACTAACCGGAGGGAATTATTCAACCGAGTGTGTTAGAAATCCTCTAGAATGGATGTGGTATCAATCCGATTCAGCCCAGTTAAGAGATATACATAATAAATTTGGGAGTATAGAATTAGCCTCTTATCCAATTACTAATATTTTATGGCATAAGTTTTATCTCCCATACATTAAAGGGATAAAATTAATTAGACCTTTGGATTTAATCGATTACAACAAAAATAAAGCTACTAAAGAACTAGTGAAAAAATATGGTTTTCAAGAGTATCCGCAAAAACATTTTGAATCTAGATTTACTAGATTCTATGAAAGTTATTGGCTATATGAGAGATTTGGATATGACACAAGAAGAGTTCAATACTCTAGCTTAATTTTAACCGGGCAAATGAAAAGAGATGAGGCTATAAATTTATTGAAGAAAAAACCTTATGATATAAAAAACATAGTTCATGATTTTGAATACGTAGCTGATAAAATTGGTATTAGTTCCGATGAATTAAAATCATATTTTAATCTGCCCAAAAAAACCCACAAAGACTATAAATCTCAAGAATATATATACAGAATTGGTGCTTATGTAATGAAGGGACTAGGATTAGAAAAAGGTGGAAAAAGATGATTGGAGTTTTAAATTATGGTTCTGGAAATACGGGTGCAATAACAAGGGCCTACAAAAAACTTAATATTCCATGTTGTCTAATTAGCAAGCCTGAAGATTTTAATAATGTTACAAAATTAATATTACCTGGAGTTGGCTCATTTGATCAGGTAATGAGTAAGTTAAACACGTCTGGACTTGTTAAAGTTTTAAATGAACAAGTTTTTTCAAAAAAAAAATATGTGCTAGGAATTTGTGTAGGAATGCAAGTTATGGCCAATTCAAGTGATGAGGGTAAAATCGATGGATTGAGCTGGATTGAAGGAAAGGTCAAAAAAATAGATAAAAACGATTTGCATCACAGACCATATCTTCCTCACATGGGTTGGAATAGTGTCGCTCCAAGTAACAGCCATCCCATATTTAAAGGTATTGATTTGGACTTTGGTTTTTACTTTGTTCACTCATATTATTTTGAAACCAAGCACAATGAAAATATTTTATCAACCTCAAAATATGGCATACCATTTACATCATCAATCGTTCATAAAAATATTTTAGCTACACAATTTCACCCTGAAAAAAGTCATTCAAATGGTTTAAAATTTTTTGAAAATTTTTATAATCTAAAATAAGATGTTAAGATCTAGAATAATTCCTTGTTTATTGATTCACAAAAAAGGATTGGTTAAAACCGTAAATTTTAAGCAATCAAAATATGTTGGAGATCCAATTAATGCGGTAAAAATATTTAACGAAAAGGAAGTTGATGAGCTTATGGTTATTGATATTGATAAAACAAGAAATAATATTATTCCTGATTTTCAATTAATTCAAAAATTAGCAAATGAAAGCAGAATGCCATTGTGTTATGGGGGTGGAATTAAAACTTTAGATCAAGCTGTCAAAATAATTGAGATGGGGGTTGAAAAAGTTGCCTTATCTAGTATATTTCTTGAATCCCCTGAAATTTGTAATAAAATTTCAAATGTAATTGGAGCTCAAAGCATATCAATTGTTTTAGATGTAAAAAAAAAGTTATTTTCTTCTGATTACAATATATTTACGCACAATGCAACCAAAAAACATAAAGAATCTTTAAAAAAAGTTTTAAATAATATAGATAATTTTCCCTTCGGAGAACTAGTTATAAATTCAATTGATAGAGATGGAACATGCTCTGGCTATGATGATAATTTGATTGAAATTTGTAGAAATTTAACCGAAAGACCAATTACAGTTTTAGGCGGAGCGGGATCTTTAAATGACATTTCAAATCTTATTAACAAATATAAAATAATTGGTGCAGGCGCTGGAAGTCTTTTTGTCTTCAAAGGGAAATATAAAGCTGTACTTATTAACTACCCTAATAAAACCGAAAGAAAACCATTATACAATGAAACAAATAATACAAGACTTAAATAGCGGACAAACTCGTTTAATTGATATTCCTTCGCCTATACCAAAGTCAGGGCATGTCACAATACAAACAAAAAATAGTTTGGTTTCTTTAGGAACTGAAAAAATGTTAGTAAATTTTGGTAAAGCCAGCTATATAGATAAAGCTAGACAACAGCCTGAAAAGGTTAAACAGGTAATTGATAAAATTAAAACTGATGGATTAGTACCTACGCTTGATGCAGTTTTTAGAAAATTAAATGAACCTTTACCACTAGGCTATTGTAATTCAGGCGTAATTGTTGGAGTTGGCAGTGATGTTCATGGTTTAAAAATAGGAGATAGGGTAATTAGTAACGGCAATCATGCAGAAATTGTTCATGTTCCTGAAAACTTAGTAGCTAAAATTCCTGATGATGTAGATTTTGAGGATGCTTCTTTTACGGTGGTTGGAGCAATTGGTTTACAAGGAATTAGACTTCTTTCTCCAAATTTTGGGGAAACAGTTGTAGTTATTGGTTTGGGATTGATTGGACTAATTTCTTTACAATTATTGAAAGCAAATGGATGTAATGTTATTGGAATTGATTATGATAAGAAGAAATTATCATTAGCCAAAGAATTTGGAGCAATCGCGTTAAATGCTGGCGATGAAAATATTATAAGTAAAATCGAAGATTTAACTTATGGTTTTGGTGCCGACTCTGTTCTGATTACAGCTTCTGCAAAAACAAATCAAATTATTAGTGATTCGGCAAAAATGTGCAGAAAAAGAGGAAAAGTTGTACTCATTGGGGTTATTGGTTTGAATCTAAATCGTTCAGATTTTTATGAAAAAGAAATAACTTTTCAAGTATCCTGCAGCTATGGGCCTGGAAGATATGAAAATAATTATGAGGAAAAAGGAATGGATTATCCAATTGGATTTGTAAGATGGACTGAGAAAAGAAATTTTCAAGCATTTTTGAATGCACTGTCAAGCAATTCAATTAATGTGAAAAAATTAATCACTGAAAGAGTGAAGCTGGAAGATTTTAATAAAATTTACAATAATTTATCAAAAAAAGGTTCCATCGCATCAATATTACAATATTCAAATAATAATCATTCTAAATTTTCTTCAATTAAACTAAACAACTCAGATTATGCATCATCAAATGGCGTTGTTGGAATAATCGGCGCTGGTAATTTTACATCATCTACTTTGTTGCCAATCTTAAAGAAAATCAAGGTAAAAATTAAATTTATTGCTTCATCCAAGGGTCTTTCAGGTACATTATTAGCAGAAAAATATTCTATTTCTAATTCAACAACTGATTACAATAATATTTTAAAAGACAAAGATATTGATGCTGTAATTATTACAACTAGACACAACGAACATGCTTCACAGATTTTGAAAGGCATTAATGCCAATAAGCACGTTTTTGTTGAAAAACCAATTGCAATAAGTATTAATGATTTAGAAAAAATTTCTGAAAAAATTTCAATTTCTAAAAAAAGTTTAACAGTCGGATTTAACAGAAGATTTTCTCCATTCTCTGTTGATGCAAAAAGCCTCTTAGGAGATAATCCTGGACCTATTAATGTGGTAGCAACAATGAATGCTGGATATATTCCAGAAAATCATTGGACTCAAGATTTTGAAATAGGTGGAGGTAGAATTATTGGTGAGGCCTGTCATTACATCGATCTTATTTCTTACTTTACCTCATCTGATGTAATCTCGGTGAATATGTGTGCTAATGGAATTAGTCCAAAAGTCAACACCGATAATGCTTCAATTTTTTTAAAATATGCAAACGGATCATTAGGAGTAATAAATTATTTTTCAAATGGTAGTAAATCTTATCAAAAGGAAAGAATTGAAATATTTCAGTCAGGTAAAAATATTGTTATCGAAAATTTTAAGAAAATTCAGTTTTACGGATATAAAAAAAGTGGTTATAAAAGAACTCAGGATAAGGGACATAAAACTCAGTTTGAGAATTGGTATAATTTCATAAAGAAAGGTGGTACTTCTACGATTCCATTTAATAGTATTTACAATACTTCTCGAGCTTCAATTTTAGCAATTGAATCACTTAAAAAAGGTACTTGGATAGATGTTTAATTCTCTATGTAAATTTTTTATAACAATCTATTATTTAAAACCAATTCAGGTTGTCTATCTGATAAAAAATAGATTAAAAATAAAATCCTGTTTCAATAAAATTATTATTAATCAGAATGAATATTCTAATTTAAAATCCTTCTATTTTTTCTCAAAAAAAGATATTTTTGATGTTGATAATTTTTCGTTTAAATTTTTAAATAAAGTAGTTTATTTTAAAAAAAAAATAGACTGGAATTACTCAGTTGAAGGGAAATTATGGATTTATAACTTGAATTATTTTGAATATTTAAATCAAGAAAATTTAAGCATTAAACAAAAGCTTAATTTACTCAAAGATTTTTCAAACGACTATCATAATTTAATTCACGGAAGAGAACCATATCCAACATCCCTAAGAATAATCAATATCGTAAAGTTTTATTCTACTCTAAAACCTAATGATGATTATAATTTCATATTAAAATTGTTAAAAGATGATATTCAATATCTTTCAAAAAATCTTGAGTATCATCTAATGGGAAATCATTTATTAGAAAATGCAATTGCACTTACTTTTGGTGCACATATTTTCCAAAATAAAAAACTTATTAAAACATCCTTGAATATTTTATCTAAACAAATAAATGAACAAATATTAGATGATGGCGCTCATTATGAGTTATCCACAATGTACCATATAATTATTATGTCAAGGTTAATGTAATTATTATCATTGATTAATTCTAATACTAATAATTGGAATAATAATTTACGTGAATTAATACAAGATAAAATATCCCTAATGTTTTCATGGATGATTAAAATTAATAATTATAAAGATATTTTTCCCAGGTTAAATGATTCAGTTGAAGGAATTTCGGTTGAATATCAAAATATTTACCAACTTATGAATAAACTAAAAATTAAACCAAAAAAAATAGTACTAAATGAAAGTGGGATAAGGACTTTTAATATTGGTGATAATTTTATAATTGTTGATATTGCTGATATAAATCCATCATTTCAACCAGGCCATTCTCATGCAGATACTTTTAATTTTTTGCTATATAATAATGATATTCCAATAATTGTAGATCCTGGAATTTCAACATATGATAACGTTTCTGAGAGACATGAAGAAAGATCCACAAAATTTCATAATACTGTTGTATATGATTCAAAAAATAGTTCTGAAGTTTGGGCTGCATTCAGAGTTGGTCGAAGAGCGAAGGTTTTGATTAACGAAGAAAGTGAAAAATTAATTGATGTTTCCCATAATGGTTATAATTTTGTCGGGGTAAACCACAGAAGAATATTTAAAATTTTGAGTAATGGATTTAAAATTATTGACAATATAGATTGCAGTAAAAGAATATCTAGTGCCTATATCCATTTTCATCCTAGTTGTAATATTCAAATACAAAATAATAATTTAATTAAGATTAATAACTGTCTTAATATTGAGATCAAAAACGATAATTTTAGTGTTGAATTAATTAAATATAATTATCCGTTGGGCTACAATTCAACCGTTGAGGCAACAAAACTCAAAATTGATTTTGTGGAAAATCTAATTACTACCTATAATTTTACATAAATGAATATTTTAATTATTACAAATTATTTCCCCCCTGAAATTGGTGCTGCAGCTAACAGAATATTTATGTTAGCCAGAAGCTTAAAAAATTCTGGAAATCAAGTTAGTATTGTCTGCCCTTTTCCTAACTATCCACTGGGAAAGGTGTATGCTGGCTATAATGGTTTATATAAATTTGAGGCAATAGAAGAACTTAAAGTTCACAGATTTTATATTAAGCCTAGTAACTCAAAAAATATACTTTTACGTGCCATTTCGATGTTTTCATTTGCCATATCATTATGGCTGATGGGAATTAAGGATAAATCGAATTATAATCTTATTATCGTTCAAAACTCTCCTTTATTGGTAAGTTTTTCTGCAATTATTCTTTACAAGAAATTATTAAAAAATAAATTAATTTTAAATGTCTCTGATTTATGGCCAATAAGTGGTATTGATCTTGGGGTTTTAAAAAAAGGAAGTTTCACTAATATTTTGACCAAAATTGAGTTATTCAATTATAATTCCTCAGATTTGATAGTTGGACAGTCTAAAGCAATATTAAATCATATTGATAGTTTAGTGAAAAAACCGACATTTCTTTATAGAAACATTCAGGATTTTAAACCTAATTTAAAAGAAAAAAAGAAAAAGAATAAAAAGGTAAGATTTATTTACTCAGGTCTCTTGGGAGTTGCACAAGGTGTTTATAAGATTTTATTAGAATTAATTAAAAATAATTCTAAAGATTTTCAAATAGATATTTACGGAGATGGTAATGAAAAAAATCTAATTTTAGATCTTATTGACACAAATCAGAAAAATAATATAAAATATAAGGGTTCAGTATTAAAAGAAATATTACACGAAAGTTTGCCAATGTATGATTTTGCAATTGTTCCATTAGCAAAACACATAAGAGGTGCTTTCCCATCAAAAATATATGAATTAATTTTATTTAATATCCCAATTATTTTTATTGGTTCCGGGGAGCCTAAGAAATTTATCGATGAAAACAGATTAGGTTACTCAATTTTTCCTGAAAATTTAATAGAATTAAATAACGTAGTTGATAAGTGCATTAGTTTATCAAATTATAAATATGAAAAATTAGTAAATAATTGTATTAGGGTTTCTAGAGATCAATTAAACTATAGTGATCAGTTTAAAAATTTTAAAAGTAAAATAAATGAAATATAAATATCAAATAATTGGGGGTTCAGGATTTGTTGGCTCAAGACTAATTTCTTTATTAGATCAAGAAAATTGTTCAAATTTAGATAAACAAAATAGTCCTTTTTATAAATCAATAACTAAAATCGGTGATATAAGACACTATGAGCAGATAATTCTTGATCCTAATTGTGATTGTGTAATTTTATTAGCAGCAGAGCACAGAGACGATGTTTCACCCACAAAACTCTACTATGATGTAAATGTTGAGGGAACTAGAAATGTACTTAAAAAAATGGATGAATTAGGTATTACTAAAATTATATTTACAAGCTCTGTGGCAATTTACGGCCTAAACAAGAAAAATCCAAGTGAGACGCACAAAGCAGATCCATTTAATCATTATGGAAAAAGTAAGTTGTTAGCAGAAAATGAAATTATTAATTGGGTAAACAAAGACAAAAAAAATAAAAGTGCTGTTATTATAAGACCTACCGTAATTTTTGGCGAAAGAAATAGAGGAAATGTATACAATTTACTGAAGCAAATAAGCTCAGGTAAATTCTTAATGATTGGTAGAGGTACTAATAAAAAATCAATGGCATACGTAGGAAATGTGGTTGCTTTTATAAAAAAGACTGCCAATTTAAATCAAATTGGTTATAGTATTTATAATTATGTTGATAAGCCAGATTTTAGCATGAGCGATTTGGTAAATTTAATTGAGAGGCATATAAAAATAAAAGTACCTTCTTTTTCTATCCCATTTTGGATAGGAATGATTGGTGGGCATTTTTTTGATTTAATCTCTATTTTTTTCAAAAAAAAATTGTCAATTTCATCTGTAAGAGTTAAGAAGTTTTGCGCAACCACACAGTTCAATTCTAAAAAAATGAATTTAATATTTAAACCACCATACACATTAGAACAAGGGCTTAAGAATACTTTAGATTATGAGTTTTTAGAAAAAAATAAAGATGATATTATTTTTTATTCTGAGTAGAGATATTTAAAATTTTATTAATAACATGTTTCCTGTAATTTTTATTTGACACTAACT
>CACHNE010000005.1 GCA_902581145.1 uncultured Bacteroidota bacterium | reverse complement strand
AAAAACAACAATGGTCAACTTAGTTTGGATGAAAGAAAATATTTTGCAAGAAATTCATATTTAACTTCATCCAAATATGATTCAGCGATATTTAATTATTTTGATGGTGTAGAAAACCTAAGCCTGCGATACGGTGAAAACCCTCATCAAAGTGGAATTTTTTCTGGGAAATTAAATGATGTGTTCACTAAATTAAACGGCAAAGACTTGAGCTATAATAATTTACTTGATATTGATTCTGCAATGGATTTAATGTCAGAATTTAAACAGGATAAACCAACTTTTGCAATTTTAAAGCATAATAATGCATGTGGTATTGCAATGAGAGATAATATAAAAGAAGCTTATGATGCAGCCCTTGAAGCTGATCCAGTTTCAGCATTTGGAGGTATACTTATATCAAACAGCAAAATTAATAGTGAAACAGCTTCAACAATAAATAGTCTTTTTTGCGAGGTTGTTATTTCACCTGAATTTGAAGAGAGTGCTTTAGAAATATTAATGCAAAAGAAAAACAGAATTATTTTAGAACTTAAATTGTTCCCAAAAAAGAATAATATTGTGAGATCATGTTTGAACGGTAAATTAATACAAAGTTCAGATAATATTACTGATGATAGAAAAATTTTGAGTTACCCTACAAAACTTAACCCAAATGATGAACAAATTGACGACTTACTATTTGCTTCGAAAATTTGTAAAAACACAAAATCTAATACAATAGTATTGGTAAAAAACAAACAACTTTTAGCGTCTGGAACTGGACAAACAAGCCGTGTTGATGCTTTAAATCAAGCAATTGAAAAAGCTGAGAAATTTGGATTTGATTTATCAGGTGCATCAATGGCTAGTGATGCATTTTTTCCTTTTCCAGATTGCGTTGAGATTGCCCACAAAAAAGGCATAAATTCTATAATTCAACCGGGTGGGTCAATTAAAGATAACCTAAGTATTGATTACTGTAACAACAATAATATTGCAATGGTTTTTACAGGTGTCAGACATTTTAAACATTGATATCATTTTATTGTTTTATTATTTAATTTTTATTCATAGATTTACATTACAGGCCTAAGTATTATAAACTTGATTTTTTTGATTTGACCCTATGGGATTTTTTGATTTTTTAACGGAAGAAATTGCGATTGATTTAGGTACTGCTAATACACTAATTATTCATAATGATAAGGTTGTAGTTGACAGTCCTTCAATTGTTGCCAAAGATAGAATTTCAGGTAAAATAATTGCCGTTGGAAATGAGGCTAATTTAATGCAAGGTAAAACTCATGAAAACATAAAAACTATTAGACCTTTAAAAGATGGCGTAATTGCTGATTTTGATGCCTCTGAACAAATGATTAATTTGTTTATCAAAAGCATACCAACTCTTAAAAATAAAATCTTTTCACCTTCTTTAATCATGGTTATTTGTATTCCATCTGGAATTACCGAAGTTGAAATGAGAGCTGTAAAGGAGTCTGCTGAAAGGGTTAACGGAAAAGAAGTATACTTAATACATGAACCTATGGCTGCAGCTATTGGTATAGGTGTAGATATTATGCAGCCCAAAGGAAACATGATTATTGATATTGGCGGAGGGACAACTGAAATTGCTGTTATAGCCCTTGGAGGTATTGTTTGTGATCAATCATTAAAGGTAGCTGGAGATGTATTTACCAATGATATTATTTACTACATGAGGACTCAACATAACCTGTATGTTGGAGATAGAACCGCAGAAAAGATTAAAATTCAGATAGGTGCTGCAACCGAGGACCTTGACGATCCTCCTGAAGAAATGAGTGTTCAAGGTCGTGATTTATTGACTGGAAAACCAAAGCAAATTGAAATATCGTATAGGGAAATTGTTAAGGCACTTGAGAAGTCTATTCTAAGGGTTGAGGACTCTGTTATGGAAACACTTTCAAAGACACCTCCCGAGCTTGCAGCAGATATTTATAATACAGGAATGTATTTGGCTGGTGGGGGCTCAATGTTGAGAGGACTTGATAAAAGACTTTCTAAAAAAACAGATTTACCTGTTTACATCGCTGAAGACCCATTGAGAGCAGTTGTAAGAGGAACTGGTATCGTACTTAAAAATATTCCAAAATATAAGAGTGTGCTTATAAAATAGTTAGATAAATATGCAGAGAATTATTTATTTCTTAATTAGAAATAAGGATTTTATTTTATTTCTTTCGTTGCTTTTAATTTGTCTGTCTATAAACATAAATTATAATGAATACAATAAGAGTAAATTTTTAAACTCAAGCAATTCTCTTTTCTCTTATTTATACGACACAAAATTTACAATTTCAAAATATTTCAATCTTGAATATCAAAATAAAATTCTAACCGAAGAAAATAGAAAATTAAGACTCCATATTTATAATATGGATGATAAAAAAGTTGACGATTTAGAAAAAATTAACTTTGATGTAACATCGGGATCGGTTATAAAAAACAGCTATTCATTTACAAATAATTTTATTACAATAGATATCGGAAAAAAGGACAGTGTTGAAATTGATCAAGGAGTTATTTCATCAAAAGGAGTTGTTGGAATTATTGATAAAACCACCTCCAATTATTCAAGATTTATTTCAGTTTTAAACACTAATTTTTTATTAAACGCAAAGTTTAAAAAATCAAACTACTTCGGAATACTTTCATGGGATGGTATAAATATTAACAAAGTACAATTAAAAGATATACCAAAACAAGCAAGTGTTTCTATTGGAGATACAATTGTCACAGGAGGGAATTCTTTAATTTTCCCAAAGGGGATTCCAATTGGTTATGTTGACTCATATAAATTAGATAATTCTCAAAACTATCTTGAATTAGAGATTCAATTAGCTACAGACATGGCCAACATTGAAAAAATTTATGTGCTAAAAAATAATAACTTAAGTGAAATAAATTCATTGGATGAATAAATTTGTTTCTAATATAATTACAGCATTAATATTAATTTTTGCACAGGGGTTATTTTTTAACAATATTAATTTTTTAGGCTCAATTAATCCCTTTGTATATGTTTTTTTTATTGCATATTTTCCTTTAAAAAATAACAGGACATTTTTCATTTTTTGTGCTTTTATTTATGGACTAATTATTGATATTTTTTCTGACACTCACGCTATTCATGCAGCAGCTACTCTTGTAATTTCATTTCTTAGGCCAAATCTACTAAAACTTTTTTTTGGGATAGCATATGAACACCAAGTTGTTAAATTTGATTCAATTGATTTAAAGCAGAACTTATTATATCTATTTTCAATAATCTTTGTTCATCATCTAATTTTATTTGGTTTGGAAATATTTAATATTTCTAAAATATCCTTGATTTTAAAAAACACTTTTGGAAGTACAATTTTTACTTTTGTTGTAATATATATTCTTTTTGAATTGATACTAAATAGAAAGAAATGAGAAAAACTCTTTTAATTCTAATTGTTATTTCCACCTCTTTGGTTTTTATACTGAGACTTTATTATTTACAAGTATATGCTACAGAACCTTATTCTATTTATGAAGATAATGCAATTCGCAAGGTTTTTACTTATCCAAAAAGAGGATATATATATGATAGAAATAACAATCTATTAGTATCAAATCAACCTTCTTATGATGTAATGATTATTCCTGGTTTAGTTAAAGAACTTGACACTACAGAATTTTGCAAACTATTAAAAATATCAAAGGATTATTTTGATAATAAAATTGAAAGAACAAGAAGATATTCAACAAGAATTCCATCGGTTTTTCTAGCACATCTTTCTAAAGAAGATTATGGTTTTCTTGCTGAAAAGATTAGAAAATATGATGGTTTTTATATACAAAAAAGAAATTTACGTCAATATAATACAACAATAGGAGCCAATGTTCTTGGATATGTAGCTGAAGTCAATAGATCAAATTTAGAAAAAGATAACTATTATTCTCAGGGGGATATTATTGGTAAACAAGGAGTTGAATTATCATATGAGAAATATTTGAGGGGCGTAAAAGGAATTAAGTTTATTCAAAAAGACAGATTTAACAGAGATATCGGGAGTTTCAATGATGGTCTAAATGACATTAATTCAATTGCCGGAAATGATTTGACTATTACAATTGATTCGGAGCTTCAAGAATATGGCGAGCTTTTAATGTCTAATAAGAAAGGGGCAATTGTAGCTATTGAACCTAGCTCTGGTGAATTATTAACACTTGTTTCTGCCCCCTCATATAACCCAAATCTATTGGTCGGCAGAGAAAGGTCAAAAAACTACTTTGAATTATACCAAGACAGTATTTATAAACCTCTATTAGATAAAGGTCTTCTGTCTACATTTCCAGCAGGATCTCCATTTAAAGTTATTGTTGGATTAATTGCATTGCAGGAGAAGGTTATCAGTGAAAAGAGTACAATTTTTTGCAAAGGTCAATATATATACGGAAGAAATAAAAAATCTATGAAATGTCACTGCGGAGGTGGTTACAGAAATATTTATAATGCAATTTCTGAATCATGCAATTCATACTTTGCAGATATTTACAGAAAAACTATTAGTAAAAACAATGAAATTTCGGATAACTTCAATTCATGGAGTGAAAGTGTTAAAAGTTTTGGTTTAGGAAACTATCTAAACAATGACCTGCCGATAGGAAAAAAAGGTATGATTCCAACCTCAGAATTTTATGATAGGTGGTATCCTGACTTTAGATGGGGCCCAACAACAAACCTTTCAAATTCAATAGGTCAGGGAGAGATACTTGTAACCCCTATTCAACTAGCTAATATGATAGCTGCTGTTGCAAACAAAGGATTTTATTACACTCCTCATATAATTAAAAAAATCGAGGGAGATTCTATTCCGATGAGGTTTAAAGAGAAAAAAACAATTGACATTGAAAAAAAATATTTTGATATAATTGAAGTCGGTCTTTCAAAAGTTTACGAAAGTGGTACCGGAAAACTTTTAAATATTCCAGGAATTGAAATATCTGGAAAATCTGGAACTGCTGAAAATTTTACAAAAATAAACGGTAAAAAAACCCAACTTACAGATCACTCTATTTTTGTAGCATATGCACCAAAAAATAATCCCCAAATTGCAATAGCTGTTTTAGTTGAAAATGGGTATTATGGTTCAACATGGGCAGGAAGAATTTCAAGCTTAATGATTGAAAAATATTTAAAAGGTTATATTAGTAATCAAAGAATTGAAAACCTTGTCATAAATAAAAGTTTAGACGATGAGTACCAAAAACCCTTCTCAAATAAACCATTTAAAATTAATAAACTTTGATTGGCCAGAGAAAAAACATACTTAAACTAGATTGGGTTATAATTCTGCTTTATTTTTTATTACTTGGTTTTGGTGTAGGTAATATTTTATCATCAAGTATCTCAGGTGAAGAAGTAAATTTTCTGGATCTTTCTAATCTTTACAGCAAACAACTTTTATATGCCTTAATCTCAATTTTTTTGGGATTTATTACACTTTCAATTGAGGTTAAATTTTATGAAAGATTTTCTAGTATTTTTTATTTAATCTCATTGATTGTTTTGTTGTGCCTATTCTTATTTGGAAAAAGAGTTAATGGGGCTCTGTCATGGTTTCCTATAGGAGGGTTTAATCTTCAGCCAAGTGAATTTGTTAAGATTACAGTAGCACTTGCAGTCTCTAAATATATTAGTGACTTTCAGACAGATTTAAAAAAAACAAATGATCAGCTGAAACTTTTCCTTATCATTTTTATTCCCATTATTATAATAGTTTTTCAAAATGATACCGGCAGCTCAATTGTTTTTTTCTCTTTATTTTTTGTTTTATATCGTGAGGGAATTTCACAAAACTATGTAAAAGCTATTTTTAGTATAATTATCCTCTCGATACTATCGTTAAAACTTTCAGCATCAGTTACAGCAACAGTTGCAATATCTTTTATTTTAGTCTATTATGTATTTAAAAGGAAAGTCAGAAATAAAATTATTAAAATAATTTCTTTATCATCTTTATGTTTAATAACCTGCTTTGGAACTATATATAGTTATGATAATATCCTTAGAAATCATCAAAAAAACTATATAAAAGTATGGCTTAATTTAGAAAAGGATCCAAATAAAATTAAGCAAATGGAAAGGACCATTTTATATAATTTAAATGAATCTAAGAAAGCTATTAGTTCTGGGGGTCTTACAGGGAAGGGTTATTTAAAAGGAACTCGTACCATGGGAAACTTTGTTCCGGCACAACACAGTGATTATATTTTTAGTACGGTTGGTGAAGAATGGGGGTTTTTTGGAAGCGTATTTATAATTCTCTTATACTCAGTCCTTATAATTAGAATAATATATTTATCTGAAAATCAGAAAAACAAATTTAGCAGAGTATATGGCTATTGTACCGCTTCAATTTTATTTATTCATTTTATGATTAATATTGGGATGGTCCTTGGATTAACCCCAACAATTGGAATCCCATTACCCTTCTTAAGTTATGGAGGTTCAAGTTTGATAGCATTTACTTTATTACTGTCGATATTTTTAAGACTTGACGGTAACAAAATAAATGAATGGTAAAACTATTTTTTTATCTCTAATTTTTCAGCAAAGTAATCACAAAAATCTAACATAGTTTGTGACATTTTTTCATCCTGTGTAGCTCTTTTAAATGTTGAAGACATACTTGTTAGTATCTGATAAAAAAATATTTTCATTTCATCTAATGGCATATCTTTTGTCCAAAGGTCAATTCTCAAACTTTCTTTTCTATTTGAATCCCACACAGAAAGAAACGTAGCTTTAGTTTCACTATTTTTTATGCCAGCATCACTTGCTGACCAATGTATTTTCTCAGGAATTTTATTTTCATCTAATTCCACAAGAATTTCTATTTTAGATTTTTTATTTTTCATTACTTGTTAGGCTTATATTTTGATTTATTGTAAATATCTGTTGGACTTGTTTTTAGTAATTCCGTTAATGATACATCATTGTTATTCATGTAAGATTTAACAATCTGCCAACCTATATATTTACCTATCTTTTCAGACGACTCATTATCAATTTCTAAATAAAATTTTGAAAATGGAGCATCAAATATAAATTGATTCATCAGATTATTATCTGGATTAAATAAGATATTATTTTCAATGAAATAAGTCCAAACAAAATATTCATTTTCTTTTGCCCATTTCATTTTATCTTCAGAATATCCAATTTTAAGTCTATCTTCTATGTTTAGACAGAAATCTTTGTAATATAAAATTTTCCCATAATAAATTATTTTATCAAGAAATGTATAAAATTCAATTCTTGGCACTATGTTAATCGCAAATTGTTCAGCAATATCTGATATAATATTTAAACTTGTAAAATCTTCTTTTAAGTACAAAGGTATTTCTTCATAAAAACGATGTGTTGAGCCTAAATAATTGTCTAAACCTATAATTAATATTGAATCAGTAAGAATAATTTTATTTCTGTAATCAATATCTGTATTAACTGTTATGACTTTGGGTTTAATAAAGCTTTTATTTATCTCTAAATTTCTATTAAAAAAATCAGAAATTTCTAATTCTAAAAAATTTACAGATTCATACTCTTTCTGAATTTCGTTAAAAATTTCTTGTTGTATGGGGTTATTAAGTCTTTCTACCCAAACACTCTCTGGGAACGATTTAGGAAAAAAATAAGGATATTTTTTTTTCAGTTCATTTAACTCAATTGGATTGGAATTATAAAATTGTTTTTCAAACCTATCAATAATATATTTATCGGTTTTATCAACTTTTTCATTGCAGGAAACTACAATAAAAAAAAATAAAATCATTAACGTATTTTTTGTGTAGTTTGGCAGAGAAATTGACATAGGTTTTATATATTTTTGTATTACAAATATAATATACTTTTTGAGCTAATATTTATTAAATGAAAACATCTAAAGCAATAGATTATATTGTTAATTGGATTAAAAATTATAAGGAAGTCAACGGAGTTAATGGTTTTGTTGTAGGAGTCTCTGGTGGTATTGATTCTGCTTTAACATCAACATTATGTGCAATGACTGGCATCAGTACATTATGCCTAAATATGCCTATAAGACAAAAAGAAGAACAGTACAATAGATCGAACAAACACATCAATTGGTTGAAAAACAAATTTAAAAATGTTAATTCAATTGATGTTGATTTAACAAAAGTTTTTAACGAGTTCAAATTTACAGTTGAAAATAATTCTTCGGAAAATAACTTAGCGCTTGCCAATTCCAGATCTAGAATTAGAATGACTACTCTATATTATTATGCAGGAATTAATAACTCAATAGTTGTTGGGACAGGTAATAAAGTTGAAGATTTTGGAATTGGATTTTATACAAAATACGGAGATGGTGGAGTTGATATAAGCCCTATTGCTGATTTAATGAAGTCGGAAGTATTTAAAATTTCAAAAGCACTACAAATCAATGACGAGATTATAAATGCAAAACCGACAGATGGTTTATGGGATGATGATAGATCTGATGAAGATCAAATAGGGGCAACATACAATGATTTAGAACTAATAATGAATATTTTAGAAAAAGGAGTAGACCCAGACGAAATAGCTGATGAGTTAAAGGGAAAATATGATATATATATTAAACATCATAGGGCTAACAAACACAAAATGATTGGTATTCCAATTTGTAAAATTCCAAAAGAATTAAAATCATAAAACTCTGTTTAACTTTTCGGATAATAGCTTCTTTAATTTGGAATAGTTTATGACCTCCTCAAGATTGTTTTTATCCAATTGATTTTCCTTGACTTCATCCCTAAATCCGTTAACTTTTTTATCAATTAAGAAACACCTTAGATTTAAGACCGTCTCAATAGTCAGCTGTGCGAGAGTGTCTTTTTTTCTTTTGGGGTATATATTATTTTTTTCCCAATCATGTAAAAAATACTTTTCGTTATCCATAACGATATTAGTCACCTCTAACTGTTGCTCGCTGCTTAATTCATTAATAAATTTATCAATATTGATTTCTTTATTTTCATTAAAACATTCAATTATCCTAAAATAAATATTTTTAAAATTGTCATTTGAAAACTCCATTTCGTCAATATGTAAGTCCATATAGATTTTTTCAAAAACTTTTAATGATCTCGTCGAATTTTTTCTAGTTGAACCACCATCTTTACTTTGTGAAAAAACCTCTTCCTCGAAATCAATTAAATCATTTCCATATAAAATTAATATTTCAATTATTTTTCTTTCAAGTTCGTATAATTTATTAACCTGACTTTTCTTTTTATCACTTTTAACAATTGAGATTGGCTCAAATTCTTTTACAGGCTTCTTCTTTAAATTATTAAAATCTTTCTTAGCAATTTGAGCCAAGGTGCTATATAACACCTGCTCGCTAATGTTCATTATGCTTGAACACTCCTTTATATATAATTCACGTTTAATATAATCAGAGATTTTAGAAATACTTTCAACCATATCCCTAATTACTGCAGCCTTTTTTACAGGATCATTTTCTGAATCATCTAATAATAATGATGCTTTATAAACGATAAAATCTTTGGAATTTTTATTTAAATATGACTGAACTTCTTCTAAATTTTTATTAGAGACAAAAGAATCAGGATCATCACCTTCAGGTAGATTACATATTTTTACGTTCATTCCTTGCTCTAATATCAAGTCAATACCTCTAAGAGCCGCCCTAGAGCCCGCAGCATCACCGTCAAATACAACCGTAATATTTTTGGTAAGCCTATTTATTAATCTGATTTGATTTTCAGTCAGCGCTGTGCCAGAAGAAGCAACAACATTAGAAATTCCACATTGATGCATTTTTATCACATCAGTGTAGCCTTCAACCAAAAAACAATTGTCATTCTTTACAATTGATTGCTTACTTTCAAATATCCCATATAAAACTTTACTCTTTTGGTAAATTAAACTTTCAGGGGAATTAATATACTTAGCAATATTTTTTGAAGAACTCAAAATTCTACCACCAAATCCCAAAATTCTTCCAGACATACTTCTAATAGGAAAAACAACCCTTTCCCTGAATCTGTCAATATTTTCATTTTCTTTGACAATTGTTAAGCCAGTTTTTTCTAAAAAGTTTAATTTATATCCTGCATGAATAGCAGCTTTAGAGAAATTATCCTTTGCATTTTCCGAATATCCAATTTCAAACTTTTGAATAATTTCATCATTAAAATTTCTTTCCTTTAAATAACTTAAGGCAACTGTTTTACCCTCCTCTTCAAAGAGGTTTTTTTTAAAATAATTTTTTGCAAAATCGGATACTAAAAATAAACTCTCCTTTTCATTATCCTGAGAGATTTGTTCTTGTGTTCTTTCGGTTTCCTCAACTTCAATATTGTATTTATTAGCGATATATTTGATGGCCTCAGGATAAGAGTACTGTTCATGCTCCATTAAAAATGTTACAACAGTGCCGCCCTTTCCACTGGAAAAATCTTTCCAAATCTGTTTAGCGGGAGAAACCATAAAGCTTGGAGTTCTTTCCTCGGTGAAAGGACTTAGGCCTTTATAATTTGATCCAGATTTTTTAAGCTGAACAAAATCTCCGATAACTTCCTCGACTCGAGCAGTTTCAAAAACTTTTTCTATGGTTCTTTTTGAAATCAATTTAAAAATTTATTTGAATCATTTAATTTAAGGAATTATTCTCGATAAATAATAAATAAGATAATTGGTTTACGACTTATTTGCAAGTTGGCCACAGGCCGCATCAATATCCTGACCCCTAGATTTTCTGATAGTTGCCTTAATCTTATTTGAATCTAAGGTTTTAACATATTTAGCAATTACATCATCTGATGCTTGAACAAAACCTGGATCATCAATACTATTATATTGAATAAGATTAACCTTACTTGGAATTCTTTTACAAAGTTTGACCAAAGCTGCAATATCCTCATCACGATCATTAATGCCCTTCCAAACAACATATTCATAAGTGATAATTTTTTTTGTTTTATCATACCAATATTTCAAGGCCTTTTCCAATTCACCTAGATTCATTTTATCATTAAATGGCATAATTGAAGTTCTTTTTTCATCAATTGCGGAATGTAAGGAAACTGCAAGTTTAAATTTTACTCCTTGATCAGCAATTTTTTTTATCATTTTTGGAATTCCTGAAGTCGAAACAACTATTCTTTTTGGAGACATTCCCAAACCTGATTTTGAAGTTATTTTTCCGATTGAACTCAAAACATTATTATAATTCATTAATGGTTCACCCATACCCATAAAAACAATATTTGTTAGGGGTCTCTGAAAATGCTCAATACTTTGCTGATGGATTAAAACTACCTGATCATAAATTTCATCAGGATTTAGATTTCTCATTCTTTTAAGTTTTGCAGTTGCACAAAATTTACAGTTTAGACTACAGCCAACCTGTGAAGAGACACATGCGGTAATTCTATTTTTTGTTGGAATTAGAACACACTCTACAATATATCCATCAAAAAGCTTGATTGCATTTTTTATAGTGCCATCCGAGCTTTTTTGCATTCTATGAACCTTTATAAAATTTATTACAAAATTATCCTTGAGAAATTTGATTAAACTTTCAGGCAGATTGGACATTTCATCAAAGCTATGAGCTGATTTTTTCCAAATCCAATGAAAAATTTGATTTGCTCTAAACGATTTAAAAGAGTTAATAGTTAAAATTTCTTTTAACTCATCTTCGTCAAGCGATCTGATGTCCTTTTTAGAAGACAAAATTTTAAATAATTAGCATTGAGTCTCCATAACTAAAGAAATTATATTTTTCCTTAATCGCTTCTTCATAAGCTTTCTTGATAAAATCATTGCCTATAAAGGCAGATGTCATCATCAACAGTGTTGATTTAGGCATATGAAAATTAGTTATCATTGAATTAGCAATTGAAAAATCGTAAGGAGGAAAAATAAATTTATTTGTCCATCCATCATATTCATTCAGTGTTCCCATTGAAGATACAGAGCTTTCAATTGCTCTCATCACAGTTGTTCCAACTGCACATATTCGTCTTTTATTTGCCAGTCCTTTATTAATAGTAGCTGCAGAATCACCTTCAATAATTACCCTTTCACTATCCATCTTGTGTTTTGATAAATCTTCTACTTCGACAGGATAAAATGAACCAAGACCAACATGTAAAGTAACTTCTGAGAAATTTATACCTTTTATTTCAAGTCTTTTCATAAGATGTTTTGAAAAGTGTAATCCAGCTGTTGGAGCTGCAACAGCCCCTTCATTTTTAGCATAAATAGTCTGATATCTGTCCTTATCTTCAGGCTCAACTTCTCTATTTATATATTTTGGTAAGGGTGTTTCGCCTAAATCAATTAAAAGTTTTCTAAAATCTTCATAACCTACATCACAAAGAAATCTTAGAGTTCTCCCCCTAGATGTTGTATTGTCAATAACTTCTGCGACAAGTGTATCATCATTTCCAAAATACAGCTTATTACCTATTCTAATTTTTCTAGCCGGATCAACTAATACATCCCATAATCTTTGTTCAGCATTTAGTTCTCGTAGTAAAAAAACTTCAATTCTAGCTCCTGTTTTTTCTTTGTTTCCGAATAAACGAGCTGGAAATACTTTTGTGTTGTTTAAGACTATAACATCATTCTCATCAAAGTATTCAATCATGTCTTTAAACTGTTTATGTTGAATTGAATAGTCTTTTCTATCAATCACCATTAATCTAGCCTCATCTCGATTTTTATTTGGATATTCAGCAACTAAGTCTTTTGGCAGTTCGTAATTGAAATCTGAAAGTTTCATTCTCATATTAAAGGGGGTTTTAAAAGTTGCAAATATACAATGTGGAAATAGGGGATGTCAAGTAATTTGACAAAATTATTCAGAATATATAGCTATTCTCTCTAAATCTGACCAAAAGGAATTGTAGGATTTACTTACAACTTCAGTATCATTAATTATAATTTTCACTTTAGTCGCCAAACAAGCGAATGACATTGCCATTCTGTGATCATCATAGGTTTCTATTACTACATTTGGTTTTAAAAAATCAACATTGTCAAAAGAAATGGAATCATGGGTAATTTTAACTTTTAAATTAAACTTACTTAACTCGTTCTTTAATGCTAAAAGTCTATCAGTTTCTTTAATTTTTAGTGTATGCAGACCAGTTAAATTACATTCAATACCAAGACCCAAACAAGTAACACAAATTGTTTGTGCTAAATCAGGGTTTGAAGTTAAATCAAATGAAAATTTATCAGTATTTGATTCGATTTTTTTTAAAATTATAAGATCATCTAAATATGTTGTTTTAACTCCAAATGATTTGTAAATGTCCGCAACTTTAGAATCGCCTTGTAAACTTTTTAAACAAAATTTTGAAAGCTTCAAGCTATAACCAATTTTTGCTAGTGCAACTACTGAATAGAAATAAGAGGCTGAAGACCAGTCAGACTCAATATGATGTTTTTTAGATTCAATTTTCTGAAGTTCAAAAACAGAAATTTGATTCTGTGCTGTGGTAATTTCAACTCCGATTTTTTTTAGTAAAGAAATTGTCATATCAATATATGGCTTGGATGTTTCCCTTCCAGTTAATTGTATTTTAAGTCCACCCGAAATCTTAGGGGCAATTAATAATAAAGATGATATATATTGACTACTTTTTGAGGAATCTATAATTAAATTCTTCCCAATTAATTTAGATGGTTTTATAAGAAGAGGTGGATAACCTTCCTTATCTATATAATTAATTGAGGCTCCAATTTCACGAAGAGAATCCACAAGTATTTTAATTGGTCGATCATGCATTCTTTGGGAACCTCTCAATTCTATGTCTTTTTTGGTAGTTAAAGAAAAGTATGAGGTTAAAAATCTCATTGCTGTTCCAGCATGACCGATATCAATAGTACTTGATTTAGAACTAAGAGCATTCGATAAATAATTTGTGTCATCTGAATTAGATATATTTTCCAAAGACAAACTTTCGAAAAGTGAGCTTAGAATTAATAACCTATTGGATTCGCTTTTCGATCCTGCAATAACAATATGAGCATCTTTAAGTCGAGCACTCTTCAATGAAAGATTCATTAGTCAAGTTTTTGATTTGAATGATGTCTATCATGATCGCGTTTTGCTTTCATATTTAGTCTGTTGTCGAACGAAGTTTGAAGGTCCACTCCCGTTTGATTTGCGAGACATAATAAAACAAATAAAACATCCGAAAGTTCACCAGCTAAATCAACTTCTTTATCGGATTCTTTAAAACTTTGCTCTCCATATTTACGTGAAATTATACGAGCTACTTCACCAACTTCTTCAGTAAGCTGTGCCATATTTGTCAATTCATTAAAATACCTTACCCCATGATTTTTAATCCAATTATCAACTTTTTTCTGTAAATTTTTTATTTCCATTTTTATTGTTTTCTAAAATTATTGTGACAGGACCGTCATTAATTAAATTAATCTTCATGTCAGCACCAAATTTTCCTGTTTTAATTTTTGTTTTAGTATACGCTTGTAATTCTTTTATAAAACTATTATAAATTTTAATAGCATTTTCTGGTTTGGCTGCTTTAATAAAGTTTGGACGATTTCCCTTTTTTATTTCTGCATATAAAGTAAATTGACTAACCAATAAAATTTCACCTTTTATATCATTTATGTTTTTGTTCATTTTCCCAAATTCGTCATTGAATATTCTAAGTTTTGAAACTTTACTTGCTATGTTATTCAAAAAACTTTCGTTATCCTCAACAGAAATTCCAATGAATATTACCATTCCGTATCCAATCGAAGAATATATCTTTTTATCAATTGTTAAATTTGATTCTATAACCCTTTGAATAACTAATTTCAATTTATCTATGTTTTAAATTATCATCATTTATTATTTGAATATAGCTATCATACCTAGACAGAGAAATTTCTCCAGATTTTACTTTTTCTTTTATATAGCATTTAGGCTCGTTTAAATGTATACAATTATTAAATTTACATTTTGATTTAACATTAAGAAATTCAGGAAAAAAATTACTAATCTCATCTATATTATAATTAACTAATCCAAACCCTTTTATACCTGGTGTATCTATAAGTTTAATGTTATTGTCAAGCTCATGAAGTTCTGCGTAAGTAGTTGTGTGCTTGCCTTGTGAATGTTGATCAGAAATATTACCTACTTTTAAATTTAAAGCTCCATCTATTGCATTAATTATTGATGTTTTACCCACACCGGAATGTCCGCCTAACATTATGGTTTTATTTGATATTTTCTTCTCCAATTCTTTAATACCTTCACCTGAATTTGCGCATGTTTTAATTGTTTCATAACCAATGCCATCATAAATATTAATAAGTGAATTTAACGAATCTTCATCTACTTCATCATATAAATCACACTTATTAAAAACTAGCAGAGTTTTGATTGAATACGCTTCTGCACTCACTAAAAATCTATCAATAAAACTAGTAGTTGTAATAGGATTTTTTAAAGTAATAACCAGTAAAAGAAGATCTATATTTGATGCTAAAATATGTGTCTGCTTTGATAGATTAACAGACTTTCTTAAAATATAGTTTCTTCTTTCAAATATTTTTTTAATGATACCAACTTCTTGCTGATCGTGGTCTTCAACATCAAATTCTACAAAATCTCCAACTACCACTGGGTTTGTACTATTTATATTTTCCAGTCTAAGTTTCCCTTTAATCTTACAATCAAATGTGTATCCGGTTTCTGACTTAACCGTGTACCATGAACCTGTTGATTTGTAGACTAATCCTTTCAAATATGTTTAATTCTTTAATATTTTTTCTTGGTGATTTATTGATTCTTGATGAATTGCCTTGAAAACTTTTAAAATAAATTCTTCACTTAAGTTTTTTTCATCGCCTTCTAAAATCATCTTCCCTAAAATTTCATTCCATCTTTTAGACTGAAGTACAGCGACATTATTTTTTTTCTTTAAAAGACCAATTTTTTCTGCAACTTTCATTCTGTTACCCAAGATATTGATTAATTGATTGTCATGAACATTAATCTGTGCTCTTAAATTATCTAAATTATCTAAATATGCTTCATCATCATTAGTGACACGTCTGATTGTAAGGTTTTTAGTCAATTCTTTTAACTTTTCAGGGGTTATTTGTTGTTTAGCATCACTCCATGCATTATCTGGATCATTATGTGATTCAATCATCAATCCATCATAATTTAAGTCTAGTGCAGTTTGACATAAATCAAAAATAAGGTCTCTTCTTCCAGCTATGTGAGAGGGGTCGAGAATCAATGGCAAATCAGGAAGTCTTCTTTGAAGATCAATAGCAATTTGCCACTCTGGATTATTTCTATATTTTGTTTTTTCATAAGTTGAAAACCCTCTATGAATTGCTCCAATATTTTTAATGTTTGAAGAAAAAAATCTTTCAATTGCTCCTAACCATAAGGATAAATCAGGGTTTACAGGGTTTTTAATTAGAACAATTTTTTCGGTACCTCGAAGTGATTCTGCAATTTCTTGAACAATAAACGGACTTACAGTTGTCCTAGCTCCAATCCACAAAATATCAATTTCATTTTTAAGTGCTAAGTCAACATGGTTAGCATTAGCAACCTCGGTGGTAGTAAGAATTCCTGTCTCTTTTTTTACTTTTTTCATCCACTGTAATGCTAAGGAACCAACACCTTCAAAATTTCCAGGTCTTGTTCTTGGCTTCCAAATACCTGCTCTATAAACTATTGTATCTGAATCTTTAAGCTGGTGGGCAATATCTAAAACTTGATTCTCAGTTTCGGCACTACATGGTCCTGCAATTAAAAGTGGATGTGAAAGATTCATATCATCCAACCATTTTCTCAAATTTTTACTATTCTTCATATTCTAATTTATTCCTTTTAAAATTGTTTTTATATAATTAATTGACTTTAATTGGGATTCAACTTCATCGAATCTATCTTTTTTAATCAAAGAATTTATATATACTAAATTTTCAATGTAATCATCTAATGATTTAATAATATTTTTTTTATTATCCTCAAAAATATCTGTCCACGTTTCAGGTGAGCTTTTTGCCAATCTTACTGTTGATTCAAAACCACTTCCAGCCATTTCAAAAATATTCTTTTCATTTTTTTCTTCATCCATCACGGTTTTACCTAACATGAAAGAACTTATATGGGATAAATGTGAAACGAAAGCAATATGCTTATCATGAGAATCAGAGTCCATATAGCCAATTTTCATTTTCATTAAATTAAATATTTTTAGGCCAAGCTCAAGTATTGATTTATCTGTTTCATCCTTATCGCATACAATTATATTTTTTCCTTCAAATAAGCCTTCATGAGCAGCCACGGGTCCTGAGAATTCTGTTCCAGCGATCGGGTGAGTAGCTAGAAAATTTTGACGATTAGGATGGTCTTTTACAATTTGGCAAATACTTTTTTTTGTGGAACCAAAATCGATAACTAAGCTGTTACTATTAACAGATTTTAAAACAATCGGCAGAATTTTAAGTATGGATTTAACAGGGACTGAAATTACAATAATATCTGGATTATTTATTTTTGAAAGTTCAGATTTTTCATCAATTAACTTTAGCTCAAGAGCTTTCTGAAGGTGAATTTCTGACTTGTCTATTCCAATAATTGTAGATTTTGGAAATAACTTTCTCATATCAATTGCAAAACTGCCACCAATGAGACCAACACCAATCACATAAATTTTCTTTTTCATAATCTTGAAATTGCTTTCTTAATATTGGTTTCAGAATTGCAGAGTGAAATCCTTACATATCCTTCACCATTTGATCCAAAAATACTACCAGGTGCAATAAAAATACCTTTTTCATTTAAAAGATTATCCACATAATCTATAGAGGTTTTATTACTTTTAATCTTAGCCCAAACAAACATTCCTGATGAAGATCTTGAAAAATCACAATTTAATTTATCAGCTAATTCCCATACTAATTTTCTTCTTTTTGAATATTCAAAGTTCAAATTTTTAAACCAATCCTTTGATTGACTTAATGCTGAGACAGCACCCATTTGAAGAGGAAAAAACATGCCTGAATCAACATTACTTTTTACCTTTAAAATATTTGAAATGTATTCTGGATTTGACACAGCAAACCCTAATCTCCATCCAGCCATGTTAAAACTTTTACTTAAAGAATTTAACTCAATACAAATATCTCTTGCTCCTTTAACATTCATAATGCTTAACGGATTATCATTTAAAATGAAACTATATGGATTATCATTTACGATTAAAATATTATTAGACTTCGCAAAATTTATAATTTTAGAAAAATACTCACGGGATGCTACTGCTCCTGTTGGCATATGTGGATAATTAATCCACATTATCTTAACACCAGATAAATCAAGTTTAGTTAATTGATCCAAGTCAGGTAACCAGTTATTTTTTTCATTTAAATCATAATATATAATTTCATTTCCAATCAACTTTGTTATTGAAGAATATGTTGGATATCCGGGATTTGGTATTAAGACTTTATCATCTTCTGAAAGAAAAGACATTGAAATATGAAAAATTCCCTCCTTACTTCCAATCAATGGTAAAATTTCAGATTGATAATTTAAATCACAATCATAATGCAACTTATAAAAATTTGATATTTCCATTCTAAATCTTTCAACTCCGATATAGCTTTGATATTTATGCGCTCCAGTAACATTTAACGAATCTTTTAATTTTTTTATAACTGGATTTGGAGGAGATAAATCTGGACTCCCAATTCCAAGATTGATAATATCTTCTCCAGAGTCAATTAAAGACTTTACCTCTCTCAGCTTAGAGGAAAAATAATACTCACTTAATCCTTCTATTCTTTTTGAAAATTCAATCATCTTTAGAGTTTTTATATTCACCTAATACTTTAAAATCTTTAGCCATAATTTCAATTATAGATTTAGCCTTAATATAATCTTCTAATTTATCAAAAGTGACATCAACAAAAAATGAGTATTTCCACGGAGTTTGAATCATAGGCATTGATTGTATCTTTGTTAAATTCAACTTACAATCACTTAAAACATTTAAAATAGCTGCTAAGCTTCCCCTTTTATGATCCAATTCAAATTTTACCGATGCCTTATTAAAATTTAAGTTTTTAGTCAGACTTTTTTTTTGAAGAATAACAAATCTTGTTTGATTCTTTTTTATAGTTTGAATATTGTCATTTATAATATCAAGCCCATAAATTTTTGAGGCTAAATCACTTGCAATTGCACCTAAACCCTTTATTTTATTTTCAGAAATTTTCTTTGCTACCTGAGCCGTATCCTTATCCTCAATTAAAACAATATCAGCATTATCTTTAAAAAAATCTCTGCATTGTAGAAGAGCCATGGGATGAGACTGAACTTCTTTTATATCTTCAATTGATTGACCTTTTAAGGCAATCAAATTATGTGTTATTTGAAGATAATATTCACCTACAATATTTACTCCATATTCATCAATCAATGCATAATTAGGAATAATAGATCCAGCAGTAGAATTTTCTATTGCCATAATAGCATAATCTATTTTGTCATAAAATAAATTTAAAATCAATTCTTCGAAGGAGAGATATTCAATCAAATTAATATCTTCTTCAAAATAGTTATTTGCAACTATGTGATGAAATGAACCCTTTATTCCCTGTATACCTATATTTTTTTTCATAAAAAAAAAGTCTCGAAATTTCGAGACCATAAATAATTTTGATTAGTTATATTACAACAGCCTCTACATCCTTTTTAAATAAAAGAAGTAATAGAAGTTAAAGTTGTAGTTAAAAAATAGCATTTTTTAAATATTGATTGGTCTAATGTAAATAATATTTATTAAAAAAAAGAAAATTATCTAAAGAATATAATCTGTAGATACAAAGTTAGAATTATCAGAACTTAACAAATCTTTGATTATCTTATTATTTTCATTATTATCCTTTGAGGCAACAAACGTACGAATTGAAAATGATCTTAGTGCATCATGAACACTTAATGTACTGAATGCAGAATCTTTTCTTCCTGTAAATGGATAAATATCGGGGCCTCGTTGACATGAGCTATTTATGTTGACCCTACAAACTAAATTAACTAAGGTGTCAATTAGAGGTCCTAGCTTCTTTGTTTCCTTTCCGAAAATACTAACCTGTTGTCCGTAATTTGATTCTGCCATATCATCAAGAGGTTCATTAATATCTTTAAATGAAATTATTGGAATCACTGGTCCAAACTGCTCTTCTTTATAAACACTCATATCTTTAGTGACAGGGTATAAAATAGCTGGATATACATAATTTTCACATTGAACTCCACCTTTAGGATTAACTATCTTAGCACCCTTCTGTTTTGCATCAGCAATTAGTGATTGTATGTATTTGGGTTTATTTGGTTCTGGTAGCGGAGTTAACCTAACGTTCTCCTCCCATGGATTTCCGTATTTTAGTTCATCAACAGCCTTAGAAAATCTGTTGATAAATTCATCTCTAATTTCATCGTGGACATAAATTATTTTAAGAGCGGTACATCTTTGTCCGTTATAAGAAAGGGATCCATTAATACATTCTTGAATCGTTAAGTCTAAGTCAGCATCTGGTAATATAATCGCTGGATTTTTTGCCTCAAGACCCAAGACTAATCTTAGTCTATTTTTCTTTGGATGAGATTCTTGTAAGGAATTAGCAGATGAACTGTGTCCTATTAGTGCCAAGACATTTACTTTACCAGACTCCATAATAGGAGTTGCTAAAACCCTACCTCTTCCAAATAAAATATTTACTACACCGGGTGGAAAATGTTTTTTGAAAGCTTCCATTAATGGAGATATTAATAGCACACCGTGTTTAGCAGGCTTAAATATCACTGTATTACCCATAATTAAAGCTGGAATTAAAAGACAAAATGTCTCATTCAATGGATAATTATATGGTCCTAAACAAAGCACTACACCAAGTGGTCCCCTACGAATGTGTGCATTAATACCACTATGTTTTTGAAATTTTGCAGAATCTCTATCAATTTTCTTGTAAGCTTCTATTGTATCGTATATGTAATCTACGGTTCTGTCAAATTCTTTTTGAGAATCAGTATGGTTTTTTCCAATCTCCCACATTAATAACTTTACAACTATATCTCTTTTCTGCTTCATTTCTTTAACGAAGTTTTCCATTGCATTAATGCGATCAACAACCTTCATCGTTGGCCATAAACCCTTACCTTTATCAAATGCATTACAAGCAGAGTCTAGCGCCTTAATAGCTTCATCTTTACCCAAACTTGGTATTTCACCAAGCTTAGTAGGCTTATATTCAGGAGTTGATGAGATTGTAGAATAAACAGGTGAAAACTCACCATCCCACTTAACCAAATTTCCATTGATCAGAAAGTTATCTTGCTTTATCCTTTCAGTTATCTCAAACTCTTGTGGTATCTTCTTAAATTTAAATTCCATGATAATTAATTTATCTATCAGCAATTTCCATTCCAAAAAAATAAATCACTAAGTTTGAAATTCATAAATTATAATTTTTGATGCTTTCAAGTATTAGACATCGCAACAATAAGCAGAAATATTATTTATTAAATTACTTAAGTTTATTAATTCCTGATTTTTTATACAGAAATAATTTAAGAAAGAAATTAAACTCTCTATCTGATTTTGATTTTGATTATATTAAAAATAGGGTAAACTATTACAACAAACTAAACAAAGAAATTAAACTAAATAAGGATGATGAAAATCTTAATAATTTTAAAATTAAAAACTTCCATAGAACTTATTTTTTTGATACTTACCAATACACTAGATTCTTTGAAAAAAGATTAAAGTTAAAAATGCTATTTGGAGATATCACTCACAGCCCTGATGTTCCATCTATTGTAAAAAGTAGACCAATCAATGAAAATAATCAAAATTCAATTTTGCTGAAACTAAACAAAATCAGGCATTTTACATATACAAAAGATTCGAATGAATTTGATCATAAAATAAATAAACTAATTGGAAGATCTGCGATAACTAAAAAGCATAAAAAAAGAATTGATTTTTTTAAAATATACTTTAATAATCAGTTATGCGATCTTGGAGCAATAAATAAGAATACACCACACCCAGAATGGCTAAAAAATAAAATATCAATAGAGGATCATTTAAAATATAAATTTATTATGTGTGTGGAGGGAGTTGATGTTGCTACAAATCTAAAATGGGTAATGTCTTCAAATTCAATTGCTGTGATGCCTAGACCTAAAATTGAATCTTGGTTTATGGAAAATAACCTGATTCCTGAAAAGCATTATATTGAAATAAAGGATGATTATTCCGATTTAGAATGTAAAATTGAGTACTACATTAAGAATCCTGAAAAATGTAAAAGGATTATCAAAAATGCCAATGACTATGTTGTACAATTCAAAAATAAAAACAGAGAAGACCTTATATCATTGTTGGTTTTAGAAAAATACTTTCACTTCACAGGACAGCAAGAAAAAACTAGTTTTTTGGATTATTAGATTTCCAAATATCAGCTCTTTTTATTATTTCAGGCATTCTAGAATTATCATTATTACCTCCACAAATTATACAACCAATATTTTTATTCATGATTTTATGTCTGTAATGTCTTAAAGCAGCACTTGACATTGCACCTGCCGGTTCAGCAATAATATTTTCATATGATTTTAGTTCTAGAATAGAATTACAAATTTCATTCTCATCCAAAATTATTAAATCATCTAAATGTTCTTTACAATAATCAAAGCTATAATTACCAACTTTTTTAACCGCAACTCCATCAACAAAACCATCAATTCTACTTAAAGTAATTAACTTATTTTTATTAATAGATTTATACATTGATGGGGCTCCTTTAGGTTCAATTCCTATTATTTTAGTATTCGGACTCAGTTGCTTAAATACATTTATTGCGCCTGAAATTAATCCACCGCCTCCGATTGGTATAAATAGATAATCAAGATGACCTTTAAATTGACTAATTATTTCTAAAAATAGTGTAGCCTGTCCTGCAATTACCTTTTTATCGTCAAAAGGATGAATAAAAGTTTTATCATATTTATCACATTCTTGCAACGCTTTTTCATATGCTTGGGTAAAGTTTTCTCCGGTCAAAACAACCTCAACATTGGTTTTTCCAAATTTTTTTACTTGTTCAATTTTTTGATTTGAAGTAGTTGTAGGCATAAATACTTTTCCCTTATAACCTAGGGTACTACAGCTTACAGCAAAACCTTGAGCATGATTTCCAGCACTAGCACAAACTATTCCATTTATTACTTGAGATTGATTTAAAGATGAAATTTTATTAAAAGCACCTCTTATCTTAAATGATCTAACTTTTTGTAAATCTTCCCTTTTAAAAAAAATATTAGAATTATATTTTTGAGAGTAACTTTCAATTTTCTGGAAAGGAGATTCAATTACTACTTTCTGCAGTATTTGGCTAGCTTTTTTTATTTCATTTAATCCGATAAAATTATGCACTAAAATAAATTTTTCATCGCTGTCATAGACTTTCTAAGCTCCAGCCCAATCTTTTCAATAGGATGATTGTTTATTATAAAGTTAATTTTTTTAAGTAAGTCTTTATCAATTTCTTTATTATTATTAGTCTCTATGCCTAAAGAAAATAGGCTTAATTTACTAACATAATTTTTTAAAAGGGGTTTTGCTTCATTTGTAAATAAGTAACATCCGTATTCAGCTGTATCAGAAATTATACTATTCATTTCATATAATTTCTTTCTTGCAACTAAATTTGCAATTAAGGGTAATTCATGTAAAGATTCATAATATGCTGATTCTTCAATGATACCAGCATCAACCATTGTTTCAAAAGCTAATTCAACCCCAGATTTTATAAATGCAATCATGGCGATTCCTTTTTCAAAGTATTCTTGATTAGAAATAGCCTCTTTCGTTGGAGGTGTTTTTTCAAATGCTGTCTCACCAGTCTCCTCCCTCCAATTAAGAAGTTTTTTGTCGTCGTTATTCCAATCTTCCATCATAACTTGTGAAAACTCTCCAGACATTATATCATCCATATGCTTTTTAAATAGGGGTTTCATAATCTCTTTAAGTTCTCCTGCAATTCTGTTTGCTTCGATTTTAGCATTGTCAGATATCGAATTCATCATTTTAGAAATACCTCCGTGCTTTAATGACTCAGTAATGACCTCCCAACCATATTGAATTTGTTTTGCAGAATATTTTTTTTCCAGACCCTCTTTAACCATTTTTTCAAATAATAATATTGATGCCGTCTGAAGTACACCGCATAAAATAGTCTGCTCCCCCATTAAATCACTTTTTACTTCTGCAACGAAAGATGATTCTAGAACACCAGCTCTGTGCGAACCAAGTGAATACGCATATGCTTTTGCTAAATCTAACCCTTGACTATTGGGATCATTTGCATAATGTACTGCAATTAATGTTGGCACACCAAAACCTCTCTTAAACTCTTCTCTAACTTCAGTTCCTGGACATTTTGGAGCTACCATAATTACCGTTATATCTTTTCTGATTTTAATTCCTTCTTCCACTATATTAAAACCATGTGAATATGAAAGAATTGAATTTTGTTTCATTAGAGGCATAACCGTGTTAACTACGTGAGTATGATTCTTATCAGGGGTCAAATTAATTACCATATCAGCATTTGGAATTAATTCATCAAAAGATCCAACTTTAAAATTATTACTACTAGCGTTTATAAATGACTTTCTTTTTGATGAAATTGCACTATCTCTTAAGGCATATGAAATATTTAAACCAGAATCTCGCATATTTAAACCCTGGTTCAGGCCTTGTGCACCACAACCAACAATGACAATATTTTTTTCTTTTAAAATATTATTTTCATTTTGAAACTCGTCAATATTCATAAATCTACACTTAGATAACTGTGATTTTTTCTCTGATTCGTTAAGTGAATTGAAATAATTACTCATATCGTGTTATTTTTTTTTAAAATCTGTTAGTATTTCTGAAATCATTAAAGGAGCTTTTGTTACTGCAATTCTCGCAGATCTAACATATTGTAAAATCCCGTATTTATTTAACTTTTCATATAAGTCATCTAACTCGTGTGTTCTGCCAGACTTTTCAATTACAAAAAATTCAGGGTTAACCGTTACTATAATTGCATTACTTTCTTTAATTATATTTTGAATTTTTCTGTCATCAAATAACAGCGATGATTTTATTTTAAACAAACATGATTCTTGGTATATTGTTTCTTCATCAGTGTGATAATATGCCTGAATAACTTCAATTTGTCTGTTAATTTGACCAACTATTTTTTTTATCAACGATTGAGATGTAATGACAAGAATAGTCCATCTTTGAACATTTTCAATTTCTGTCATTGATGAATTGAAGCTTTCAATATTAATGTGTCTTCTCTGGAATATAGCTGAAATCCTGTTAAGTAAACCTACACTATCTTCAGTGTAGACAGAAACTGTATATTTTATTAATTTTTTTCCCATAAATAGTTAGCTTAATCTTATTTCTGATACTGAAGAACCTGTAGGTATCATTGGAAATACATTATCTTCTTTTTCAACAACAACTTCCAAAAAATATGGTTCATCTGATTTTATCATTTCCTCAACAGCATTAGCTAAATCTTCTCTTTTAGTTACCCTTTTAGCTTTTAAATAGTAACCTTCAGCAATTTTTACAAAATCAGGATTTACCATTTCAGTTGAAGCATATCTTTTATCAAAGAATAATTGCTGCCATTGCCTCACCATACCTAAAAAGTCATTATTTAAAACAACTATCTTAACCGCTGCTTTTGTTTGAAAAACAGTACCTAATTCCTGAATAGTCATTTGATAACCACCATCACCAATTACTGCAACAACTTCTCTTTCAGGACAAGCCATTTTGGCTCCAATTGCTGCTGGTAATGCAAATCCCATTGTTCCTAGCCCACCTGATGTTATATTGCTTTTTGTTTTATTGAAGTTTGAATATCTACAAGCAATCATCTGGTGCTGCCCAACATCTGAAACAATAGCTGCATCACCTTTGGTTTGAATATTAATTTCCTTCATTACTTCACCCATTGTTAAACCTTCTTTCTGTGGGTTTAAGTCATCATGTATTACTTTTTCGTATTCAATTTCGTATAATTCTTTAAACTTTTCATGCCATTTTTTGTGAGATTTGTTTTCTGTTATTTTTAAAATTTCATTTAAAGTTTGTTTAGCATCACCTAATACTGCAACATCAACTTCAATATTTTTATTTACTTCAGCGGGATCAATTTCAAAGTGGATAATTTTTGCCTGCTTTGCATATCTATTTATATCACCTGTAACTCTATCGTCAAATCTCATTCCTATCGCAATAAGTACGTCACATTCATTTGTAAGAATATTTGGAGCATAATTTCCATGCATTCCAAGCATTCCAACATTAAGTGGATGACTTGTTGGAATTGCGGAAGCTCCTAAAATCGTCCAAGCGGCAGGAATTCCAGATTTTTCAACAAATTTAATTAGCTCTTTCTCAGCATTACCTAAAATAACCCCTTGACCCCAAACGATAAGAGGTTTTTTTGCATTATTTATTAATTCAGCGGCAAGTTTAATATTGTTATGATTAATTTTTGGTGCTGCCTTATAACTTCTGATACCCACAATTTTCTTGTACGAAAAATTAATTTTTTCAAATTGGGCATCTTTGGTTATATCAATTAACACAGGTCCAGGTCTTCCACTTTTAGCTATGTAAAATGCCTTAGCAAATATTTCAGGAATTTCTGATGCTTTGGTTATTTGATAGTTCCATTTTGTAATGGGGGTTGAAATTCCGATAATATCAGTTTCTTGAAATGCATCACTACCAAGTAAGTGTGAACTAACTTGACCAGTAATACAAACCATTGGAGTAGAATCTATTTGAGCATCTGCTAATCCAGTTACTAAGTTTGTAGCTCCTGGTCCTGAAGTAGCTATAGCAACTCCTACTCTTCCTGAAATTCTTGCAAAACCTTGTGCTGAATGAGTAGCACCTTGTTCGTGTCTGGTGAGCACATGATGTATTTTATCTTGATATTTATACAATTCATCATAAACAGGCATTATTGCTCCTCCAGGATATCCGTAAATAATATCTACTTGCTCCTCTAGTAAACATTTTATAACAGCCTCGCTACCGGTAATTTTTGACATAATATTTTAATTAAAATTCATCAGTTACACATCCCATAGAAGCTGAAGAAACAATATTAGCATATTTGTATAATGATCCTTTTTCAGCCTTTAACGGAGGGGTTTTCCAGTTTTTTCTCCTTGTTTCCAATTCCTGATCAGAAACATGTAAAGTTATAGTATTACTTTCAGCATCAATTGATATTCTATCTCCATTTTTTACTACAGAAATATTTCCACCCACCTGTGCCTCAGGGGTTATGTGGCCAACAACAAAACCGTGTGTGCCACCTGAAAATCTTCCGTCCGTAATTAACGCAACATCTTTTCCTAAACCAGCACCCATAATTCCAGCAGTTGGCTTTAACATTTCTGGCATTCCAGGGCCACCCTTTGGACCCACATACCTGATTACTACAACATCACCCTTTTTAACACTTCCATTTTTTATGCCAATATTTGCTTCTGCTTCAGAATCAAATACATTTGCTAAACCACTAAAATGAAGCCCTTCCTTTCCAGTTATTTTAGCAACACTACCTTCACTAGCTAAATTTCCGTATAGTATCCTTATATGACCAGATTCTTTTATGGGGTTTTCAAATGGTCTGATTACATCTTGTTGAAAGTTTAGATTTGCAACATCATCTAAATTCTCTCTCAAAGTTTTTCCAGTTACAGTTAAACAATCACCTTGTAAAAAACCTTTTTCAAGTAAATATTTAAGTACAATAGGAATTCCTCCAATATCATGTAAATCTTCCATTAGATACTTTCCACTAGGTTTTAAATCAGCGATAAAAGGGGTGTTTTCACTAATTCTTTGAAAATCATCAAGCGTAAAATCAATTTTTGCAGCTCTTGCAATTGCAAGAAAATGTAAAACTGCATTTGTTGATCCACCAAGAGCAACAACAGTTGTTACAGCATTTTCGATTGATTTTTTGGTTATTATATCCAACGGTTTAATATCAGCTTCTAATAGTTTCTTCATCGACTTTCCTGTCTCGATTGAAACTTTATTTCTTGTATTATTATTGGCAGGTATCGAAGAGGAAAATGGTAAAGACATACCAAGTGCTTCAATAGCCGAAGCCATAGTATTTGCAGTATACATTCCTCCACAGGCTCCAGACCCAGGACATGATTTTCTGATTATTTCTTTATATTCTTTATTGTCAATTGAGCCAGAAACTTTCTCTCCCCACGCTTCAAATGCAGAAACAATATCTAATTTTTTGTTTTTGTGGCAGCCAGAATCAATTGTCCCCCCATAAAGTAAAATTGATGGTCTATTTAGCCTTATCATGCCCATTAATGCACCTGGCATATTTTTATCACATCCAACAACTGTAATTAAACCGTCATAACTCATCGCTTGTACTACTGTTTCAACAGAATCTGCAATTATATCTCTGGATGGTAAAGAATATCTCATGCCTGGTGTTCCCATAGAAATTCCATCACTTACCCCGATTGTATTAAAAATTAAGCCAACAAAATCAATACTATTAACTCCCGATTTTACTTCTAAAGCTATATTATTAAGATGCATGTTACAAGGGTTGCCTTCGTATCCTGTACTCGCAATTCCTATCAAAGGTTTATTAAAATCTTCATCTGAGAATCCAATAGCATACAACATTGCCTGTGCAGCAGGTTGTGAATTATCCTGTGTAATCGAGGAACTATATTTATTTAATTTTTCCATCTATAAAAAAAAGAAAATTATCTATGTAAATAAATTTAAATAGATAATCTAATCTGTAAAGAAAAACTTTTTCTTGAATTAAAAAAAGAATTATTCAGAAAAGTTAAAGACCATAAATTAGTCTTAATGTGATAAATCTTGGTTGAATAAAGTATTCATTAGTACTAACAGAGATATTAGAAACATTTGATTGACTTTGGGATTTTGTGTCTAATAAGTTAGTTGCTCTTAATTCAAACTCCCATTTACTGTCCTTATCCCTTCTGTAAGAAATAGCTGCATCAAAAAATTCATAATCGTTAATAATTGAATTTTGATCTTTAAACTTGGTTGTAGAATAATTTGATCTGAAAGTAAATGATTTTAGTATAAGTGCATCTATTTCAATAAACGGGCTTTCTGTGAAATACTTAGTTTCCAGATCACCAATATTTGTTTCACTGACAGAGTACTTCATACCGGCTTCGAAGTTAGGAGCATTCTTAAATAAAGTCCTAACAGATGCATTATAATTTTGAGAGAAAGTTTCACTTAAACTTGGCCTTGTGGTGTCCTGAATGAATTGGTTAAATTTAGATAAATTAAAGTTTGTTCCTAAAGTCCCTCTTATTTTACCAAAGGATCTTTGATATCTTCCGTATGCAGATAAATTTTCATCTGCGAATCCAGAATTAAAGGGGCTGCTTGTAGCAATTACACTTTCAAAACTGGTTAGATTTCTTATTTGATCAATAGATTTATTATAGTTAATTCCAGCATAAACATTTGTGTAATTAAAAAGATTAAAACTGTAATAATTTAAACTGATATTATGCGTAATGGCATTTTGTAAATCCTGTGTACCGATAAAAATCGAGTTATAGTTGTTTAATACTAATCCTCTAGCAATTTTACTAACATCTGTAAATTGCGTTCTCATTGCATAATTTAATCTAAGTGTCTCGCTATCCTTCAGTTGAATAATCATATTAAAATCAGGAAGAAGTTTAAAAAATGATTTTTTATAATTTACAAATCCTGCGTCAAAATCCTCATTCTGAGAATTTTCAGAATTGTATGAATGAGCTGTAAATCCAGGGCTGATTGTAAATTTTCCAGTTTTTAGTCTGTAATGTAATCCCAGATAAACGTCATTAAAAACATAGCTAACATCATTATAATCTAAACCGTTATTTATTAAAGGAGTTGGGTTATATATATCATCATTTGAACCGGAGATAAACTGAAAAATATCTGAATCAAATTCTTGCTTACTGTAAATTGTTCCAAAAGTCAGATTAATATCGCTCTTTTTATTTATAATATTCCAGTAATCAACTTTAGCATCTAATTGATTTGACTTGACCTTTTTTTCCTGTACAATATTATAAAAGGGAAGAGAATTATCTAGTCCTAATCCAGTAGCTGTAGTTTGATAGTTCTCGTTATTTTCCAAAATAGCATTGTAAAAAGGATCTTCATCCTTGATTAAATGCTGAGCTTCTAAAGCAAAAATATTTTTTTCATTAAGTGTGTAATAATAATTTAGATTCTGATTTATGCTAAATGTTTCAGCATCATCTAATTGATCAATAGTTCCGATTACGGATGATAAATAATTTTGATCTTGAGATTCATTTGTTAATCTACCTAAAATCTCGTAATCAAGCTGATTATTGACATTTGGGATATATTTTAATGAAAACTTACCAATTCCAAGCTCACTAATTTGAGAAGTATTTGTTTGGGTAAATTCATCTGGAATATTTTGAGGTAAACCAACATATTGAGTACTGTTATTTTGTTGTATTTCAGTCTCACTATTTGTCAGAATTAAAAAGGCAGAATAGTCAATTTTCTTATCTGGTGAATAACTTGAATTTATTGCAATAAACTCAGTATTAATATCCTTTGCTCTATTATTTTGAAGCTGTAAAAAACTAAGATTATTATTTCCCAGAGAAATATTTGTGCCACTTTTTCCACTTGGCCTGTTGAATCCACCTGAAAAATTCCAATAATCTCTTCTTGTGAAGGCCTGTTCACCAATATTATTCAGATCACCAATTACATTTATACTGTAGGTTGGGCTATAATAAAAAAGCTTTGGTTGAAAAATATGTAGGTCCAGATTTTGGTTTTGTGTATCAGCAGGTGATTCACCAGCTCCTGCAAGTATATTCCCAAACCAAAATTTATCTTTTCCTTTTTTTAACTTGATATTAATTGCAATATTATCCTGATTATTTTGAAGTGAACTAAGTTGACCAACTTCTGCATAATTCTTTAAAATTTGAACCTTATCAACAGCATTTGAAGGAATATTCTTAGAAGCGATTTTTGAATCACCATCAAAAAAATCTTTTCCTTCAACCATGATTTTTGTGACAGCTTTACCTTCAACTTCAATTTCTCCATCGTCGTTAACCTCAACTCCTGGAAGATTTTTTAAAACATCTTCGAGCTTTCTCTCTGTACCAGTTTTAAAAGAATCAGCATCATAAACAAGTGTGTCACCACTAACCACTACTGGCATTTCATAAGTCAACTCGACAGCGTCAAGTTGATTATCAGGTCTAAGTAGAAAGTCTTTGGATATATCAGTTTCTCCTGATTTAAATGTTTGAGAAAATGTAGCCATACCTATGTAACTAACCTGGAGATTATAATTATTATTCTTCTTTAAATTTAATTTGTAAAACCCTTGATTATCAGACATGGCAAAAGTCTCAAGGGTATTTGATTCAGAATCTATAAGAATGATGTTAGCCAATTCTAATGGAGCACCTAAACTATCTGTTACTTTACCGCTCATCTTTATTTGAGAAAATGTCATTGAGCTTATTAGTAAATAAAGAATTATTGTATATTTTTTCATTATTTAATTTTTTAATGATAATTCATACATGTCCTTAGGAACCCTAGGATTCATTAATTTAAACCAAATCACTGGAATAAAAGAAAGTAAAATACTTGTCGGATACCCGTATGGTAATTGAGGGGAATCATCAATCGAGCTTAAATTTTGATATTCAGTTTCAGCTATCCTATGATGATCGCTATGTCTTGTTAATTCATATAGAACAATTCTCCCAAGAATATGATTTGAATTCCATGAATGTCTCTGTTGAACTCTTTCATATCTTCCAGATGGTAGTTTTTTTCTAAGTAATCCATAATGTTCAATGTAATTAACGCTTTCAAACATTAAAATTGAAAAAAGAGCAGCTAGTAGACAGAATACCAATCCTTTTGTCGTAAAAAGAAATAAAATTAAAAGTAAATAAGACAGTTGAATTATAGCATACCAAAACATATCATTATAAATCGAAAAGAATGAAATTTTTTTCTTTGATAATCTGTTCTTCTGAATTTTGATAGCACTCAAGAGTTCTCCCCTTATTGCACTAATCCAAAAAGAATATATTGGCTCGTTATATTTAGCAGTTACAGGATCTTCTTTTGTTGCTACATTAAGATGGTGGCCAAAGTTATGCTCTAAATAAAAATGCATATAAAGAGATGGTATTAAAAGAAATTTTCCTAAAAACCTTTCAAATGTTTTTGTCCTATGACATAATTCATGGGCTACATTGATTCCGTTAGAGACTATAACCAGACCAACTGTAATTAGTGAACCTATAAATTCAAGTGTAAAATAATCATAGATTATAATTTTTTTAAGAGAAAAAAATAGTAATCCAAAAACTATTGGAATATTCAAATAAAGCATCGTATCAAAAATCCAATGAATTGCCTTCTCTGACCTTTTTGTTTCCAATTCGTCTATTCCAAGGGTTGTAAGAATCCATTCAACAATCGGAATAATGACAAATATGTAAGCAGGCGTTAAAAATAACCAATAACCCCCAAAATAAATTCCGATTAATGCTGTTAAGGGGATAGAATACGCCATCAAATATTTAAAATCTGAAAACAGAAATCCATTAAACAATTTCAAATCACTTTTATACATTTGGAACTTAGTTTTTTCTCATTGATTTCGATCTGCCACCTCTCCACATTTCTCTCATTTCTTTAGTTTTTACCTCAACAATATTTTCAAACTCAGATCTTGATACAAATTCCCCTTTAGTTGGTTCTGAAATCTGAATTCTTTTTTCAGGATTCATTACAACTTTAGTGCATAACATAACCGTTTTGTCTGTTGTAAGTTCTAAAATTAGACCTGGAAGTCCACCATATTGAGCAGGACCATGGCTTACGGGAATTTGAGGGGTGTACCACGCCGTAATAGTTTCAACATCTGCTTTAACAATTACTTCATCCAGCTCTTCGACTTTTTTATCAGAGTTATCATCTGAACTTTCCTTATTATTCTCATTAACTTTAGTTTCTTTTGACTCCTTTTCAGATTGTCTCCAAACACTAGTCATTGTTTTTGGTTTTTTCACCTGTGCAGTCGCTTTAAAACACAGATAATTACCAATCATCTTTGTTTCTTTTTCCATCACCCACTTGATTTTATTTGGGTCATTTGAAATCAAAAACTTTTTACCCATAAACTCTGTGCTTTGCAGTGATTTTTTTGTTGAAATATCCTTAAAAACCGGACCACCCGCAGATGCCCACATTCTTCCCCATCCTCTTCCACCACCACTTCCTGGTGCATCTAACCTTTCCTCTTGTTGATAAATAGATTTAGTCTTGTCAAAGGTTAATATGTAAACTGGTTCTAAAAAAGGTTTCATCCTTTCTTTCATTGATTTCTTTTGTTCGGCAGACATTCTATCTCCCCAAGATCCAAAATCCATAGCTGTTTGTGTCTTATAAAAAGCCTGACCTTGAAAGTCCTGAGAACTAATTGTCAACGAAAATAAAAGAGAAAATAAGTAAAAGATTTTATTCATATTTTTTTGTTTTAAATTTAGAAACTACACCCCAAATCAACTGTTAATATGGAGTTAAATTAATCATAATATTTTTGTACATTGATATTATGAGAGCACAATTATTGTTCCTTATTGTTTTTTTTAATTTTTTTTTAGCTCATAATCAGATTATTTTAAATAAAATTGATAGTATCAAAACCAACGACAGTTATCAATTAATTTCAGTTGATAGTTTAGGTGAATTATATTTTTTAGAAGATAATAATTTAAGAAAAGGAGAAGATTATTTTTTTTCAGATTCATCATTAGGCCCTATTTCTAAAGTTGATTTTTATAATAACTTCAAATTAAAAGTTTGGTACCAAGATTTTAATACTCTAGTAATTTTAGATAATTATTTAAACGAAATAACAAGGATTCAGTTTAATAAAACCTCATCAGTCTTTGAAATCTCTGACATATCATCTGCGAATGAAAATGACATATGGGTTTATGACGAAACTGACATGAGAATAAAAAAATTTGATTTTTTTAATCAATTTTTCACTGAAAACATCCAAACCCAAATTGATGGTAATCTAATTGATATGAAAAGTAATTATAATTACTTGTGGGTTTTAACAGAAAAATACCTTTACAAAATAAATTATAACGGTTTAATAATTTTTAAAAAAGAAAATAAAATTGAATCCAAAAAAATGGGATTCTATAAAAATGATATCTTACTTTCGAATGAATCAGAGTTGTATCATTTAGAAAATAACAAAGAATTATTCACAAAAATTAAACTTGAAAAATTATTTATAAAAGATTTTTTCGTAATCAATGAAACCTTGTATATTTATGACAAGGATCATTTAAACAAATATTTAATTTTAAGTAACTAAAATGCACATAGCAATAGCGGGAAATATTGGTGCCGGAAAAACTACATTGACAAAGCTTCTGGCTAAACATTATAAGTTCAACAAGCAATTAGAAGATGTAGTTAAGAATCCATACCTAGATGATTTTTATAATCAGATGGAAAGATGGAGCTTCAATCTTCAAATTTATTTTTTAAACAGCAGGTTTAGGCAAGTAAAAGAAATTCATGAAAAAAATAAAAATGTCATTCAAGACAGAACTATTTATGAAGATGCAAATATTTTTGCACCTAATTTACATGCTATGGGTCTGATGACTAATCGTGATTTTGAAAACTACAGGTCATTATTTGATTTAATGGAAGAGAATGTTGCAGCGCCTGATCTTTTAATATATTTAAGAAGTTCCATTCCAAATCTTGTTTCACAAATTCATAAACGTGGACGTGAGTACGAAAATTCTATAAGCATTGAGTATTTAAGTAGGTTAAATGAGAGATATGAAGCTTGGATTCACAATTATAAAAAAGGTCCCTTATTAATTATTGATATAGACGATTTAGATTTTGTTGAAAATAAAGAGGACCTCAAAGAGATTATCTCATTGATTGATAAAAAAATGAAATAAAAAAAAGCCTCATATGAGGCTTTTTTTTATTTAAGACTTTTTGTTTTCTTCAACAATCTTATCAACTTTTTCCTTTACCTCGTCTTCAAAGCCTGAAATCTCAAACTCATCAGCTGTGATTTTACCGTCGTAATCTTTAGTAAGTTTTACAGTTGCTGAGACTTTATCTGACTCATCTAATTTATTCATATCAACAGATATCTGAATTTCTTTAGTTGACACCTCATGAGAATCATGATGTCCTGTCGAGTGACCACCTAAAATTGGAGCTATTACAAGACCAATTAAGCAAGTAAGTTTTATTAAAATATTCATTGATGGTCCAGAGGTGTCTTTAAAAGGATCACCAACAGTATCACCGGTAACAGAGGCTTTGTGAGCTTCAGAACCTTTGTAAGTCATTTCTCCATTTATTTCAACTCCTGCCTCAAAAGATTTTTTTGCATTATCCCAGGCACCTCCAGCATTATTTTGAAATATTGCCCAAAGGACTCCACTAACGGTAACTCCCGCCATATATCCACCAAGCATTTCAGCGATTAACTGATTATCTATCCCAAATAACATTGGTAAAACTGTAATGATTATTGGTGTTCCAATGGTTAATATTCCAGGTAACATCATTTCTTTAAGAGACGCTTTTGTAGAAATATCAACACATTTATCATATTCAGGCTTTGCCTTACCCTTCATAATTCCAGGAATTTCTTTAAACTGTCTTCTTACTTCGTAAACCATTTCCATTGCAGCTTTACCAACGGCATTCATGGCTAATGCTGAAAATACCACTGGAACCATTCCTCCAACAAATAACATAGCAAGAACTGGCGCCTTAAATATATTTATACCCTCAATTCCAGTAAATGTTACATACGCTGCAAATAAAGCAAGAGAAGTAAGCGCTGCTGATGCAATTGCGAATCCTTTACCAGTTGCAGCGGTAGTATTACCAACTGAGTCTAAAATATCTGTTCTTTCTCTGACAATTGGATCTTGACCACTCATTTCTGCTACCCCTCCAGCATTATCCGAGATTGGTCCAAATGCATCAATTGCTAATTGCATACCGGTGGTTGCCATCATAGCTGATGCAGACAACGCTACTCCGTAAAATCCAGCAAATGCATAAGCAGCCCAAATTGCAGCAGCAAATAATATAACAGATCCAAAAGTAGAAATCATACCTGTAGCTAGACCAGCAATAATATTTGTAGCCGCCCCAGTACTAGACTTTTGAACGATTTCAAGAACAGGTTTTTTACCTAATCCTGTATAATATTCAGTAATTGCAGAAATAAACCAACCAACAATTAAACCTGTCAATGTCGCAAAGAAAACATTCATCGATGAAATTTCTTTGATACCTTCCCCAAAAAATTCCATTCTTAATGTTCCAGGCAGCATGTAATCAACCAATACAAAACATGAAACAGCAACTAATAAAATAGAAATACCATTTCCTTTATTTAAAGCCCCCATCACTTCAGCCTCTTTTGCATCATTGGAGTTTATCTTAACAAATAGGGTACCTATTAATGATATTATAATACCAACACCTGCAATAGCCATTGGTAAAAGAATTGGTCCTATTCCACCGAAAGTATCATTAATTGATCCTCCCATGTCAGTAATTACATAATTTCCAAGAACCATTGCAGCAAGTACTGTCGCAACATATGAACCAAAAAGATCTGCTCCCATACCGGCAACATCTCCAACATTATCTCCAACATTATCAGCAATAGTAGCTGGATTTCTCGGGTCATCTTCTGGAATACCAGCTTCAACTTTACCTACTAAATCTGCTCCAACATCTGCAGCTTTTGTGTAAATTCCACCACCAACTCTGGCAAATAAAGCAATAGATTCAGCTCCTAGCGAAAAGCCTGCTAATGTTTCAAGAACAACTGTCATTGTATCACTTGCCGATCCATAATCAGTAGCTGACCATACTCCACCCATAAAATAATTGAAGAATATTATAAAGAAAGCAGTCAATCCCAAAACAGCTAATCCAGCCACACCTAATCCCATTACTGTTCCTCCAGCAAAAGAAATTTTTAACGCATTTGGTAATGATGTTTTAGCAGCTTGAGTTGTTCTCACATTGGTTTTGGTTGCTATCTTCATCCCTATGTTTCCAGCATAAGCAGAGAAAAATGCTCCAAAAATAAATGAAACTACTATTAGTATATGTGTTGTGGGTACAATAAAAGAAATACCTGCTAGAACAGCACTTACAACCAATACAAATACTGATAATAATCGATATTCAGCATTCAAAAAAGCTAAAGCCCCTTCATAAATATGATCAGAAATTTCTTTCATCTTTCCGTCTCCGGCATCTTGTTTCATAACCCAAGATCTTCTTATAAAAACATAAGCTAATCCTAAAGCGGACATGATTATTGGCATGTATATCATCATTGAATCCATAGTTAATTTTTTTAATTAGTTGGCAAAAATAGTGAAATAGAGTTAATTACGGAAAACTCACGGATTATTTGTACAATACCTTTTTAACTGCTTTGATTACATCTTCACTGTTAGGAAGCCACTCTTTCAGTAAAACGGGTGAATAAGGAGCAGGAGTATCAGCTGTATTAATTTTTTCAATCGGAGCATCCAAATAATCAAATGCTTGTGATTGAACTTGGTAAGTAATCTCAGTTGCAACATTTCCAAAAGGCCATGCTTCCTCCAAAATGACAAGCCTATTTGTCTTTTTTACAGAGTTAAGAATTGTTTCATGATCCATTGGCCTAACAGTTCTTAGGTCAATTATTTCACATGAAATATTTTCTTTGTCTAATTCATCAGCTGCCTTGTATGCCTCTTTTATAATCTTTCCAAATGATACAATTGTAACATCAGTTCCTTCTCTTTTAATATCCGCAACACCTATGGGAATTGTATATTCACCATCCGGCACCTCACCTTTATCCCCATACATCTGTTCACTTTCCATGAAAATTACAGGATCATCGTCACGTATTGCTGATTTCAACAAACCTTTAGCATCATATGGGTTAGAAGGAACAATAACCTTTAAACCTGGAGTATTTGCAAACCAATTTTCAAAAGCTTGAGAATGAGTTGCAGCTAACTGTCCAGCAGATGCCGTAGGGCCTCTGAAAACGATTGGACAATTAAACTGACCGCCAGACATTTGTCTAATCTTTGCGGCATTATTAATAATCTGATCTATTCCAACAAGAGAAAAATTAAAAGTCATATATTCGACAATAGGTCTGTTCCCAGTCATAGTTGAACCAATTGCTACACCAGCAAATCCAAGTTCAGAAATTGGGGTATCAATAACTCTTTTTGGTCCAAATTCATCTAGCATACCTTTTGATGCTTTATAAGCACCATTGTATTCAGCAACTTCTTCACCCATAAGAAAGATACTTTCGTCAGTTCTCATTTCCTCGCTCATTGCCTCACAGACAGCTTCTCTAAATTGAATAGTCCTCATAAAATGTAATTTTTGACAAAAATAATAAAGCGGTTAAAATTAAACATTAATTAAGTTAAAAATATTTACTAATCACAGATTTTTATTTCTCAAATTAGTAACTTTGATAAACAACTTTTCAATTCAATTATTATGAAAATTCTTGTTTGTATTAGTCATGTTCCAGACACAACATCAAAGATAAATTTCTCTGAAAATAACACAGTTTTTGATAAAACTGGTGTTCAATTTGTTATAAATCCAAATGATGAATTCGGGTTAACAAGAGCTATTTGGTTTAAAGAAAAAAATAATGCTGTTGTCCATGTCATCAATGTTGGTCTTTCAGATACAGAGTCAACACTTAGAAAAGCACTTGCGATTGGTGCAGACAAAGCAATAAGAATCAATCACAATCCTAAAGATGGGCATTCTGTTGCTAAGTATATTTCAAATTATATTTCAAACAATTCCTATGATTTAATTATTGCAGGAAGAGAGTCGATTGATTACAATGGGGGAATGGTCCCTGGAATGATATCAGCATTTACAGATATTAACTTTATTGATAAGTGCATTGATTTGAATATTTCTGGTGATTCAGTTGAGGCTTCTCGAGAAATTGAAGGAGGTAAAGAAAATATTTCGACAAAATTACCATTGATTATAGGTGGACAAAAAGGGCTAGTTGAAGAAAGTGATTTACGAATTCCCAACATGAGAGGAATTATGATGGCAAGAAAAAAAGAACTTGAAGTAGTTGAGGTTAACAAAGATTATCAATCTACAAACTCTAAAAGTTTTGAAAAACCTCTCCCAAAAGGTGAAGTAACTCTCATTTCGGCAGATGAAATAGATAAGCTAATCGATTTATTACACAACGAAGCAAAGGCAATATAATATGGATATACTAATTTTTGCAGAAACTGATGATAAGGGTAATTTTAAAAAAGATGCTTTTGAAATTGCCTCCTATGCATATCAGATTTCATCTCAAACTGGAGGTAATGTGAAGGCAATATGTTTTAATTCAAAAATTCCTGAAAAATTATCTGATTATGGAGTTAAAAAAATAATTAACTCAGAAAATGATGAACTAAAAAATTTTGATGCTGGAATTTATTCTGATTGTATAAGTGATGTTTTCAAGAGTGAGAATTGTAGTATGCTTGTCTTAAGCTCGAGTTCAAATTCAAAATACATTGGCGGAATACTTTCGGTAAAAATTGATGCTGGCTACGTCACTAATATAATTTCAATACCGGTTAAGGATAATAATTTAGTTGTTGTGAGAAACACATTTACGAATAAGGCTTTTGAGACTGTAGAAATAACTAAAAGTAATAGTATTTTGGCCGTTTCAAAAAATTCTTTTGGCCTAAAGGAAAATCCTACAAAAACTGAAATTTCAGACTTTAATTTTAACATTTCAGAAAGAAGAAATAAAGTATCTTCTATTGAAAAAACATCAAATAAAGTCACAATCGCTGATGCAGATATTGTTGTTTCTGGGGGAAGAGGTTTAAAGGGGCCCGAAAATTGGTATCTCATTGAAAATTTAGCTGAAGTTTTAGGTGCAGCTACAGCGTGTTCAAAGCCTGTTTCAGATTTAGGCTGGAGACCTCATAGTGAACATGTTGGACAAACTGGAAAGCCTGTTTCATCGAATTTGTATATTGCTATAGGAATTTCAGGTGCAATTCAGCATTTGGCTGGAGTTAATTCGTCAAAAGTAAAAGTTGTAATAAATACAGATCCTGATGCTCCTTTTTTCAAAGCAGCTGACTATGGAATTGTTGGAGATGCATTTGATGTTGTTCCTAATCTGATTGATAAGCTGAAGGAATTTAAATCAGTAAATGATTAGGGTTAATTTTTTTTACTTAAAACATAATACTAGTTTTACAATATGAATCTTGTTCAATTACTAATTAATGGTATTTCATACAGTCAAACTCAAAATGGTGCCTATGCGTTAATTTTAAGTGAAATTGAAGGCGAAAGAAAATTACCCATTGTAATTGGGACAAATGAAGCGCAATCAATAGCTATTGCTATTGAAAAAGAAATCAAACCCCCGAGACCTTTAACTCATGATTTATTTAAAAATTTTTGCGTGAGATTTGACATAAAAATTAAACAGGTAATTATTCATAAGCTTGTTGACGGAGTTTTTTACTCTAGTGTTATTTGTGAAAGAGATGGGATAGAGGAAATAATAGATTCCAGATCTAGTGATGCTATCGCCTTGGCTATAAGATTTGAGGCGCCTATATATACCTATGAAAACATTCTTGAAAAAGCTGGGGTTGTATTAAAAATTGAAAAAGAAATTGACGAAAAGTCTCTGCTTAAAGAGATGTTTTCAGAAGAAAAAGCTGAAACAACAACAATTGATGATCTAAAGGATAAGTCAAAGAAAGAATTAGAGGAATTATTAAAAATTGCCGTTCAAAATGAAAATTACGAGTCAGCAGCAAAAATAAGAGATGAAATTTCTAACAGATAAAAAAAAGATATTTTTAACTAGCTTGTTATTTATTGCTGCAAATACTTTTGTTTTTGCTCAACAGCAAGACATAATTCCCAGTAACGGGTTTACACTTGAAGGGTTTCTAAGAGGTCTCTTGGGGATATCATTTTTAATTTTAACAACTTATCTACTTTCAAGCAATAAAAAGGCTATTAACTGGAAAACTGCATCGACAGGATTACTTCTTCAGCTTATTCTTGCAGTTGGAGTTTTAAAAATTTCTTGGGTTAAGATGATTTTTGAAAGTGCAGGTAAGGTTTTTGTAAAAATTCTGGATTTCACAATGGAGGGTACTAAATTTTTATTTGGTGATTTAGTAAGTGCAGAAAATTTTGGAAATGTATTTATTTTTTCCATTTTACCTACAGTAATATTTTTTGCAGCATTAACATCTATTCTATTTTATCTTGGTATCATACAAAAAATAGTAAGAGTTATGGCATTGCTCTTATCTAAACTTTTAGGTGTTTCTGGTCCAGAAAGTTTAAGTGTAGCGGGAAATATCTTTCTTGGTCAAACCGAGTCTCCGCTAATGATTAAAGCATATCTTGAAAAAATGTCTAAATCAGAAATTTTGCTGGTGATGATTGGGGGAATGGCTACAGTAGCAGGAGGTGTACTAGCTGCTTACATTGGTTTTCTTGGTGGGGATGATCCAGAGCTTAAGGTTTATTACGCAAAACATCTATTAACTGCGTCGGTCATGGCTGCTCCTGGTGCAATTGTAATTTCTAAAATTCTTTATCCTGAAACAGAAAAAATTGATTCAAATGTTGAAGTATCCCAAGATAAAATAGGTTCAAATTTTTTAGATGCTATTTCTATAGGAACATCAGAAGGTTTAAAGTTAGCTGCTAATATTGCTGCGATGCTTTTAGTATTTATCGCCTTCATTGCATTAATCAATTATATATTAAGTGGCTTTGGAGAACTAACAAATTTAAACGATTGGATCAGTGACAAAACTGTTTACTCTGAATTGTCCTTAGAATTAATATTGGGATATATTTTTGCTCCAGTTATGTGGTTGATTGGAGTTGCTAAAGAGGATGTTACACTGATGGGGCAACTATTAGGAATAAAATTAGCAGCAAGTGAATTTATTGGATATATACAGTTGTCTGATTTAAAAGATGCAACAAATTTAATTCATTTGAATTATCAGAAATCAATAATTATTGCCACTTATATGCTATGTGGTTTTGCAAATTTTGCATCTATAGGAATTCAAATTGGTGGAATTGGAGCTCTTGAACCTAAACAAAGAAAAAACCTTTCAAAATTTGGATTTAAAGCACTAATCGGTGGTACTTTAGCTTCCCTTTTATCAGCAACAATTGCGGGTATGATTATTGGCTAAAAAGTTAATAACTTTTAGTTTTCTTTTTAATTAAGATTCTCACTATTAATTATTTTTACTAACTGAATTTTATGAAACAATATTTAGACTTAGTTAAACATGTTCTTGAAAATGGAGAACTTAAAGAAGATAGAACCGGAACTGGAACTAAAAGTGTGTTTGGATATCAAATGAGATTCAATCTTTCGGATGGATTTCCTATGGTTACAACCAAAAAACTTCATATGAAATCAATAATTTATGAACTTTTATGGTTCTTAAAAGGTGACACAAACATAAAATACTTAAAAGATAATGGAGTAAATATATGGAACGCGTGGGCTGATTCTAACGGTGACCTTGGCCCAGTTTATGGTTTTCAATGGAGAAATTGGAATAATGATGGAATTGATCAGATTTCAAATTTGATTAACGATTTAAAAAATAATCCAAGTAGCAGAAGGCACTTGATTTCAGCTTGGAATCCTTCTGTTTTACCTGATACTTCTAAATCATTTGAAACTAATGTTGCTAATGGAAAAGCTGCTTTACCCCCTTGTCATGCTTTTTTTCAATTTCATGTTATTAATGGTAAACTTTCATGTCAATTATATCAAAGAAGTGCAGATATCTTTCTGGGTGTGCCCTTTAATATTGCCTCCTATTCACTATTAACCCTTATGATAGCTCAGGTTTGCGATTTAGAGCCAGGTGATTTCATTCATACATTTGGTGATGCGCATATTTATAGCAATCATTTCGAGCAGATGAAATTGCAATTAACAAGGGAACCAAGGAAATTACCAACTATTAAAATAAATAATGAGGTTAAAAATATTTTTGACTTTAAATTTGAAGATTTCATTTTAGAAAATTATGACCCTCATCCGCATATAAAAGGTAAAGTTGCCGTTTAATTTATTTTAATGAAAAAATCTATTACTATTATTGTTGCTGCTGCTGAAAATAATGCAATTGGTAAAGACAATGACCTTATTTGGAGTTTACCCAATGACCTAAAAAGATTTAAAAAATTAACTTCTGGACACAGCATCATAATGGGAAGAAAAACTTTTGATTCATTTCCAGGCTTGTTACCAAACAGAAAACACATTGTTATCTCTAGAAATAAAAATATTTCTTTTTCTGATGAAGTTACAGTTGTAAATAACTTTAAAGATGCAATAAAAGTAACAGGTGATGATGAAAATCCTTTCATTATAGGAGGTGGACAAATTTATAAATTAGCCATGGACATAGTTGATAAAATTGAACTTACGAGAGTTCATGAAGAATTTAAAGCTGATACTTTTTTCCCAAAAATTGATGATAATGAATGGGAACTTATTCATGAGGAATTTAATGAAAAAGATGAAAGACATCAGTTTTCATTCACATATAAAACTTATATTAAAATTAGATAATGAAAGCATATATTTTTCCGGGACAGGGAGCTCAATTTCCAGGGATGGGTAATGATTTATTTCATAATTCAAAAACAGCATATGATTTATTTAATATTGCAAATGAAATTTTAGGATTTAGTATAAGTGATATTATGTTTAATGGTTCTGCTGAAGATTTAAAACAAACCTCGGTAACTCAGCCAGCAATTTTTTTACACTCGGTTATATTAGCCTTAAGTAAGGAAAACGGAGTATTGCCTGATATGGTTGCAGGCCATTCGTTAGGAGAATTTTCAGCATTAGTTGTAAATAAATCAATCTCTTTTGAAGATGGTTTAAAATTAGTTTCAATCAGAGCGAATGCTATGCAAAAAGCTTGTGAAAATAATCCGGGGACAATGGCAGCTGTTTTGGGTCTTGAAGATAATATTGTTGAAAGGGTTTGTGAAGAAATTAATGGAACTGTTGTGGCAGCGAATTATAATTGTCCAGGACAATTGGTTATTTCAGGAGAATTAAACTCTATAGAAATAGCATGTGATAAATTAAAAGAAATTGGAGCAAGACGAGCCCTAGTTTTACCTGTTGGTGGAGCATTTCATTCTCCTCTAATGGAAGAAGCAAAAAAAGAACTAGAAGATGTTATCAATAAAACCCTTTTTTCAAATCCAATTTGTCCAATATACCAAAATGTTGGTGGGCTTGCTTTATCAACTGAAAATGAAATAAAAGAAAATTTAATTTCTCAACTCACTAGCCCTGTGAGATGGACCCAATCAATCAATAATATGATTAATGATGGTGCAAGTGAATTTATAGAAGTTGGACCCGGAAAAGTTTTACAAGGTTTGGTAAGGAAAATTAATAGGGATATTGAGGCAGGTTCACTAAATTTAGAAAATGATTGATAGAAGAAAACGGAACATATTAATATCAATAATTGTTTTATTAGCTATTGCCTTTGATCAAATTTCAAAAGTTTGGGTAAGAAATAACTTTGAAAGTTATATAGAAACAAGTATTGTTGGGGATATATTCACATTAATAAAAGTTGAAAACACTGGAGCATTTTTAGGAATGGGTAGTGAATTACCAGAAACACTACGGGTCTTATTGTTAATTGTTGTACCTGTTATAGTTTTGGTTGGCATAACTGTTTATACTTACTTGGAGAAATCGTTGGACAAAACATCAATTATCGGATTTTCATTAATAATTGGAGGTGGAATCGGTAATATTTTTGATAGAATCGTCTACGGATCAGTTACAGACTTTCTTTATTTAAATTTTGAGTTTTTTAAAACAGGAATTTTTAATATTGCTGACTTATCTGTTACAATCGGAATGATTTTAATTTTGATTTCTAGCTTTAAAAAGAAACATTAATTTTTATAAATTTTACCTTCCTTCATTACAAATTGTACATTCTCCAAAGACGTAATGTCATCAATTGGGTTGATTTTAGTTGCTACAATATCTGCAATAAAACCTTTTTTTATTTGACCTATTTCAGATTCCATTGATAGAATTTTTGAATTTACAATTGTTGCTGCCTGAAGACATTCAATAATAGGAATACCAGCTTCATTCATATATCTAAATTCTTTTGCATTTTCCCCATGTGGAAAAACACCTGCATCTGAACCAAATGCGATATTGACACCAGCCTTGTATGCTTTAGCTGTAGTACTTTGAATTTTTGGTCCTATTGCTAATGCTTTTGGAACAACCAACTCGTCATAGTATCCAGCAATTTTTGCTTTGGATGCTACTTCTTTACCAGCTGTAATTGTTGGTACATAATAAGTGCCATATTGCTTCATTAATTCCATTGACTTTTCGCTCAATAAGGTTCCATGTTCAATTGTATTTACTCCACCCTTCACCGCTCTTTGAATTCCTTCATCACCATGAGCATGAGCTGCAACTATCATATCATAATCTTTAGCAGTTTCACATATTGCCTTTATCTCCTCAATTGTAAACTGTGGATTCTGACCATTTTTTGCAATGCTCATCACACCTCCAGTAGCAGTAATCTTAATAACATCTGCTCCATTCTTGTAGCGTTGACGAACCGCTTTTCTCGCATCATCTGTTCCGTTTATAACTCCTTCACTAGGACCCGGATTTCCGGCAATATTTTTTTTCCAACCATTAGTAGGATCAGCATGACCACCTGTTGTTCCAATAGCCTTACCAGCTGTAAAAATTCGTGGGCCATCAACTTCACCTTTATTTATAGCATTTCTTAATGAAATATTTACTCCACTCCCCCCTAAATCTCTGACTGTTGTGAATCCAGCCATTAAAGTTCGCTTTGCAAATTTTAAAGAGCTAAAAGCTATTTCTGATTCTTCAGCGGTAAATTCATTAAGATATTTTTCAGGATTATATTCGCTTTCTATATGAACATGTAAATCGATAAATCCTGGCATTACAGTAGAATCCTTTAAATCAATTACTATATCAGTATCATTTTTTGGATATTCAAAACCTTTTTTTACGGCTTTAATTTTTTTTCCCGTGACAATTATGGTCATATTTTTTAAAATTTTTCCATCTTTTGAATCAAATAACTTACCTGCATGTAAGTAATAGTCCTGAGCATTAATTATTAAGGGAATAAATAAAAATATGAATAATAATTTTTTCATAATAACATTGATTAAGGACTAACTAATATAATATTTATTTTTGGTTACTTTTGTTTAAAATTTATAATATTAACTCTCTATTAATTAAAATATTTGAAGCTCTATTATACATCTGTGCCCCTTTTTCAAATAAAATTGAAAAAGGAATAATCGGGAGAAAAAATTGCTTTAAAAAACTGAATATTTGTTTTAAGAAAGGTGACAGGATTATACATATTCACTGTGCATCTCACGGAGAGTATTTGCTATCAAAAAAGTTAATCGAGAATCTTAAAAAGAGATTTGAAAATCACAAGTTTTTACTTTCGTTCATTTCTCCGTCAGGTTACGAAAATATAGAAAATGATTTATTTGATTGTATTATATATCTTCCTCTGGCATCAAATAAAAATTGTGTTAAATTTTATAATATAATTAAACCAACAGCTACATTTTTTATTAAAAATGAAGTTTGGCCAAATTATATTAAACATGCCAAACTGAATGGGTCAAAGGTTTATTCTGTGGGTGGTAATTTTAGAACAAATTTCTTGAAAAAACTTTTAAAAATAAATTTAGGGATTAACCAGTTTGATACAATTTATACATTAAACAAAAAATCTAAAAAAGTAATTGAATCTATCGGAAATCAAAATACAATCGTTTGTGGTGATTTAAGATTTGATGCTGATATTCCAAAATTAACGAAAAAAACTTCTGAAAATATCAAGAAATTTATAGATAATAAGAAATGTATTGTATTTGGTAGTACATGGAGGGAAGATGAAGACATAATCTTACGTTATATTAAAAAGTCCGAGAGAAAAATAAAATATATTATTGCTCCTCATGAAATTTCTAAAAACCCTCTGAGGATAAAAAAATATTTAGGAGATAAATCAATTCTTTATTCAAAAATTAAATTAAAAACTAATTTGAAAGAATTCTCCTGCTTAATAGTTGATAATATAGGTATGTTGTCGTCTCTTTACAATTACAGTTCAATTTCTTATGTAGGGGGTGGTATGGGTAAAAAAGGATTACATAATACTTTGGAGCCTGCATACTTTTCTAAGCCGATAATTATCGGAAAAAACTATCAAAAATTTGACGAGGCAAAAGAGATGATTAAAAACGGAAATATGATTAGTGTTTCAGATTATAATGAATTTTATAGTGCGTGTGAATCACTTATCGACAATGAAAATTTATTACTAGAAATGTCAAAAAAATGTACAGAGTATTTTAATAAAAAAAAGGGTGCTGTTGAAATAATACTAAATGATTTTAAACTAAGAAATTAATTTCCAATTTTAATCTCATTGATAAATTTTCCTACAGATTTAATTCCATTAGTTTGAATATATTTAATAAACGCACTGCCCACAATACAACCCTTTGAGTATTTACTAGCAATTGAGAAATTTTCATTATTTGAAATTCCAAAACCAATAATTTTAGGATTAGATAAATTCATTTTTTCTAATTTTCTGAAGTAATTTATACTGTTTTTATCAAATTTATTTGTGGAGCCAGTTATACTTGATGAACTGACTACATATAGAAATCCATTACTGTTATTATCTATGTATTCTATTCTTTCTTTACTGGTTTGTGGAGTTATTAAAAATATATTTTGAAGTTGATTTTTCTCAAAAATTCTTTTATAATTTGAGAGGTAAATATCAATTGGTAAGTCGGGAATTATCAAGCCATCAATTCCAATTTCATTGCACTTTTTACAAAATTCATCAACTCCAAATTGGAAAATAGGATTGAAATACCCCATAATTATTAAAGGAATACTGACATTATTTCTAATTTCTTTGAGTTGTTCAAATAAAATATTTGTTGATATTCCATTATCTAATGCAATTTTTGAACTCATCTGAATAGTCTCACCATCAGCTAATGGATCGCTAAATGGTAAACCAATTTCAATCATATCCACACCAGCAGAAACTAAATTTTCAATTATTTCAATTGTACTATTTAATTCAGGAAATCCTGCAGTAAAATATATTGACAAAATATTGTCTTTTTCTTTAAGGGTTTTGCTAATTCTGTTCATTATATATTAAAATAATTTATATAATTCTCTAGATCTTTATCACCTCTACCTGAAAGGTTTAGAACAATTATATCAGTCGAATTAAATTTTTTATGATCAAATACTGCTAAAGCATGCGAGGTTTCAATAGCAGGAATAATTCCTTCAAGTTGTGACAATTGCAAACCAGCTGACATTGCCTCATCATCATCAATTGAAATAAACTCTCCTCTTCCCGTGGTAAATAAATTAGCATGCATAGGCCCTATTCCTGGATAATCTAATCCAGCTGAAATTGAATAGGGTTCGGTAATTTGACCATCATCTGTTTGCATAAGTAATGTCTTGCTACCATGTATAATTCCCGTTTTACCCAATTTTGTAGTCGCAGCTGATTTTCCAGAATTCACTCCTTTTCCAGATGCCTCAACACAAATAATTTTCACTCTTTCATCATCCAAATAATCATAAAACGTTCCTGCGGCATTACTTCCTCCACCTACACAGGCGATTAAATAATCTGGATAATTTCTTCCTTCAACTAAAAGAAGTTGCTCTTTTATCTCTTTTGAAATAACAGACTGGAATCTAGCAACCATGTCAGGAAAAGGATGCGGTCCAACAACGCTCCCAACAATATAATGAGTATCAATTGGATTGTTAATCCAGTCTCTCATTGCTTCATTTGTCGCATCTTTTAAGGTTGAACTTCCGGATTTTACAGGTATGACATCAGCACCTAACATTTTCATTCTTGCAACATTTGGGGCCTGTCTTTTTACATCAGTAGCACCCATATATACGATACATTTTAAACCCATTAAAGCACAAACTGTTGCTGTAGCCACTCCATGTTGTCCTGCTCCAGTTTCAGCAATAATCCGCGATTTATTTAATCTTTTTGCAAGGATTATTTGTCCTATTGTATTGTTAATTTTATGAGCTCCTGTGTGATTTAGATCTTCTCTTTTTAAATATATTTTAGCTGAATATTTTTCAGATAAATTTTTTGAAAAATATAGCGGAGATGGCCTGCCAACATAGTCTTTAAGCAATTGATTAAATTCTTGCTGAAAACTATCATCACTCATTATTTTAATATAATTTTTTTTAAGCTCGTCAATATTATGTAAGAGCATTTCTGGAATATATGCACCTCCAAAATCTCCATAGTAACCTTTAAAATTTACATTATAGCTCATTTTTAAAATTTTTAATTAATTCATAATCTTTTTTTGCATACTCAATTTCAAAGTGACTATTAATATCTAATGCAAAACAGTATTTTGAAATTGTTGAACTAAAAAAGTCTTTTAGTTCCTTTATATTGTGTAAACCTATACCACCACTTAAGAAATATGGTTTATTAAATTTATAGTTTGTTAAAATTTTCCAGTCAAAAGATATTCCATTACCACCCGGAAATTTTCCTTTTGTATCAAAAAGAAAATAATCGCATTTCATATAATTTTCGATTGAATTAAAATTGAAATTTTTATCAATTGAAAAGGCTTTTATTATTTTAACACCTCGAATTTGTGATATAAAATCAGGTTTCTCATTTCCATGTAATTGCACCATATCTAAATTATTTTTTTTAATAATAAAGTTTAGGTATTCAATTTCAGGATCAACAAAAACACCTACTTTTTTAATGTTATTATTAACCCTTGGTATTGGTTCATTATCGAAAAATCTTTTTGATTTATTGTAAAATATAAAACCCATATAATCAGGATTTAATTTTGAAATTAATCTGATATTATCATTATATTTCATGCCACATATTTTTAATTTCATATTTCAATTTTTTTTATAAACTCCCTTGCAGCTAAGCCTGGATTTATTGTTTTCATAAAATTTTCTCCAATTAAAAAACCATTGAATCCATATTTCCTTAAATCTTTGACGGTATTATAATTGTCAATTCCACTCTCTGAAATCTTTAAAAAATCATTAGGAATTTTTTTTGAGATTTTTTTTGAGATGTTTATATCTGTTTTAAATATTTTTAAATCCCTATTATTCACTCCGATTAAATCTATATATGGATTCATTACCTTTTCTAGTTCATTCTCATTATGAATTTCTGCCAAGACTTCTAGATGCAACTCATTAGCTAGCTTGGACAACTTGAAAATTTCCTGTTTACTTAAAACTGAAGCGATTAATAAAATTACATCAGCGCCTAATGATTTTGATTCAACAATTTGAAATTCATCTAAAATAAAATCTTTTCTTAAAATTGGTCCTTCAAAAATTTCTCTAGCAATTTTTAAATCATCATTTGTCCCACCAAAGAAATCAAAGTCTGTTAGAACTGAAATTCCACAAACTCCTGCATCTTGATATCCGCTAATAACCTCTTGTATTTTTAGTTTATTGTTGATGATATCTTTTGATGGAGATTTTCTTTTATGCTCTGCAATTATTCCAGAGCTGCTTGATTTTAATTTGCTTTTTAAAGAAATAGTTTCTCTATCAAAAAATAAAGAAGACTCTAATTGACTTGTAGAGTAATTTAGTTTGAGATGGCTTATCTCATTTTTTTTGTGACGAATTATTTTATTCAAAACATTCATTTACTTAGTTCAATTAATGTGTTAAATGATTTAAGGGCTTTTTTACTAAATAATGAGTCTTTTGCTAAGTCAAAAGCTTCAGAAATTCCAATTTCCTTTGCAGTAGAAATTGCCAAAGCAGAGTTTGCAAGAACCACATCAGTTTGCTCTTTCGTAGATCTCAAATTTAAAACATCAAGAAAAATTGAAGCAGCTTGCTCAATAGTATTACCACCAAAGATTTTTTCAGGGGAAATTATCTTTGAATCAAAATCTTTAGGTTTTATTAATAACTCATTATTATTTGAAACAATTTTTGAATATCCTGTTAATGAAATTTCATCGTAGCCGTCTAAAGAATGGACAATTGAATACTTAAATCCGTTAGTTGTTTCAAAAACAGATTTATAAAGTCTTAGAATATCCAATCCATATACACCAACAAGTTGATTATTTGGTCGACAAGGATTTACCAATGGACCTAAAATATTAAAAAATGTTTTCATTCCAAGTGCCTTCCTCACAGGTGCAACATTTTTCATAGCAGGATGAAATAATGGGGCATGTAAGATACAAATATGAGCCTTATTTAAACAGGTTTTTAAATAGTCTTCTTCATTTGTAAATTTTATACCAAAATACTCTAACACATTGGATGAGCCACAAGCTGAAGAAACAGAATAATTACCATGTTTTGCAACATGAATTCCTGCACCAGCTGTAACAAAAGATGACAAGGTAGAGATATTAAATGTGTTTTTATTATCACCCCCGGTACCACACAAATCAATGGTTTCAAAATCACTAAAATCCAATTTTACACATAATTCTAGCAATGCATCTCTAAATCCAATAAGCTCATTTGTTGATGTTCTTCTTAACATAAAAACTGTCAAAAAAGAAGCAACCTGTTCGTGATTATATTTTCCCATTGAAATATCAATAAGAATTTCTTTAGATTCTTTTTCATCTAAATTTTCATGATTTATTAATCTTGTTAAAATTTCTTTCATTTTAGTTATTAATCCAGTTTTCTATAATTTTTTTTCCATAGGGGGTTAAAATAGATTCAGGATGAAACTGAACTCCCTTAACGTCATATTGGGTGTGTCTTATCGACATAATTTGATTATTGTCATCGACAGATGTTATTTCAAGTTCATCAGAAATATTGTCTACGACCCATGAATGATACCTAGCTGCCTGAAAATTATTTTTGATTCCATGAAAAATTGATTCGTCTTTTACACAAAGGTTTATGTTAGATGAAATTCCGTGAAATACTTCATCTAAGTTTTTCAAAGATCCACCATAAACTTCAGCGATAGCTTGTTGGCCAAGACATATTCCAAGAATACTTTTTGTTGGACCATACTTTTCAATTACTTTTTTCAATAGACCTGACTCGTCGGGAATCCCAGGGCCAGGCGATAATAAAATTTTATCAAATTTTGAGATATCATCTAAATCAAATTTATCATTTCTAACAACGGTTACATCATAATTCATTTCCTTAATTAGGTGTACCAAATTATAAGTAAAACTATCGTAATTATCTATTACTAAAACCTTATTCATTTTATAATTTATCAGCCATTTTAATTGACTTTGTTAATGCATTTAATTTATTATAAACCTCTTGTAATTCATTATTTTCATCAGACTTATCTACGATCCCAGCACCTGCTTGCCAATACAAAAAGTTATTTTTACTTAGGAAAGTTCTTATCATTATAGCATGATTAAAATCCCCATTGAAATCTAATATTCCTATTGCACCTCCATAATATCCTCTATTAGTTTTTTCATATTTTTCGATTAATGTCATAGCCATGTGTTTTGGTGCTCCAGAAAGAGTTCCAGCAGGAAAAGTGTCTGCAATTATTTTTAAATTTTTATCATTGTTATCCAGCTTACCTGTGACTTTACTTACTAAATGAATAACATGAGAGAAATATTGAACTTCTTTAAATTTTTCAACCTTAACAAGCTGACAATTCCTACTTAAATCATTTCTAGCTAGATCGACTAACATAACATGCTCACTTCCTTCTTTTGGGTCATTTAGCAATTTTTCAGCAAGTATTTTATCCTCTGTTTCATTTCCAGTTCTTTTAAAAGTACCTGCGATAGGGTGAATTTCAGCTAACTTTTCCTTGATAACAAGTTGGGCTTCCGGTGAACTACCAAAAATTTTGTAACCTCCATAATCAAAATAAAATAAGTATGGAGAGGGGTTTATACTTCTTAGTGCTCTGTATACATTGAAGTCATCTCCAGAAAATTTTTGAGAAAATCGCCTAGATAAAACCAGTTGAAAAACGTCTCCCCTTTTACAATGATTCTTGGCGTAATTAACTTGTTTTATAAATTCTTTGTCAGTTAGATTTGAATTTATATCATCAATAGAATTAAATTTATAATTACTTGAACTAGATACTTTTATAAGTTGATATATTTTGTCAATATTATTTTGCTCATCTGAAGAATGACAAAAAATATATGCCTCGTTCTTGAAATGATTAATTGCAATAATATTTTTATAAATACCATAATACATATCAGGAATTTTTACTGAATCATCTTTCACACTAATTTCTATATCCTCAAAATATTTTACAGCATCATAAGAGGTGTATCCAAAAAGACCGTTGCTAATGAATGGTAATTCAGAAGATTCAACTTTAAATCGATTTATGAAATTTTGCAGTTCAATGATTAAATTTTCTTTAGAGCAAGAAATTTCATTGTTTGACTTGTCAGGAAATTTCGTTGATAGAATATCTTCAAAAACTTCAAAAGATGCAATCTGATTAAAGCATATATATGAGAAACTGTTATTATTTGAGTTGTAATCGCTACTCTCTAAGAGAAGGCTATTAGGATATTTATCTCTAATTCTTAAATAAACGCTTACAGGCGTAATTGTGTCTACTAAAAATTTCTTTTTATATGTCTTTAATCTAAATTTTTTCATTTTTAATTCTTAATGGGGGCTTTTACACCCCCGTTAAAAAAACAAACTAAAACCAATCATGAACAAAAAAAAAGCTTATCGTGATGATAAGCTTTTTTTCAAATTAAAATATAGCGACTACCTCACGAAATGAATATTTCATGTTTCCACCACCACATATTTAATTGTAATTTTTTCATTGATGTAAATATAATAATCTATTTTTTTAAATAAAAAATGAAATCGAAAAATTTTAATCTATTTTTTTTGATTGAATACCGAATTAAATAGTCGACATTTGCAGCGAGAAAATATTTTATGTCAAAATTTAAAGAAATTGGTGTAGCAAAAGATTTATGTAAAGGCATAAATGAAATGGGCTTTATCAACCCGACTGAAGTTCAAGAACAATCAATACCGTTTTTATTACTTGAAAACAGAGATTTAATTTCACTGGCTCAAACAGGTACAGGAAAAACAGCAGCATTTGGACTACCAGTAATTCAAAAAACCGAATTAAAAAATAAATACGTACAAACTATAATATTATGCCCCACCAGAGAACTTTGTATTCAAATATGTAAAGACTTAGAAACTTACTCAAAATATGTATCTGGAATAAAAATTTTAGCAGTTTATGGTGGGACCAATATTGACACACAAATTAAATCTTTAAATAAAGGGGTTCATATAGTTGTTGGTACACCTGGAAGAACCAAAGATTTAATCAAAAGAAAAGTTTTAAAATTAGAATTGGTTGACAAGGTCGTATTGGATGAAGCTGATGAAATGTTAAGTATGGGCTTTAAAGATGATTTAGATTTTATATTAGAAAGAACAAGAGCCGATCGACAAACTATGCTTTTTTCTGCAACTATTTCCAAGGAAGTTAAAAGTATCTCTAAAAGATACATGAGTGACGCAAAAGAAATTAGCGTATCCAAAATTAATTCAGGCGCAAAAAATATTGAGCATCATATATACAATGTTAGTTCTAGAAATAAATATGAGGCATTAAAAAGAATTGCCGATTTTAATCCTAATATATATGGTATAGTATTCTGTAGGACAAAAAGGCACACAAAAGATATTGCAAATAAATTTATCGCTGAGGGATATAATGCAGATGCTATACACGGAGATTTATCTCAAAATCAAAGAGATGAGGTCATGCAAAGATTTAGAAATAAGTCACTACAAATTTTAATTGCAACTGATGTGGCTGCGCGTGGCTTAGATGTAGATGATATAACGCACGTAATTAATTACTCACTTCCTGATGATCCAGAAGTTTATATCCACCGAAGTGGTAGAACTGCAAGAGCAGGAAAAAGCGGGATTTCAATTGCTATCTCAAATGAAAGTGAAAGAAGAAAAATAAAATCAATTGAAAAAAAGGGAGGGATTAAATTTGTAAATAAGGACGTTCCAACCGGAGTGGAAATTTGTTCCAATCAACTTTATAAAATGATAGATAAAATTGAAAATGTTGAAGTTGATGAAAAACAAATAAAACCATTTTTAAAGGACATCTATCAAAAACTTGAATGGCTTGACAGAGATGAGTTAATCAAAAGATTTGTTTCTGTAGAATTTAATAGATTTTTAAACTATTACAAAGAGGCTAATAAACTACAATCTAAAAGAAGTAAAAAATCAGAGAAAAAAAGAGGAAACAAAAAATCAATGACTGGGTTTTCGATTAATATTGGAAGAAAACACAGAGCAACACCTATTGATATTATTTCAATTATTAACAGAGCTCTTAAATCTAACGATATTGAAATCGGAAAAATTGAACTCAACCGATACCAAACTTTTTTTGAAATTGACAAAGATTTTGCAGACCAATTAACGTCAAATATTAAAAAGATTGATTTTAGAGGTAATGATATTGTTTTGGGGACTTCAATTGATTTGAATGAAGAAAGACCTAGACCAAGAAAAGAAAGAAGAAAAACAAGAAAGAAAACTAGCTCTAGAAAAAAATCAAAGAAAAAGAAAAAATCTAGATTTAGATAACTATAAGTAACTAAGCCATTTTTTTTGTTTATTGTTCATCTTATATTCCCCAAATTTTTTACACATAGGGTACATAAAAGCAACAAAACAAATCCACAATATTAACATTATAAGTGTATTAAATCCGAAACCTTCTAGATTAGAAGGCAGCATCCAAATTGGCTGTTTTAAAATCATTATTTCCCATCCAAAGCCTGAAAATTCTGCAGCGATCATAGCAAAGAAATGTATAAAATAAACATGTAAAATGTAAAAGAAAAAAGGAACCTTACCAAATACTATGAAAATATTTAAAAAGTATGATTTCTTGATTAATTCAAAAACTGCTAAAAGCAAAAACATTGGACCTAGTGTCATTAACAGATATGATAGGGATGGGGGGTATTTTTGTGGATCCATAAATGAGTAAAAAGTTTGAGAAAATAAATCATAATTAATCCACATTTTTGAATTTCCGTAGGAATTTATAAACCTGACAATAAAAAAACCAATAATTGAAATGATTCCGACTCTTTTTAAAATGTCAATTCTTAAATGTTGAGAAAAATCTTTCTGAAAATATTGACCAAAGAAATATCCAAGAGACATTACACCTATCCAAGGTATTATCGGATATGCGACAACAAGAGTTTTTGTTTCATAATAGGTAAAGAAGTCGAACTTATGAATTACAGCCCAAATGAAATTTCCTGAAATATCAAAAGAATCTAACAAATTATGTCCAAAAATAATTAATAAGCTAAAAATCAAAATTTTATTTAATGAAAACCAAATCAATCCGGAAAGTAAAATCATACATATTCCTAACATCCAAATAACCTGTAAAACAAGAAAATTGAACTCAATATCAAATCTCCATCCGAAATTCATTATTGCAATCTCTACAAAAATTAACCAAACACCCCTTGATAGAAGAAATTTTGATAAATATTTTTTATCATACTTATTACCCACAATATAAGCTGAAACACCTGCAAGAAATGCAAAGACAGGTGCACAATAATGAGTTATCCATCTGATAAAAAATGTAGCATTATTAGTTTGTTGAGGGTCAGTTGGATTAAAAAAGAAGGCTTCGTAGTGAAAATAGTCTCTAAAATGGTCTAAAGACATTACTACTATTATGATTCCCTTTAAAATATCTAACGAACTAATTCTTTTCATATTATCAATTATTTTGAGTATATATTAATAAAATGATAAATATATTTGTTTTTTAGTATAAAATAATTATGTTTTTTAAAATTTTATTAGATTTTTGATAAAAAAAACGGAAGAAATCAATATGAAATCTTCCGTTTTGTACTGAAGGCGGGACTTGAACCCGCACGGATATTACTATCCATTGGATTTTAAGTCCAACGTGTCTACCAATTCCACCACTTCAGCTTATATTGTATGTGAGCGAAAGACGGGATTTGAACCCGCGACCCTCACCTTGGCAAGGTGATGCTCTACCCCTGAGCTACTTTCGCAATATTTAAAAGATCATGCACCTTAAGTGCGGATGCAAATTTAATATAAATTTTCAAATATGAAACTTAATTAGGGAAAATTGAAATAGCAAATCCTCCAGCAGGAACTGTTGGTATTTTAATTTTACTTTTAGAGGTAACAGTCTTAGTTTCTATTTTATAAGATTGTGGATTTTTTGCATAGTCTGCGTCCTTTGAATCTCTATATATTGTAGCAGTATATTTTTTGTTCTTGTCAAGAAAACTAAAATCAATTTCTGCATTCCTTTTATTATAACCATTTGAATTTCCGACAAACCAATTATCAGCACCCTTTTCTTTTCTGGCAATGGTTACATACTCACCAGGCTCAGCCTCTAAATAAACGGATTTATCCCAGTCTAAAGCAACATCTTTAATAAATTGAAAAGCATCAGGAAATCGCATATAGTTCTTAGGTAAATCTGCGGCCATTTGCAAGGGACTATATATAACAACATACAAACCAAGTTGATTAGCTAATGTTGTGGTAACTGAACCGGGAGCAAGAGTTTCATTTAAATTTGGTGTAAAATCAGGTCTATTTTTTCTAGGGTCCATTTCAAAGATTCCTGGGGTATAATCCATAGGACCACCGATTAATCTTGAAAAGGGTAAAATAGTCGTATGATTTAACTTTGAACCACGAAATTCAGCACCTCTGGCTGATTCATTACCAATATGATTTGGATAAGTTCGTGCGACACCTGTTGGTCTTACAGCTTCATGTGCATTTACCATAATCTTGTAGTCAGCAGCTTTATCTATCGCATAAATATAATGATCAACCATGTATTGACCATAATGTCTTTCTCCGGCGGGAATTATCCGTCCAACATAACCACTCTTTACCGACTTATAGCCATGTTTATTCATAAGCGAATATGCTTCATCCATGTGTCTTTCATAGTTTCTTATGGCGCCAGATGTCTCATGGTGCATCATTAAACTTATACCTTTTTCTTTGGCATAGTTATTTAACTTTTCAATATCAAAATCAGGATAAGGAGTCAAAAAGTCAAATACATAATCTTTTTTCTTGTTAAACCAATCCTCCCATCCAATGTTCCATCCCTCAACAAGTAAGGCATCAAAACCATGTTGAGCTGCAAAGTCTATATACCTCATTACTTTCTTATTATTTGCAGCATGTGAATCATTTGGCTCTAACTCATCATAATTTGTTTCGTTTATTCTTACTGAGGAAAGATCATTGGTATACCACCAAGTACTTTGACCTGTAATCATCTCCCACCATACACCCATGTATTTTGTGGGTTTTATCCATGAAGTATCTTCGATCTTCGAGGGTTCGTTTAAATTGTAGGTAATTCTACTTGCTAAAATATCTCTTGCATCATCACTTACTATGACCGTTCTCCACGGGGTATTATGAGGTGCATTCATATAAGCCATATTACCATATGCATCAGGTGTAAGATGACTTTCAAAAGTCATAGTTGAGGGATTAAATTCCAAATGCATTGCAGAGTATTCTATCAATGCAGCCTCATGAATATTTATATAAAGACCACTGTCAGACTTCATCATTAATGCAGTTTGAACTCCCCAATCAGAAAATCTGTACATTGAAACATTTTCTTCCTTAAACTCAATAGATTTTTGTTTAATTTCAGTAAGCTTAGATGTTGTGTAATTATATTCCTGAGTATCATAGTCTCCTGGAATCCATATAGCCTTGTGATCGCCCGTCATTGCAAACTCGGTTTTTTCGTCAATGACAATAAAAGATCCCAAATTTTCTTGTAATGGAAATTCATATCTAAAACCAAGTGAATCATCAAATAATCTAAATCTAATATTTACTTTTCTCTGGGATTCTTTTTGCTCAAGTTCTACAAACATTTCATTGTAATTATTTCTAATTTCATTTTCTTCACCCCAAACTGGATTCCATGTTTCGTCTACAGTATCAAATGAAACATTGACAACTTTAAAATCACTTATCATGTCCAAAGTATCGGTTTTCATCCACTCAACATTATCTTTTAGTATAAATCCTAATCCACTGTTCAGAATAACAGGTTCTTCTTGAAAATTTAGTGAATAGGTTGGTCTTCCATTTTCATCAATTGTAAAAATCAAATCAAAATTATTATCCGGTGATTTCAGGTTTTGAGCATTTATGAAAATTGTAAAGAACAGAAAATAGTAAAAGGGAATAAATTTCTTCATTACTTAATCGTTTTAGTTAGTTTTTATTAGGGTGTTAAAATTAAAAAAAAATACTAATTATTTATCTTTCTTTTAAGTTCATTTAATTTAAGAAGTGCTTCAATTGGAGTTAATTCATCCAAATTTAAATTTTCTAAATCATTTTTCAATTCCTCAAGAATAGGATCACTGATATTAAAAAACTCCAACTGAGGAGAAATTTCATTAACAATTAACTCTTTTGATGAGCGGGACTGTTCAAGTTGCTTTAGCATATCATTTGCTTTGTTTAATACATCTTTAGGCATTCCAGCCATTTTTGCAACATGAATTCCAAAACTATGTTCACTACTACCAGGAATTAATTTTCTTAAAAATAATATTTGATTATTTTCTTCTTTTATTGACACGTTAAAATTTTTAATTCTTTCAAATGAATCCTTCATTTGATTTAATTCATGATAGTGAGTTGCAAATAAGGTCTTTGGTTTTGAATGGTGTTGATGTAGATATCCTGAAATTGCCCAAGCAATTGAAATACCATCATAAGTACTTGTTCCTCTTCCAATTTCATCTAATAATATTAGGCTTCTCTCGGAAATATTATTGAGAATCAACGCTGTCTCATTCATTTCAACCATAAAAGTAGATTCACCCATACTAATATTATCAGAAGCGCCTACACGAGTAAAAATTTTATCAATTATACCCATTTTTAATTTTTCGGCAGGAACAAAGCATCCAATCTGAGCAAGTAAACAAATTATTGCTGTTTGTCGTAAAATTGCAGATTTACCAGACATATTTGGTCCAGTAATCATTATAATTTGTTGGTTTTTTTTATTAAGATAAATACTGTTAGGAATATAAGGTTTGTCTATCGGCAACTGGCTTTCAATTACAGGGTGTCTACCATTAATAATTTCGATATCAAAAGATTCATCAATTTCAGGTCTTACATAATTTTTTAGAGCTGATAGACTGGAAAAAGAAACAAGGCAATCCAACTCCGCTATAATCGAAGAATTATTTTGTATTTCTTTAATATATGACTGGCAAGAGTTTAATAATTCATCAAAAAATTTTATTTCTAGTTCCATTATTCTCTGTTCAGCACCTAATATTTTTGACTCATATTCCTTGAGTTCTTCAGTAATATATCTTTCCGCATTTACTAAGGTTTGTTTTCTAATCCAATTTTCAGGAACTTTATCTTTATGCGTATTTCTTACTTCTATGTAATAACCAAAAACATTATTAGATGAGATTTTCAAAGACGGAATATTTGTAATCTCAGACTGTTCTTTTAACATGTCGTCTAGAAAATCTTTATTATTCTTGGATAAACTTCTAAGTTCCTTTAGTTCATTTGAAAAATCTGAAGAAATTGTATTTCCTTTAATAATATTCACCGGTGGAGTTTCAGAAAGTGTAGAGCCTATTAGGTTTATTATTTCGTCGCAATTACTTAATGATTTAAACAATGAATTTAAATCATCAGATGTGGTTTTTTTAAACTCATTTTTTAATGGTTTAATATTTTTTAGAGATTCATTAAGTGTAAAAAGTTCTCGAGGATTAATTTTTTTAGTTGCAACTTTAGAAACCAATCTTTCCAAATCACTAAGCGAGGAAAGGGTTTCGATTAAAAAACTTCTATGTTTGTCTTTATTAATAAAATATTCAACAATATTGTGTCGTTTAAAAATAAGTTCATTATTCGTAGATGGTAATGCCAACCACCTTTTCAATAATCTTCCTCCCATTGGCGAAATCGTATGATCAATAATATCAATTAAGCATTTTCCTTCAACAGTATTCGGAGAAAATATTTCTAGATTTCTAATGGTAAATCTATCTAACCAAACGTGACCTTCGAACGGAATCCTCTTAATTGTTGTTATATGATTCAGCTGATGATGTTGAGTTTCACTTAAGTAATGTAAAATACCTGCGGTAGAAATTATCCCTTCGTGTAAATCACTAATAGCAAAACCTTTAAGTGAATTAGTTTCAAATTGTTTTTGTATTAACTCATTAGCAAAATCAGAATTATAAACCCATTCCTCTAAAAAAAAGAGATTATGTAATTCTCCAAACTGCTCTTTGAAAATTTTCTTTTGTTGTTTTGCAATTAGTATCTCACTCGGCTTGAAGTTTGATATTAATTTAGCTATATACTCAGAATCTCCTTGAGATAATAAAAACTCTCCAGTTGAAATATCTAAAAATGAAATCCCAATATTGTTGCTAAAATAAATTGAAGCTAAAAAATTATTTTTCTTTGGATTCAGCACTCCATCTACAGAGGCTAGGCCTGGGGTTACAAGCTCAGTTACTCCTCTCTTTACAATTTTTTTTGTTTTTTTTGGGTCTTCCAATTGATCACAAATTGCCACACGATGACCAGCCTTCACAAGTTTGGGTAAATACAGATTTAAAGAATGGTGAGGAAATCCGGCAAGCTCTGTTTCACTTTGACTTCCAGCACCTCGTTTAGTCAAAATAATATCTAAGATTTTGGAAGCCTGAATTGCATCTTGTCCAAAAGTTTCATAAAAATCACCTACTCGAAAAAGTAGTAAAGCATCAGGATACTTTACCTTAATAGCATTATACTGCTGCATTAAAGGTGTAATTTTTTTTGCGTCTTTTTTCAATTGGATAACTTATATACTATTTTTACCACTACATCTTTACTAATGTAATTATTATTTAGTTGTTTAGAAAACAAATGTTTAAAGTAAGCTCAAATGAAAAAACTAAAAAATAGTGAATTAAATAGGATTTCTTTAGAGGAGTTTAAAAATTCATCTAAAACGCCTATTAAAGTTGTACTAGATAATATTAGAAGTGCACATAATGTTGGTAGTATTTTTAGAACCTGTGACGCTTTTCTAATCGACGAAATAATTCTATGTGGCATTACCGCTGTACCACCAAATAATGAGATTCGAAAAACTGCACTTGGCAGCACCGAATCTTTAAAATGGATCTATGTCGAAGAAATTGAAAATGCCATTTTAAAACTAAAGAGTGAAAATTACAATATTATTTCTATTGAGCAAGCTGATAAATCAACACCTTTAGAAAATTTCAGCCTTGATTCAAGTAAAAAATATGCTGTAATTTTTGGTAATGAAATAAAAGGAGTTAGTCAAAACGTGATTGATCTTAGTGATGATGTAGTTGAAATATCTCAATATGGAACTAAACATTCTTTAAATGTTTCTGTTTCCGCAGGGATTGTGGTTTGGGATTTTTTTTTAAAAATTAACGCTAACTAATTCCATTAATTATAGATAAGTAATCTAATCTATTTTTTACAAAATCTATCTCTGAAACATCTATAAATTTAACATTTAAATCAGGCCTTGATTTAAAAAAATCAGAATAACTTTGATTTATTTTTTTTAAATACTCTTCTGATATTTTTGACTCATATTCCCTACCTCTTTTTTCTATATTTATTTTTAAATTTTCAATAGTCTGATTTAAGAAAATAATTAAGTCTGGTTTTACAATACTTTTATATAAAGAATAAAATAGTTTTCTGTATAAATTAAATTCATCCTCATTTAAATTAATTTTTGAAAAAATTAGTGATTTATGAATATCATAATCACTAATAATATTTTGACTAAAAAAATTTAATTGGGATAAATCCTCGTTTGTTTGCTGATATCTATCAGCCAAAAAAGACATTTCTAGTTTGAATGCAAATTCCTTAGGGTTTTTATAAAATTTGGCTAAAAATGGATTGTCAATAAATCTTTCCAACATTAATTTTGTGTTGAAGTCACTTGAAATCAATTTTGATAAGCTTGTTTTTCCAGATCCAATATTCCCTTCAATTGCAATATAGCTATAGTTGTTTATTGAAACTGAATGAGCAGGGTTTTGAAGAATTATATCTTTATTTTGAATTTTCTGTTTAGATTCAAGAGAATTCAAAATTTCTTTAATCGACATTTTATTTACAGGATGTATTATATTTGGATCAATCTCAATTAAAGGGTCTAGTACAAATCTTCTATTGCACATTTCTTTATGTGGGATAGTTAATTCTTCGGAGTTAATTATCATATCATCTACTAATAAAATATCAATATCAATAATTCTGGAGGTATATTTTTTTTCCTTACTTCTAACTCTTCCCAAAAGTTTTTCTATTTCAAGAAATTCATTCATTATAAAATGAGGGGATTTAAAAGAATTAAACGATGCACAAATATTAAAAAAATCATCACCTTCAAAACCAATCGATTCAGTTTCATAAATTGATGAAATAGAAAGTAAAGAGGCAATTCTTGAATGTATTAAATCAATTGTCTCTTGAATATTTTTTATCCTATTTCCAATATTAGAACCTATTGATATGTGATATTTTTTTTGAATTTCCATTAGGGTGAACAAATTAGTCAAAAGAAATTGATTTACTATATTTGATTAAAGACAAATTAATGAATGCAGGAAAAAAAATATTAGCAAGAAAACTTTATTTAATTCTAGCATCTCTTTTCATTACCTCTCTGGTAGTATCAAATTTAATTTTTCAAAAGTTTTTTTACTGGCACCCATTTGATATTGAAATTTTTGGAGAAAAACTTTTTTATTTATCTGTAGGAATTCTTCCTTACCCAATTACATTTTTAATAACAGACTTAATCAGTGAAATTTACGGCAAAAAGAAAGCGAACCAAGTTGTAACTGTTGGTATTTTTGCTGCTATTTTTTCAACGCTCATAATTTATGTTGCCGACTCTGTTCCTGCAATGGAAAATTCACCAGTTGATGATTTACTTTTTAGAAAAGTATTTGGTAGTACTATAATTGCTGTACTTTCCAGTATGCTTAGTTATCTATTTGCTCAATATATTGATATTCACATTTACCATTTTTGGAAAAACTTGACTAAGGGAAGGATGCTGTGGTTAAGGAATAACTTTTCAACTTTCTTCTCTCAATTTGTTGATACATTTACTATTTTATTTTTATTATGTATTACTAATGTGTTGTCTTGGGATCAGTTCGCAGGGCTATTGATTTCAGGATTTTTATTTAAGGTTTTAGTTGCATTAGTTGACACACCATTTTTATATTTGGGAGTTTACATTTTTCGAAGAAAATTTAGTTTAAGAGTTAACGAAGAGATAAATATAGATTAAGAATTTATAGTTATACTAAAAATATGACCCTCATGTGCACGGTAGTTGATGACTTTATCGTCTTCAAAAATTAAATACTGTCCTTTTACTCCCATTAATTTTCCTGAAAATTTTGAATTTTTTTTCAGTTTGACCGAATTTGGTTTTTGTGGAAACTTTTTTACAGGAAACTCTATATTTAGAACTTTACTTTTGTCATTAATATAATGAGTTAAATTACTAGGAACATATGTTTTTGCTTGTTCTTTAAAACTTGTCAAATTAATGTTGTCCCTTTCATTTTTCAACATTTTTCTCCAGTTAGTTTTATCACTCATATATTTTTTAAGAGCGACTTCAGCAGTACCAGCTAAGAATCTATTTGGTGTTTCAATAATTTCAATTGCCTCATGCGCACCCTGATCAATCCAACGATAAGGAATTTGAGATTTTCTGGTAATTCCCACCTTGACAGATCCAGTATTTGATAAGTAAACAATGTGTGGTTGAAGCTGAATTTTCTTTTCATACTCAAGATCACGATCAGCTATATTTAAATGAGCTTTACTCAATTCGGGTTTTATTATCCAATCTCCTGCTAATGGACTTTCAAAAAAACAACTTTTACAGAATCCTTGTCTAAAAATTTCTTGATTTGAAGAACATGAAAGACAACTGTAACCAATACACTCTATCGTAAATGATTTTTCTAAAAACTGATTTAAATGAATGAAACTATTTTCAAATTCAATGAAGTAGTTCACCACTGAAGAATATTCAGTTGTCATTTTTTTTACGACCCCCTCAAAATGCATAAAATTTCATAATTTTAAAAAAGAAAATTACAAAAAAAAGATGCCAATCCCATTAATTAATTCAATTGCTTCCTGGTTTTTAAAAAAAAGAATGCATCAAATTGAATTATTTATAAAGTATCCAAATGAAGTTCAAAACGATATTCTATTAAATTTGGTCAAATCAGCCAAAGAAACATTTATTGGTCAAAAATTTGATTTTAAATCAATTAATAATTATGAAGATTTTTCTGAAAGAGTTCCTGTTTTTAGTTATGAGGAATTTGCTGATAAAATAGATCTGGCTAGAAAAGGAGAAAATAACATTTTTTGGTCTTCGAAAATTAAGTGGTTTGCAAAATCAAGTGGGACGACAAATGCTAAAAGCAAATTCATTCCAGTAAGTAATGAATCTCTTGAGGATTGTCATTATGCTGCTGGTAAGGATTTACTTTGTATGTATCTAAATAATAATCCAAATTCTCAACTTTTTACGGGTAAGAGTTTAAGGTTGGGTGGGAGTAAAAGTCCCTATGAAAAAAACGGTACATTCTACGGTGATTTATCAGCTATTCTAATTGACAATATGCCTTTTTGGGCTGAGTTTAGTAGTACTCCAAGTAACAAAACTTCTCTTATGAATGATTGGAATTACAAAATAGATGCTATAATTAATGAAACATTGAACGAAAATGTAACAAGTTTAGCTGGCGTACCATCTTGGATGTTAGTTCTTTTAAATAAAATTTTAGAAAAAAGTAATAAAGAATATATTTCTGAACAATGGCCAAATTTAGAAGTTTATTTTCACGGAGGAGTTAGTTTCAAACCTTATCTAAATCAATATAAGAGCTTAATCAATAGCGAATCAATGAAATATTATGAGATATATAACGCATCGGAGGGATTTTTTGCAATTCAATATGAAAATGATTCAAATGAACTTTTACTAATGTTAGATTATGGTATTTTCTACGAGTTTATCTCCATGAAAAACTATGGAACAAAAGATGAAAAAATAATTCCGCTAAGTGAAGTTAAAAAGGATATAAATTATGCAATATTAATAACAACAAATGCAGGTTTATGGAGATATAAAATTGGTGATACCGTAAAATTTACTTCATTAAATCCGTATAAAATAATTGTTTCAGGAAGAACAAAACATTATATAAATGTCTTTGGAGAAGAGGTAATTATCGAAAATACTGATAATGTCATAAATAAAATATCATCAAAGTACAATCTTGAAATTGTTGATTACACAGTTGCCCCAGTTTTCATGCAAAAAAATAAAAAAGGTGCACATCAGTGGTTTATAGAATTTAAAAATAATCCCCCTAAAAATGTAAATTTAGCAGAAATTATAGACAAAGAACTTAAATCTGAAAATTCAGATTATGATGCCAAGAGATACAATAATTTTACACTCAAGAAACCTGAAATTATTGTTTCTAAAAAAGGAGTATTCATGAAATGGTTGGAAATGAATAATAAAATTGGCGGACAAAATAAAATTCCTAGATTATCTAACGAAAGAAAATTTATTGACAGTTTAATTGAATTGAATTGTTAAGAAGCTGCCTTGAGTTTTTCAAAACTCACCCTTGATAATTGCTCCTCAGCATATTTCTTATTTACAACTAATTTCTTTACTTCACTACCAGGAAGATTAAACATTGCATCGTTTAAAATCTCTTCACAAAGTGATCTTAGACCTCTTGCACCCAAATTGTAATCGATAGCTTTATCGACAATATGATTTAAAGCATCCTTCTTAAATTCAAGAGTAATATCATCCATTTCAAATAATTTTACATATTGCTTAATCAATGCATTTTTGGGCTCAATTAGAATACTAAGCAGTGCCACTTTATTTAATGGATTCATGTAGGTTACAACAGGTAATCTACCAATGATTTCTGGGATTAAACCAAATTCTTTTAGATCTTTTGGGTTAATATGTTTTAAAATATTAGTCTTAGAAACGGAATCTTTACCAACACTTTTATAGCCAATGACATTTAAATTCAATCGTCTGGATATATGTCTTTCAATTCCGTCAAATGCACCTCCAGCGATGAATAAAATTTTCTCTGTATTTATTTCAATAAAATTTTGATCAGGATGTTTTCTTCCTCCTTTAGGAGGAACATTTACAATAGTTCCTTCTAATAATTTTAGTAAGGCCTGTTGAACTCCTTCACCAGAAACATCTCTTGTTATTGATGGATTGTCACTTTTTCTAGCAATTTTATCAATCTCATCTATAAATACAATTCCTTTTTCAGCCTTTTCAACATCATAATTAGCGGACTGTAAAAGTTTAGTCAATATTCCTTCAACATCTTCACCAACATAACCAGCTTCAGTCAAAACCGTAGCATCTACAATTGCTAAAGGTACATCTAACATTTTTGCTATAGTCTTAGCTATTAAGGTTTTTCCTGTCCCAGTCTGACCGACCATAATTATATTACTCTTCTCAATTTCAACTTCATTTTCAATTTCCTGATTAATTCTTTTGTAATGATTGTATACGGAAACAGAAATTACTTTTTTTGTGTAATCTTGTCCCACAACATAATCATCTAAAAAAAGTTTAATTTGTTGAGGTTTTAAAAGTTCAAGTTTAGATTTTTCATCCTTACTATCTACTGAACTATTTTCTTGTAAAATAATACCGTTTGCCTGCTCAATACACAAATCACAAATATGAGCATCAATTCCAGCTATGAGTAAGCTGGTTTGGTCTTTTTTCTTACCACAAAATGAACATTGTAAATCAGACTTGCTCATGTAGTCTAGCTTTTAGTTAGAATTTCGTCAATCATTCCGTAGTCTAAAGCTTTGTCTGCCTTCATCCAATAATCTCTGTCACTGTCAGCATAAACCTTTTCATATTCTTGTCCAGTATGTTTACTGATTATTTTATATAATTCCTCTTTGAGTGAAAGAATTTCTCTTGTTGTTATCTCAATATCACTTGCTTGTCCTTGAGCACCTCCTAAGGGTTGGTGAATCATAACTCTTGAGTGTGTTAATCCACTTCTTTTACCCTTTTCGCCAGCACATAATAATACAGCTCCCATTGAGGCAGCCATACCAGTACAAATTGTGGCCACATCAGGTTTAATTAATTGCATTGTATCATAAATTCCTAAGCCAGCATAAACACTACCACCCGGTGAATTTATATAAATTTGAATATCCTTGGTGGAATCAGTACTTTCCAAAAACAATAATTGAGCCTGAATAATATTAGCTACTTGATCGTTTATAGCAGTACCCATAAAGATTATCCTATCCATCATAAGTCTTGAAAAAACATCAAAAATTGCAATATTCATTTGTCTTTCTTCAATAATATTAGGAGTTAATCCTCTAGGGAACATACTGCTTACAATATCATTGTAGTAGGTACTACTAATACCCTGATCTTTTGTTGCAAATTTCTTAAACTCTTTTCCGAAGTCCATGATTATAGATTTTATTATTTATAAATATAAGAATTACGCTGGATATGCTTCTTTAATGTATTCATCATAGCTAACCTTTTTCAGTTTATAATTAAAATTTTCTTTAAAAAAGTTTAGAATTCGATTGCTAGTCAGTTGTTCTGTTAATCTCTTGATTTCATCTTTATTGCTCATCACTCTTGCAACTATACCTTCAAGTTCTTTTTCATCAGGTATAGCTTGGCCATATTGTTGCATTTGATTTTTAATCAAATCAGTTGTGTAAGACTTTAAATCTTCAAAATTCACCTGTAAATCATTATCAATAATTAATTTACTTTCAATCAATTGATACTTCATACCCTTTTCAGACTTTTCGTATTCTGCTTTTGCTTCATCAATGGTAATTTTCTTTTCAGAACTTAATTTCATCCATTTGATCAAAAATTCAGCAGGAAGATTGATTTTTGTAGAATCAATCAAATATTCAATTGTATCATTCATTAATTTCTGATCAACTTGGTTTTGAAATTGTTTCACAAAATCCTCAGAAAGCTTCTTTCTCATTTCAGCTACCGTTTTAACCGAGTTTTTACCAAATACTTTATCAAATAAATCTTGATCTAATTCTGCTAATTCTCTTTCATTAATTTCTTCAATTTTTATAAAAACTTTGTTTTTGAAAGTTTTTGCTTTTTCAAGTTCTATTTTTAGATTTCTAGATAGATCATAATTTTCTTTAAAAATCTTTGAGCCAATTTCATTTAACTCATCTCCAACCTTCAAGCCTAAAATCTTCTTTAAAAACGAAGGCTTTAGACTTTCTGCTTTGAACATACTAGAATGATTAACTTCATCAATTTCAGATAAGAAATTTGCTGTTATTTCAGAATTTTTTTCAATTGTTTTTTTCGAAATTAATTTACCATATTGAGATTGGATATTTTTTATCTGGTTATCAACCATCTTTTTATCTGCTTTAACCTCAAACATAGTAATGGGTTTCTTTGGTTTTAGATTAACCTTGAATTCTGGTGTATAACCAATTTCAAAATCAAAATTAATCTTATCAGAATTCCAATCAATTTTATTATCAACTTCAGGAATAGGACCACCTAATATGTCTAATTTTTCCTCTTGTATATATTTTTTAAGATTAGCATCAAGGAGCTTGTTTATTTCATCGACTTTTACAGCATTTCCGTATTGCTTCTTCACCAATCCCATTGGCACAAATCCCTTTCTAAAACCAGGAATATTTGCAGTTTTTGAATATCTTTTCAATACATCTTGGACTTTTTGCTCATAATCTTTCTTCTCCACCTCGATTGAAATTATTCCGGATAGCTTATTTTTTTTTGTGACAGAAATTTTCATTTAATATAAATTGGTTTGCGAAAGTACTGTTTTTTTTACAGGTCTCAAAGTGAAAAATTGCTATAAATCAGATTAAACTTAATAATTCGGACAAAAAATCATTTGGATTATCAGCATGAAGCCAGTGCCCAGCATTTTGTATTTTTATAAATTTTGCTTTTGGAAAAAGCTTTTGAATTAAATCTTTATCGCTATCCATAATATATTCAGATTTACTACCCTTAAAAAAATATACTTCGCCGGTAAATTTTTCAACTGAGTCAACTTTTTCACCTATTTTATCAATATTTTTTGATAATGATTTTAAATTGAATCTAAAATCAAATCTTGTATTATCTTTTTTGAATATATTCTTCATCAAAAAATTTCTTAATGCTGGTTGCTCAATTGATTTTTTAAGTTTATTGTCAATTTCTTTTCTTGTATTTAAAGAATTAAAATCTAAACTTTCTAATGAGTCTATTATAGATTGATGATGGATAGGATACTCCTTTGGTGATATATCTAAAACAAAAAGTTTTCGTACTAATTTTGGAAATTCTAAAGAAAATTTCATCACCGTCTTCCCTCCCATAGAGTGACCAATTAATATAGGATCTTTAATTTTATGGTGCTTAATATATTTTAGTAAATCATTACTCATTAATTGATAGTGAAAGTTTTCAGAGTGATAACTTCTTCCATGGTTTCTCTGATCAATTAAATGAACGGTAAAACCTTCAAAATTTAATTTCCTAGCAATAGTAATCCAATTATCACCAGAACCCAAAAAACCATGTAAGATTAGTATGTGATTTTCCGAATCTCCTAAAATTTTTGAGTGTAAAAGCATCACCTATGATAAATAATCTAAATAGCTTTTAATTGTCCTTTCTAAACCAAAATATAGGCTCTCGGTTATTAAAGCATGCCCAATTGAAACTTCAAGAAGATTGTCAATGTTTTGCTTGAAGAACTTAATATTTTTCAGTGATAGATCGTGACCAGCATTTACTCCTATTCCAACGTCATTAATCTCTTTTGCACAGATCGAATATTTATTTATTGCTTTGAAATTATCATTAGGAAATTCTCTTGCATATTCTTCAGTGTATAATTCTACTCTATCAGGGTTAATTTCGCAAACAGATTCTATAAACTTAGTATTTGGGTCCAAAAATATCGAAGTTCGGATTCCGTATGATTTAAATTCATTAACTACTTCCTTTAAAAAAGTCTTGTTTTTAACTGTATCCCATCCAGAGTTTGAAGTGATAGCATCAATAGCATCTGGTACCAATGTAACCTGAGTTGGTTTGACTTCCGTAACCATACTTATAAATTTTTCAATCGGATTACCCTCAATATTAAACTCAGTATTTACAACTTTTTTTAAATCATAAACATCTTGATATCTAATATGTCTTTCATCAGGCCTTGGATGAACTGTTATTCCCTGTGCGCCAAAATTTTGAATATCAAATGCAAAGTCACAAACATTTGGGTAATTTCCCCCTCTTGAATTTCTCAGGGTTGCAATTTTATTTATGTTTACACTAAGCTTAGTCATATTTAAATTAGATCCAAAATATTTTACGCAAAACTAATTTATTTTTACTTAATTTTGATCCTTTAATGGACAGTAATTTTAGATAAAATTTTGAAATTTGCACTTTTCACCAAACTAGATTCAAACGAAAATAATGACCACATATTTTCTGTTTTTAAAAGCCTTGACAAACATCAACTAGATTATGATGTTGATAGCCAATCTTTTGATTTAATATCTAAACTTGACAATTATAACGGAGATTTTAATTTCAGTAAAGTTGAAAAACTCTCTAATGAATATGATTTCGTAATCTCAATTGGTGGTGATGGTACTATTTTAAGATCTGCAAATGAAATTGGTGAACTTTCAATTCCTATAATTGGATTAAATAAGGGAAGGCTTGGATTTCTAGCAAACTCGCCTATTGAAATAATTGATTCGATCATAGAGAAAATCAAAAATTCAAATTATCGTATTTCCGAAAGAACAATAATCCAGGTTGAATTCGAGGGAAAAACAAAAAATGCTCTGAATGAGATTTCAATTTCTAGAAAAAATACTACATCCTTGATAACCATTGACACAAAATTAAATGATCAATATTTAAATACTTATTGGGCTGATGGTTTAATTATTTCAACTCCTACTGGTTCTACAGGATATTCACTAAGCTGTGGAGGACCTATAATTATGCCTGATAGTAAAAACCTTGTTTTAACTCCTATAGCTCCGCACAATTTGAATGCTAGACCGCTTGTAATTTCTGACAACAAAAAGATTGAAATTTCAATTAACGGAAGAGAAAATGAGTATTTTGTTTCGGCTGACTCCCAAATATTTTCAGTGAATATCGATTCAAAAATTAATATTTCAAAAGCGCCCTATTTCTTAAAGATGGTTGAATTTGAAGAGGATAGCTATATTAATACACTAAGAGAAAAATTGATGTGGGGAAAAGACAGGAGAACTGAACAATAATTTTAGTTAATTATAGTTTATGTCTTAAATAAAAATATTTTGAAATTCAACTGGCAAAAAATACTATTTTTTATTCTTTTTACTCAAGTGTCCCTTTCTCAGATATATGAATTAGGATTTACATATGGAAAATCAAATTTTATTGGAGATGTTGGAAATACAACATTTATAAACCCTAGTGAAAACACTTTTGGTGCTGTTTTTAAATGGAATAGAAGCGCTAGACACTCTTACAGAATCTCATATAATAAATCTACTTTATCTGCCGATGATTTAGATTCAAGTGATCCCAGAAGAATAGAAAGAGGATATAATTTTGAAACTCCGATTAATGAATTATCATTGGGTATGGAATTTAATTTTTTGGATTACGACCTACATGATTATGATGTGTTGTTTTCACCATATATTTACTCTGGTATTATATATACAACATTTCAAGAGCAGCTTTTAGTAAATAATGTTATAATAAATTCAAAACAAAACAAATCGACTTTTGGAATTCCAATGGTAGTTGGAATGAAATACAGAATTCTTGACAAGCTTTTATTTGCATTTGAGTTTGGTGCCAGATATACCTTCACAGATAAAATAGACGGCAATAATATTTCAAACGATAATTTAAATTATAATTTTGGAAATATTAACAATGATGATTGGTATATGTTTTCTACATTTACCGTGACATATACATTTGGTAGAAATCCATGTTATTGTAATATTGGGAAATGAGTTTAAAAGACATTGACAAAAGTAATATACCTAGACATGTAGCAGTAATCATGGACGGAAATGGTAGGTGGGCAAAAAAAAGAGGTCTAAGACGGGAAAATGGTCATCGCGAAGGTAGAAAATCCGTCAGAAAAATTGTGGAATGTTGCGCTGAACTCGGCGTAAAAAATTTGACCCTTTATGCTTTTTCAACAGAAAATTGGAATAGACCAAAATTAGAAGTTGACTTTCTGATGCAATTGTTGTTTTTATCGCTAAGGGACGAATTAAAAACTTTAAATAAAAACAATATTAGATTTGAAACAATTGGAAATCTAAGTAGGATGCCAAAAAAAATCGGTAATTATTTAGAAAAAGTTAAAGAAGAAACTAAAGATAATTCAAAATTGACTTTAACACTGGCATTAAGCTACGGAAGTCGCAGTGAAATAGTAAATGTGGTCAGAGAACTATCAGATAAAGTTAAAAATAACATAATTTCTTCCAAAAATATTGACGAAACCGTAATAAATGACCATCTTTACACCCGTAATTTACCAGATGTGGACCTACTGATTAGGACTAGTGGTGAAAAAAGAATCAGTAACTTTTTACTTTGGCAAATTGCATACTCTGAGCTATACTTTACAAAAAAATTATGGCCAGACTTCAGAAAAAAAGATTTATATAAGGCGATAATTAGTTATCAAAGCAGAGAAAGAAGATTTGGAAAAACTAGTGAACAGATCAAATAAAATAAAAGGCGTAAATAAAAAGCACTTTCAGGGCATTAAGTTAATATTACTGACTCTAGTACTTTTGTTTTCAAACTTATCTCTATCACAAAAGAATATAGAAAGATACACTATTGGAGAAATTGAGGTATCTGGAAACACCTCTTTTAGTCCGATAACAATTGTAACTTTTTCAGGGCTTAAAGAAGGTGATGCAATCAGTATCCCCGGAGAAAAACTTAGTAATGCCATAAAAAAACTATGGGGTTCGAACCTTTTTAGTTCTGTTGATGTTTATAAAACTAACATTGAAAATGGGGTTATTGATCTTGAGATTGAATTATACGACTTACCTGAATTAACTGATTTAAAAATTACTGGAGTTAAAAAGAGAAAAATTGAAGAAATAATAAAAGAAAATAAACTTCAGACAGGGGTAAAAGTAACAGAAAATCTAATTACTACCACCAAAAATTATTTAGAAAATAAATACAGAAAAAAAGGATTTCTAAACGCCAAAGTAATCATTAAAACAGAAGAAGTAATTGATTCCTCAAAAAAATCAAAAGTCAAAATGTCCTTAGATATCAAAAAAGGAAACAAAATAAAGATTAACAAAATCCAATTTGAGGGAATAAGTGAGCTTAAATCTAAGACTCTAGAAAAAGCGATGAAAAATACTAAAAAAAGAAAATTTTACAGAATTTTCAAGAGATCAAAATATGTTCCTGATGATTTCAAAGAAGACCTTGCCAGCTTAGTTGATAAGTATAAAGAAAATGGTTTTAGAGATGCAAGAGTTGTTTCTGATACAATATTAAATAATGATAATCAGCAGATTGATGTTTCAATCTCGCTAATCGAAGGTTCTAAATACACATTTGGGAAAATAGAATATTTAGGTAATAGTGTATACACAGATCAGCAACTAAATCAAATATTAAAAATTAAAGAAGGAGACACATATAATGGAGTTGAATTAGAAAAAAGGATCGCTGATAGATCTGATCCAGATGCTGATGATTTGAGTAATCTATATCAAAATAACGGTTATCTTTTTTCATCTATCACACCAGTTGAGGTAAATGCTGATGGTAATGTTATAGATTTAGAAATAAGAATTAATGAGGGAAAACCTGCATACTTCAATAAAATATCTGTTGTAGGAAATAACAAAACAAACGATCACGTAATTTACAGAGAGATCAGAACACGACCTGGTCAGCTTTACAGTAAGGCTAATGTTTTTAGGTCATTAAGAGAGCTAGGTCAATTAGGTTTTTTTGATCCACAATTGATTTCACCTGATTTTAAAAATATAAATCCTAATGATGGAACGGTTGATTTGGAATACACTCTTGTTGAAACTGGATCTAGTCAAATTGAACTTCAAGGTGGTTATGGTGGTGGTGGATTTATAGGTACTATCGGATTGTCTTTTAATAATTTTTCTATTAAAGATATTTTCAAAAAAGAAGCTTACACCCCGATACCAATGGGTGATGGCCAAAGACTGGCTTTAAGATTACAGGCAAGTAGATTTTACACAGTTAATAGTTTTAATTTTACCGAACCGTGGTTAGGTGGTAAAAGACCTGTTCAATTCTCCGTTCAACTTTCACAAACTAAACAGTTTATGTTTAATCCATATAACTATACTGCAGATAAATCAAGGTATTTTAATATTTCTGGTGTTTCTGTAGGTTTAGCAAAAAGACTTACTGTTCCAGATGATTACTTTACACTGTCTCAATTTATTGGTTTTCAGTACTATGATCTTAATGAATATAATACTGGATTATTTACTTTTGGGAACGGATCATCAAATAATTTGTCCTACACAGTAGCTTTAAGTAGGAATAATACTTATACAGATCCAATTTATCCGACTGGCGGCTCAAATTTTACACTATCGGCAAAACTTACCTTTCCTTACTCGGCATTTAATGATGTAGATTACAAAGCTTTAAAAGATGAAAGGGATGATTTAGTTGACCAACTTGGAGTTGACCCAACAAACACATCAGCTGGTGATAGAATAGCCGAAATTGACCAAGAGAGATATAAATGGCTTGAGTTTTATAAAATCAAGTTCAAAGGTGAATGGTTTACAGCTTTAACCAAAAAATTAGTTTTAAGACCTGCTTTTGAATTTGGATTTTTAGGTGCATATAATAATGATAGAGGAGTTATTCCGTTTGAGAGATTTTTCCTTGGTGGAGATGGAATGGGAATGTATAATCTTGATGGTAGAGAAAATATACCTTTGAGAGGTTATCCTAATCAGTCTCTATCCGCACAAGATGGTGGCTCTATATATAATAAATATTCACTTGAGCTAAGGTATCCAATAAGTCTGGGTGAACAAGCAAAAATATTTGCTCTCACATTCATTGAAGGGGGGTCTTCATATAATAGTTTTAGAGATTTTGATCCTTTTCTTCTTAAAAGATCTGCGGGTATTGGAGTTAGGTTATTTATGCCACAGTTTGGTCTTTTAGGTATTGACTTTGGTCATGGATTTGATCCTGTGCCAGGCCAATCATCAAAACATGGTTGGGAAACACATTTTATATTTGGACAAAACTTTTAATAAAATATTTGGACTATTTTTACGTTCTAAATTATCATGAAAAAAAGCTATTTTTTTATATTATTATTTCTAACCTCCAACTTTATTTTTGCGCAAAGAGGTATAAAAATAGGATATATTGATACCGAATATATACTTGAAAATCTGCCTGAATACAATCAGATTTCCAAAAGACTAGAAGAAAAAGCTGGTGATTGGAAAAAAGAAATAGAAGAAAGATCTAGAAAAATTGATCAAAAAAAAGAATCACTAAAGTCAGAAAGAATACTTTTAACTAGTGAAATGATAGAAGAAATAGAAGAAGAAATTTTAATTGATGAAGAAGAATTGAGTGAATACCAACAAAAAAGATTTGGGCCCAGAGGAGATCTTATCATACAAAAACAACAACTGATACAACCTATACAGGATCAAATATTTAATGCTATTAGAGAATTAGCAAAGTCAAGAAATTATGATTTTATCTTTGATAAATCCGCTGATATTGTAATGCTATATTCTGATAAAAGATATGACGTAAGTGATCAGATATTAAGAACAATATCAAGAGCAAATAATAGAAAAAAAGTTGATTCCAGAAAAGACAAGAGAGAAATTGAAAATGAAAGTCTAATTGACGAAACAACGGTTATTTCAGAAATTGAAAATAAAGAAAAAGATGATGCTTCAGAGGAAAAAGTATCAACTCCTGACAAAAAGTTAACAGTTAAGGAGTTGTTAGAACAAAGAAAACAAAAAAATAGTAACAAAAGAAAAGTAAAAGATTAGTACCTTTACTCACATTAAAATTAAAAACATAAAATATTGATTATGAAAAAGATAAAAATATCATTAGTAATTTTCCTTTTTGCAATAAGTTTTACATCATTTGCACAATCAAAAGTTGCTCATATTAATACTACTGAACTGGTAGCATCTATGCCTGAAATGAATGACGCAAAAGCTGAATTAGAAAAACTAGCAAAAACATATGAAACTGATATCCAAACAATGGCCGCTGAACTCCAAAGCAAAGTAAAACAGTATGATACTGAAGCTGCAGCTCAGACTGATGAAGAAAATGCAAAAAGACTTCAGGAAGTTCAAGGAATGGAGCAAAGCATAAGACAATATCAAGCACAGGCTCAACAGGAATTACAAAAAAAAGAATTTGATCTTTTAAAACCAATTACTGAAAAGGCTCAAGCTGCAATAAATAAAGTTGCTATTGCATCAGGATTTGATTACGTACTTGACTCAACTCAAGGACAGGGGGTAATCGTTGCTAATGGTACTGATTTAATGGAGGAGGTTAAGAAAGAACTTGGCTTTTAATATTAAATCTTCAAAAATTTAGAAGCTGTCTTTAAAGGCAGCTTTTTTTTTACAAACATTATGGATAATAGACCTATAGGACTCTTTGATTCAGGAATTGGTGGTATATCAATTTTAGATAAATTGAAGGAATTGTTACCAAATGAAAACTTTATATTTTTAGCAGACAATAAAAATTGTCCATATGGGTCTAGATCAAAAAAAGAGATAATTTCTTTAAGTACTAAGAATTGTGAAAAACTGATTGAATTAAATTGTAAGGCGATAGTTATTGCATGTAATACAGCAACAACTAATGCAATAGAAAAACTTAGAGAGGTCATTGGTATACCAATCATTGGAATTGAACCTGGGATAAAACCAGCAATTAGTTATACTAAAACAAAAAATATTGGAATTCTTGCAACAGAAAAAACTCTGAACAGTAAATTATTTTTTGAGACAACGAATGATAATAAAATTAATGATATTAAAATTCACGAACAGATAGGTTATAAACTAGTTAATATTATTGAAGATGGTATTATTTCGAAAAAAGAACTAGATACAATTTTGACATTGTATTTAAATCCGATGATAGAAAAAAATATTGATTGTTTAGTTTTAGGGTGTACCCATTATCATTATATAAAGGACAATATAAAAGAAATTCTTCCCACAAGAATATCAATTATTGATACAATAACCCCGGTAAATAAACATATCAAAAATGTACTGATTTTAAATGAAAGCTTAAATCTTCATAAGAATAAAGGTTATATAAAGATATTTTACAACGGTAAAAAACTATCAGAAAAATATATTAGGAAAGAATATAAGTTGAATTATCTAGAATTCTAAACTATTTGATCCACGGACAATTACAGTCATATCTCTGTTTGCGGCATCCAAAATTGAACCCAAGAGTTAATTGATGATATCCTCCGTTATCAAAAACAACAGAATTAGATTGATACGAGTAGGTATAAGCAAAAACAAATCCGTTGAATTCTAATCCAACTAGTGGAGTAATGTATTGAAGTTTTTGCGTTTTAATTTGATCTTGTGAATTTAAATATTCAGCACCTTCAAAACTATTTCTATATGAAAGACCTGCCCATAATCTACCAAAATCGGTTTCACGATAAACTTTAAAATTTATATCAGCAAATGTTTCTTTTGTCGCGTCTTTGTGAGCAAACATTAATGAAGGCTCAAAATACCAGTTATTTGAGGCATCAGAAAATAAATAGCCAGTAGAAAACAGGTATGTTCTTAAGTTATTGTAACTCAACCCTTGTTCGTTGAAATTAATACCATCGTTATTAAGTAAATTTTTTATGGAAGCATGTACATAAAAATCTAAATATTGATAAGAAAATCCAAAATCAATATTAAAATCTGTTGCGCTTTGTTCGAAACCTGAAATTAAGGGATCAAAACCTCCCGCAAGAAAAGATGATTCATCAAGTTTATATTGTATCATTCCAGCGCTTAATCCAAATGACAACATGTCTAAGTCTAATTCACTTCTTGAAAACATTATATGATGAGCATAAGTTACATATGCACCAGATTGAGAGTGATATCCATTTTGATCTTTAAATGCAATTGTGCCTAGTGCAGATTTTGAATCACCAATTCTACCATTTATACTGACTGTTTGGAGATTTGGAGCCTCATTTTGATCCATCCACTGTTTTCTTCCAGTAAATCTAACTTTAGTACAATTAGATGCTCCCGCCATAGAAGGGTATAACAAATAAAAATTATCAGTTAAATAATCAGAATATATTGGTAAACCCTCTTGAGCATAAGACTTTGTATTAAAAATTATCAATACAAATAATGTTAAAATAAGATGATTAGCCTTCATGTAACAGATTTAAAGCATCAATAACTATACCGTTAAAATGCAAATCGGTCAAATATATAAATTTTAATAGACATATCTAATCAAATGTTTTAGTAAAGGTTCTTATTTACTATTTTTGCAAAAAGAATCATAGAAGATGAGCTATATTATTAAAGTAGAAAGAACACAAAATAAATTCATTAATAAATTTGAAATCAACAAGTTTATTACCAATCACTTGAGCTTTGAATATAAGAA
>CACHNE010000004.1 GCA_902581145.1 uncultured Bacteroidota bacterium | reverse complement strand
AAATAAATCTGATTTTGAAAATGGCTGGGAAGAATTAGGGCCATATTATATTGAAGAGGTTACAGGCCATTATGCTGTAGGTTTAGGAAGGATTGAATCATTTTACACTGACTTGAATAATGAAAATAGAATTTTTTTAGGATCTAGAAGTGGAGGTTTTTGGAAGACTTTAGATGGTGGAGAAACTTGGGAAAATACAACAGACTTTTTATATGCATCTGGTGTAAACACTATTGCAGTATCACCTGAAAATCCAAACAGGGTTCTAATCAATGTTCGAAATTCTTATAATGGAACAACGCACGGGATTTATGAATCACTTGACGGTGGAGATACTTGGTCAATTACAAACTTTAATCCAGACAATTTAAATTGGGGTGGCCTTGGAACTAATAATAGGATTTATAAGATAATGTATCACCCTACAATTCCAAATCTAGTTTTTGCAGGCACAAGTGAAGGTCTATTCAGATCAACCAACAATTTTGAATCTTTTTCTTTCATTCCAGCTGGAAATAATTCTTGGGAATATAATCAGGATTATGACTACATTGAGTTTCATCCAACCGATGAAAATATTATTTATGCATCTACATTTAATAATGACTCAAAAATATATATTTCAAATGATGCTGGTCAAAATTTTGTTCAATCTGGAACCATCCCGGGAAATAATAGTAACATACAATTATCGATTTCTGCAGCCTGTGAAAATTGTGTATTTATAGGCTCAAGTGATGGTGTTTGGAAGTCGGAAGATTTAGGTCAGAGTTTTACTTTAGCAGGGAATCCAAATCTTGCAAATTACGGTGCTTTTGCGGTTAGTGACACTGACCCAAATTATATGCTTTTTGGTGATATAGATACGCATATGAGTAACGATGGTGGACAAACCTGGAATCAAGTAACTTATTGGTCAACTGGAAACGCAAATTATAATACTACAGGTCAATATGTTCATGCTGATATTCGTGGATCACGAAGTTATAATGGGGTATTTTGGGTTAATACCGATGGATTACTAGCCAGGAGTAATGATAATGGATTTACATGGGAATTTTTTGAAGGACAATCAATAAGAGAAAACTATTGTTTAGGCGCTAGTCAGTCAAATTATTTTCGAACGATTACTGGGTCCCAGGATAATGGAACAAGTATAAAGAATGAAAATAATTGGATAGAATTTTATGGTGCTGACGGTATGGAAGGTATTATTCATCCTTTAAATGATGATTGGATGATAGGAAGTGTTCAATTTGGAGGTAAACGAAGAACAAAAGATGGTGGTTATAATCAGGATGGGGTAAATCCTGAAAATTTTAACGGAGACTGGGTAACGCCATTAATGTATGATCCAAACGATCAAATGAGTATTTATACAATGACTAATATTTTATATAGGAGTGATGATTTTGGTTCAACTTGGAATACTCTAGGTAATAGTTTTTTTGCCGGTAATATTCAAAACGCCGCAATTGCTGAAAACTCAAGCGCAATAGCAATTTCTAATTACAATAGATTAAAAATTTCCTATGACGGGGGTATGACATTCAATGAGGTTTCCCAATTTCTACCAAATCAATTTATAACTGATATTGCTTTTGATCCTAACGACGACAGTACAATAATAGTTACCTACGGTACTTATGGAAATAATAATCAAAAAGTTTACTTATCAAATAATCAAGGTAGCACTTGGCAAAATATAACACATAATTTGGGTAACATGCCAATAAGAACTGTAGTGATTGATCACAGTGAGAACTCAACAATTTATTTAGGTGCAGAAATAGGAGTTTATAAAAAAACCATGTGGGAAGATTCGTGGGAATTATATAACGAAAATTTACCAAATACAACTGTTATGGAACTTGAAGTTGTTTATGGGTCTAATACTCTAAGGGGTACTACTTGGGGAAGAGGTGTTTGGGAATATTCCTTAGCTGGCAGAGAAAATCATCCGTCAATTAAAACAACAAGTATTTCTAATCAGCCTACCGATACTCAGCCTAAAGAAGGGATAGATCAATTTGTCACATCAACTATAGATTACGATGGGGACTTAAATAATGTGTATGTTGAATGGGTCACAGAATCCAGTTCAGAAATAATACAAATGTCTAATTCATCTGATAATATATGGGTATCAGATTCTGCTATTCCTAATTTTGAAGCTGGCACAAAAGTATTTTTTAAAGTATACGCTGAGTCATCAAATGGGTTGCTTTCTGAAACATACAAGTTTATGTATGAAATTAGAGAGAATGTCTTGTGTACTCCGTCAATGAACTGTGACTATAATGACGGTTTTCAATTGTTTCAATTACAAGACATAGATAACAGTTCTGGATGTGAAGGTTATGGAGATTTCACTTCGTTAACAACCGATCTTGAACAAGGAAATGATTATGAATTAACAGTAACGACTGGATACGGTGATCAATACATAAAAGTATGGATTGATTATAATGATGATCTTGATTTTACTGAGGACGAGGTTGTTGTCAATAATTATATTATTGCTCCAGGAGTTGCAGGTGGTGTTTATACGGAAACAATAAGTTTTACAATTCCTGAAGACGCAGTTCTCGGCCAACATATTATGAGGGCAAAAGCAAATTGGGCTCAAGATGTGCCAGTTGATGCTTGTGTTGAAACTACATATGGCGAGACTGAAGATTATTCTGTGGTTATTGTGGAATCTTCGTTAGGAATAATTGAAAATACTTTTCCAGAAAACCCAATCATATATCCAAACCCAACCAATGGTAATGTTTCAATTGATCTACGAAAAAACTATAATAATGTTATAATACAATTAAACGATATTCTTGGCAGAAAAATAATTGAACAATCATATAATCAAGGAAGAGTTTTTAATTTTAATGTCAAAGAAAGTCCAGGTGTTTATTTTTTAACTATAGTTACCGAAAATAAAAGGGTTGTATTTAGATTGGTAAAAAACTAATTAAATGTGAATTCCTGTAGTACTGGTAATTCAATATTGTTGAAATCATATAGCGCTTGATTCTCCCAAACTGAACCGTTCTCAGAGTTTTCTCCATCCCAGGCAATTAATTCTGCACCCCAGTAGCAAAAACCAATACCACCACTTATCCCCAAGACAACTGTTTTCAAATCTCTTATAAAATTTCTTTGTCCCTCAGGATTTGCTGGGTAGTCTGGTAATATTAGATGTTCGTCTAGCCCTACAATATTATTAGTCCAATCATTCCACCCTAATGTAAATGGGTAAGCAGTTTCAGCAATTAAAATTTCTTTACCAAAGTTTTCAGAAAGACTTGATAATTGGCCCTCCAATTCCTGCAGTGACTTTCCATGCCATTTGGGATAATATGAAATCCCAATAACATCATAATCAACTTCATCAACTAAGTTATAAAACCATTGGGAAGCTTCGTATCCAGCAAAATGCAATATTATTTTAGTTGTTGACGATAAACTTCTTACAGCACTTACCCCTTGATTGATTAGCTCTAAAAATTGATTTGGATTATTTACAATATCACCATGTGGAAATAAAATACCGGTATTTATTTCATTCCCAATCTGAATGTATTCAGGTTCAATTTCTGTCATTATTTCACTAATGTGAGAATATAGCTCTAGCTTTAATTCGTCAAAATTTAGAGATTCCCATTCAGACGGTAAAATCTGCTGTCCCGGATGCGCCCATGTTTCAGAAAAATGAGGAGTTATCCAAATTCTAAATCCTAGTGATTTTAGTAATGCTGAAAACTCTTTAACCCCTTGCAATGAGGATACATCGTCAGTTGGATTCACCCACAATCTCAATCGAATTGTATTAACACCATTGTTTATCAACGAGTTAAGAAACTCTACTTGATCACCCTGAGAATTATAAAATAATGGGTTTGATTCAGCAATTATAGGAAAATATGAAATATCTACAGCAGAAATTAAATCTGGGGATTGCCCTCCCCAATGATCAGAAATTTCTGAATTTGATTGACAAGCAAAAGTCATCATAAATAAGCATATGAACTTAATTTTCTTCACTTATATTTTATTATCATTTTGTTAAATGTATTTTAGAAAGTCTATTAATTTTTCTGTTATCCAGATATTTGTCAGAAACAGGATAGTAGAAAGAATTAATCATTGCTAGACCTAATTTGCTACTAGTGGTAATCGTTGGGAATAATTTCATTAGTGGATAGAAGGGCCTCATTAATGTATAAAACAAATCATATAATTTTGTTTTAGCCCTAATGCCATCTCCAGGAATTAAAAGCCCAAGTCTAATCATATAAGCATCTTTAAGCCCTCTATTTAAAATATAGTTTTCTGCTTTTCCTTTTACATTTGCCCAAGGTATTTTACTGTTTTCTTTAGTACTTGTTCCTTCACCAGAAACATAAGTCATAATTGAATTTGAATTAATGCTGTATACTAAATCAGTAATCGCCTTTGTCATCTCATAAGTTACACGATAATAATATTCAGAGTTCTGACCAAATGAAGTTATACCCATACAGTGGAAACATGCATCACAATTTTTTATGTTCTTTTTTACTTCACCAACTTTTAAAAAATCTGAAATAATAAATTCAGAAATTTTAGGACTTTTTAGATTTACAGGAAGTCGATTTATTAAATATATATTTTTTATCCTTTTATCATTTATACATTCTTGAAGGACTGATTTTCCAACCATTCCGGTGGTTCCTGTAATTAAGACATCCATATTATTTTTTATTGTAAATTAGAAATTAAAATTAACTTTTAATGAATCGTAATTATATAAAATATTTGTTAATATTTTTATTTTTTTCTTTTTCTACAAATGCTCAGGAAAAGTTTTCTAATCCAATAATTCCTGGTGGCTATCCAGATCCATCAATCTGTAAAGTTGGAGATACCTACTATATAGTTAATTCATCATTTGAATACTTTCCCGGGTTACCCATTCATAAAAGTAAAGATTTAATTAATTGGGAATTAATTGGTTATGGACTACACAGAAAATCTCAGGTCAATTCAACTGTAAATCTAATCGATGTCCAATCTAACGGGGGAATTCATGCACCTACAATAAGGCATAAAGATGGAATTTATTATATAATTACAACTAATGTATATTACGATGAAAAGAAGGGAAAAGCTGACATGGTAAATTTTATAATTATGGCTGAAAATCCAGCTGGTCCATGGTCAGATCCATTTCACATTCAGGGTGCTCCAGGAATAGATCCTGATTTATTTTTTGACGATGATGGAAGGGTGTGGTATGTAGGTAATCAAATGCCGGAAAATCCAAATTTTGACGGCGAAGGAGAAATTTGGCTTCAAGAATTAGACATAAACGAATTTAAATTAATCGGTAAAAAACATCTTCTTTGGAGAGGCGCATGCGGAGGTGTCTGGGCCGAAGGTCCTCATATGTATAAAAAGGATGGACGTTATTATTTAATCATTGCTGAAGGTGGTACTAGTTTTAATCATGCTGTTATGGTAGCATTAAGCGATAATATAGAAGGACCATATATATCAAACCCTAGAAATCCTATAATCACATCAAGACACCTATCATATGATAACTGGGTAAATAGTACTGGTCATGGAGATATTTTGGAATTAGACGATGGAAGAAATTATATGGTATTATTGGGGATTAGAAATCAAATTGAAAGAGGTTCAAATATGGGTAGGGAAACTTTTCTTGTTCCTCTAACATGGGAAAGAGAGCCTTTTGAATGGAAAGAAACCAAACATTTATGGCCTGTTGTAGCTCCTAAAACTGGGAGAGTGGAAATCCTAAACGATGTTGTATTTAATAACTCAGTTCAAAATAAAGCAGCACATTTTGTAGATAATTTTGACTCAACTGAACTTAATAAAAACTGGAACTTTAGAAGGTATCCAATTGAAGATGTTTACAAAATTAATACAGAAGAAAATCGTTTAAACTTATTTTGTCATCCAAATCAAATAAAGGAGAGAGGAAGAGCTGCGCTGTTAGGTTTTAAGCAAACTGAATCAGATTTTGAATATTTAACTCAAATGTATTTTCAACCAAATTCAAGTGATTCTGAAGCAGGGATTAGTTTTTTTCAAAAAGATGATAATTATATAAACTTTACGATAATAAAAAAAGGTGATAAACACCACCTTCAAGTCTATGTTGTGAAAAATGGTGAAATATTAGAGTTAATTAAAGATGAATTGAAACAGTACAAAGGCAATATAAAATTTAAAGTAATCGCAGACAAAGATGTTTACAAACTATATTATTCATTAAAAGGAATGCATTTTAAATTGTTTACTAGTCTAGAGGGTTCACACCTTAAAAGTAATGGTTATACGGGCGCCCATCTTGGACTTTATGCAACAGGAAATGGAAAAAAAAATCAGGATTTTGCTTCGTTCGATTATGTAAATTATCTTATAAAAAAGAAGTAATATATTGTATATGCAATCATACTAAAGCTTATAAAAAAGCTTAGTTTCATTAATGATTTATTTTGAGGATTCTTTCGGATTAGAATTCTTATGATCCAATTCAAAACAAATAAGGTAATTATTATTATTAGTGGTGTTGGCATACATCAAAATTAAATTAAATTCCTTTTAGTCTTTTATAAAACGCACTAAATTCTTTAGAATAATTTCTGTTATTTCTAAATGATCTTCTCTCTTGAATTTTCAGTGCATCCATTTTTTCGTTTTTCTCATCGAAGAAAATTTCCCCATTGTTATTTTTTATAACATATGACCATATGTATGGTGAAGCATTTTCATCAAATCCTTTTAATCCAAGCTTTAAATTCCAGAAAATTAACTCATCATTTTCATTAGTCATTAAGTAATGTCCGTTAGAAAGAATTATAAGCTGCTGGATTTTTTTCTCATTGATAAATGGTTGTAGCATATCATGATTTTTAGGAAACTTTTTGGTAAAAATAGATTTTGACTTATCAAATAATGAGTAATATGTAAAGATATAAGAGTCTTCTAATTCAATTTGACTCGACCACAATATACTATTAAAATATGTAGCTCTTGTATTAATGTCCTTATATTCAATATTATTTTCATCTAGAGCTTTTGCAATATTATAATGTGCAATTCCTTTAAAGGATAAAGTTATGAGCAAATAAGCTGAGCTAACAATTAATCCTAATGAATTGTAGAGTTTTCTTTTTTTAGAAAGCCTTTCTTGAAATGCGGTTAGTATTAGGAAAGTTAAAAAAGGGAAGAGTGTAGATTGGGTCTACAATAAAAATGTTTTCTACAGCAACACGCCATTCAAAAGGCCAAAACAATTGGGTGCCCCAAGTGGTTTGAGCATCAAGTAACGGGTGAGTAATGATTGCTAAAAAAAACATTTTAAACCAATCATTAAAACTAACATCTGTATAGCTAGAATATATTTTTTTTAAAATCCACGCTAAAATAGGAGCTGCCACAAACGGGAATATTAGAGAGTGAGAAAAACCTCTGTGCATCACAGAAGCAGTCAGGTCGTCAACAAAAAATCTTGTAACTATATCTAGATCAGGAATAGTTCCTGCTATTGCCCCAAGCACCATTGCTTTGTTGCCTATTTTCTTTCCAAGTGTAGCTTCAGCTACCGAAGCTCCTAAAACAATTTGTGTTAATGAGTCCATAAAAAAAAGAGGCTTTTAAAAATTCTTAAAAGCCTCTCCAATAATTATACCCTTTGTTAATAGGTAATCATTAAACTTTCTTCATTTACCCAAGTTGCAATTGGATTGGCTTGAATATTTTGCCAGTCACCATCTGCCTCTCTTTTAGCAGTTCTTTTTTCAAGACCTGTAAAATAACTCGCTCGAGACTCACCTAGAACGACCATCATAAAATCACCCCCGTCTACACCTCCAAATATTGGTTGAAACATAAACCTTATGTAGTCATTATTAAGTTTTTTGTCATTTTCAATACCTGCTTTTATATTTTCAATGAACTCACCTCTTTTACCCCAGTCAACAGCAATATTAACATGTCTTCTGTAAGGGTTATTGGGAAGCTCTTCATCAAGATTAGTTCCCTCAGGAATATAACTTAAGTCCATTCGCATTCTGAATATGTGATTCATAACAACATCAGCGCCAGTGCCTTTCCAAGGATCCTCTCCAACACTTTCTCTCCATTTTTCAGAAACTTTAGAGTTCCAGCCATTTTCACCCCATCTGGATTGACGATATTCTATAACTTCTTCCATTGAGTTAAAGGCTCTGCAAAAGTAAATTGTGTTTCCATCCATTTCTGATAATAGAAAAATCGCTGGCGCATTTTCAACCATAGATTTTTCTAATTCCTTCCATGTATTCATTAAAGTAAATGCTTTATCCTGATCTTTAACTTCCCACTCCTGAACATCAACAAAAGGAGGAATTTGTGCAAAAGCAGAAAATGTAAACATCAAGCATAATAGAAATAAAATTGTTTTTTTCATGATAATTTATTTTTTTGTTAGTGAACACAATTTAAAAATTTTTTTTAAAGATTAATTTTATATTAACATTAAATTATAGACAAACAATTTATGAAAAGGTTGATTTTAATTAGACATTCAAAATCATCATGGAAAGACTTGAGCTTAACGGATTTTAATAGACCGTTAAACAATAGAGGCAAATCCGATGGGCCTTTAATGGCAGATTATTTAAAGAGCAAAATCAAAAAAATTGATTATTTACATTCTAGTAGTTCTGTTAGAACTTTTGAAACATCTAAATATTTTATTAAGCAAATACAATTTGGGAAAATACAATATGATGATTCTTTATACCACTGTTCTGCGACATCAATATTAAATATGATAAGCAGCTATTCAGACAATTATCAATCTGTTATGATTATTGCTCACAACCCTGGATTAACCAATTTAATTAATAATATTACAAATGTTGCATTAGATAATCTACCTACAACAGGCCTAGCAGAAATTGAATTTAATTGCAATAGCTGGAGTAAAATTTCTTATGAAAATTGTAATCTTATCGATTTAAAATTTCCTAAGCAATTAAAATAATTTTATATATTTAAGTAGCTAACCAAAATATTTATGTTATGACACTTATAATGATTTTACAGCTTTTAATTGCAATTGGATTGATAAATGTGTGGCTTTTTCGATTCAATAAAGCTACAGAATACAGGGGTGGAGATGCAAAAAATATGAAAGAGGAATTTTTAGCCTATGGCCTTCCGACATGGCTAATGTATCTTGTTGGTGCAATGAAAGTGGCAATAGCTATTATGCTTATTATTAGTTTCTGGATTGAGCAATTATTATTTTATAATCTTATTGCTTTAGCTGCACTTATGATTGCAGCAGTATTAATGCATGTAAAGGTCAAAGATCCAATAAAAAAATCATATCCTGCATTATCAATTTTATTTATGATTGCACTGATAATGTACTTTACTATGGGTTGAGAGTAATTCTAGATCACGATAATACTTTTAAATAAACTAAAATGAAATACATATATATTTTATTGTACGTATTTATTTTTAGTTTTTCGTGCTCTAATGATAAAAATTTAATTCAGTATGTTAATCCATTTATCGGTTCAGATGCGCATGGACATGTTTTTGTTGGTGCTAATGTCCCATTTGGTGGAGTCCAGGTGGGGCCAGCAAATTTTCACAAAGGCTGGGATTGGACATCATCTTATCATTATTCTGATAGTATTATTAAGGGATTTGGACACCTAAAATTAAGCGGTACAGGTATCGGGGATTTAGGTGAAATCCTATTAATGCCTGCAACTGGAGATGTTTTATTAAAGCCTGGATTCAATGATTATGAAAACGGATATGCTTCAAAATATTTAAAAACTGACGAATATGTTTCTCCTGGGTATTATAATGTTTTACTTAAAAAATATAATATAAAAGCTGAATTAACCGCCACAAAAAGATCAGGATTACATAGATACACATTTCCTAAGTCATCAAAATCAAGAGTTATTATAAATCTAGAAGAAGGAAATGGATGGGATATTCCAACTGAAACTTTTTTAGAAAAAATCAATGATACAATCTACCAAGGATATAGATTTTCAAAAGGTTGGGCTAATGATCAAAAAGAGTTTTTTTCAATGATAATTTCTAAACCAATAGATAAATTTTTTATCGTCAATCAAGATTCAGTTTACGATGAATCAAAAAAGACAGGTAAAGGGGTTATAGGCTTTTTGGAATTTAGTACCGAAGACAATGAGCAGGTGTTTGCAAAGGTTGGTATCTCTCCAGTCAGTATCAAAAATGCCCATGAAAACCTAATGCATGAAATTAAATCATGGGATTTTGAAAAAATAAAATTAAGTGCTGAAAAGGCTTGGAATCATGAATTATCAAAGGTAGAAATCAAGACTGAAGACAACTCTAAAAAGAAGGTTTTTTATACTGCTATGTACCACTCAATGATTACACCAAACTTATATCACGATATTAACGGTGACTACAGAGGGGCTGACAAGAAAATTTACAATGACAGTTCGTTTACAAACTATACTTTATTTTCATTATGGGACACCTATAGAGCAGCACATCCGCTCTATACAATTTTACATACTGAAAGAGTTGATGATATGATTACTTCTATGTTTAAAATATACAAACATCAAGGAAAACTCCCAATTTGGCATCTTAGAGCAAATGAGACAAATACTATGGTAGGCTACAGCGCAATCCCTGTGTTAGTCGATGCAGCTTTTAAGAATTTGACATCCATAAGCGATCAATCAATTTTTAAGTCAATTAAGGAAAGTTCATCTAAATATTTTGAGCCAGGGATTAAAGAGATATTAGAATTGGGATATATCCCTGCAGATTATATGGTTGAGTCAGTAGCTAAACAGATGGAATACTCGATTAGTGATTGGGGAATCGCTCAACTGGCAAAAAAAATTGGCAATTATGAAGACTATGAACACTATAATGATAGAGCTTTGAACTACAAGAAATATTTTGATAGTGAAACAAAGTTTTTCAGAGGAAAATTATCTGATGGTTCGTGGAGAACACCATTTGACCCTTACTCAGCGGCTCATAGAACAAATGATTATTGTGAAGGGAACGCATGGCAATATTTATGGTTAACACCTCAAGATCCTGAGGGTTTAATTGACCTAATGGGAGGTGAGGAAACTTTTACGCAAAAACTGGATTCTCTTTTTACTATTTCATCTGAATTAGACGATAATGCATCAGTAGATATTTCAGGAATGATTGGACAGTATGCCCATGGAAATGAACCAAGCCATCATATTGCATATATGTATTCATATGCAGGAAAACAATATAAAACTGCCCCAATAATTAGAACTATAAATAACACACTTTACACAGATCAACCTGATGGGCTTTCTGGCAATGAGGATTGTGGGCAAATGTCAGCTTGGTATATTTTTTCCTCAATTGGATTTTACCCAGTTAATCCTACAAACGGTTTATATGTATTTGGGTCTCCTTTATTTGATGAAGTTAAAATAAATCTCCCGCATGAAAAGCAGTTTATAATAAAAGCGGAAAGTAATAGTGATTCGAATATTTATATTCAATCTGTAAAATTAAATGGAGAGGATTATAATTATTCATATATTACACATAAGGATATAATGAAAGGTGGTGAGCTGGTTTTTGAGATGGGAAGTATTCCAAATAAAAGTTTTGCAAATGATAAAGAATTTAGGCCAAAGTCTGAGATGTACTAAAATATTTAGTATTATTTTTTTTGTCGCAGTTTGTAATTTCTTATTTATAAGCTGTGATAATTCTGAATTATCATTTGCTGATTCACCTGTTGATTATGTTAATCCACTAATTGGTTCAGATTCATCATTTGAGCTTTCAAACGGTAATACTTACCCAGCCATTGCAAGACCGTGGGGAATGAACTTTTGGACTCCTCAGACAGGGATGATGGGAGATGGATGGGGGTATACTTATAAGTCTGAAAAAATGGTTGGAATTAAACAAACTCATCAACCAAGCCCCTGGATTAATGATTATGGAGCATTTTCTTTAATGACAGGGATTGGTGAACTAAAGGTAAAAGAAGAGGATAGAAAGTTGTCTTTTAATCATACTAATGAAGTCGTTCAACCTCATTATTATAGCGTTTTGTTTCATGAGATTGACACAAAAGTTGAGTTAACTACAACAGAGAGATCTGCCTACTTTAGATTCAGTTTTCCAAAGGTTGAGGAAGCCAATATTATTATTGACGCATTTAACAAGGGATCAGAAATAATGATTTACCCTGTTCAAAAAAAAATAATTGGTGTTGCGAAAAATAATTCTGGAGGTGTACCCTCCAATTTTGCAAATTATTTTATTATAGAATTTAATACCCCTTTTAAATTATATGGAACATGGACAAATTCTGAAATTCAAAAATCAAATAAAAATTTAAAAGGTGAGCATGTAGGAGCATTTCTGGTTTTTGATACTCAGGAAAATAGTGAAGTATTAGTAAAAGTTTCTTCATCGTTCATAAATCATGCACAGGCATCAGTTAATCTTAAAAGAGAAATCCCAGAAAATATTTCATTTGACCAGTTAGTTGAAGATGGAAAATTGGTCTGGAACAATGAACTTTCTAAAATAAAAGTTGCCTCCAAAGAGTCTGAGAAAACAAATGAAGATTTAATAAAATTTTATTCCTCACTATACAGAACAATATTATTTCCGAGACAGTTTCATGAATATGACCTAGATAATAATCAAATTCACTATAGCCCATATGACGGAAATATACATGATGGACCTCTATACACAGATAATGGATTTTGGGATACTTTTAGAGCTGTATTTCCATTTTATTCTTTGGTTTATCCAGAAAAATTGGGAGAAATAATGCAGGGTATTATGGTTAATCCTTATTTAGAAAGTGGGTGGCTACCTGAATGGTCTAGTCCAGGTCACAGAGATTGTATGATTGGATCTAACTCAGCTTCAATAATTGCTGAGGCTTATTTGAAGGGTATCACGGATTTTGATATTGAAAAAGCATATGAAGGAATTTTAAATAATTCTGAAAATGAGGGCCCGTTAAGCTCGGTTGGAAGAAAAGGTGTTGAATTTTATAACGACCTGGGCTATATTCCATATGATTCTTCGGTTAATGAAAATGTTGCCCGAACTCTTGAGTATGCTTATAATGATTTTAGCATTTGGAAATTGGCTGAAGCCTTAAACAGACCTGATGAAGAAGTAAATTTGTTTAGGGAAAGAGCAGATTATTATAAAAATGTTTTTGATAACGAAACAAACTTTATGCGAGGTAAGATGAGGGATGGAAACTTTCAATCACCTTTTAGAGCAGATGCATGGGGAGGAGCTTTTACTGAGGGAAGTTCATGGCATTACACTTGGTCAGTTCTCCACGACCCGAAAGGCTTAATGAACTTAATGGGTGGAAGAGTTGAGTTTATTGATAAACTTGATGCGGTATTTGAAACTGAACCAACATCTGATTTTTCGTATTATGGGTTTAAAATTCATGAAATAGTTGAGATGGAGCTGTTGAATATGGGTCAGTATGCACACGGAAATCAACCGATACAACATGCTATATATTTTTATAATTATGCAAGAGAACCATGGAAAACCCAAGAAAAAATAAGATATGTTTTGGATAATCTCTACGGTCCAGGCCCAGACGGGTATTGTGGTGATGAGGATAATGGTCAAACTTCAGCATGGTATGTCTTCTCTGCGTTAGGTTTTTATCCTGTAGCACCTGTTACAGGTCAATATGTTATTGGATCTCCCTTATTTGAAAAAGCAGAAATATCGCTTTCTAACGGAAATAAATTGAAAATTAATTCGGTTAATAACTCTCCGTCAAATTTTTATATAAGAGGGGTTAATTTAAATGGGTCTAAATACAACAACAATTGGCTATCTCATTCTGATCTCTTGTCAGGTGCTAAAATCGATTTTAAAATGCAGAGTGTGCCCTCAGATTGGGGAGCAGATGAATCAAGTGTCCCATATTCGATGACTGATGACAAATAAAAAAACCGCCAAATAGGCGGTTTTTTAAATTATTTCAATTTTTCTTTTTATTAAAGTTTAAAGAAAATTGCTAGAGTCGGAGTAGCACTCATATTATTGATACTACCCTCCCAACCAAACATCATAGAAGAATCATCTCCTTGCTTAACATACTGAAGTATGTTTGCTAATTGGAAGTTAACGATGATGTTTTCACTCATAAAGTAGTTGACACCAATGCCAGAACCTAATCTAGTTTGAGCGTCATCAAAACTATCACCACTAGATGTACCGAATCCTACAGCCCACCATACTTTAGTTTTTTCTCCTAAATCCATAAAATAGTTATAGTAAGCTAAACCAAAAGTAGTATTGGAAACTTTAGTTCCATCAACATCTGTACTAGTCAGACCTAAATTTAGACCAAGAGCTGAATTTTCATTTAAGAAATATCCAACTTGAGGAGCAATAGTGTTCATTTTAGTTTCAACACCGCCCATGTCCATAGATCCGAATGTTACTCCACCACCAAGTACCCAGTCACCAGCTTCGTAACCGTAGCTAGCATCATCCTGTGCGTTGATAGTAGAAATACCGAAAAATAATACTGTAATAAAAAGTAATAATTTTTTCATTTTAAATCAATTTTTAGTTAATATGAGGCAAATATACGAAATTATTTAAAAAACAACTTTTTTTTTGCGATATCAGCAATTTTTAAGTCCTTTTTTTATCAAATTCGTATCTGTTAAGCTATGGTTTACAATGACTTAAGAAAAAATCATCAAATTCATTAAATTTGACTAAAAATTAGCTAAATAATGATTAATAAACACTTGTCTTATAGAACATCTAATCCTGCATTGAATTCCAACACATTTAAAAATGTGGTTAAAAAAGACTCCTTATACCTAGATAGTACTATGACAATCAGAGGTACTGTAGATAAAACAGCATTAGCTTTGTGTATGGTAGTAATTTCTGGTTATTACAGTTTTTCACAGGCAAACTTAACTTTGATGGCATTAGGAGGAATTATAGGTTTATTCTTATTTCTTACATTAATTTTCAAAAAATCTTGGGCCCCATTCATTGTACCTCTGTATTCTATCTCACAGGGATTTGTGGTTGGGGGTATTTCATACTTCTATAATTCTCAGTATGAAGGAATTGTATTGCAGGCAGTTTTATTGACAATTCTTGTATTATTTTCAATGTTATTTGCTTACAGGTCTAAAATAATAAAGCCCTCTGAAAACTTTAAATTGGCTATTTTTTCTTCCATTATGGCAATATTTTTAATATATGTCATTGGCTTCTTTATGGGGCTTTTTGGAACAGGCCTTTCGATATTAGATCCTAGAAATTCATCTCTTGCTAGTATTGGATTTTCAGTCATTGTAGTTGCAATTGGTGCATTTAGTCTTGTTATTGACTTTGACTTTATTGAAGAAGGAGCGGAAAAGGGGGCTCCTAAATACATGGAGTGGTATGGTGCTTTTGGTCTACTTGTAACTTTAATATGGTTATATGTTGAGATATTAAGGTTAATTGCTAAACTTAGAAACAGGTAATCAGATTACATTTGGGATTTCCATTATATCAATTACAAATGCAAGTCCAAACACTTCTCTAAGCTGTATCTTTTTTATAGCATTATCATCGTAAATACATTGTATAACCAGAGTTGTAGACAAGTAATCATTAATTTTCATGAAAGCTGAGAGAGTATAGTCAACATCGATATTATCTGCTTTGTATAAGTAATCAGAATAGAGATTAACTCTTTGTTCCAACATTATATTTTCGACTAGCTCAAATTTGTAGAAGGCACTAATTGATGCACCAAGTTCAAATCTGGAATTTTGCCCCCTAGGAATACCAAAATATTCTTCACCTTCATTTAAATCATTGGTGAATTTCTTACTTGCTAAAATTAATCTTCCGGTTACTGGCGCAAAATTTACCCAAAGAGAATTACTTTCCTTCCAATAAATACCAACTCCCAACTGAATATATGCTGGTGAGAATATTCTTGTTTTTTCTGTTCTGATTTCATTCCCATCTTCATTTGTTGAGTATTTAAAGCCCTTTGCAAATTGTGTTTTAAAGTTCAAAAAGCTTGAAAAGCTAAATTTTTCAATAAACTTTTTACCCATAACAGAGTTTATTTCTATCCTGTCATCTATTTTTTTAAAAAATTTACTATCACTGTTCTTATTTACTCCAAAGGAACCAATCATTTTCGTATCCCATGACCATCCATTTTTATAATAATTCAGATTATAATCAACAGAGAGTGTGCCTGCAACGCTATTTTCACCACCAGAAACCCAGTTACTAAAAGCTGTTTGATTGATTAAAAAACTGGTTTTACCTGATTTTTGCCAACCGTCGACTTTCGTTGAATCAGCTATCTTCTCCTGAGAAAAGGTGTTTAAATTAATAGCTATTAAGATTACAATCGAAATCTTTTTCACAAGATGAAATTAACATGAAGCTTAAAATTATAAATTATTCATTTTTCTTTAAAATTTAGAATTCATAATTTGTTAACTATATGAATATTATAAAAGCTGTTATATTTCAACTTTTCACTCTTTCAGTGCTATCATGTTCTAACACAAATCAGGAATATGTAGTTGAGCTCAATTCAAATTGGGAATTTAAATCTGAAAATGACAAAGATTACTTACCTGCTACTGTTCCTGGAACAGTTCATCTAGATCTATTGAAAAATGGAAAGATTGACGATCCATTTTTTAGACTAAATGAGCACAAGCAACAATGGATAGATAAACTTGATTGGGATTACAGAACAAGTTTTGATGTAAATGATTTTCATTTTGATTATGATGTAATAGAGTTAGATTTTTTTGGTTTAGATACATACGCTGATGTTTATTTAAATGATTCTCTGATTTATTCATCTGACAATATGTTTATCGGAAAAACAGTGAATGTTAAAAACAACATTCAAAAAGGTGAAAATAATTTACTGATAAAATTTAAATCTCCCATAGACATTGGAATTGAGATGTATGATAAGTTGGGGTATAAGCTTCCTGATAACGCTAATGATCTTTCAGAAATTGGTAAAGTACCAGAAAATAAAAAAGTAGGAGTTTTTGAGAGAAAAGCCCCCTACTCTTTTGGTTGGGACTGGGGACCAAGACTAGTAACTTCAGGTATCTGGAGACCGATTAAAATTAATTTTTGGAATAATTTTCAGATAAAGGATCTGCATTTTACACAAAAAATAGTTGAAGAAAATGCTCTTGTAAAAGCTGAGGTTGAAGTACTTTCCGTATATGATGATCTGAATGTGAATACAAAAATATATGTTGATAATAAAATTATAGCAAATGATATTGTTCATTTAAAAAAAGGAAAAAATAAATTTTCAATTCCTTTTACAATTAATGAAATTGAGAGATGGTGGCCCAATGGTATGGGCAGCCAGAAACTTTACAATGCAAGGCTTGAAATTTCTCACGAAAATTATATTTCTAAGGCTTCAAAATCAATTGGATTTAGAACAATTGAACTTGTAACTAAAGAAGACTCGATCGGGAATAATTTTTTCTTTAAGGTAAACGGAATTCCCACATTCATGAAAGGCGTTAATTATATTCCACAAGATGTGTTTTTACCAAGAGTAAAAGATGCAGATTATGAAAATCTAATTTCGGCGGCAGTCGATGCAAATATGAATATGATTAGAGTTTGGGGTGGTGGTGTTTATGAGAAGGATCTATTTTACGAACTATGTGATAAATATGGGTTGCTAGTTTGGCAAGATTTTATGTTTGCATGCGCAATGTACCCAGGAAATGATAGCTTTTTAAAATCTGTTGAACTGGAAGCAATTTATAATGTAAAAAGGATAAGAACACACCCATCACTTGCATTGTGGTGTGGTAATAATGAAGTATTATCAGCATGGGAGAATTGGGGCTGGAAAGAAGATATAATCGAAAATCAATCACAAGAAATCGCAGACACTATATTTAATTCATACGACCAGATATTTCATAAAATATTACCCAAGGTTATCGATGAGTATGATCGTAGTACTGATTATTGGTCATCATCACCAAGCAGCTCTACAGGAGTTAAAGAATCCTTAACAAGTGGAGATGCTCATTATTGGGGGGTCTGGTGGGGTAAAGAATCATTTAGAACTTATGAAGAAAAAATTCCAAGGTTTATGTCGGAATTTGGATTTCAGTCATTCCCAGAATTTTCATCAGTAAAAAAATATACAAATCCATCAGATTATGATATATATTCTGATGTCATGAAATCTCATCAGAGATCGAGTATTGGAAATAAAACAATAGAGGAATATATGCAACGCGACTATAATGTGCCAAAATCTTTTGACCATTTTCTCTACGTAAGTCAATTACTTCAGGCTGAAGGAATTTCAATAGGAATGGAAGCGCAAAGAAGAAACAGAGACATATGTATGGGAAGCTTATATTGGCAATTAAATGATTGTTGGCCTGTTGCGTCATGGTCAAGTATTGATTATTATGGAAAATGGAAAGCCCTCCACTATAAGACAAAAAATTCATTTGAGGAGTCTATTTTATCCTTTCACAACAAAAGTGACGAAACAGCTTTATATTTTATTACTGATAAACTAGAAAGTCAAAAATTAAAATTTAATGTTCAATTAATCGACTTTTCTGGAAAAATTTATAAATCGTGGAATGGAGAATTTTTTTCAAAAGCTAACAATTCAAAAATAATTCATAAAATAAACTTATCCTCGTTAAATGTTGAACCTAACTATTTTAATGACAAATTTCTTTATGCTAATGCTTCAATTAATGAAGAAATTATTGCTGAAAAAATTAAATATCTAACTGCTATAAAAAATTTAGATATTGATGCGCCAAAATTTACATACGAAGTTAAGGCTTTAAACAATTTCTATGAGATTAAACTTTTTTCTGAAAATTTGGTTAAAGATTTATTTATAGATTCTGATTTAGAATATAATTTTTCTGACAACTATTTTGACCTTAGACCGAATGAACAAAAAGTAATCAGAATTAAAAGAGACAAATTTCATTCGATAAACTCATTTAAAGAAAGCCTGAATTTTTTAACCCTATACGATACTTACTAATTGTTTGGATAAAATCAGAAAATGCCATCGGAGTTTTGATATTGTTCAATGAAATTTTAGTTAAGTCAACCCCTAAAAAAATTAATTTATTTTTGATTACTTGTATTAATTCGCTGGCCGCAAAACCATTTACAACTTCCTTTTCATATTTCTCGATATTTTCCTGTAAATTATTTGTTTTCCGAAAACTAATTATCTCAGCCTCATTTACTCTAGAAAATAGTATATCACTGATCTTTCTATTCATTTCAATCTCGTTCAATTTTTCATTATAAATATTCTTGGCGTCACTAAACTTTAAGTCATAGTTTTCCTTGATCTTCATCTGATAAAAGTTCCAAAAGTTCCTGTAAAGATTATGATCCCTATGAATATCAAAATCAAATACGGAATAATAATTAGAGTATGGTGATATAATAAAAGGGTATTTTTTTTGGTGAGTTATGTAAAATAATATTTTGACTAATTCAATAATTTTTATTTTAACATGACATAGTTTGATGTATTTTTTTGCCTCTCCCTTATTAGATTTTCTATACTTTAAAACAATACTGTTTTCATCATATAAGATTGAACTAACTAAATCTTTTTGTTTTTTATTTTCTATAACCTTATAATTTACCAGATTAGAAGGGGTCATACCCCCGCAGATAACAAGCATTAAGAATAACGATAATGATTGTATTTGATACAAATCCTCAGACTTATTCACTGCTTTAACAAATGTTTCTTTGTTAAATGATTTTGAAGTAATTGATTTTTGTCTCTTTTCTATCATTAGCCTAGGGATCATAAATTTTTTATTGATTAGATTATCTCTATGCGCCCTATTCATAATTACTGCCATTTTTTTTATGTAAGAATTAATGGATGATGTTTTTAACCCCTTCTTCTCTGCAGCATATTTAAATTCAAACATTGTATTTTCATCTAGTATATCATTAAAGTGAATATTTGCCTTTTTAAGATGTTTTTTAAATACTTTCACAACATTTAAATAATCATTTGCAGTTATAAGGCTTTTATTTTTAATAAAATCAGTTTTAACATATTCTTCAACAGAGTAAATATCAATCCCCTTCTTTAAATAGCTCTCTAATTCACTAATTGACCAATTATTTTCATAATATTTGATAAGAGCGTCTTTTTTTTTATTCCTTAATTTTTCTAAAGTAATGTTTAATGAAATTGAATTTGGAGTTTCTGTGTTTTCAAACAGTTCTTCTTCAACAAAGACACCAGTATTAATTTTTTTCCTGTAATTTTTAGCACTACAGTCGTAAATTATTGCTATTTTATTTTCTTTTGTTTTATATGAAGATTTTGTTATCTTAATGTTCATAACTTTACATAAAAATTTTCATTAAAATTATAATTAATTTCTATATTAACTGAGTAATTAAATATAACAAAAAATATTTAATATCAATAATTTTGAATATTATTCAAGCATTTTTTATTGCTAAAAAAATTAATTTTTAAATAATTTATTCTTATCAAGAATATTTGTTATGATCGTGATTATTTCGTTTTTATAATTCTCCATCTCAGTATTACTTAAATCTGTTCTTCCATTAAATACCCCCTCAAGAACACCCTCACTTATATTTTTTAAATTGATTATACCACTTTTGATCGTTTTTTCATTGAATTCTTCTCTTATCCCTATCATATATATTAATAACTGTAAGTTATAAATCCCCTTTTCTTTTGTTAATTCTTCACTATCCTTTATTGTAATATCTCTCTGTCTAAGTTTTTTCCCGCTTTTATAGTCTATTACCCTTACTTCACCATTTATCTCATCAATTCTATCAATCTTACCTCTAATTTTAAATTTTTCCCCTTCATCTTTTATTTCATTCTCAAATTCTTTTTCTATAGCTATTATTTTTATTCTGTTTCCTTTTTTAAGAGTTTTTTTATCCAGTTCAATTACTTTTTTTACGTATTCCTTGACCGTCTCTACAATAATTATGTTTTTTCCTTTATATATGTTTTCCTTACGAACATAATTTCCAATTATATTTTGTACTGTTGTACTTGTTTTCTCTTTCATTTTTTCTAAATCCCCGATTTTAAGTATTTTTCCAACATAGTCTTTATAAATCAACTCTAATGAATCGTGAACAATATTTCCGATTGTGCTTGCTGCTATTGTTTCTTCTATATTTTCTTCCCTCAAGCTTAACACATAAGTTTCAAAAAACTTAATCTGATCCATTGTATACATGCATAACATTGATGCACTTACTCCGTTCTTTATAAGAGCATTTAATTTTTCTTCAACCAATTTTGTTTTTTTATAGAAAGGCTCCACATTTTGCTTCACAGGTGTTTTAGAAATTAGTAGATTTTTATTCACAGTGTGGATTCCCTCAACTTCAATTTGCTTGATAAATCTACTTTCTTCACCATTATTCATTGCATATGGCTCTGTATTATACATTAACCAAATATTTTGAGCTCTTTTGATCAATCTGTAGAAATGATATGCAAATACAGCATCTTTTTCTTTAAATGTCTGCAGCTGATTAGCTTTTTTTATTTCAAATGGTATATAGCTACTATTATTATTTCCAACAGGGAGAATACCCTCATTTACGGACGTTACTATTATATTTTTATAGTTTAATAATCTAGTTTCCAGCATTCCCATTATCTGAAGACCTTTTATAGGTTCTCCGCTAAAAGGTGATGTACTCATTTCACATAATTCCTTAAATAATATTTTTAGAGAATTAATATTTTTCAAATAATCTAAGTTTTCACAGGAAATCTTAATTTGTAAAAATATTTTATTGATGTGATATAAAAGTTCAAGATTTATAAAATCATTTTCTGAATTTTTAGAATAATGTTTTTTTATGAAATCAATCAACTCAATACATGCCCTTATACCATTATTAGCATTGTTCCAATTAGAAAACAGTAGTTTGTAAATTTTGTGATTTTCGTTATCAAGATGTATAATATCTTTTTTTGACATATAAATAAGGTTCTCATCTCTGATTTTTTTTCTTAAATCAATTCCCTTATTTAAAACTGGACTAATAAGTTCATGGGAAACTAATGAAATTACACTTTTATAATAAAAGCTATTTTGACTTTTAGTATGCATATTTAATAACAAATAAAAGAAAGAATATATATTTGAATTTTTCAGTGGGTAACCCATCGTAACATTAATATTTTTCACATTTCTTGGGATAGAATTTAATAAGGGTATTAGTAATTTTTCATCCCCTAATACGACAGCTGTATCATTTATTTCATCAGGGCCCATTGATTGCAATAATTCACCAACGTATTTTACTTGCCCTATATTTTTGGGTGTTCCAATTGCTTGAATTTTTTTTTCTTTTTTATATTCATTTGCAACTATTTCAATATTATTTTTTTTGTAGTACGGCCATTCTTTTAGGTAAGATTCTATAAATAATGAGGCGTTATTATAATCAGAGTTTAGTAATGACTTGTCAATATCCCAATATATTTCACCATGACTATTAACTACTTCTTGGATTACTTCTGATTCTGATTTACTTAAAGCGTTAAAGCCTATAAAAATATGTTTTACATTTTTTTTATTTTCTGTATAACTTAGAATTTGCTCACAAGCTTCTCTGTAAATTAAACCTTGATACCCCTTGCCAATATTAAATAGTCTAGCTTTAAGTTCATTATGATATGCTTTTATTTTACCCCAAAATTCTTTGTAATTTTTGATTAAGTCAGTTTCCTCTTCATAGTTTGACCAATGAGTTAAATCTTTAAAAGCTTTTAAGTAATCAAATAATGAATCAGTATCACATAATTCTCTGTCAACTTCACTGAAATCTTTCAACAGAGTTTTAGCCCAAGAGATAAATTCTTCGAAGGTTTGTTGTTCCTCTTTTTTAGTCTGATTTAGGTAAATATTGTAAAATTCAAATAATAGCTCGGTTTCAGAAATTTTATCTAATTCTGAAACTATCGACATGAAACTTTCAATGTCATAAATAATGGGTGAGAAGATTGTTTTTTTTACAATTCTGCTGATCTCTTGTTTTAGAAAAATTCGAGATCTTTTATTTGGCAATATTATTATGACTTTCGATATATCAGTACCATCACTGACAATTATTTTATTTATGACCTCATTAATAAATCCATGCATTCTATAAAAATAGAAAACGCCTCGCATTTAGCGAAGCGTTTTCTAATATAGTATATGTGTTTAAATCTTTATTTCACAAATAAGATTTCAACTCTTCTGTTATTTGCTCTACCAGCAGAATTAACATTTGTATCAATTGGATTATTTTCACCAAAACCAACAGCGCTTAATCTATCAGCAGAAACATTTCTTCCTGATAAATAATTGACTACAGCAGCAGCTCTTCCTTCTGAAAGAGATTGGTTAAATCCTTTTGTTCCAATACTATCAGTATGTCCTTCTACACTAAAGCTAGCTGTAGGATACTTAAGTATAATTGAAACAATTGCATCAAGAACTGGAGGTGCACCTTCAGTGAATGTTGTAGCACCAAATGCAAACTGAATTCCTCTAGAAAGCTCAGTAATTTTAGCCATATCTTCAGCTGTTGGGCCTTCTGGACATCCGTCGTTAGCAACCGTTCCAGGAACTTCTGGACACTTGTCATCTTTATCTGGCACGGTGTCACCATCAGTGTCTGGCCAAGGACAACCTCTGTTTCCTCTTGGACCAGCAACTTTAGGACAAGCATCTTGACCATCGGCAATTCCGTCACCATCTGTGTCAGGACAACCACCCATGCTTTCTAATCCAGCAACTTTAGGACATCTATCCTTATTATCTGCAATTCCATCACCATCAGTATCAGGACAACCGTTAAATTCAGTTAATCCAGCTACCATTGGACAGTCATCTTCACTATCTTGAATTCCGTCACCATCAGTATCAGGACAACCGTTAAACTCTTCTAAGCCAGGAACTTCTGGACATTCATCGTGATCATCATAAATTCCATCACCATCAGTATCAGTTCCGCCAAATTTAACAGAAAGCATTGCTGACCATCTCATAGTACCACCTTCGTCTAATAGTGGAGTTTTCCATGTACCTAAGTCATCCATATTATGCTTGTAATCAGCCATTAATGTAAAACCAAATACATCATTAAACCAGTGGTTAACTCCTACAGAAAGATTTCCAACTAAACCATCTTGCTCATCAAACCAAGTCCATCCTGGTCCAACTCCAACAAACGGTTCGAAGTCCATACCTAACACTCTAATAGGTAGAGCATCAGATAAATCATATTTTAACATTGCATCAACATTAAAGTAGTCATTGGTTGTATTTGGTAATTCTTTACCGGTAGCATACTTGCTAATGCTGTTGAAAGAAGCACCAACCCCAAATGATAAATTATCACCAATATATTTAGATATTGTAAACATTGAGATAGGTGACTTAGCTGTATTCCAATTTTCGTCTACATCGAAGAAATCAGCAAACTGTGTTTGGGTATCAGCTTCTACGTCGATTGCATTTGCACCAAAGCTAAATTGCCATGGGTTATTCTTATCTTGAGCTTGTAATGTGGTAAGCCCAAAAACTAACAAAGTAGTTAAGAATAGAGAGTAAAATTTTTTCATAATTTTTTATTTACTATTTAATATTTTCCGCAAAAATACGGATTTCACTGTAAATGTAGTCATTTTCACTGAAAATTAAGCTTAATTTTTAAGACATTGCTTTATCCACAATATTACCGAGAATTATTTACTCTTATATATTTTAATTTTTTCATTAACATATATGAGTATTTTTTCAGCGACTTTAAAATTCATTTCTTCAAGAATTGATTTATATTTATTCAATTGAATTTTATGAGAATCATTTTCTTTACCGGTTTTATAATCAATAACGACCACATCCGTATCATTTAAAAAAACCAATCTGTCAGGTACTAAAACAAATCCTTTTTTAGAGATTATGTCTCTTTCATTAAAGTAAACTAAATCACCATCATAGTATCTTTTTAGATCTGGATGGCTTAATATCTGAAAAATCATTTCTTCATAATTTTTCATATCACCAATACTTATTAAGCCTGATTGATAAAATCTGTTTAACACAATACTAATCTCCTTTTTTGAATTAATTTCCTCCATGATCTGATGAAAAATATTTCCTTCATCTTGAGCGTCGCTTAAATCATTAATCCATGAATATGTGTTTTTAGAGTTAATTAAAATGTTTTGTTTAATTCGAGAATTTACTTCAAACCGTTTTTGGGTGATATTTTTCGATGAGATATTTTCAGACTTAACATTAACTTTATCACCAAATTCATATAGGGTTTTTGAATCTTCCCAAACCCCAATATTTTTTAAATAACTAATAAATATTCCAGAGTAATAGCTAATATTCTCATTTCCTTTACTATTTAAATTTTTCTCTGAAATAATGTGAAGTTCTTTTACTGCTCTGGTAAGCACAACATATAAAAGATTTATATTGTCAATTTCTAATTTATTTCGATAGCTATTATATAAATTTCCATCAATTTTTTCTAGATCTTTATTAATGTTAATGATAGACTTTTGTAAATCAATGTTGTCATCATTTTTCATGTCAATCCATGTTTTTGGATTTAAATCTCCATGAATATTAATATTTGCATAAGGATAAATAACAATCGGGAATTCTAAGCCTTTAGATTTATGAATTGTAATTATTTCAACCGCGTTTATTCCTTGTGGATTAATAATATTTAGTTTTTCTTTTTTCTCTTCGAAGTTTTCAATAAATTCGTTTAAACCAGTTTGATACTTATTTGAATAATCAAGAGCAAAATCAAGAAAAAATTGAACGTATGAGTTTCCATCATTCATAATCCCAAATTCATCAATTATATATTCTATAGCTTCATAAATAGATGTTCTATTCAATCTGTTAAAATCGAAATTAAATTCGTCAATTGTAACTTGTTTTTTTATTTCTGAGAAGTCTTTATCAAAAATTTCTATCAAGAAATCTTCCTTTATTTGATCTATAAAACTCAATTCACACAATGACTTACAAATATTGATTTTATTGAATTCTGAACTATCAACATGATATCTAATCAAATTGATTATTAAAGAAACCTCAGGGCTTGAGGATAGCTGCAGAACTTCAGATGAAATAATTGGGATATTATTTTCTGTTAAATAGTCTCCTATTAAAATTCCTTCTTTTTTCTTTCTAACAATAATACAGATATCTTTATAACAATACCCCCTTGAAACTAAATCTGTGACATTTGATAACACTTGAGTATTATAAAATTCATCTGATTTGATCTTATCATTTTTATCATGAAATTTTAAAGTTATATATCCTTTATCTTTTCTAAATGAATTTTGCTCTGGAAAGTTTAGAATTTCGGTTAATTTAAAATTATTAGTTAATAAGTTGGAAATATGTTTAAATAGTGAATTGTTAAAACTAATAATCTCTTTAGCACTTCTAAAATTTGTGTTAAGATTTATTGTAGTTTTTTCACAATAAAAAGGAGATTCATTAAGCAGAAGATTCATAAACTCATCAACATCTCCGCCTCTCCATCTATATATTGATTGTTTAGGATCTCCAGCTAAGGTCAAAGATGAGTTTTCTGAAGACAAAGAGTTTTCTATTAGTGGCTTTAAATTTTCCCATTGTATTTTTGATGTATCCTGAAATTCATCAATAAAAAAATGACTAAACTTTGTTCCAATTTTTTCATAAATAAACGGAGCAGGTTGATTCTTAATTTCTTCATTAACCAGCTTATTAAATTCTGAAATTAATATGAAGTTCTCTTCTTTTTTTAAAAGTTCAATTTCTTTTTTTATTTCACTCAAAATTGAAAGTGGAGAGAGGTTATTTAAAATATTCTCATATAATTTTATTTTATAAATATTTGTCTTACAAACTTTGTAGATGTCTAATAGATTTGATCTAATTTTCTCAATGTTTATTTTATCTTTTTCAGTAATTCTCTTAGGATAAAGACTTCCATCAATTAAGTTGTTTTCAATTTGATTATTATATAGATTATCTAACTCTCCTTTAGAAATTTTAATAAAATGCTTTGGAATAGATTTAAAAGAAAAACTATCATGACTTATTTCTCTTTCATCAATCATCTTAATTACTTTTGCTGCAAGAATTTTGGTTTCTGAGCTAATCTTTTTAATTTTTTCTCTCAATTTTTTTTTCCATTTCTTAAAGTCTCTAACTTCAGAATCCTTTAGAGAGTCTAGCTCAGAAAAGTTATTCTCATTGAAGATTAATTCAGCAATATCTTTTAGATCTTTTGTAATATCCCAACTTTTATCATTTTGTGTTTTTTCTGATGAAAAGTTTATAATATTTTTTGAACGCTCATCATTTAATTCAATTTTAGAAATCAGATTATCAACAGCCTTATTAATAACTTCATTTTGGTCTAATTCAATTTCATATTTAGCATCAATTCCAAGTTCATAAGTAAAGTTTCTTACTATTTTTTGAGTTAACTTGTCTATTGTTGATATTTCAAAAGAACCATAGTTTTTTAAAAGATTTTTCAATATGATTGATGACTTAGAAAATATTTCTTTTTTAGTTAAACCTGAAACTTTTGCAATTTCTTTTATCATTACTTCATCGGGATCAATGGAATTTGAATAGTTGATTAAATATCTAACAATTCTTCCTTTCATTTCATTAACAGCCTTATTCGTAAATGTTATTGCAAGAATATTTTTATATAGCTCAAAATTATTTGAATTGTACAGAAGAATGAGATAGTCTCTAACCAAACTAAATGTCTTCCCAGTACCAGCCGAAGCGTTGTAAATATTAAAATAGTTTGTATTAATCATCAAGAATACAAGTTAATGATAGTTGTTGATTATTGATAAATTTTTTTATTGTAAATTTGGGATATAAATACAATAATATATGAGCTTTAGTTTACCTCAATTAGAATATTCTTATGATGCCTTAGAGCCTCATATTGATGCCAGGACAATGGAAATTCACCATTCAAAACATCATCAAGGTTATACCAACAAACTTAACGCAGCTATCGAAGGATCAGAAAATGAATCAAATGATATCCATGATATTTTATCTGGCCTTGATATGACTAATATGGCGTTAAGAAATAATGCTGGTGGTTATTACAATCACAAAATATTTTGGGAAATAATGAATCCAAATAAAGAAAATGTTATGTCTGAAGGTTTAAAAACCGCAATAGATGAAGCATTTGGATCTTTTGAAGCTTTTAAAGAAGCTTTTTCCAATGCTGCTGCAACAAGATTTGGTTCAGGTTGGGCATGGCTTTGCGTCAAAAATGGGCAACTTGAAGTGTGTTCTACCCCAAATCAGGACAATCCTTTGATGCCAAACGGATGTGGGGGAACTCCAATACTAGGAATTGATGTTTGGGAACATGCATACTATTTAAATTATCAAAATAGAAGACCAGACTATATCAATGCTTTTTTTGAAGTAATAAATTGGGGAGTAATTTCAGAAAAATTTGAACAGTCCTTTTAGTAGGCTCTTTTTTTATTTCCTTCAAAAAAGTTTACAAATGCCGTGTTGACAACTCTGTTTCCACCAGGTGTTGGGTAGTTTCCTGTAAAATACCAATCACCAGTTGAATTTGGACATGCTCTGTGTAAATTTTCTATAGATTGAAAAATGATTTTAACATCTCTTTTTTCTAAATGTGAGCTTAGTAATTCGGTTATTTTATCAGAAATTTCTTGGGCTGAAAATAAATCATAAATAGCTTTTACATGATTTTTCATTTTACTATCCTCTAGCTCAAGTTCAATTTTACATTTTTCATAAACTTCCTTTATTAAAGAATTCATGCCGCGGTCTTTTAATAGTTCAAGGGCTGCGTTAAAAGCCACAAGGCTTTCCAAATTAGCCATATCAATTCCATAACAGTCTGGGTATCTTATTTGAGGTGCTGATGAAACAATTACTATTTTTTTAGGATCTAATCTGTCTAACATTTTTAAAATACTCTTTTTTAGGGTCGTTCCCCTTACAATACTATCATCGATAATTACCAAAGTATCGTTTTTATTTACCACTCCATAAGTGATATCATAAACATGCTCAACTAAATCATCTCGACTATCATCTTCAGTGATAAATGTTCTTAATTTGACATCTTTTACAGCTATTTTTTCTATTCTCGGTCTAACAGATAAAATTTCTTTTATCTTATCTTCAGAAAGGCCTTTTTTACCAATGATTTCTTCACTTTTTCTTGAGTTGAGGTATTCTTCAACACTTTCAATCATTCCATAGAAAGAGGTTTCTGCAGTATTTGGAATGTATGAAAAAACAGTTTTTCCGATATTGTAATTTATCTCCTCTAATACAGTGGGCATTAACAATTTACCGAGATCTTTTCTTTCTTGATAAATTTCTGCATCATTTCCCCTAGAAAAGTATATTCTCTCGAATGAACAAGATTTATTTTCTTTTGCTTTAATTACACTTTTTATTTTGGTGGTGCCATTGCTTTTTATGACTATTGCATTTCCACGATCTAACTCTTTAATCATCTTTTGTCCAACATTGAAAGCAGTCTGAATCGCTGGTCTTTCAGATGCAACAACAACAACCTCATCATCTTTATAATAGTATGCAGGCCTTATGCCGTTAGGGTCCCTTAGTACGAAAGAATCACCATGACCAAGCATACCTCCGATTACGTATCCTCCATCCCATCTTTTAGAAGCTTTTTTTAGGATTTTAAAAATGTCAAGTTTTTCTGAAATTAGAGATGAACATTCCTGTTTATTTAGTCCCTCTTTTTTAAAATCTTTATACATTTTTCTTACAGCATCATCAAGGAAATGTCCGATTTTTTCCATGATAATTACTGTGTCAGTGTATTCTTTAGGATGTTGCCCTAATTCAATCAAGCTATTAAAAAGCTCATTTGAATTAGTCATGTTAAAGTTCCCAGCTAAGATTAAATTTCGATGTTTCCAATTATTTTGTCTAAGAAAAGGATGAACATTTTCAACACTATTTCCTCCAAATGTACCATACCTAACATGACCTAATAAAACTTCAGCTAAATAGGGCACTTTTAACTTCAATTTTTCAATATTATCAACTATTGATGGATTTGATTTAAGCTCTGAGTTAATCCTTTCGTTTATTTTACCAAAAACATCTTGAATTGGTTGTTTTTCTGTAGATCTAATTCTACTAATAAATCTTTTACCAGGCTGAACGTCAAGTTTTATCGAAGCAAAACCGGCACCGTCTTGACCTCTGTTATGCTGTTTTTCCATTAATAGATACATTTTATTTATTCCATAAAATGAACTACCATATTTTTTTTTATAAAATTCTAGTGGCTTAAGTAATCTTATGTGGCCGATACCACACTCGTGTTTTATAGCATCACTCATTTCCTAATAGTATGCTTACAAAAAAACAAAATAAATATTTAATAAAGACATTTAATTATTATGTTTTTCAATAAAATTTATTCGCTCATCAATTTCCACTTTTGAAATATTCAACATGTTTTCTACACCAAACTTTTCAACGCAAAATGATGCAACTGCATTAGCATAAATTAGCGCATTAGAAATTGAGCTAAAAGAATAATTTTTTGAGTGAGCTAAGTGTCCTGCAAAAGCGCCTGCGAAAGAATCACCAGCACCAGTAGGATCAATAACTTTCTCAATTTTAAATGATGGACAGAAAAATTCAGACTCATCAGAATATAGTGTAGAACCAAACTCACCCTTTTTCATGATAATATATTTCGGACCCATTGTAAGAATTTTTTTTATTCCGAGATCATGATTTGAGCAACCAGATAATTGAATTACTTCTTCATCATTAATACATATTAGATCAACTTTTGAGATAATTTTCATTAGATTATCCAGAGTATTATCCATCCAAAAATTCATTGTGTCAAGCATAATAAAATTTGGTTTTTTATCAAATTGAGATACAATACTTAATTGAACTTTAGGGTCAAGATTTCCTAAAACTAATACATCTGGATTTTTAAAATTTTTAGGAATTTTAGGATCAAAATCAGCTAGTACGTTTACTTGAGTTTCTAAAGTATCCCTCTTGTTCATATTAACGTGATATTTTCCGGACCAAAAGAAACTTTTACCATTTTTTTCAATTTGAACTTCTGAAATATCAATTTCTTTCGAAACAAGAAGCTCTAGATAACTTTTTGGAAAGTCATTACCAACAATTGAAACAATAGCGCAATCAACATTTTTTGTTTTTGCGGCAAGACTTGCAAATGGTGCTGACCCTCCTATAACTCCCTCAACTTTTCCGAATGGAGTTTCAATTGTATCAAACGCTAATGTCCCTACTACTATTATTTTACTCATATAATTGTTTTATTTTCTACCAAAATCAGCAGGAATTTCTCCCCAATTTTTTGTGTCCCACTTTTTTATTATAACGGAATAATTATTTTCTTTTAACCAAGAGATTGCTCTTTCCACTAAAACAAAAACTTCTTCATTTTCTTCATTTCTTTTCAATTTGGTATGACAATGTTTTTTCCTAACCCAGCTCATTGCAGTTATCGAGTCAGAATAAATAATTTTTTTATCTGATTTTTTTTCTAAAATAGCTATTCCATGAACTAAAGCTAAAAACTCACCAATATTATTTGTGGCATTATTAAATGGCCCCATTTTAAATAAAATCACTTTTGTATCAGTATCTACTCCCTGATACTCCATTAATCCAGGATTACCACTCGACGCAGCGTCTACAGAAATTGAATTTAACTCAGGACCATCTGAAATATTTTTATAATCTAAACTTTGTTTATATTCCTCATAACCATGATCATAAGCTTTTTTTGCCTCTTCCAAACTGGCAAAACTTTTAAATAGCGCACCGTTTACATTTTTTATTTCATTCTGACATTTTTCCCACGATTTATAAACACCTGGATTATTTCCTTTCCAAACAACATAAAATTTTTGTTTACTCATTGTTAAAGTTGTTAAGTAGTTTTTCTATCGTTACAGGGAAATGTTTCATTTCAAGCTTGTGAATTTCTTTTGATAGATTTAATGCGTTTGTTGGATATGATATTTCAATAGTTTTCTGAGTGATAATCTCCCCTTCATCATAATATTTATTTACATAGTGAATGGAAATTCCACTTTTTGATTCTTTATTCTCAATAATCTTTTTATGAACATTCATTCCATACATTCCCTTTCCACCATATTTGGGTAGTAAGGAAGGGTGGATATTAACAATTTTTTGCGGAAAATAATCGATAATTTTTTCAGGTATTTTTAAAAGAAAGCCAGCTAAAATAATTAATGAAGGATCAATCATTTTGATTTGTTTCAATAGGCTATTTTTATTCAGTTCATCCTTACTTATCACGAAATAAGGAACATTTAATTTGATACACTTTTCAATTACTCCTGCTTCAGAGTTATTTGTTGCAACTATCCAGTTAATTTCTATGTGCTTTTTTTTAAAGTATTTTATAAGATTTTCAGCGTTAGATCCATTACCAGAAGCAAAAATTAAAATACTAACTTTTTTATCAGAATTAATGTTCACAATTTTTTTTTGAATTGGTTAAATTAAAATAAAGTTTTTTATTTTTGCACTTTAACAAAATTATAAATTAAAAAAACAAAGTTATGTCAGATATCGCATCAAAAGTAAAAGCTATTATCGTAGATAAATTAGGAGTAGATGAAAGTGAAGTTGTAAACGAGGCAAGTTTCACTAATGACCTAGGAGCAGATTCACTTGATACTGTGGAATTAATTATGGAATTTGAAAAAGAATTTGATATTCAAATCCCAGATGATCAGGCTGAAAATATCGCAACTGTTGGTCAGGCGATTTCTTATATAGAGAATTCATAATATTTTTTTATGGCTTTAAAGAGAGTAGTTGTTACTGGTCTTGGAGCTCTCACCCCAATTGGGAACAATCTTAATGATTTTTGGACCGGCCTTATTGAAGGTAAAAGTGGTGCAGCCCCAATCACATATTTCGATACTGAGAAATTCAAAACAAACTTTGCTTGTGAATTAAAAGACTTTGATGTTTCCCTTCATCTTGACAGGAAACAACAAAGAAAAATGGATAGATTCACTCAATATGGTATGGTTTCAACAGAAGAGGCGATACAAGATTCTGGTTTAGATTTAGAAAAAATTGACAAATTACGTGTAGGTGTAATATGGGGGTCAGGTATTGGAGGAATTGAAACTTTTCAAAATCAAATGTTAGACCATGCCTCAGGAGATGGAACTCCTAGATTCAACCCATTTTTCATTCCTAAAATGATTGCCGATATAACACCTGGTTATATCTCTATGAATTATGGATTTATGGGGCCAAATTATACAACTGTTTCTGCCTGTGCCTCAAGTGCAAATGCTATGGTTGATGCTTTGAATTATATAAGATTAGGCTATTGCGATGTTATTGTAACTGGTGGCAGTGAAGCTGGTGTAAATATTGCTGGAATGGCAGGATTTAATGCTATGCATGCACTCTCAACCAGAAACGATTCACCTCATTCTGCATCCAGACCTTTTGATTCTACTCGTGATGGTTTTGTATTAGGTGAAGGTTCTGGAACTTTAATTCTTGAAGAATATGAACATGCTGAGGCAAGAGGTGCAAAGATTTATGCAGAATTTCTTGGAGGAGGTCTTTCATCAGATGCTCATCATATTACTGCTCCTCACCCTGAAGGAAATGGTGTAAAAGCTGTAATAAAAAACTGTTTAAATGATTCAAAAGTTAGTGTCAATGACGTTGATTTGATTAATACTCATGGTACTTCTACACCTTTAGGTGATGTGGCTGAATTAAAAGCTATTGATTATATTTTTGGCGATCATGCTCCTAACATTAATATTAACTCAACCAAGTCAATGACAGGCCACCTGCTGGGTGCTGCTGGAGCAGTTGAGGCAATTTCTATTATTTTATCTCTCAAAAATGGTATTGTACCTCCTACCATTAATCATCAAAATATAGATGAAAATATCAATCCAAAGTTAAATTTAACCTTAAATAAAGCACAAAAAAGGGATGCGAAAATTGGAATGAGTAATACATTCGGTTTTGGTGGGCATAATGCATGTGTATTATTTAAAAAATGGGATTAGTATGAATTTTAATTTTTATAAATTAATAAAATTAAAAAAGGACCCATTTTATCGACCCATTAAAAATCTCTTAAAATTTACACCAAAATCAATCAAGTATTACAAGAGAGCCTTTACCCATCGCTCTTCAAATAAAAAAGATTTAAATGGAGTAGCTGTCAACTATGAGAGATTAGAGTTTTTGGGTGATTCTATTTTAAGTTCTATCATCTCTTCATATTTATTTAAAAACATTCCCACCGGTTCAGAAGGTTACCTAACTCAAATGAGATCAAAAATTGTTAGCCGCAATCATTTAAATGAACTTGGCTTGGAATTAAATCTGCTACAGTTTGTTGATTCAAATATTTCCGAAGAAAACTATGGAGATAATATTCATGGTAATCTCTTTGAAGCACTTATTGGTGCTATATTTCTTGACCGCGGCTACCCTCATTGTAAGAAATTTATATTTGATCGCGTGATTAATCCTCACGTGAATCTAGAGAGACTTAAAAATAAAATCATCAGTTACAAGAGTTTATTTATTGAGTGGTGCCAAAAAAATAAGAAGCAGTACAATTACGAAACCTTTGAAGATACTGGTAACGATTCGATAAAGCACTTTTCCGTTAAACTATCAATAGACGATAAAGTAATAGCAAAAGCAAGAGATACATCAAAGAAAAAAGCTGAGGAAAAAGCTTCAAAGAGAGCATTTTTCATGTTTCAAGAAGATATTTTAAAACATCAAAATCAAAATTAATAGAATAAGCTTATCTTTACAGAGAAATTCATATTTTGAATAACCATAAATTAAAATTAAATCAATTTCCTGAAAATTATCATCTAATCGCAATTCGTTCAGACTTAGATGAATTTAGATTGGCATTTTTTTTAAACAAAAAACTAAATATTGGTTTAAAAAGGAAAAACAATGATATTTATTTTGCAGAGCAAGATGCAAATTACTCGCAATATGAATATTTAGATGATACAAAATATTTGAAATGGATCTTTTTCTCTAATAAGTCATTAGTTTTAGAAAAAAATTCTGAAGAAGAGTTAAGTTTATTTGGTCTGAGAAATATGGCTTCAAATGAAATGAATCTTTTAAGCCAACAAAAGTCAGTTGATTATTTTCTTATTATTGAAAATATTGCAAATAAGAAATATGTAGATAAAGTATTAAAAAAAATTTCAGAAATTAGTGGAGTAATTACATCTTTTATTTCTGAGAATAAACTAGAAAACAAAGAAAATTTAATTTTCTCATGAGTTATATAAAATTCAAAAAAACTAAAATTGTCGCAACGCTGGGTCCTGGGTGTAGTAATAAAACTATGCTGTCAAGATTAATTAAAGCTGGAGTTAATGTATTTAGAATTAATTTTTCCCATGCATCATATGAAGAGGTTGATAGACATGTTGAGCTTATTCGATCTTTAAATAAGGAGTTAGATACTAATGTTGCTATTCTTGCAGATTTGCAGGGGCCAAAGATTAGAGTAGGAAAAATGCAGGATGGTGTGGTTTTCAAAAAGGGAGATGTGTTTACAATATCAACAGAAAAAGAAATTATAGGTAATAAACAAAAAGCATCGCTTTCATATAAAGATTTTGCTAAAGATGTTAAGAAAGGAGATAAGGTATTAGTTGATGACGGTAAATTGATTTTTGAAGTTATTTCTACTAATAAAAGGGATGAGGTAAAATTAAGAAATATCCAAGGTGGGAAATTATCCTCTAAGAAAGGTGTCAACTTACCTAATACTAAGATATCTACTCCGTCACTAACTAAAAAAGATAAGCAGGACCTGCTTTATGCAATTTCCAAAGAGCTAGATTGGGTTGCATTGTCATTTGTTAGAGATGCTAATGATGTGGTAAATCTTCGAAAAATTATCGAAAAACAATCAGATGAAAAAATACCTATTATAGCAAAAATTGAAAAGCCAGAGGCAATAAAAAATATTGAGGATATTATTCAAAATTCTGACGGAATAATGGTTGCTAGAGGAGATTTAGGAATTGAAATTCCATCTGAAGAAGTACCATTATTGCAAAAAAGAATTGTGTACCTCGCCAAGAAACATAGGATACCTGTAATTATTGCTACCCAGATGATGGAAAGTATGATTGACAGTCTCAAGCCGAGCAGAGCTGAGGTGAATGATGTAGCAAATTCTATCATGGATGGTGCTGATGCTGTAATGCTGTCTGCTGAGACCTCAGTTGGAAAATATCCAGCAGAGGTAGTAACTCAGATTTCAAAGATTATTACAAGTGTTGAATATTCTGAAATGATTACTGTTCCTGAGTCGCCTCCGAAAATCAAGACAAATAGATATACTACTAAGTTTATTTGTTATCATGCTGCACAAATAGCAAATGAAACTAAAATTGCAGCAATTACAACATTAACACAAAGTGGTTATACAGCATTTCAAGTTTCGTCTTGGAGGCCTCATTCAAATATTATTGTTTTCACTTCTAATAAAAGAATACTTTGCAGATTAAATTTATTATGGGGAGTTAAAGCATTTTATTATAATAGATCGGTTTCAACCGACAAGACAATTCAAGAAATTAATGAGATTGTAAATAAAAAAGGATTTGCAAAAAAAGGGGATATGGTAATAAACCTTGCTTCAATGCCGGTTAAGGAAAGTGGTATGGTGAATACCCTTAAAATCTCAGAAATTAAATAGCTTATTCCTCATAGAGGAAAATTTCTTTTTTTTCATATTTGTTGACATACGCTCGATACATTCCTGGAGTATTAAATTCCATTGATATATCTGAGTTTTTATCAATGCCTATCATTCCACCATCACCTCCAATTGCTCCGATTTTTTCATGAATTACCTTATACATTGCTTTCTTTAAATCATAATTATGATTTTCTAACAATGAAGAAACTTGATAAGCGGCAACAGTTCTTATAAAATATTCTCCAGATCCGGTTGATGAAATACCACATGTATTATTATTTGCATAGGTCCCAGCACCAATAATTGGAGAGTCACCAATTCTACCCCATTTTTTATTTGTCATTCCACCAGTGGATGTACCTGCCACAATATTACCATTAACATCAATTGCTACGCAACCAACAGTTCCATATTTATCTTCACCTTTTTTATTCAAGAGTTGATTGTATCTAAATTTTGTATGAAAATATTCATTGTTTACAATCTCAAGATTTCTATTTTTTGCAAAGTTTTCTGCCCCTTTACCCGAAAGAAAAACATGCTCTGAATGATTCATAATATTGGCTGCAAGAGTTATCGGATTTTTAACATTTGAAGTTCCGGATGATGCACCAGCATTAAGATCATTACCCCTCATTATGGATGCGTCATTTTCCACTTTTCCTTCGCTATTAAATACACTTCCTTTACCTGCGTTAAATAACGGAGAGTCCTCTAAAATTTTAATTGTTTCAATCACGGCTGTTTCGCTAGATTCACCCTTTTTTAATAATTTCCACCCCTTTGAAATAGCTTCATCTAGTTTATTAATAATAGAATCTTCTTTAGACTTGGAAATATTTTCTTTTAGTATAATTCCTGCACCTCCATGAATGACAATTGCAATCTTATTTTCATCATGATTATTGCAGCTAAAAAGTATAATAATTAGCAGACACAAATATTTTTTCATAAACTATAAATATTAATAAATCCTTATCTTCGTCAAGTTAAATAATTTATCATGAATATCGAAAACTCACTTAAGGAATTAGGACTGTCAAATCATAATATCGGAACATCAACTGGAAGTAATTATTTCAGTGATGGAGAAAAGATTAGCAGTTATTCCCCGGTTGATGGAAAAGAGATTGGAACTGTTTCAACGACAACTTTTGAAGATTACAATAAGGTAATCGAAAGCGCTCAGTCTGCCTTTAAATTTTGGAGAACAGTCCCTGCACCTCAAAGAGGTGAAATCGTAAGACAGTTTGGAAATAAGCTAAGAGACTTAAAAGAACCATTAGGCGTTTTGGTTTCCTATGAAATGGGAAAAAGTTTTCAAGAGGGCTTAGGAGAGGTTCAAGAGATGATTGATATTTGTGATTTTGCTGTTGGACTTTCCAGACAGTTGCATGGTTTAACTATGCACAGTGAAAGACCTGGACATAGAATGTATGAGCAATATCATCCACTTGGTATTGTTGGAATTATTTCAGCATTTAATTTTCCAGTTGCTGTATGGTCTTGGAATACAGCTTTAGCTTGGATATGTGGTGATGTTTGTGTTTGGAAACCAAGTGAAAAAACACCACTTTGCTCAGTTGCATGTCAAAAGATTATAGCTGATATATTAAAAGCCAATGATTTGCCTGAAGGAATTTCTTGTTTAATAAACGGAGACTATAAAGTTGGAGAATACATGACAAAAGACAAGAGAATTCCCCTTGTTTCTGCAACAGGCTCAACCAGAATGGGTAAAATTGTTGCTAGTGAAGTAGGTGCTAGATTAGGGAAATCATTATTAGAGCTTGGTGGAAATAATGCTATTATTGTTACCCCTGATGCTGATGTTAAGATGACTGTAATGGGTGCAGTTTTTGGAGCAGTTGGAACTGCAGGTCAAAGATGTACTTCAACTAGGAGGTTAATTATTCATGAAGATATATATGATGAAGTTCGTGATGCGGTTGTAAATGCATATAAACAAATTAAAATTGGAAATCCACTTGATCAATCAAATCATGTTGGACCTGTAATTGATAAATTAGCTGTAGATATGTATTCAAAAGCTTTAGATAAAGTAGTTGAAGAAGGTGGAAATATCGTTGTTGAAGGTGGTATTTTGGAAGGTGAAGGATATGAAAGTGGATGTTATGTCAAACCTGCTATTGCTGAGGCAAAACCAGACTTTCATATTGTTCAAGAAGAAACTTTTGCACCAATTTTATACTTACTAAAATATTCCGGTCCAGTAACCAATGCAATTGAAATTCAAAATAATGTTACACAAGGATTGTCTTCAGCAATTATGACAAACAACCTAAAAGAGGCTGAGAAATTTCTTTCAGCTGCAGGCTCTGATTGTGGAATCGCTAATGTAAATATTGGTACTTCCGGTGCTGAAATTGGCGGTGCATTTGGTGGTGAAAAAGATACAGGTGGTGGTAGAGAATCAGGTTCTGATGCTTGGAAAATTTACATGAGAAGACAAACAAATACAATAAACTATACAGATGATCTTCCTCTAGCTCAGGGAATTAAGTTTGATCTTTAGAATTATTAAAATTATTTCTTATCTATAATTGAGCTTGTTGCTTGTGCTTGAGGAAGCACTAAAATATCTGCAATATTAACATGGTCCGGTCTATTTATTACAAATTCGATAATATCAGCAATATCATCTGCTTGTAGTGCCTTGTAACCTTGATAAACCTTTTCTGCCCGATCACTATCTCCTTTGAAACGTACATTTGAAAAGTCGGTTTCCACAAGTCCTGGATTAATTTCAGAAACTTTAATACCTGTTTTATTTAAATCAATTCTCATAGCTTTTGAAATTGCATTCACCGCATGTTTTGTTGCGCAGTAAATATTTCCTTTTTCATAAACTTCCCTACCTGCTAAAGAGCCTAAATTAATTATATGCCCACACTTTTGTTCAATCATTTTTGGTATGATAACACGAGAAACATAAAGCAAACCTTTCACATTACTATCAATCATATTATCCCAATCATCAAGCGAACCATCTTGAATAGTATCAAGCCCATGAGCATTTCCTGCATTATTTATAAGAACATCAACAGAACTAAATTGCTCAGGAAGATCATTTAAAAGTCTATTTACTTCATTTTTATTTGAAACATCAAAGCAAAGTGATAATACGTTAGCAGATTTTGAAAGTTCCTCAGAAATTTCATCTAATTTACGTTGTCTTCTCCCACATAAAATCAGTTGATTTTTTTCATTCGCTAACTTTTTAGCAGCTGCTAATCCAATTCCGCTTGTTGCTCCGGTAATAAGTATAGTTTTCAAGTCTTAAATTTTAAGTTATTCAAAATGTTAATATTTGGTTAAAAATGGTCTTTTTTAACCTAATGTTAACAGAGATATTTATAATGATTTACCAATTTGCAAAACCAATTTTAAAGTTATAATAATTTTTAGTCATGGAAAACAAAGTTGATATAAAGAAAATTAATGAAAAAATAGAAAAAGAAAGTGCTTTCATTGATTTGTTGAGATCAGAGATGAATAAAGTAATTGTTGGTCAAAAGAATATGGTGGATAAACTTTTAATAGGTCTTCTTGCAAAAGGCCACATATTACTAGAAGGTGTCCCTGGTTTAGCAAAAACCCTTGCCATCAATACTTTATCAAAGGCGATAAGTGGTAGTTTCAGTAGAATTCAATTCACACCTGATCTTTTACCTGCTGATGTTGTTGGGACACAACTTTATAATGTGAAACAGTCAAAATTCTCTGTTAAGAAAGGTCCTGTTTTTGCAAATTTTGTTTTAGCAGACGAAATAAATAGAGCACCTGCAAAAGTACAATCGGCTTTGTTAGAAGCAATGCAAGAAAAACAAGTTACAATTGGTGAAGAAACATTTAAGTTGGAAGAGCCATTTCTAGTGATGGCTACTCAAAATCCAATTGACCAAGAAGGAACATATCCACTTCCGGAGGCTCAGGTAGATAGATTTATGTTAAAAACAGTTATTACCTATCCTGAATTAGATGATGAAAAATTAATTATGCGAGCAAATTTAGAAAATACTGCAAGCAAGGTGAAACCCGTCGTGACACTTAAAAAGATTATAACTGCGCAAAAAGTTGTGAGAGAAGTTTATATGGATGAAAAAATTGAGTCTTATATACTTGATATTATTTTTGCCACTAGATTTCCAGAAAAATATAATTTATCAGAACTAAAACCACTAATATCTTTTGGTGCCTCCCCAAGAGGAAGTATTAATCTTGCCTTAGCTGCAAAATGTTATGCGTTCATAAATAGACGAGGATTTGTAATTCCTGATGATGTAAGAGCAGTGGTGTTTGATGTTTTACAACACAGAATTGGAATTTCTTATGAAGCCGAAGCAGAAAACATGTCATCTGTTGATATTATCACAAAAATTGTAAATGAAATAGCTGTTCCATAAACTCTTAACAATGGAAACAAAAGATCTTCTAAAAAAAGTCAGAAAAATTGAAATCAAAACCAAAAGATTATCAGATCACATCTTTGGTGGAGAGTACCAGTCCACATTCAAAGGTAGAGGTATGGCTTTTAGTGAAGTAAGACAATACCAATTCGGAGATGATGTCAGAGCAATAGACTGGAATGTAACAGCAAGATATAACGACACATTTATAAAAGTATTTGAGGAGGAGAGAGAGCTAACAATGATGTTAATTATTGATATTTCTGGCTCCAATTTTTTTGGATCTAATTCAGCCTTTAAAAATGAATATGTTACAGAATTAGCGGCAACTTTAGCATTTTCAGCAACTAAAAACAATGATAAAGTTGGATTAATTTTATTCTCTGATAATGTTGAATTATACATCCCCCCAAAAAAAGGTAAATCTCATGTCTTAAGAATTATTAGAGAGTTGCTAGAATTTAAATCGAAGAGTAAAAAGACTGATATTAATGTTCCTTTAAAGTTTGTCTCCAATATTTTAAAAAACAGATCTATCGCTTTTATTATCTCTGATTTTATTTCTAAAGATTATTCAAATTCTCTTAAAATATTTTCTTCTAGACATGATGTAACAGGAATTAGAATATATGATAAAACCGAAGAAATTATTCCAAATTTAGGTGTTATTGATATAAATGATAATGAAACCGGAAAACGAACTACAGTAAATACCAGCTCAAAAAAAATCAGAAGGAAATACAATGAATATTATAATTCCAAAAGGAGAGAGTTTGTGGATTATTTTAAAAGGTCAGGATCTGGAATAATTGAATGTAATACGAATGATGATTATCAAAAAAAATTATTAAAATATTTTAAGAGTCGATGAAACTATTTCTCAATATTTTAATTTTTTGTTTTGTTTTTTTACAAAGCGTTATATCCATTTCACAAAATGTTACTGCTTCTGTTGAATCTGATTCAACATTAATAGGAAAAGAACTTATTTATACAATTGATGTCAGTTCTGAAAGGGTGGAAAATATTATTTTTCCAGATTCAACTTCGTTTGTGCCTTTCGAATTAATTTCAGAATATCAGATTGATACAACTGAGGTTGAAGAGGGTTTTTTATTTTCAAAGAAATATGGTATTACATCATTTGATGAAGGAGAATATATCATTCCAAAAATAAAGATTCAAATTGGAGATAAATTATTTTCTACTGACTCAAAAAAAATCTTAGTTAATTTAGTTGAAGTTGACACTACTAAGCAAGGTCTCTACGATATAAAGCCATCATTCGATAAGTTTTCAACATTAGAAATTTTCAAACTTCGTTTAATGAATAATTACCCAATTATTCTATTCACTCTTTTTTTAATCCTGATTTTACTTTTTTTCAGAAGACAACTTGTCGATTTTTTTAATCCACTATTAAATATTAAACCTGCATTAAGACCTATTGAATTAATTAAGAAAAGATTAAGTGATTTAGAAAAAATTAATCTTGATTCGAAATTAGATATTAAGTTTTTTTATTCTGAATTAACATATGCATTAAGAAGTTTTTTTGAAAAAGAAGTATATGAAAGAGCCTTAGAAAGTACTACAGGTGAGCTAATCTTAAAACTAGAAAACTTAAGCGAAATAAATTCTTTTAATATTTCAAAGAAATCTATCAATAGAATTGAAGATGTTTTTAAAAGAGCAGACTTGGTAAAGTTTGCAAAATTTCTTCCTGAAAAAAATGTAATTCAAAATGACCTTAGCATAATTAATGATGAGGTTCAACTTTTTTCACAATTACTACCTGAACCCAGTGAAGAGGAAAAACTAAAAAATTTAAATTATCAAAAACAAGCAGAGAAGAAGTTGAGAAATGAAAGACTAAAAATTGTTTCAATTTCAGCTGCTTCTTTAATTTTCTTATTGTTTATTTTTTCAGGTTTTATAAATGGTTTTCAATATTCGTTAGATAGGATAACATTTAATAAAAACCTTAGATTGCTAAATAAAATTTGGGTAAAATCCGAATATGGGTCTCCTGGAGTATTTGCTGAAACTCCTGATGCTTTGGTAAGATTAAATAACGACAATGAGTTTTTATATGATGATTATAAAATGGAATCTCAATTTTATTTCTCGAATTCAAATCAATCTATTGAATTTTTTGTCTCAAACTATTCCTCTCAATCGAAGATTGAACCACAAAATTTCCAATCAATTTTAGATTCAAGTTTGGATGATTTAGAAAGTAGGGGACTTCAAAATATGCTTGTAAAGTATGAGGAATTTGAAACAAAAAATAAAGGAAAAGGTCTACTTATTTCAGGAACTTCAGATTTTAAAATAAGTGATAAGAAGTATAAATCTGGAAATTATAATGTTATTGGTTTTTTAACAGAAACAGGATTTAAAACAGCAATTCTTTTAACACATGAAAAAAGATATGTTGATGAGATTAGAGAAAGAATTATTAAGTCAATTGAAGTATTAAAAGAAGAAGAAAAATGAATTTAGAATTTTTAAATCCAGAGTACTTTATTTTATTGGCTATTATTCCTTTAATAGTCTTATGGAATTTCCTAAAGAGTGATAATTTAACAAACTCGATTAAATTTTCTAATTCAGAAGCCTTTGGTGATTCAGGAAACTTCTATTCAAAACTAAAATCAACATTCAAATTTTTAAGGTTGATTTCATTAATATTAGTCATTATTGCTCTAGCAAGACCACAAGTAATTGATACATCAACTAGAGTAAAAACAAATAGTGGTATCGATATAATAATGGCAATTGATGTTTCTGCAAGTATGTTGGCAAAAGATTTAAAACCAAACAGGCTTGATGCATTAAAAAATGTTGCTGACGAATTTATTAAAAATAGAGTTTCAGACAGAATAGGGCTGGTTGAATATGCTGGTGAAAGTTATACAAAAACTCCGCTCACGTCTGATAAGAATATAACATTAAGATCTCTTAGGGATATAAAATACAATAATATTATTGAAGGTGGAACCGCAATTGGAATGGGACTAGCAACTTCCGTAAATAGAATAAAAGACAGTAAGGCTAAAAGCAAGGTAATTATTCTTTTGACTGATGGAGTAAATAATGCAGGATTTATTGACCCTATAACAGCAGCTGAGTTAGCAAAAGAATTTCAAATTAAGATATATTCTATAGGATTGGGAACAAATGGTCTTGCATTATCCCCGGTTGGTATTGATGCAAGAGGAAAATTTAATTATGCAAATGTTCAGGTTGAAATTGACGAAAACTTACTTACTCAAATTTCTGAAATGACCGGAGGAAAATATTTTAGAGCCACAGACAATGAAACACTAAAAGAAATTTATTCAGATATTGATGAGTTAGAAAAGACAGAGATAGAGGAGTTTAAATATTATTCAGTTGACGAGAAGTTTAGATACTTCCTTCTACCCGCAATTATATTAATTGCATTTGAGATGATTATGAAATTAACAATACTAAGAAGTTTTATATAATGTATGAATTAGAAAACATATCATGGTCTTGGTTGTTTTTGTTGATTATTTTAATCAGCATACTGTTTATTTCTGACAGAGCTTGGAAAATAAAAACTCAGAAATTATTTTTCTCAAAGTCCAATTTGGAAAGATTAAGCCCAAACATTTCAAATCTAAAACCTATCATAAAAATATTTTTTATGATAGTTGGGATTTCAATGTTTATAATCGCTATGATTAATCCTAAAATTGGAACTAAGATTGAGACTTTTCAAAGACTAGGAGTTGATATAGTTTTTGCAGTGGATGTTTCTAAAAGTATGCTTGCTGAAGATATAGCTCCTAGTAGAATAGAAAAATCTAAGCAGCTAGTAGGCCAAGTTATAAATAATCTGGGTGGTGACAGAATTGGTATTGTAGCTTATGCTGGCAAGGCTTTTCCTCAACTACCATTAACCACTGACTATTCATCAGCTAAAATGTTTTTGCAAAATATGAATACTGATATGCTTTCATCACAAGGTACTGCCATTGATGAAGCTATCCGATTATCTTCTACTTATTTTGATCAAGACCAGTCAACAGAGCGGTTATTATTTATTGTTTCAGATGGAGAGGATCATAATGATTTATCCTATGAAATGGCAGACTTAGCTGCAAAAAATAACATTACCATTTACTCGATTGGTGTCGGAACAGAAAAGGGCTCACCTATTCCAATTAAAAAAAATGGAATTGTAATGAGCTATAAAAAAGATATCAATGGAGAGGTGGTTATTACAAAACTTAATAAAAATTATCTTGAGAATATTTCTGATAAAACCAAAGGAAAATATATAGATGGTTCTGTAACTGAAAATGTGATAAATGAGGTAATTGAAATTTTAGAAAACACTGAAAAAAAAGAATTTGATACACAAAAATTTTCTGAATTTAAAGACCAATTTCAGTGGTTTATCTTGATTGGATTCGTATTGATAGTTATCGATATTTTCATGAGGGATGGTAAAACTATATGGCTAAAAAACTTAAATTTATTCAATGAAAAATAATATACTTTTTTGCTTTTTTGTTTCCATTCTGGCATCATATAATATTTATGCTCAGTCTGAAAATTATGCTAAATTTTATAACAAAGGAAATAAGTTTATTGAAAATAACTTTGAGGAAGCTGAAAAGAATTTTAGAGTTGCTATTGATGATTCACTAAGCGACTTAAGAGCCACATTCAATTTATCTAATAAATATTACAGCGAAGGTCTATATGACGAAGCAATTTCAAGACAAATTGAATCAACCAAACTTGCAAAAAATAAATCTGAAAAGCATAAAGCTTTTCACAATTTGGGCAACTCTCTAATGAAAAAAGAAATGTGTTCTGAAGCAGTATTAGCGTACAAAAATGCTTTGAGAAATGACCCCAGCGATGATGAAACTCGTTACAATTTAGCACTGGCTAAGAAGTGTGAAGAGGAACAGCAAAATGATGATCAAAACAAAGATGATCAGAACAAGGATAATGAGAGTAATGATGATCAAAACAAAGATGATCAGAACAAGGATAATGAAAGTAAAGACGATCAAAACAAAGACGATCAGAATAAGGATAATAAGAGTAAAGACGATCAAAACAAAGATGATCAGAATAATGATAGTGAGAATAAAGACAATCAAAATAAGAACGATCAAAACAAGGATGATAATAAGTCTGATAAACCTAAAGAAAACAAGAATCAACAATCAAAACTTTCTCCCCAACAGATTAAAAATTTATTGAAGGCTATGGAAAATGCTGAAAAGAAAGTTCAAGCAAAAGTGAATGATAAGAAACAAAAAGGCACAAAAGTTGTTTCTGAAAAAGACTGGTAATGTTTAGAAATAAATTTATACATATAATTGTTTTCTTGATTGGCTTTTCAGCCTTTTCACAAGTTAATTTTACCACAAAATTGAGTAAGAATCAATTGGGTTTAAATGAAAGAGTAAAAGTAGAGTTTTCGGTTGACAAAGATGGTGACAATTTTATACCCCCAACTTTTGAAAACTTCAGAATTGTTGGGGGTCCAAGCCAATCAATCAGAAATTCTTGGATTAACGGTAAAAGATCATACTCCAAAACTTATTCATATTTTTTATCTCCAATTGAAAAAGGCTCTTTTGAAATTGGTCAGGCCTCCATTGAAGTAGACGGGGAAATTTATAAAACTCTTCCCGTTCAAATTATTGTAACATCTGCCGTTGATAAACCAACAAATCCTAATGATCCAAATTACATTGCAGATAAAAAGATACACTTAGTTGCGGAGTTATCCGATAACAATCCTTTTTTAAACGAGGCAGTCTCAGTCATCTATAAGCTCTATGTTGCACCAGATACTGGGGTTGATAATTGGAGAGAATTGGAAGCTCCAAGATATGCTAATTTTTGGAGTAATAATATTGATATTAAGTCACTGAATGTTCAAAATGGCACATATAAAGGTGAACCTTACAGATATGTTGTATTACGAAGAACATTATTGTATCCTCAGAAAACAGGTAAGTTAAAAATTGAGCCATTAACTTTAGATATTTCTGTTCAGGTTCCTTCAAACAGGAGAGATTTTTTTGGAAATCTTATATCATCTAGTGTAAACAAAACTGTTTCCTCTGGAAGCTCAACTATTGATGTTAAGCCATTACCACTTAACAATAAGCCATTGGATTTTTCTGGCGCTGTTGGGAACTTTAATTTTGAGATTAAATCAGATAAAAAAGAATTGTTATTAGATGAGGCATTTCAATTAAGTTTGATTGTTTCTGGAAAAGGTAATTTTAATTTATTTGATGATCCAAAGATATCTTTACCAGTATCGTTAGAGGTATACGAGCCCGAAAAAATATCAAATGTTTCGGTTAGATCTAACGGAATTAAGGGAAAAATAAACAATAAATACACAGTTGTGCCCAATAACCCTGGAAAGTATACAATCCCACAAACAAAATTTTCGTTTTTTGATCCTGAGTTAGAAGATTATAAAACCATTTATTCAGATCCGATTTTTATAGATGTTGAAGGAGTTTACAAATCTTCCTTAGATTCTGAGGATAACTCTGAGAATATTAAAACAAATAAAATTCAATTATCTGAGAGTCAATTCTCATCCTTTAAAACCAAAACAAAATTTTCAAAAGTAAACGATGGTATTTTTTTTAATTCAATTTTCTATTGGATTTTACTAATTACACCATTAATAATCTGTTTTATAATTATAATTGTAACTAAGTTTATTAGGAACTATAACTCAAAAAAGATTGACGAATTAAAGCTTGCCCGAAATAAAACAAATAAACTATTAGATGAGTCAAAGGTCCTAATTGGAAACAAAGAAAAATTTTATGAATCTATTGACAAAGCATTAACAATATACTTAAAGACAAAGCTAAAAGTTAAGAATTCTGATTTTAAAAATGAAGTTATTCAAATTAAGCTTGAGCAAATGAATGTAGAAAAAAACACAGTTGATTTATTATTTGAGATTTTTGAAAATTGTCAACTTGCCAGATACACTCCTTTAAATATAGATGCAATGAGCGATGATTATAATAAGACAAAACAATTTATTGAGCAGCTTGAAAAATATTAGATAATGATATTGAAATATTTACATAATGTAGTTTTTATTCTTTTTGTGATGATTTTCTCAAATAATCTTCACAGTCAAGATCAGCCTGATTTTTCTGATTTGAATGATAAATTCATAGAGGCCAATAATCTTTATAATGAATCAAAATATGAAAAATCAATTGAGCTATATTATCAAATTTTAGATTCAGGATTTCATTCGGCCGAACTTTACTTTAATCTTGGAAACTCGTTTTATAAATTAAATGATATAGCAAACAGTATATTGTTTTACGAAAAATCGTTGAAACTTAATTCTAACGACAAAGATGCAATCAATAATTTAAAAATGGTTAATAATGCAATTATTGATGATATAACAAAAATCCCAGAACCATTTGTTGAAAGTCAATTAAATAAAATTTCAAATGTTCTGAGTTTTTCTGCATGGAGCTACATGTCAATAATTTTATCATTCCTTTTTCTTGTTCTATTTGTCTTATATTTCTTTTCAAAAGAACCTAATTTTAAAAGAGCTTCATTTACTTTTTTATTCGTTTTATTTATTCTAATTGGAACTACATTGAAGATTAGCTTTCATGCCTATGAAAAAAATTATGTTCAACAATATGCAATTATCTTTTCAACAAAAACTGAAATAAAAGCAGAGCCAAATGAAAGAAGTGAGAATTTACTTAATTTGCATCTAGGTACTAAAGTAAAGATCATTGATAGTTTCAATGAAGAATGGGTAAAAATAAAATTAGTAAATGGTCAAGAAGGCTGGATTAATAATAAAGAAATTAAGATAATATGATAACAAAAGAATTAATTCATGAAGCTCAAAAAAAATGGGGCGAAGGAATTATAAGAATCGGAAGTTTAAAGCATAACAATTCGGAGTGCATTCAATACACTACTTCATTTTTAAATGAAATGTATGATTTTGAAAATCATGATGTATTATTCAAACCGACAAAAGCATCTGTTGAACAATTTAGACCAACATTTAAAATGGCATTATCATATTTCTTAGGCGGAGATGATTCTTTTTGTTCTGAAGATGATGGTTTTGCTATGAAGCCCTGGGTTGATGTAAATTTTGAAAATTCAGGATATATTATAGAAGATAGTAGAGCTATTGCAATGGGAAATTACTTTTTCAAGGATGGTTCAGACAATGTAGTAAAGGTGGAATTTACATTTGGTTATAAATTAAATGATGGAAAGCTAGTAATAGATCTTCATCATTCCTCATTACCATTTTCCCTATAATTACTTTCAATTATTAGATTATTGATTTTTTCAATTTTTGGGTAAAAAAAAGATTGGTTAAGTTTTTCTGATTCAATTATACTTATTAGCCTATTTATATATGAAAATATAAAAACTAAAATACATAAAAGAAGGACTGTTTTTATAACTCCGAAAACAGATCCAATAATTCTATTTAGTAATCCAAGTGCAATTATTTTTAAGAGTTTTGTTAAAATTTTAGCAATAATTTTGAACAGCATAATTGTTATCAAAAAAATTACTGTAGCTGAAAGAATGGATATAAAATTTGCGTCAGATTCAAAAATCGGTTTTAGTTTTAAATCTAAGTATGGGTAGAAATTTTTTGCTAAGAATATCCCCGCAATAACTCCTACTATTGAAGCTAATTCTTTTATTAATCCCTTTGAGAAACCACTGTAAGCTCCCCAGGCAATTATTAATCCGAAAAAAAGATCTAGGTAACTCATAATAAAATATTCATTGAAGTTAATTTAATAAATATTAACTTCTTTATATTAGTAAAGGTAATATTGCAATAAAGTTAAGCATTGAAATCTGAGTTAAAAATAAAGTGGGATAATTTAAAAAATAAACTTTCTGTTGATTTTTCAGAAGACCAAATAATCGATTTGGATTCAATAATTTTTTTGATCGGATTACAGGAATTAGGTCAATTTCAAAAAAAACTTAATAAGCAAAGGAAAATGGAGGTTATACATATAGCTGTTTGTAAATTATTAAGTGATTATGGATATTATGAATTTGATTTTGTAGATGAAGATGGCTGGCCTCACTATAAGCTAATTAAAAAATTACCAAATCTAAAGCCAGGAGAGCAAACAATTCTCATGAAAAAAGCAATTATTAACTATTTTATTAAATCAAATTATATTAATTAAGTTTTCATAAATTTGGGAATAGATTATTATGGAAGATAAAATAAAAAAAGATATTCAGGAGATTCAAGATTTCAAATCTGATTCAATTGCTGAAATAGAAGAGTTTAGAATAAAATTTTTGGGAAAGAAAGGTTTATTAAATTCATATTTTGTTGAATTTAAATCATTAGATAGCACTGAAAAGAAAAACGCTGGTCGTTTATTAAATGAATTAAAAAATCTAGCTCAGGATAAAGTAGAAGCCCTTAAAGCGAGTAGCTCTAAATCTTCTGAAAATAAAAAAATAAATGACATTTCAAGGCCTGGTGATCCAATTAATATTGGATCTCGCCATCCTATTTCTGTAGTTAAAAATAGAATTATTGATATTTTTTCTAATATAGGTTTCACAATTAGTGAGGGGCCAGAAATTGAAGATGATTGGCATAACTTCAGCGCTTTGAACCTTCCAGAACATCACCCTGCAAGAGATATGCAGGATACATTTTTCATAGAAAAAAACCCCGACTTTTTGCTTAGGACACATACAAGTTCTGTTCAAGTAAGATACATGGAGAATAATAAACCTCCTATTAGAACAATTTCACCTGGAAGAGTTTATAGAAATGAAGCAATTTCTGCCCGTTCTCATTGTTTTTTTCATCAGATTGAAGGACTATGTATTGATAAAGACGTCAGCTTTGCAGACTTAAAACAAACATTAGAATATTTTACAACCCAATTATTTGGAAAGTCAAAAATTAGACTTAGACCTTCCTATTTTCCTTTTACCGAGCCTAGTGCTGAGGTTGATGTTTATTGGGGCTTAAATAATGAAACTGATTATAAGATGACTAAAGGAACTGGTTGGCTTGAAATTATGGGCTGTGGAATGGTTGACCCAAATGTTTTAGAAAATTGTAAAATTGATCCTGATGAATATTCTGGATTTGCTTTTGGGCTGGGGATTGATAGGATTGCTTTACTTCTTCATCAAATTGATGATATAAGATTACTTAGTGAAAATGATGTGAGATTTTTAGATCAATTTAAATCTTCATTTTAAGATATTATATCACTTAAATCTTTAAATATTTTTTTTGCACTTCTCTTTTCGTATAGAATTTTATAAGCCGCATCAATGATTGGTGTTTTAGCTTTTTTCTTTGAATCAAGGTTAAGTAGATATGCTTTTTTCGTTGCAATATATCCTTCAGCAACCATTTTCATTTCAAGTTGAGCTGCTTTAACAGTATAACCTTTACCAATCATATTCCCAAACATTCTATTCCTTGAAAAAGACGAATATCCCGTGACCAGTAAATCACCTAGATATGCCGAATTATTTATATTCCTTTTAATTTTATGTCTTTTTGAAATAAATCTTTTCATTTCCTTTATAGAATTACTCATCAATACACTTTGATAATTATCTCCGTATCCTAAACCATTGGAAATACCAACAGCCAACGCAAATATATTTTTAAGCATACTAGCATATTCAATTCCAATAACATCATCAGATGCTTTTACATTTATATACTTACAGCTAAATTTTTCGGAGATAATTTTACATAATTCTAAGTTCGAAGAGCCAATGGTAAGATATGATAGTTTTTCTAATGCAACTTCTTCTGCATGGCAAGGACCTCCAATTACCAAAAACTTATTAGGTGAAATACCAAAATGTTTTTGCATGTGTTCACCAAATAAGAGATTGGTTTCTGGGACAAGCCCCTTTAGAGCACATATTATTATTTTTTTTGAAATATCCAAATCAATTTTTTTCATCTCATCATTTACATACTCAGAAGGAACAGCTATAATAATTACATTAGAAGCCTCTACAACTTCATTTATTTCTGCAGAAATTTTCAATTTTTTTAAATTAAGCTCTACGGAGCTTAAATAGTTTGGATTATGAGAATTCTTTTTTATGAATTCTATATTTTCTGTATTTCTGATATACCAGTTTATATCATTATTATTTTCAGAAAGAATTTTAATTAATGCAGTTGCCCAGCTTCCACTTCCTATTACTCCAAATTTCAATTTGGTTTCTTTCATTGGTATAATTTATTACTATTTATATATTCCATAACCTTGTTAGAAATTAAATCTTTTGGGTCAGAATTATTAGAAACGATTTTTCTAATATTAGTCGAGCTCAAATCAATTCTTGGACCTCCGATATACATTGTGTTTTCATTAATTATGTGTAGATTTTCATTTAGTGTTCCTTTTCGTGGATAAATAAAGATCTTATACTTATTAATTATTTTTTTATAATCTTTCCAAGTATCAAAAATTTTATAATTGTCTTCCCCAATAATTAAACTAAATTCGATATCCTTTAGTTTGTTTGAAATGTATTCCAATGTATCGATAGTATAATTAGGTTTTTTTAAATTAACTTCTAAATCACTTGGTATTATATTATCGTAATTTTCAGTTGCAATTTTAGCCATATTAAATCTATGATTAAAACTGGATATTTTACTTCCAACTTTTATTGGATTTTCAGGAGTTACTACAAGCCAAACTTTATCAGCTAATTTTTCTTCAGTAATATATTTAGCAATTTTTAAGTGTCCATTATGAATAGGATCAAACGTGCCAAAAAATAAACCTATCTTTTCTTTACTCATTTATGAAACTATTAACCAATTCTAATACTTTACTATAGCTTGTCTCAAGAATATTGTTTTCAACAATGTAATCAAATTTATCCGCTAATAATATTTCATCTTTAGCCTTATTAATTCTAGTTTTTATACTAGAGTCTGAGTCCAAATTTCTATTTATTAATCTTGTTTCAAGTTCATTTATACTTGGCGGTTTAATGAAAATTGTAATTGTTTGTTTTGGAAATTTTTTCTTAATATTTAACCCCCCCACAACATCAATATCAAAAATTAAATTCTTTTGTGATGAATTTTCTAATTCTGAGATTAGTGTTCCATAGTAGGTGTTTTCATAGACCTCTTCCCATTCTATAAATTCTTTGTTTTCAATTCTTTTAATAAATTCATCTTTACTCAAAAAGAAATAATTTAATCCATCTAATTCATTATTTCTAGGCGCTCTTGATGTTGCTGAAACTGAAAAAGATAAGTTTAGGTTTTTCTCTTTAAGTAGCTTGTTAACAATCGTTGTTTTTCCTGAGCCAGAGGGAGCTGCAATCACTATGAATTTTGAATTACTCATCAAAGAATATTTAAAATGTTTTCTTTAATTTTTTCTAGGTTATCTTTCATTTCAATAACAAGCTTTTGAAGACTTGCATCATTTGCTTTTGAACCAATTGTATTTATTTCGCGACCAATTTCTTGACAAATAAATCCAAGTTTTTTGCCTACCGGTTCGTTTGAATGTAAGGCATCTTCAAAAATTAAAATATTACTTTTTAACCTGATTATTTCTTCATTTATATCATATTTTTCAAGATAATAAATCATTTCCTGTTCAAGTCTATTATTATCAATCTCTAATTCAATTCTTTTGAATTCATCAAGTAATTTAGTTCTCTTTTTTGATATTCTATCCTTTTCAATTTTTTCAATATTACCTAATAACTCTTTAATTACAGAAATTTTATTTTTGAAATCTTTTTCCATTTCTGAACCTTCTTTAGCCCTGTAATCATTGAGGTTTTTTATAGCTATTGAAATTTTATCAATAATATTATTAATCTCAGTATTATTCAATTCAATTGATTTTGATGAGTATGCATTTGGTAGTCTCATCGCCATTTTCAAATAGTCTTTCTCATCTGAGCTAATGTCATTCAATTGCTTAAGTTGTTGAATATAGTTGGTGATAATTTCCTTATTAATACTTACTTCATCTGTATTTGCACCTATTTCAGAATTAACATTAATTTCTATTTTTCCTCTGTGAAGTTTATTTGAAATTTCTTTCCTTAGATCATTTTCATAAGCTTTTAGAAAATGAGGGAATCGTATGTTTAAATCTAATATTTTACTATTAACAGATTTTATTTCAACAATGAATTTTGTTGAATTAATTATGAAAGATTCACTGGCATAGCCAGTCATGGACTTAATCATTTTTAATCATATATTAAGCAAATATATGAATAGATTTTTAAGTTGCTTTGCTGGTTTTTTTAGAAACTAAATATACTCCTGTAAAAACAAGAAGAACAGAACTTATATCAGCTAGTGTTAATTTATCAGCTCCTCGATAGATAGCAAATAAAATTCCTATTACCGGTTGGAGATAAATAAACATCCCTACTGTTGAAGCTTTTAAATTTTTCAAGGCGTACAAATTCAACAAATAGACCAAAAATGTAGTACATATTACCACATAAGATACTTTAAGTAAAGAAGTTCCAGAAATTTCAACCCAGTTGATTTGAGAAAACTCTATTAACCCAAACGGCATATTAATAAATATCGAAAACAGAAATAGCCATTTCATTATTGTAATCATATTGTATTTTTTGGTAAGTGGTTTGACCAAAACAAAATAAAGCGCATATGAAAGACTATTTATAAAAAAATAAAAATTCCCAAGGTTTATATTGGGAGCATTAATTACAGATTTTTCATTGAGTAGTATTAGGGTTAATGTCCCGCAAAATCCTATAAAAACACCCAAATATTTTCTCTTGGTAATTTTTTCTTTTATAAGGATTACAGAAATAAGAAAAATAAAAATTGGAGCAAGTGTTGTGATGATTGCACTGTTGATTGGAGTCGAATTATATAGCCCGTGAAGAGATGTTATCATATTTAATCCCATTCCAAAAAATGCACATATGACAATAAGCTTAAAATCTTTAATTTCTACTTTTTCCCATTTTAAAAAAAATGATATAAACCAAAAAAGAACTGCAGCTCCAAAAACTCTACAGTACAATAATGCGTTTGGCGATAATACATCTGGCATGAGCTCCTTAGCAATTGTATGATTAAATCCAAATATTGAAGTTGCTAGCAATGCCGCCAAAAGTCCAAGGATTCTATTATCCATAAAATTTATTGAATTCTCTAAAGATAATCTATACTTTTGTTTTGGAGCTATTATGCTTTATATTAATTTTTAGAATTATGAAATTTAACACCAAAACAATTCACGGAGGACAAAAAATTGATCCTGCATTTAATTCTGTTATGCAGCCAATCTACCAAACATCTACTTATGCTCAAAAAAGACCTGGTGTTAACAAAGGTTTTGAATACTCGCGGACCCATAATCCAACAAGAACAGCTCTACAAAATTCATTTGCAAGTCTTGAAAATGCAAAATATGGAGTCGCCTTTTCGTCTGGTTTAGCTGCAATTGATGCAATTATCAAATTACTTAGCCCTGGTGATGAAGTAATAAGTACTAATGATTTATATGGCGGCACCTTTCGTTTATTTACAAAGGTTTTTGAAAAATATGGAGTAAAATTTCATTTTACATCTTTACATAATGTTTCTGATGTAGAATCATTAATTAATGAAAACACCAAAGTTATTTGGGCTGAAACTCCAACAAATCCAATGATAAATATTTTTGATATTGAAGCACTTTCAATAATTAGTAAGGCAAAAAATTTACTATTGGTAGTCGATAATACTTTTGCATCTCCTTACTTACAAAATCCTATAAATTTAGGTGCTGATATAGTAATGCATTCTGCTACTAAATATTTAGCTGGACATAGTGATGTTGTACTGGGTGCTTTAATGTTGAATGATGATAAAATTGCTGAAAAATTATATTTTATTCAAAATGCAAGTGGTGCAGTTCCAGGCCCACAAGATTGTTTTCTAACATTGAGGGGGATTAAAACATTACATGTAAGAATGCAAAGACATTGTGAAAATGCGCATAAGGTTGCAAATTTTTTAAATAACCATGAAATGGTTGAAAAAGTATATTGGCCTGGTTTGGATTCTCATAAAAATCATGACGTTGCAAAAAAACAAATGTCAGGTTTTGGTGGAATGCTTTCGTTTAGAATTAAAGATTTCAATAAGAAGCAAACTATAAAATTTTTAGAAAAACTACATTTATTTACTTTAGCAGAATCCCTTGGAGGAGTTGAATCATTATGTGGACATCCAGCCACTATGACGCACGCTAGTATTCCTGTAGAGGAAAGAGAAAAATCTGGCGTTACAGATTCTTTAATTAGATTAAGTGTAGGAATCGAGGATGTTGATGATTTAATCGAGGATTTGAAAAATGCTTTTTTATAAAATTGTTAATTATTCTAGGTTTTTTTAGTAAAACAAAAATTTTAAATTCCTAATTTTATTTAATATTTAATTTTGGCCTATTATAGGTTAGGGAAATTATCAATTATGAAAAGAAAGATTGACGCTTTTTTAAACATCGTTCGAAAAAGAGACGGACACCAACCAGAATTTATGCAGGCTGTTGAAGAAGTTGCAGAAACGGTTATTCCATACATTATAGAAAATGATATTTATCACGGTAAAAATATTTTGATGAGAATGTGTGAGCCTGAAAGAGCTGTAGCATTTAGAGTTTCGTGGGTTGATGACAAAGGGGAAATATGGGTAAATAGAGGATATAGAATTCAGATGAATTCAGCTATTGGTCCTTATAAAGGAGGATTGAGGTTTCACCCTTCCGTGAATATGAGCATTTTAAAATTTTTAGCTTTTGAACAGGTTTTTAAAAATAGTTTAACAACCTTACCAATGGGTGGTGGCAAAGGTGGTAGTGATTTTGATCCAAAGGGTAGAAGCGAAAACGAGATTATGAGATTTTGTCAAGCATTTATGACCGAACTATATAGACATATTGGACCAAATACAGATGTTCCGGCTGGAGACATAGGGGTTGGTGGGAGAGAAATTGGTTACATGTATGGTCAATACAGAAAACTCGCTAACGAGTTTACTGGGGTTTTAACTGGTAAAGGTATGTCATGGGGAGGTTCATTAATTAGACCAGAAGCAACTGGTTACGGTACAGTATACTTTGTTCAAGACATGTTAGCACAGAATAATGACGGGATTAAGGGAAAAAAAGTAATTATTTCAGGATCAGGAAATGTTGCGCAGTATGCTGCTGAAAAAATATTACATTTTGGAGGAAAAGTATTGACAATGTCTGATTCATCAGGCTACATATATGATTCATCAGGAATTGATGAGGAAAAATTAAAATTTATAATGTATCTAAAAAATATTCAACGAGGAAGAATCAGTGAATATGTAAAAAAATATCCAAAAGCTGTTTTCAAAAAAGGTAAAACTCCTTGGTCTGTAAAATGTGATATAGCTCTTCCGTGCGCAACACAAAACGAATTGAATGGTAAAGATGCAAAAATACTAGTTGATAACGGATGTAAATGTGTTAGTGAAGGTGCAAATATGCCTTCAACTAAAGATGCAATTGAAGTTTTCCTCAAAGCAAAAATATTGTTTGCTCCAGGAAAAGCTGCGAATGCTGGTGGAGTAGCAACCTCAGGTTTAGAAATGACTCAAAATTCCTTGAGGTACAATTGGACCCGCGAAGAGGTAGATAAAAAACTCCGTGAAATAATGTTGAATATACACAATTCATGTATCGAACACGGAAAGCAAAAAAACGGATATGTTAATTATGTTAAAGGTGCAAACATTGCCGGTTTTGTAAAAGTTGCTGATGCTATGCTAGCTCAAGGAGTAATCTAATTTTTTACTTTATACATATTATACTGGTATATTTGTCGTTTATTAGACATAACTGCTTAGTATTATATGTTAAAGGTCCGATTATTTTTCATTTTCTGTTTTACGGTATCCCTTTTATATACTCAACAAAACAAGCTTTCAATTGAAACTAATTCATCAGCATATTCAGGGTGGGAAACATATTTTTCCTACAATTCAATACCCTCAATTGCTGCAGGTGTAAATGAGATTTATTTCGCTTCATACAACTCGATTTTTTCTTATAATATCTTTAATTCTCAAATAGAAAAATTTGATACATTAAATGAATTATCTGGAGATGAAATTTCAGCTTTTTATCACTCTGAAAACAATAATCTTATTGCAATAGGATATAGTAGTGGATTCTTACAGATTATTAATTTAAATTCAAATTCAATAATTAATATATATGATATATTAAATAAGCCTACAATTCCTGCTGACAGAAAAAAAATAAATCATTTTTATCAAAACGGAGAGCGGTTATTAATCTCAACCGGATATGGAATATCTGTTTATGATATAAATGCATTTGAATTTGGTGATACATATTATATCGGGAACTTTGCTTCAATGCTCAATATCAGCAGTACCATTGTTGATGAAAATTATATTTATGCATCGAGTCCGGATTTGGGAATTTTTAGAGCAAACTTAGAATCTAATTTAATTGACTTTAACAGTTGGCAAGTAATTTATGCCGGCAACATATATGAGTTATTGATAAATGAAAACAATATATTATTCTACGATGACTTTAATTTGATGAGTATAGAAAATGAAGAAATAATTACTTTATCGACATTAGAAAATGAAATAAAAAATGTTAGTATTAATGACTCAAAAATTATTATTATTTCAGATGTTAATTGTATAGTTTATAATAATGATTTATCACAAATATTAAATCTTTTTGAATCTGAAACATATATGACAGTCTTCAATGATGGAATTATAAAAAACAACAAAACATATATTGCTACAGAACAAAAAGGTGTTTTGGTAATAGAAAATGGTGATAGTGGCTTTTCATATCTGAAGCCTGATGGTCCATTAGAAAATAATATATTTTCTGTTGAAACATTAAATAATCATACATGGGTTTCATTTGGAAGTTATTCAGAATATTTTAATCCATACCCTCTAAAATATAGTGGTGTAAGCAGCTATGATGAAAATTTAGAAAGTTGGTTCAATATAACTAAGGATTCTATACCAAATCAAGCAGTTAATCTGAATAATATTTCTATAAACCCCTTTGATAATAATAATGTTTTTATAAGTTCATTTCATGGGGGATTAATTGAAATGGATAATTTTAATTTCACTGAATTATATGATAATAATAATAGCGGATTAGAAACTTTATTAACTTCTGATTCTGAATATGAAAGTATTAGAATTTCCGATATTGAATTTGATGAAAATGGAGATTTGTGGGTTTTAAATTCTAGAGTTGATAATCCATTGAAATCATTTAGCCTTGATAATAATAGTTGGAATAGTTATGATTTTACTGAAATTATAAATGATGGTTTTCAGGATGAACTTGGATTTAATGACATTGAGATAGATGATTATGGTAATAAATGGATTGCCAGCTTAAGATCTGGATTAATAGGGTTTAATAATGATTCAGGAAATATTAGACTTAGAAAAGTATTTAGTCAAGACCAATCAGATATGCCATCGTCATATGTAAAATCAATCGCAGTTGATAATAATAATCATTTATGGATTGGTACAGTGCAGGGTCTTAGGGTTTTATATAATACATCTACCTTTTTTGATGCCTCAGTCGTTACAACGCAGAAGATTGTGATTTTAGAAGATGGTATTCCAAGGGAGCTTCTTGAACAACAATATATCACAGATATAGAAGTAGATGGTGCAAACAATAAATGGGTTGGAACAATTGGTTCTGGTGTATTTTATTTTTCACCTAATGGTCAACAAACAGTTTATCACTTTACTAAGGAAAATTCACCACTCCCTTCAAATAATATTAATGATATTTCTGTAAATTCAGTAAATGGAAAGGTCTATTTTGCAACTGATAGGGGATTAGTAAGCTTTAACACAGGCAGCAGTTCAAGTTCTGAGAATTTCTCAAATGCTTTTGTTTATCCAAACCCTGTTAGACCAGAATTCAATACACAATTAGACAAGATTAAAATTAAGGGTTTGACCGAAAATGTTAATATTAAGATTACTGATATAGCAGGAAATTTGGTAGCTGAGGCTCAATCCAATATTAACTCTAGATACAGAAATTTTAACTTAGAAATTGACGGTGGAACTGCATTTTGGAATGGCAAAAACTTGAGAAATCAAAATGTTGCTTCAGGTGTTTATATTTTAATGCTTTCGGATTTGGAATCTTATGAGACAAAAATCTTAAAACTAATGATAATTCGCTAATGATTATTTCCTCAAGTGCTATTGTTTTAAGTAAGCTTAAGTATAGAGACAATGATCTAATTGTAAAGTTATTGGTTCGGGAGTTGGGCGTTACATCTTTTATTGTAAGGGGAGGATCTAAAAAGAATAAAACAAATTACTTTCAACAACTCTCATTGCTTGAAATTGAATTTGATTTTAACAGTAAAAAAAGCTTACATTATTTTAAAGATTTTGAAAATAAATTTAGTCTTAAGACCATTCATACCGATTATAAAAAAATGGGTGTTGTTATTTTTTTATCAGAGTTTTTATCTAAAATTTTAGTTCATCAAGAAAAAGATTTCGAATTATTTACTTTTATTGAGGATTCAATTAAGTACTATGATGACACTAAATTTAATTCTTCTTTTCATTTAGCTTTTTTAATTAAGTTATCTAAGTTTTTAGGTTTCTTCCCTGAAACTGAAAACAATCACTATAAATTTTTTGATTTGCAACATGGTTGTTATACAAATACTGAGGATTCAAAGTATCTTATTTCACACGAAGAATTAGAATGCTTTAATATGATTTTAGGCATAAATTTTGATGATTTAAATTCACTAACCATTAACTCTGTGCAAAGAAAAAATTTACTTGATAATATCATTCTTTATTATAAGCTACACATTGAAAGTTTTGTCTCTGTAAAGTCACTTGAAGTTCTCAGAAAATTATTTTAACCGTGAACAAGTTTTATTTTTTTTTAGTGTGGACAATTACAGGATTCTCTCAGAATATAACCATTATCGATGAAAATAATAAACCTGTAATTGGAGCATCAATTTTCAGTGATTCAAGTAATTATGAGACAACAGATAAAATTGGAAATGTAAGTCTTGACAAATTTTCTAGCAATGATACTTTAACTATAAAGCAATATGGATTCAAGGAGGAAAAACTCCCAAAGTCTAAACTAAAAAATACGTTGATATTATCTTATGATAATGAGTTACTTGATGAAGTAGTAATTTCAGCTTCAAAATTTTCACAGAAGTTTAGAGAGGTCCCGAAAAAAGTAACTCAAATTAATAGGTCAATGATTGAATTTACAAATCCAATGACAAGTGCAGATTTACTTGAGAGAGGTGGTTATGTGTACATTCAAAAGAGTCAATTAGGTGGTGGAAGCCCAATGATAAGAGGTTTATCAACAAACAGACTGGTTTTATCGGTTGATGGTGTAAGACTAAATAATGCAATATTTAGAAGTGGAAATATACATAACGTTATATCAATTTCTCCAATGAATATTGAAAATACTGAAGTTATTATGGGGTCAGCATCAGTTTTGTATGGGAGCGATGCAATAGGCGGAGTTATGAATTTTTACACTCAAAAAGCCAAGTTATCAAATGATTCAAATCCAAATATTCAAATAAATATAAATTCCAGATACTCATCTGCTTCAAATGAAAAAATGTATCACATAGACTTTAATTACGGATTGGAAAAAATAGCATTTTTATCTAGTTTTTCAAAATCAGACTTCGATGATTTAACTATGGGAATTCACGGACCATTAGATTATTTAAGACCAAATTATGTTACTCAAAATTCAGCAGGCGATGATGTATTAGTAACTAACTCAAACCCAAGGGTTCAGAGAAATACAGGATACAGCCAAACTAATTTTATGCAAAAGGTTCTTTACGAGCCAAACGAAAATTTAAGTATTGATATAGGAATTCATTTTTCAAAAACTGGAAATATTCCTAGATATGATAGGCTTATAAGAACTAATGAAAACGAAGGCCTTTATTATTCAGAGTGGTATTACGGGCCTCAGGAATGGCTATTAATCAATAGCCAATTAACTTACATTCCAAAAGAAACTAAATTTTATGATGAGTTAAAATTTGGCTCTTCATTTCAGAAATTCTCAGAAAGCAGAAACAGTAGAGGGTTTAGTGATAGTTTTCTAAAATCAAGAGAAGAGGAATTGAATATATTTTCTCTAAATCTTGATTTTTTTAAAAAAATATCAGAAAATTCTAATATTACATATGGGCTCGAGATAATTGAAAATCAGCTTGGTTCATTTGCTAAAAGTGTTAATATTAGTGATTTATCTGAAACCTCAATTTCAACTAGATATCCTGATAATTCATCTCTGAATTCCTTGGGACTTTACATTAATTACAAGACTAAAATTATTGAGGATGTATTTTTCCAAAGTGGTGTAAGATATAGTTCAACAGTATTAAAATCAGATTTATCTCAAAATAATATTTATTATGATTTTATGTATGAAAATACAACTCTTGAAAATGGAGCATTTGTTGGAGGTATAGGGCTAAGCTGGGTTAGAAATATTTATAATAACTGGAAGTTTAATGTCAATACAGCTTTTAGATCTCCAAATATAGATGATCTTGCTAAGGTTTTTGATTCTGAACCTGGAAGTGTAGTTGTTCCAAACCCTGATTTAAAACCAGAAAGATCTTTTGGACTTGAGTTTGGAGGTTACTTTAGAACAAAGAACAATATTGAGTTAGATTTTTCGTCATATGTAACATATTTATATAATTCATTTATAAGGGATGATTTTACACTGAGTAATGGTGTGTCAGAAATAATTTATGACGGAGAACTATCCCAAATTCAAGCACTTCAAAACAGCTCAAGGTCTTTTATCTACGGAATTGAATTTGGGATAAATATGTTTTTAAACAAAAACTTTCGTATAAAATCTCAGCACAATTTAATCGCGGGGTATGAGTTGGATGATTTACCTTTTGGAATGCCAGTTAGGCATATACCCCCAAATTACGGTAATTTTCATTTGATTTATAATAATGGAGATTTTACAATTGATACATATTTGAATTATAATTCTAAAATATCATTTAATAATCTTGCAGAGTCTGAAAGGGCGAAACCTTACATGTACGCATTGGATGAAAATGGCAACCCATATTCACCCTCATGGATGACATTTAATGTTAGATCAAAATATTCTTTTTCCAAAATGTTAAACATCAATTTTACTGTTGAGAATATAACAAATAAATTGTACAGACCCTATTCATCAGGAATTTCAGCTCCTGGATTAAACTTTATTTTATCTCTCAGCTATGCCTACTAGTTTTACTGAAGATGATAAGATTATAATTGAAAAAATTCAATCTTATTGCCTTTATCAAGAGAGGTGCGTTAAGGAAGTAAAAAATAAATTATTTTCACTGAAAGTAAGCTCAAAATCTGCCAATGATATTATAGAATATTTGATTGATAATGATTACTTAAATGAAGAAAGATATACTATGATGTTTATTCAAGGAAAGCTTAGAATAAAAAAATGGGGAAGAATTAAGTTGAAGTATGAGTTGAGGTTAAAAGGTATTGATATAAAAATAATTAATATACATATTAATCAAATTAACGAAGAGGAATATATAAAATACTTCAATGAATTTTCAACAAATAAGATTAAATTTTTAAAAGGCTCAACAGATCAAAAGAAAAGATCTTTTATAAACTACTTTACATACAGGGGCTGGGAGAATGATCTTATATACCAAAAGTTAAAAGATATTAGATAATAGAGTATTTAATTCCAACCAAAAAATTAAATCCTGGCATTGGAACCAGATTTGTTTCAGAATATTCTGTATCTAATATATTATTTAATATTAGCGATAGGGTGAATTTCTCAAGCTTATAGATTGTTTTAAAATCAATAACCGTATACTTTTCTTCAACTGCTCTTTCTGTGTTCTTATATGATAAAGTAGATGAAATCTTTTCGTTAACTTCAAACATGTAAGTAGCAGTAATTTGATTTTTTAAAGAATTCAGAGCGTATCTTGAAAAAGCAAAATTAGTTTCTAATAGCTCATCATTAATATTACTAAACCCTATATTAATATTTTGCGCTCTAAAAGCACCCAAATAGAATTTATATCCCATATTTAATTCAAAACCATTGGTAATTATTTCTCTTATATTACTTGCTTGCCAAGGCTCAGCCTCATTATTTTTTACATAATCAATTATATCTGACGCATCTCTTTGATACAAAGACATACTAAGCTTAAAATTATTTTTTAAATACTTTAAACCAAATTCTTTGGTAAGGGCTTTTTCAAGTTTCAAATTTTCATTTCCTAATGTGGTAGGGCTTGAATAAAACAAATCTGTATATGTGGGTATTCTGTATGTGTAACCTACATTACTGTAAAGTTTCAGGTTTTGGTTAACTCTGTATCCCAAATCCATCCCTGGATAGAAAAATAGATTATTAAAAAAATTACTTTGATAGTTCAGCCTTGTTGATACATCGGAAAAATATGTGATAGCTACACCAGGTGTTAAATCAATTTTTTCATTTTTAAAATCGATTTTTTGTTCAATGAATATATTTAACATTGTTCTATTTCTATCACCAAGATTATTACTGCTTAAGGAAACTTTTGACAAATCAAAACCTATCCCTAAATTACCCATGGCGTTTGGGGTAGATGCATTAATTTCAACTCCAACTTTATTAGAGATATGCAGATTTCTGTAAACCGAAGGGTCTTGTCTTAAATACACATACATGTCTTGATTTCTCTTCCAATAGAGCTTAGGTTTAATGATTAATTTATCTTTTTTGTAGGTTGTGCTTAATCCAACTATACTGGCTTGCGTTTCTTCATATTGATCAATTGCTGCAGGGCTTGCATAGAATCCATTAGCACCAAATTTTCTTTCATTAAATGCCCCAATAGCTGAGATATTCTGATCCTTTATTTTAAAATTACTTTTGATAAAAAACTCATCATTTTTAAAGTCTGTATTATACCTGTAACCCTCAGACTCTTTTCTGTTATAGTTAATTAGTAAATCAGAATTTTTCAAATTTCTTTGCATTGTAACCGCAGCTCTTTTTTGATCAAAGGACCCTCTCGTAAGATTCAAAGAAATATTATTTTCAATATCTTTTTTTGTAATAATATTTATAGCTCCGTTAAATGCATTTTGTCCGTATATTCTTCCTGCCGATCCTTTTGTGATTTCTATTTTTTCTATGACCTCTAACGGTAGTGTCATATTCATTGTGTGATGACCGGTTTGTGGGTCTTCAACTTTTATTCCGTCAATCAATAATAAAGTTTGATCAAACGAGCCTCCTCTTATGTAAAGATCTGCTTGCATTCCCTCTGCACCTCTTCTTCTTATATCTAGTCCTGCTATTTGTTGTAGCAACTCACTAACATTCGTCGCTGTACTTTTTTGAATTTCTTCTCTTGAGATCGTTAAAACATTAATTGAATTATCTGTATTTTTAATTTCTATTCTTGGACTAGAAATTAATTCAACTTGATCAAGTTCTATTTCTGATTTATTTTCTTGTGCGTTTATGTGTGTTGTAATTATTTGAAAAATTAATATTGCTAGGAGAGTTTTTTTCATGATTTTGAATCAAAAATTAATTTTTTAAAAGTACTTATTTGCCTATACTTATCAAATTATTTTTTTGTTAAATAAGTTCTGAAATATTATAATTTTTAAATCTTTAAAAACCTATATTTATACCATGTTTGCTTTAATAGATTGTAATAATTTTTATGTCTCTTGTGAGAGGGTGTTTAATCCAAATTTAAACGGTAAGCCTGTAGTTGTATTATCTAATAATGATGGCTGTGCTATTTCTAGAAGTGACGAAGCTAAGCGATTAGGAATACCTATGGGAGCTCCTATTTTTAAATATAGATCACTCATCAACCAGCATAATGTAATTGTTCTGTCTTCAAATTATCCTTTGTATGCAGATATGAGTAATCGTGTAATGACAACAATTTCAAACTTCATTCCAGACGTTGAAATTTATAGTATTGATGAGGCTTTTTTAAAATTTGAAGGATATAAAAATTATGACCTGTTCAGCTATGCTTCAAAAATGAGAAATACAATTTTAAAATGGACGGGGATACCAACATCTGTAGGGATTGCTCCTACTAAGTCATTGGCAAAGATTTCTAATAAAATTGCCAGAAAATTTCCGTCTCAAACAAAGCATGTATATGTTTTGGATACAGACTATAAAAGATCTAAAGCATTAAATTATTTTCCCTTGAATGATATATGGGGAATAGGTAGAAGATTATCTAAACGGCTTCAAAATATAGGGTGTAAAAATGCATCAGACTTTGTTAATTTACCTGAACAATGGGTCAAATCAAATTTATCAATTGTTGAATTAAAGATCCAACAAGAATTAAAAGGTATATCAAATTTAGATTTAGACTCCTTGAAGATTAAGAAGTCTATAGCCACTACAAGGTCTTTTGAAAAACCTATTTCAGATTTAGGTAAATTAAAAGAAAGGGTTTCAACTTTTTCGCTTTCCTGTGCTGAAAAGTTAAGAAGACAGAACTCTCTGTGTAATGTTATGATTGTATTTATAAGAAGTAATTATTTCAGAAAAGATTTACAACAACATTCTTGCTCTAGGGTTGTAACATTACCATACCCAACAAACTCTTCATTTGTTTTAAACAACTATGCTCTAAAGGCAATCGAAAATATGTTTCAAGATAAAATACATTATAAAAAGGCTGGTGTAATTGTGACTAGTCTTGTACCTAATAATAGCTATCAACTTGGTATTTTTGAAAATGAAGATTACAGACATAAGCCTTTAATGAAGACAATGGATTACATTAATTCTAAATACGGTGAAAAAATCAAGTTAGCTAATCAAGATTTAAAAAGAAAATGGAAGATGAAGCAGGAATTCTTATCACCTTGCTATACAACTAAAATTGATGATATTATTAGGATTAAATGAAAAACAAGAATAATTTAAATTTTTTTACACCCAGCAAGAATACTAATCTTGACGCGCTTTTAATCAATGCTGGAATCTCGGCAGGATTTCCTTCACCTGCAGGAGATTTTAAGCAGGAAAGAATAAGTCTTGATCAGGAGCTAATAAAAAATAAAGAGGCCACATTTTTTGCTAGAGTTTCGGGTGAGTCAATGATTAATGCTGGCTTGGAAGACGGAGATTTAATTGTAATTGACAGAAGTATAGAGCCAATTAATAATAAAATTGCAGTTTGCTTTATAGAAGGCGAGTTTACAGTAAAAAGACTTATAGTAAAAAGAAATAAAATTTGGTTAAAGCCTGAAAACTCAAGTTACAAACCAATTGAGGTTAAAGATGATGATCAGCTAATCATTTGGGGAATTGTGACAAATGTAATTAAGAAGCTATAGATTTCCTATTCTACTAATGCGGTTACCTTATTATTTTTCATTTCAACTGTTCCCGAGTTGATATCTAAATGATAACCCCTATCACCCTTTTCAAAAATTTCTTTTTGTGTATCATCAAGGGTAATATTTCCGTAAACTTTTATTGCACCCTTTTTTAAGTTTGATACAATTGCTGCGTGGTTATTTAACATTTCAAATTCACCATTAACACCAGGCACAGCAACAGATTCTACCTCGCCGGTAAAGATTATTTTTTCTGGGGAAATTATCTCTAATATCATTTATAGAAAGTTTACACTTCAGCAAGCATTTTTTCTCCAGCTTCAATTACTTCCTCAATTGTTCCTTTAAGATTGAAGGCAGCTTCTGGTAAATGATCAAGTTCTCCATCCATGATCATATTAAATCCTTTGATAGTATCTTTAATATCAACCAGTACACCTGGTATTCCTGTAAACTGCTCTGCTACGTGAAAAGGTTGTGATAAGAATCTTTGAACTCTTCTTGCTCTACCTACTGCCTGCTTATCTTCTTCAGATAATTCTTCCATACCAAGAATAGCAATAATATCTTGTAATTCTTTATATCGCTGTAATAGCTCTTTCACTCGTTGAGCACAGTTATAATGATCATCTCCCAAAATTTCTGGGGTTAAAATTCTAGATGTTGAGTCAAGTGGATCAACAGCAGGGTATATACCTAGCTCAGCAATTTTTCTTGAAAGTACAGTTGTTGCATCCAAGTGAGCAAAAGTAGTTGCAGGGGCAGGATCGGTTAAATCGTCAGCGGGAACGTATACAGCCTGAACAGATGTAATGGAACCATTTTTAGTCGAAGTAATTCTTTCTTGCATGGCACCCATCTCAGTTGCTAGGGTTGGTTGATAACCTACCGCTGACGGCATTCTACCAAGTAGAGCAGATACCTCAGAACCTGCTTGTGTAAATCTGAATATATTATCAACGAAGAAAAGAACGTCTTTACCTTGACCATCACCAGCTCCATCTCTAAAGTATTCAGCTACAGTTAAACCAGAAAGAGCAACTCTAGCTCTTGCACCTGGAGGCTCATTCATTTGTCCAAATACAAATGTTGCTTTTGAATCTTTTAAAGCCTCTTTGTCAACTTTGCTAAGATCCCATCCGCCTTTCTCCATGCTTTCCATAAACTCATCTCCGTAATTAATAATTCCAGACTCAAGCATTTCTCTTAAAAGGTCATTTCCTTCTCTTGTTCTTTCACCAACACCAGCAAATACTGAAAGCCCACCATGTCCCTTAGCTATATTATTGATTAATTCTTGAATTAATACTGTCTTACCAACTCCAGCTCCACCAAATAAACCAATCTTACCACCTTTTGCATAAGGCTCAATCAAATCAATTACTTTGATACCTGTAAAAAGTACTTCAGTTGAAGTAGATAGGTCTTCAAACTTAGGGGATTCTCTGTGAATTGGAATTCCACTATCACCTGATTTTGGTAAATCTCCAATTCCATCAATTGAATCTCCAATTACATTGAAAAGTCTTCCGTTGATTTCTTTCCCAATTGGCATCTGTATTGGATTATCCGTAGCTTTAACTTCAGCTCCACGACTAAGACCATCGGAAGAGTCCATAGCAATTGTTCTAACCATATTTTCACCAATGTGAGCTTGAACTTCTAGAACAAGTTTAGTTCCGTCAGCTTTTTCAATTTCTAATGAGTCATAAATTTTTGGAAGACCCGATTCAGAACTAAATTCTACGTCAATTACTGGGCCTACAATTTGAGCTATTTTTCCTGATGTCATTTTAATGGATAAGAGAGTTAAAAATTCTAATTAAATTAAGTCGCAAATATAGATTTTTTATGAAATATATTCAACAGATTTTTTAAGATTTAATCAAATATTTTAAACAAAAAAAAAGTCTGGAACTAGTCCAGACTTTTTTTGTTTTAGTTTGTTTTCTTAAAGGCTAAATTCCGTCAGGATAATTTGTTGGATAATCACCAATTTCTAACCCCGCTTCAGAAAGATTTGACCCATAAGTTACATCAATAGCTTCTAGCATTCTCTTAGCAATTAAAGCACTTCCACGGGACGTTGGATTAAATCCGTCTAAACTAAAGAATCCTCCAAATACTAAATCTCCAGTCATGTTGAAGCCATCTGCAAATACGCCAGTAGTTACAACTTCATTGTATAAACCGTGTAAATCAAATAAAGCCCATCCTTCTGGCACCGAGCCTGCAATTGCACCATTAGCAGTTGCCAACAATGTTTGAATTTCCTGAACCTCAGATGGTAGCAAAACACCAAGATCTGGTAGTGGAGCAGTAACACCCCATACTCCATTTGCTGGATTTACTCCATCAGCTGGATTCCCTAAAAAAGTTGATGCTAAAAGAGAAATTTTGTCATTTTCGTTTGCATCTCTTATTGAAGGTAATCCAAGCGCACTTAAATCAGTTAATGTTTCATCTTGAATTAATACTGGATTTGCACCTTGTACTCTTGATGCAAGAGTTCTCAGTGCAACTTCATCAGCACTGATTAGTCCAAACGTTTGTGCTACAACTAAACCAATATTAACAGCTCCAAAAGCTAAATTAATTTGATCAGCAGTCGCCTGATCTTCTAAAGGAATTGCATTGTAAGGTACTGTATTCCAGTCAGGTGTGCTTGTTGGATCAGGAATAGTAGTGATAACTCCATTAGGAACAGATGCGCTTAATGCCTGAATACTTCCAACAACTCCTGCAAACATTCCAGTAGGACCGTCTAATACAACAGGTCCAAAAGGAAATCCACTTGCTCCAAATTGAGCATAACTTGCAAAATCGTTTCCTGGCTCAAAAGTTACAAATGTTGGTTGTTGCATTAATGCATCGCCGAGCATTGTTGCTCCATCACTGGAAGCTGTTCTAACATACCATGGGTTAGCGGCTCCGGTTGCTAATCCTGCTAAACTACCAACACCAGGCGCTACATAGCTAATACCTATAGCATATGGCATTGCCATATTAGAATATGGTCCAGGAACAACATTTGTTGCCTCAGTCGTAGGAGTTCCAGAAACTTCAGCAGGTCCTGCACCGTTAAAAAATAATCTTGGTCCCCAGAATTCTTGACCACCAACTAAAATTCCACCTACATTATCACTAACATATGGTTGAGTGAATTCCCCTCCACCTGCCATTGACATATAACTTGCTAAAATATTCGGATAAGAATTCATTTGACCTGCGGCAAAAAGTGAATTATCAGAAACACCAGCAGTGATACTTGCCCCCATTGAAACGTATGTGCTAAAGTCAGCATCACCCGAATCAGGAGCATAATATTGATCAGGATAATTGGCATCCGGGTTTTCTATATCTGTTTCACAGCTCCAAAGAACTAACATGAAAGCAGAAAGTAATAAATATTTAATTTTCATAATGATTAAATTTTAATTTTTAAAAGTTATTAGCTGTCCAAGATATGTAATACTGAGTACCTATAAATCCAGAACCAAAAAGCAGTAAAGTATTCATCACCACCTAAGTTTGTAGCACCAACTTTAATAGTTGACTTCCACTTTGGAACTGTAAGGTTAAACTGAGCATCTATTACATGAGTTTCTGGCACCATACCATCTCCGAAAGATGCTTGCCATAAGTACTCACTCCAATATCTCCAGGCTACATTAAACCCAAAATTTCTAAACAACTGTGTATTTCCAAACTGAGCTTTAAATTTGTGCTCAGGTGTATTCCAGTTTGTTCTAAAGTCAGGATATAATGATTGCTCAAATTCTAATTTTGATTTTGTATAACTACCAGATAAATCAAAGTTTCCAAAAATTTTCGTAGCCATACCTATTGATACTCCCCAAGATGATATTTCTGCTGGAGAGTTAGTATATGAACTCCATGTTTCAAAATCTTGATTTGCCATTGCTAATACTGAAAGACCTCCATCACCAACTTCTCCGTAAAGTGGAGAAAGAACTACTTGAGTATTAATGAAGTCTTGGAAATCATTTCTATATACAGCAGCATCCACGGTAAATGTTCTAGATAATTTACCTCTAAAACCAAATTCCATAGATTGCATTTGCTCTGGCTTCACATAATCAACCTCAGCTACCCTAAGAAGTGATGGATCACCGGCAGCAGCAAAAGCTTGAACGGAACTAGCTTCATATGCATTATTATATGCAGAAGCTCCCGAAAGTGTTACTGTTGCTGGAATTCCTAAAGCCTGACCCGCAGTACTAACCGCATAATCTCTAATATATCTTTCAGGGTTACCTTCAGCAGAACCAACTAACCTTGCTTGTCCAGCATCTAATCCAATAAATAAATCCTGAGTAGTAGGAGTTCTAAATCCAGTTTGGTAAGATACTCTGAAATTTAAATTTTTGTATTCACCAGCAGTGTAACTTAAAACTGCTCTTGGCGAAAATTGACCATCAAAATATTCTGATTTGTCATATCTAATTGCACCAGTTACCACAAGCCTATCATCCATCATTTTCTTGACAGCTTGTGTGTAGAAACCAGTTTCCTGATATTCAATTGGACCATCAACATCAGTAAAGATTGTTCCACCAGAATTTAACGAGTATCTTCTAGCAGATCCTCCAACTTGTACTTCAGCCCAATCCCACATATGACCAAAATTATAGTTATAGTCTAAGTGGTAAAATTTAGAATTATCAGTAAATCTAGCACCTGTTGTTAAATCAGGATCTTGAATTACTTCAGCTAAATTGGACTCAAATTCTGGAGAGCCAGGAAGCCATCTACCTGTATCAGCAGTTTGTCTTGCTAATACATGAGCTTGATCTATTGTCATCCCACCAAGAGTACCGTTAACAATAGCTCCGACATATTCTGCAAACCAGTTAAGGTCTGGCTTCCATCTTCTATTAACGTTAATTGCAGCAAATGTCATATCGTATGAATCACCTGCATCATCCTCAACCATATATGCTCTAGCAAACCAGTTATCATTAGTTACTTCAAGCTTGTGTTGATTCATAGTAAAGTTTTTGATAGCATATCTATTGATACCTTGGTATAAAGTTTTACCAGTACCCCATTTTCCAACATATGATATTTCAAGGTTACTTCCTTCAATTGGTCTGTAATATACACCCCAATCAGCCTTCTTACTAGTAGCATCAGGCTCAGCCATATCTGTTTCATTATATCCTGTTCTACTAACATTAGTTGAAGGAACTAGTGCTTCAGCACCAGCTGGTAAAAGGCCTAAGCCAACCATTTGTTGAGCAACACCATATATATTTGTCTGAACTTCATCTCCATAGATGTTAATTCCGTCTTTATTATATACACCGGCAAAAACAGCTCTATTTAGCTTGTCTTCTTCACTATTAGCTATCCAATCTGTACCGGTCAAGTAACCAAAGTTTACTTTCATAGCCAGCTTGTCACTAAATTTGTGCCCCCATCTAATTTGAACGTCTTGGAACTCGTTTGTTCCCGCAGCATCTTGTACTGTAAGACCTCTTTTATACTGACCACTAACTCCTTGGTGATCAAATGGGTTTTTACTTCTCATTAACAGAATACCGTTAAATGCGTTTGCACCATATAAAGCTGAAGAAGTTCCAGGAACTAATTCAACATCAAGCACATCTGTCTCTACCATACCCAATAAGTTTCCTAATGGGAAGTTAAGGGCAGGTGCAGAATTGTCCATACCATCAACTAATTGTACAAACCTAGTATTTGCAAAAGTTGCAAAACCTCTCGTATTGATAGACTTAAAAGTAAAACTATTCACATTTATATCTACACCTTTTAAATTTTCAAGACCATCATAGAAATCTGCAGATGCAGTTGTTCTGATGTCTTTTGTCCCAAATCTCTCAACAGTTACTGGAGATTCAAAAACTCTTTGTGGAGTTCTAGAAGCAGAAACAACCACTTCATCAAGAGCTGTATTATCCTCTAAAACAATGTTCACTGTTGAACTTCCCGTAACTTCTATGGTTGCAGGTTTGAAACCAACGCTACTTGCTTCGATGCTAAATGGAGCATTCATATCTACAGTAATTGTGTAATTACCGTCAAAGTCAGCTGCAACACCACTTGATGTTCCAACTACAATAACAGTAGCGCCTGATAATGGTTGGTTGTTTTGATCAGTTATGCTTCCAGAAACTGTTGTCTGAGCATAAGAAAAAACACCAACTAACATTATTAAAATCTTAAGAATTGTTCTCATAATTTGTTTATGTTTAATTTTTAATAGGTTAAATATATGTTAATAATCTGTTAACGCAATACATTATTGTAAAAAAATAGGCTTTAAAAATAAAGTTTTGTTAAAAATATTATTGAATTTTTGACTAAAAGGCAATTAATATCATAATATATTGACATTTTAATTATCATATATTCAAAGAATTAACAGTTTTAATAGAAAATGCTTATTTGACAGAAATTACCTTAAAAATCAATAGAAAAACCAAAAGAAGGGATAATTGATTTTCTGTTGATATCAACTTCAATGAGGTTATAAGGAGTCAATACATTACCATAATTATCTCTTTCAAGTCCATATTCAGTAGGGGAAGGAATTTTTTGAGCTAATAGATTTAATATTTCTAAAAAGAAGTTTATCGATACATTTTCTTTGTTCCATTTTTTATCAAACCTGATATCTAACTGTGAAAAATTACCAATTTTTACACTCCCAAGTTGTGAATAATCCAAAATCATGTTAGGGTAATTATTTAAACTCGCTTCCAAATCATATGGGACATAAGGAGTTTTACCTGCAAAGCGCCATCTTGAGCTTATTTCCCAATTCTTTTTGAGTTTGTAGCCACCGCTAAAAGAAGATAAATGTTTGCTATCCCAAACAGATGGAAGATAATTTCCATTTATATCTGTAAATTCACTCTTGAAAAAAGTGTAAGAAAAGATTCCGTAAAAATTCCTTGTGAGTTTTTGTTGAAATAAAAATTCAACTCCCTCAGTTCTACCTTCACCATTTGTTAACACAGCCTCATTGCCAAGGACCTCAAAATCAGCTCCCTTGTTAGCAAGAGAAACTCCGTCAATTAAAGAGATAGGGAAATTAGCGTATCTCTTTACAAAACCTTCAATAGAAACTTTTGCCGCATTTCCGATAGAGTAATCAAATCCAGTAACGTAATGACTACTTTTTGTGTATTTAGTACTTTGATTTATGAATTCCCCGGTTAAATTCTTGAATCCGAGAACAGTATACGTTGGAATTTTAAAATATGTTCCAATACTAGAATTCCACTTTAACCTTCGATCTTTACTTATTGAATATGATGTAGAAATTCTGGGTGATAGGTTATCGACGATTTTGGATCCAGTACTAAAACTATCCTCATCAGCTCTAACCCCAATTGATACGTCAAGCTTAGAATCAATAAAGCTTTTTGAAACACTGCCGAAAAAACCATATTTATAAAAATTGATTTTTGTCAAGTAATCAATCTGATTATAAAAATCAGAAGTATTATTGAAATAGTCTGAATATTGAATATTTCCTCCCCATGTAATTTTCCATTCATTTAAATAGCTTGTAGTTTTTGCTCTAATTTTTGTTTCCCACTCGTGCGAATCATTTCTAAAAAATAATCCCTCCAAGTTTTCGTTATCAGAATATCTTGAGAAAATATTTTTCAATTTATTGGTACTTAGTGCCAATACAAATTGTCCTTTAGTTTCTTTAAATTTTCTTACCCACGAAGCTCCAATAGTTGTAGAGTTTTGCTTAATTATCGGAACCTGTTCAAGAAAAGATTGTTGTGTAAAATCAAAATCATCTGGAGCTTCTACCGAAAAGTCATCGATTGCTCCAAGCCCTATAATATTTAGGCTATTGTAGTCATCAATTTTATGGTTAATTTTCCCTTGAAAATCCCAATAGTCGGGCCTGATTGGAAGACCAATCAGTTTGAATAAAAATTGCAGGTAACTTTTTCTAGCAGAAAATATAAAGGTTGTTTTATTATTTTCTTCTTTCGAAAAAGGACCCTCAATTGTAATTGCTGAATCACTGGCTCCAAACCTAAAGTTCCCACTAAAATCTTTTGGGTTTCCATTTTTTTGATTGAATTGTAATACACCACTCAATGGATTATCATACTCAACACCAAATGCAGAAGTGCTTAGAGTTACTTCGTTGATAAATGAAATATTTATCATTCCCTGTGGACCTCCAGCACTACCTTGAGTACTAAAGTGATTTATATTTGGGATTTCTATTTCGTCTAAATAGTATACGGTTTCATTAGGAGCACCCCCTCTAATTATAATGTCATTCCTAAAACCTCCAACAGAGGGAGAAAGACCAGGCATACTTTGTACTACTTTAGTGACATCATTATCTGCTCCGGGATAACTTTCAATTTCAACTCTTGAAAAAGTATTTATAGACAGTGGAGTTTCTTTTGATTTTTTAAAGGGGCTTTCAAATAAAATGATTTCTTCTAATTCTTGAGCTGACTCTATTAAATATATTTCTAATGTCTGATTTCCTTTACTTTTGATTATGATATTGAATATTTTTTTTGATTGATATCCAATATAGCTCACAGATAAATTATATGACTGAGGTTTAATTTTAGAAATTTCAAAGAATCCGTTTTCATCCGAAATAGCTCCTTTATCGGTTCCTTCAATTATAACATTAGCACCTAAAAGTGGTAATTGACTTTTAGAATCATAAATATATCCGTTTATGGTGCCATCAATTTGGGAAAAAATCAGTGTAGGTAGTACAAATAGTAATGATATTAACCTTTTCACTTAATTATAATCACAAATTTTATTCCAATAAATCATCTAATCTTCTAATTTGTGTGAACCATCGCAGAATGGAAGTTTTTTAGATTTTGCGCAGCCACACAAAGTAAATCTATCACCATGTGGAATTTTATTTCCGTCAATATCGGTTAGATTAACTTCACCCTGAACCACGATCTGACCTTTTTCTTTTCTAAATATATGAGTGCTTTTCTTTTCCACGAATTATAAATTTGAAGTATATTCCATCAACCATGTACATATCATTGCCCCATATGTTCCAACCACATATCCAAATACCGCCAATAAAACCCCAACTGTAGCTAGTGATGGATGAAATGCTGCAGCAACAACTGGAGCAGAAGCAGCACCCCCCACATTAGCTTGGCTTCCTACAGCTAAAAAGAAATATGGCGCCCTAATTAACTTTGCAACAACAATAAGTAAAACGGCGTGAATTGACATCCAGATTAAACCTATCAGAATAAGTTTAGGTTCCTCAAGAATAGTTCCTAAATCCATTTTCATTCCAATTGTTGCTACTAGTACGTAAATAAAAATACTTCCAATTTTACTAGCACCGACTCCTTCAAAATTTTTAGCTTTTGTAAATGACAATCCAATTCCGATAAATGTTGCGATTGATATCATCCAAAAAAACTTTGATGCAAAAGAAGAAAGACCTGAACTTTTATCAGCTACAGCCTCAAAATTTGATGTTAGAAATTCTGAAATATATTCTGCACCTAGATGTGACAAGCCAACAGTTCCAAATGCAATTGCTAATAAAACCATATAGTCTGTTAGGTTTGGAATTCTTTTAGTACTATTTGAAAATGAAGTCACTTTTTCTTTTAATTCTTCGATTGCTGAGGTGTCTGCTTTTAGCCATTCATTAATTGATTCTTTCTTTCCAATCCCAAATAGAATCATTGCCATCCAAATATTGGCTACTACAATATCAACCAAAACCATCCCTCCATATTTTTGAGGGTTATATTCAAATATTTCAAGCATTGCCGCCTGGTTGGCACCACCACCAATCCAACTACCTGCTAAAGTTGATAGTCCTCTCCATATTGCATCAGGGCCAGCGCCGTTAAATAATTCAGGAAAAAATATGGATAAAATTAAGATCGATATTGGTCCTCCTATGATTATACCCAATGTACCTGTGAAAAACATAATTAAAGCCTTATAACCTAAATTGTATATTGCTTTTAAATCAATACTCAATGTCATCAAAAGAAGCGATGCAGGAAGTAAGTATCTACTAGCTATATAATAAGTTTGTGAATCTTCAGACGAAATAATACCTAAAGAATTAAATATTGCTGGGATAAAATAGCACATTAAAAGCCCAGGGATAACTTTATAAAATTTGTACCAGAATCCGTTTTTAATTGATTCAGTATAAAAAACAAAACCCAAAGAAATCATTAAAATTCCAAAGACTATTGCATCGTTTGTAAAAGGCATATTTATTTGGTATTAACTATTTGCTATATTTATAAAAGTAACAAAATTAAAAGGCATTAAGTGGTCAGAAATATTTTAATAATCATTTTTTTTTCATTGTACAGTGTGAAGATTAGCTCTCAATCTTTGAAGATTCAAATCATTGATTCAATTTCCGGTCAAGCGGTTCCTTATTCTAATGTTTACTTTTCAAATAATAATGGTTTAATTTCTGATGATGATGGGCGTTTTGAGTTAATTAAATCGCAATTATCAGAAAAGGATTCAATGTATATTTCAATGCTTGGTTATAAAAAAAGTTCCTTTTTGATTAAGGATTTTAATGACACCTTGATTAAACTTGTTCAGTCTCCAATAAAATTAACTGATGTCATTTTAACAAATAAAAAATTAAGCTCAAAGGAAATCATTTCTAAAGTAGTTGAAAATATTGACAAGAATTATGAAAAACAATTTACCGAAAATAAGATTTATCTAAGCAGAAAATCTAATACAAGAACTGAAAGATTTATTATAAATAAGTTTAAATCTACAGTCCCTGAAATAAATAAAAGTTTAATCGATAGCTTACTGGCTAATCTTGCTAAAGAAAACAATTCAGGACTTGAAACATTAGCTTATTATTACAGAAGCTTTGATGATGAGGTTAAAAAGAAGATTAAAATAATTAAGTCCAGAGAAACTTATAATAAGGAAGGTGAAGTACTAGAGTCAATTAATAAAAAAATGGAAGAAGCATTTAAAAATGAATTAAAACCAGACTCCTATTACAAAATTAAATCAGGAATATTTGGAGGTGATTTAGAGCTTGATGGGCTAGAGGAAGTTGATAGTACAAATACTGAATCGATAAAAAAATTTCAAGAAAAAGAAGTTAAAGAAAAAGGAGATTTTGCAAATAATCAAATACGTACCATAAATAGATTTTATAATTTTCTATTTTTTGAAAAGGAATCTCCGCTAAATTTTATTTTAAAACCTTACAAATATGTTTTCTCAGAACCCAAAATAGATATCCTTGGTAATGACTTGGTTTATAAAATGGAGGCTAATCCAAAAGGTAGAGGTAAATACTCGGGCACATTATATATAAATCCTGATGATTTTGCAATAGTTAGAATAGATTTTAAAAATATTAAAACTGTTTATAACATAAAATTATTGGGTGTGTTTGTCAATATATATCAGCGTGACGGAAAAATGATTCTTTCAAAATATGAAAATGAAAAATATGCTTTGTCTTATGCAAAAATTAATTTTGGCCAAAGAGCAGGATTCGATAGACCGATAAAGCTGATTGAAAAAAATAAAAATGTTAAGGGCAGAAGAAAACAAAATGAAATTTCATTTAGAATGGATTTAATCTTCGATGAAAAAAGTTCTACAGAATTACAGATCTTTGAGTCCAAAAAAATAACAAAATCCAAATTTGATAACATCACAGTTAAAAATGATATAATGCCAGAATACTCAGAGGAATTTACAACGAACTTTTGGGAAGAATTTTAATTACTCTACCGTAACAGACTTAGCTAGGTTTCTTGGCTGATCAACATCTTTTCCAAGCATAACAGCAATATGATACGAAAGGAGTTGAAGAGGAATTACTGTGATGAAAGGAGTAATTGATTCAATACTATCAGGAACTTCAATTACGTGATCGGCAATTTCTTTAACCTCTTTATCACCCTTAGAAACAATTGCGAATATTTTTCCTTTTCTAGATTTAATTTCCTGAATATTACTAATAATTTTATCGTAATTAATTTTGTTTGTTGCAATTACGATTGTAGGCATATTTTCATCAATTAATGCTATAGGACCATGCTTCATTTCTGCAGCAGGATAGCCCTCAGCATGTATATATGATATCTCCTTAAGTTTAAGAGCACCCTCTAGTGCAATCGGGAAATTGTAACCTCTTCCTAGGTATAAACAGTTTGTAGCTTTGAGAAATTCTTTTGCTATTTTTTTGATTTCATTATTTGAGGATAATGCCTTGTGTACTTTTTTTTCAATACTTGAAATTTCTAGAATATATTTATGATATAATTTTTCTGAGATTACACCTTTCGATTTGCTCAATTTTACAGCCATCATATATAATACAGTCATTTGAGTTGTAAATGCCTTGGTTGAAGCTACTCCTATTTCGGGGCCTGCGTGAGTGTAAGACCCCGCATCAGATTCTCTTGCTATAGAGGACCCAACTACATTACAAATACCGTAGACAAATGCACCTCTAGATTTAGCTAATTTAATAGCAGCTAATGTATCGGCGGTTTCCCCAGATTGTGAAATAGCAATCACAATATCGTCACTTTCTATCACAGGATCTCTGTATCTAAACTCAGATGCATATTCAACTTCAACTGGGATTCTCGCGATTTTTTCAAACATATATTCGGCAACCAAAGCAGAATGCCATGAAGTTCCACAAGCTATTATAGTTATTTTTTTTGCTGAAAGAAACTTATTGATGTAATCATCTAACCCAGACAATTTAATTATTCCGTTAGATATATTTAACCTACCTCTCAAAGTATCTTTGATAGCTTTTGGTTGTTCATATATTTCTTTAAGCATGTAATGATTAAATCCTTGTTTCTCGATTTTATCAAGGCTTAACTCCAGCTTATTAATTGTTGGAGAAATTGAGGAGTCATCAGAAATTTTTCTGAAGAAAGTTTCCTTATGATTTCTTATAATTGCTAATTCACCATCTTCAAGATATATTACATTTTTGGTGTATTCAATGAATGGTGTAACATCACTTCCTATAAAATGTTCATCATCGCCGACTCCTATACATAAAGGGCTTCCAAGCTTAGCCACGACAATTTCATCGGGTTTTTCATTATTGATAACTGCTATTGCATATGCTCCAACAACCTGATTTAGTGCAATTCGAACCGCTTCTCCAAGTTTAACACTGTTTTTATCCTTCACATATTCGATAAGATTAACAAGAGCTTCTGTATCAGTTTCTGAGTCAAAAGAAAACCCTTCCTTAATTAATTTTTGTTTAATTGTTGTATAATTTTCAATGATTCCATTGTGTACAAGACATAGTTTTTTAGAATTGGAAAACTGGGGGTGAGCATTTACATCATTGGGTTCTCCGTGAGTAGCCCATCTTGTATGACCTATTCCTATTCCTCCAGAAATATTTTTTCTTTTTTGAAGTTGCTTTTCAAGTTTACTGATTTTTCCTTTCGATTTACAACTGGCTATGTTGGACCCATTATACACAGCAACACCAGCACTGTCATATCCCCGGTATTCTAGTCTTTTAAGTCCATTTAAAATAATCGGTAAAGAATCTTTATCTCCTAAATATCCAACTATTCCGCACATAATTATTTTAAATTTATTTTTTAATTTTTAAAGTGATAGAAAAAATTAATATCAATTGTAATATCTACTAATTAATCCTCGGGTTCTGTGTAGTATATTTTTATTCTGGGCCTTTTTTCAACATCTGAGCTTAAATTTCCATGTAATATTGTTCCTTTTGGGCTTAAAATAACTCCGGAGGCTAAGCTTTTGTTTTCACTTTCTGAATTGTTACCTAAAATTTTAAAATTTTGAACTGAAGCAACATCAGAAATTACACCAAGTGCTAGTTTAGCATTTGTTGAATCTCTTATAATCAAATTATTTAGATGCTCTGTTATTCTAATCTTGTATTTAATACCTCTATCATCATCAAGACTATCTCTCACAAGAGGTTCTAGATGATTAATTTTAGCATTGATTGTTAGAGAACTAACAGACTGATCTAAAAAATAATCAATTAAAGCTGAATTTTGCTCATAGTTATAAAGATATATTCTTTCAGGTTCGTCGTTATTTAAAAAATCTTGATTAACAAAAAATTCGATGTAAGCTTCATTGATTATTCTAATCGGCTCATCAGAGATTTCATCATAAAAGAAATCCTTGAATAGATCAAATTCACTAATTTCCTCTCCATCATCACCAATAGTAGTCCCTGAAAACAGATCAATAGTTGAAATAATACCTTCTCCACCCCTTAAATAAATATTTTCGTTCCCATTAGTCTGATCCATTAGGTCTACATCTAACAATGTTTCATTTTCAAATAAATTGATAAGATTTCCAGAAAAATTCATTACATACTCATGTTGATTTGTTTCAATTTCATCAACCGAACCAGTATCACTGTCGCCAACATTTGTGTTATCAGACGTATAATGAATAGTAAGTTTTGTATTTGAGGATGCAAAGTTTAAAAGCATCATTGATCCATCTGAGCTACTTTCAACTTTGAGATAAAGACCTCTAAAAAATTCTTTAAAATTAGGTTCATTGGTTAATACCTGCTTGCCTTCATTTTCAAAGAAATTACTTTCCCAAAAGTTTTCGTTCGGGTTATTAAGCTTGAATCTTAGAGCTGGTGCTATTCTTTGAGCTACGTATGGATTTCCCGCTGTGTCTATTTGGGTTAAATTAATTTGGTTGGCACTAGGAACAAAATCATCAATTTCAAACAACAATTCACCTTCAAGTTGTCCAGAATTAATTACCTCATCATTAGAAAGTGAAGCATTTGAGAAATAACTCTGGGATGTATCAAAATCTGAAAACGGATCAAATGTTCTAAAAAAGAAATTATTTTTATAGACTGAAATTTTAATTGGCGAGTCTCCGTAAACCGAGTCTATTTCATATGTAATATCACCCTCTTCACTAGTTTCAATTCCCCTAGAGTAGTATGGGATAGTCAAAACAACAGAGTCTAAAACAACATTATCTCCAAAATCGTGATTATATTCTGAAGGTACCATTTGGCCAACAAAGCTTGAATTTGATCTTCCAAATTGAGGATGTTTATAACTTCCAAGCAGAAATGAAGGTAAATTATTTGTTTGTACAGGATTTACCATTTCTGATCTTGAAGTGAGGCTGTATTCGGCACTATTAGTTGAAAAATTTATTGCATTGTTAGAGTTAATTACCTCTGAATCAAAACTTGCAAAATCTTTTTCACAAGAAGAAATTGTTAAAGCAATGAGTAATATTTTAAAAAAATTGAATTTCATTTTAATTTACGAAAGAATTTTGTCATAAAATTCCATATAAGGCTCTGCAAAAGATTCAGTCGGTTGATAATCAAGTATAGGTTTTTTGTAGTTCTTTAAATAATCATTTATTTCGGATGATATATTTTCAGAGCCTTTAATAATAGCATCAGACGAATCGATAGCTATCCTCATTAGGTTTTCATAAGTTGGATCCCCTAATGCATTTATGTGTTTATTTTCTATTTCGTCAAATAAAACTTTATCTAATATATCTTTATTTAATGAAGTATTGAATTCATTCCCGTATAATGATGTTATAATTTTACTGTTTTGAAAAATTGGCTCATTTTTGTAAATCTGCTGAAAATAAAGTGGCAATAAAGCTGCCATCCAACCATGAATATGAATTATATCTGGTGGCCAGTTTAATCTTTTTATCGTTTCAAAGACACCCTTAGCAAAGAATATTGCTCTTTCGTCATTATCTTCGAAAAGCTTACCATTTGAATCTGTGAATGTTGCCTTTCTTTTAAAGTATTCTTCATTATCAATAAAGTATACCTGTATTCTTTCCTTTGGGATTGAGGCAACTTTAATTATCAAAGGCATGTCTAAATCATTAATTACTAGGTTTAATCCTGATAATCTGATGACTTCGTGTAATTGATGTCTTCTTTCATTAATATTTCCGTATCTGGGCATAAAAATTCTAATTTGGCCACCTTGTTTGTTAACCATTTTAGGAATTTCAAATGACATTGATGAAATTTCTGACTCGGGTAAGTATGGTACTACTTCAGACGATACGTATAAAATCTTTCTATTTTTCATTAATTCACTGTTTTGAAGTGTCCCTACGAGGAAGCAAAATTACAAAAATTATGTAGATTAATTGCAATGTATTAAGTTTACATGCTGTTAATTTTTTATTAAAATGCTCATTTTTAGAGATATTTCCTCTTTACAAAATCATCTTAAGAATTTAAAGAATATTAATAAAATTATTGGTTTTGTACCAACTATGGGCGCACTTCACAATGGTCATCTTTCACTGGTTAAAAAATCAATTTTTCAAAACGATTTAACAGTGGTTTCTATTTTTATAAATCCGACTCAGTTTAATAATATTGATGATCTTAAAACTTATCCATCAGACATTGATAAGGATCTAGAATTATTGAGGTCAATATCAGATAAAATTATTGTATTTAACCCAGAACCAAACGAATTATATGCCGGTGATATTAGACTAGAAAAATTTAATTTTAACGGGCTTGATAGATATATGGAGGGTGAATTCAGAGGAAATCATTTTGTAGGGGTTGCTACGGTTGTTAGCAAGTTATTTTCCTTGATTGAAGCGGACTATGCTTATTTCGGTGAAAAAGATTTTCAACAACTTAGAATAATCGAGAATCTTATTAAAGAAAAAAAATTTAAAATTAAACTAATTAGATGCGAAACAATTAGATCTGAGGATGGTCTAGCTTTAAGCTCAAGAAATAATAAATTAAATTTTTCATCAAAAAAAATAGCAACAAATTTGTTTAAAGCACTTAATTTTGCAAAAGAAAAAATTGATGTTTTAGACATTGATGAAATCGAACAAAAAATTTCTGATAATTTGGCAAATTTTAAAGAAATTGAATTGGAATATTTTGTAGTCGCTGACGAAAAAAATTTAAAACCAATCAAACACAAGCAAGCCGAAAAGTGCAGAGCATTTATTGCTGCATATGTGTCTGGTATCAGACTTATTGATAACGTAAAACTTTATTAATTTTTTATGAATATTGAAGTTGTAAAATCTAAAATCCACAGAGTTAAGGTAACAGGAGCAGATTTAAATTATATTGGGAGCATAACAATCGATATGGATTTAATGGAAGCTGCTAATATTATCGAAGGAGAGAAAATTCATATTGTAAACAATAATAACGGTGAGAGGTTTGTTACTTATGTAATTCCTGGATCCAGAGGCTCTGGTGAAATCACTGTTAATGGTGCAGCAGCTAGAAAGGTTAATATAGGTGATATTTTAATTCTAATGACTTACGCTTCTATGGATCTTGAAGCTGCTAAAACCTTTAAACCAAGTATAATTTTCCCTAATGAGGAAAACAATTTATTAAGTTGATTTGATAAAAAATTACTTTAAAATATTATTTCCAATTTCTGTTGGTGTTTTTTGTATTTATTTTTCTTTTAGAAACATCAATTTTTCGGATTTCACACAATATTTTTTTGAAATAAATTACACTTGGGTTTTCATTGGGATAATTCTCGGCGCTCTTAGTCACGTTTCTAGATCCTATAGATGGAAATTTCTTATTAATCCTCTAGGATATAAGCTTGGATTTATAAACAGTGTTTTAGCAGTTTTTTCTGCATATCTGATTAACTATACAATTCCTAGAGCAGGAGACTTAGCTAGAGCTACTATGATTTCCAAATATGAAAAAATACCCTTAGAAAAAACATTGGGGACTATAGTTGCAGAAAGAGCTGTTGATGTTATTTGTATTATTATTATAATATGTATTGGGTTAATTATAGAATTTCAGAGGATTTCAGAAAAATTAATTTCCTTAACTCAGGATACTGAAATATCAGTGATTCTTATTTACTTTGGCGCTTTTGTTTTACTGCTATTTATTTTTAATAAGATTTTGAAAAAATCAAAGTATTATAAATCTATCGCAAATTTTTTTTCAGGAATTATTGAAGGCTTGACTGTTATTTTTAAGATGAAAAAAAGGAATTTATTTATTTTTCATAGCATATTTATATGGCTTATGTATATACTCATGTTCTGGGCAACATCGAAGGCATTTGTTGAGCTACATGAAGTCACATTTTTTCAATTAATGATTTCGTTTACCTTGGCAGCATTGTCGATTATGTTTTCTAATGGAGGAATAGGTATTTACCCACTAGCAGTGGAGGAATCATTGGGTTGGTATGGAGTTCAATCTACAACAGGATTAGCATTTGGATGGGTTAGTTGGTTATCTCAAACAATGATGGTGGTAATTTTTGGTGGATTATCCTTATTTGTATTACCTTTCATTAACAGAAATTACAAATGAAAAAACATACATTAAATACGTTTTTATTTTTCCTCACGATTAATTTATTATGCTCTCAAAATCTTGATTCTTTAAATGTTTTTAGAGTAAACGACACTATTATATCAAAATATTTAAATGAAAGAAGAGCAATTGAAATTCAGCTTCCAAGATCTTATGAAATAGAAGTTGATAAAAACTATCCTTTGATGATTGTTTTGGATGGTGATTATATGTTTAATATTGTCTCTGGGAGTGTTGATTATTTATCCTACTGGGGAGATATCCCTGAAAATTTAGTTGTTGGAATAAATCAAAAAGATACAAGGGTTCAGGATTCTAGCGTCTTTGATAATATTACCTATACTCCAATATCATCAACTGCTTCATTTTATGATTTTATTGTTAATGAACTAATTCCATACTTTTCGAAAAACTATCGAGTTTCGAATTTTATAGTTATAGTAGGACAAGAAAGAACTGCAAATTTTGCTAATTTTTTTCTTTTAAAAAATGATCCTCAAATAAGAGGAGTTATTTCTATAAGCCCTAAAATATCTGAAAATATGAACAGATATTTAAACGAAAATTTATCTAAAACCAACTCAAAAATTGTTTATACTTTATCATCTTCTAAGAGAGATTTTGAAAGTATTTTTAAAAACGTCTCAGAGTTAACAGCATCTTTGGATTCAATTGAAAATAAAAATTTGCGTTTTAAGTCCTTAATTTTTGATAAAGAAAATCACTACATATTACCCTCTGTAAGTGTCCCAAAATCCATTAGAAGTACATATTCAATGTATTCTGATATTGATAAAATTGAATATGACTCAATTATATCAAAACTTGAGACTTCGCCGATTGATTATCTTAAAAACAAGTATCAGTTAATTAAGGAATTTTATGATTTAGATAAAACAATTTCAATGAATGATTTTATGGCAATTGAAGAATTTATCGAAGAAAATGAATTTTTCAATTTATATGATGAATTATCGGAATTAGCTAAACAAGAGTATCCAGGAACCATTTTACCTAGCTACTACAAGGGTAGATTTATCGAAGAAACTGGTGACCCCAAGAAAGCAATGTATATTTACAGATCTGCTTATAACATGAAGGAAGTAAAAGGTTTGACAAAAGAATATTTACTTGAGCTAGCTCAAAGAATAAAGGAAGATTTTAATTACTAGTTCTATGTCCAAGATTAAAACAGCTTTTCATTGTCAAGAATGTGGTGCTAAATATGCTAAATGGCAAGGACAATGTAATAAGTGTGGAAGCTGGAATACTATTTCTGAGGAAATCGTAGAATTAGCACAAGTTAGGGCTTGGAACCATATGAGTTCAGATTTAAGTGTTTCAAAAAACATACCGATCCCTGTTGACGAAATTGAGATAAAAGATGAGTTTAGAATTGAGACAAATGACAATGAATTTAACAGGGTTTTAGGAGGAGGTATTGTCCCTGGATCAATCACTTTACTTGGTGGAGAACCAGGAATTGGAAAAAGTACTTTGTTTTTACAAATTTCATTAAAAATAAATAGTAGAGTACTATATGTTTCTGGAGAGGAGAGTGAAAATCAAATAAAAATAAGAGCTAGCAGAATAAAACATTCCAATAAAGAATGTCTAATATATTCCGAAAATAAGTTAGAAAATATATTTGCACAAGTTGAAAAAATAAAACCAAATATTCTAATTATTGATTCAATTCAGACTTTAACTACAAAAACTGTTGATTCATTACAGGGCAGTATAACCCAATTAAAAACGTGTACAGCTGAACTGATAAATTTTGGTAAAAGAACATCAATTCCTGTGATGTTAATTGGACACATTAATAAAGACGGTAATATTGCTGGGCCAAAAGTCTTGGAGCACATGGTTGATACAGTATTACAATTTGAAGGGGATAGAAATCATTTATATAGGATTTTACGTGTTAAGAAAAATAGGTTTGGATCAACAAATGAGATTGGAATTTATGAAATGGTTTTAGAGGGTCTTAAGGAGATAACTAATCCCTCAGAGATACTTATAGGAAAATCTGATGAAAAACTTAGTGGGACAGCTATATGTGCATCTGTTGAGGGCTCAAGACCATTTTTGATTGAGGTACAAGCTCTGGTTAGTACAGCAGTTTACGGAACCCCTCAAAGAAGCACTACTGGAATTAATTCGAAGAGGCTAAATATGCTATTAGCTGTACTTGAAAAAAGAGCAGGTTTTCATTTAGGTTCAAAAGATATTTTTTTAAATATTACCGGTGGTCTTAAAGTTGAAGATACAGGAAATGATTTGGCAATAATTGTTGCAATTCTATCTTCGAATAATGATATAAATGTTCCAGAAAACTATTGCTTTGCTGCTGAAGTTGGTTTATCAGGAGAAATTCGGCCAGTAAGCAGGGTTGATCAAAGAATTAAAGAGGCGGAAAAGCTAGGCTTTTCTAAAATATTTATCTCTAAATATTGTGACACAACAGTAGCAAAAAAAATTGAAGTAGTTTATTTAACAAGTGTTGAGGATTTGATTGACAAGATTTCCTAATAGTTAAGTAAATTTAGTATTTTCGTTCCCTCAATAAATGTCAAAAAAACTGATGACTTTCAAGGAATATAAAAAATTGAATCTTCCTCAAATTTCAGATGAAATTCTTTCATACTGGGAGGATAATGATATTTTTAGAAAATCAATTGAAAAGTCAAATGATAAAAATCAATTTATCTTTTTTGAAGGACCTCCTTCTGCAAATGGACTTCCCGGAATTCATCATGTTTTAGCACGTTCTATAAAAGACATTTTCCTTAGATATAAGACGATGAAGGGCTATTCTGTCCAACGTAAAGCAGGTTGGGATACACATGGTTTACCGGTTGAATTGGGTGTTGAAAATGCGTTGGGTATTACAAAAGAAGATATTGGAAAAAAAATCACAATCGAAGATTACAACAATGAATGTAAAAAGGCTGTGATGAAGTACACTGATATATGGAACGATTTAACAAAAAAAATGGGCTATTGGGTTGATGTTGATAACCCATATATTACATACACCTCAAAATACATGGAGTCAGTTTGGTGGCTTCTTAAAGAGATTTATAATAAGGACTTAATGTACAAAGGATACACAATACAACCTTATTCTCCTAAGGCTGGGACTGCAATTAGTTCTCATGAGTTAAATCAGCCGGGTACTTATCAAGATGTTACCGATACTACGGTTACTGCACAATTTAAATTGAAGAAAGCTGAGCTTCCAAAATTTTTAAATTCAGATGATGATATTTTTGTTCTTGCTTGGACCACAACTCCTTGGACATTACCAAGCAACACTGCATTGACTGTTGGTCCAAAAATTGATTATTCATTAATCAAATCATTCAATCAATATACAGGTTTAAGGGCTGATTACATTGTAGCAGAAGATTTGATTTTAAAACAGTTTTCAGGAAATTATCATGAGACATCTGATTTAGATGAAATAAATAAATATGAATTTGATTCTAAACAAATTCCATTTATTAAGATATGTACATTTAAGGGTAAAGATTTGGAGAATATTCAGTACGAACAACTTTTAGATTATGCTAAGCCTTTCGATAATCCAGAAAATGCATTTAGAATAATTACCGGTGATTTTGTAACAACAAGTGATGGTACTGGTATTGTGCATACTGCACCAACATTTGGAGCTGACGATGCATTTGTAGCAAAAAATGCTAAACCACCAATCCCTCCAATGTTGGTTAAAGATGAAGTTGGAGATTTAGTTCCACTAGTTGATTTACAGGGAAAATTCAGACCAGAAATGGATGAATTTTCAGGAAAGTTTGTTAAAAATGAATATTATGATTCAAAAAGTATTCCTGAAAAATCTGTTGATGTCGAGATTGCCATTAAGCTAAAAATTGAAAATAAGGCATTCAGAGTTGAAAAATATAAGCACAGTTATCCTAACTGCTGGCGAACGGATAAACCTATTCTTTATTACCCAATTGATTCTTGGTTTATATGCGCTTCTAAGTACAGAAATAAAATGGTTTTACTTAATAAAAAAATTAATTGGAAACCTAAATCAACTGGAGAAGGTAGATTTGAAAAGTGGCTTGAAAATGTAAATGATTGGAATCTTTCAAGATCTAGATTTTGGGGTATTCCTTTGCCAATATGGAGAACAGAGGATGGTAGTGAAGAAGTTTGTATTGGGTCTGTAAAAGAACTTTATGAAGAGATAAATAAATCTATATGTGCCGGTTTTATGGAAGAGCATCCCTTTAAAGATTTTGAACCCAATAATTTCTCAGATGAAAACTATTCAAAAATTGACCTTCATAAAAATATAGTAGACAAAATCATTTTAGCTTCGAATTCTGGAAAAAAAATGTTTAGAGAAGCTGATCTAATTGATGTATGGTTCGACTCTGGAAGTATGCCATATGCACAATGGCATTATCCCTTTGAAAACAAAGAGTTTATTGATAAAAAAAGTTTTTATCCTGCTGATTTTATCGCTGAGGGTGTCGACCAAACAAGAGGGTGGTTTTACACATTACATGCAATAAGTACATTGGTATTTGACTCGGTATCTTATAAAAACGTAGTTTCTAACGGATTAGTTCTTGACAAAAATGGTCAAAAAATGTCAAAAAGATTGGGAAATGCAATTGACCCTTTTAGAACATTATCTGATTTTGGACCTGATGCTACAAGGTGGTATATGATATCAAATTCGAACCCATGGGATAATCTGAAATTTGATCTTGAGGGAGTTGACGAAGTAAAAAGAAAATTTTTTGGAACCCTTTATAACACTTATTCGTTTTTTGCGCTTTATGCAAATATTGACAAATTTACTTACGAGGAGAAGGAAATTGAATTTAATGAAAGACCAGAATTAGACAGGTGGATTTTATCAGAACTTAATTCATTAATTAACAATGTGGATCAATTTTACAATGATTATGAGCCAACTAAAGCTGCACGAGCTATAAATAATTTTGTCATTGATAATTTAAGTAACTGGTATGTTAGATTAAGCAGAAGAAGATTCTGGAAAGGAGAATATGAAAAAGATAAAATTTCTGCTTTTCAAACCCTTTATGAAGTATTGATAGATATTTCAAAGTTATCTGCACCTATTTCTCCGTTTTTTATGGATAGACTTTACATTGACTTAACAAAAAATATAAGTAAAGATTATTCCGAAAGCATTCATTTGGAAGATTTTCCAGTTGCTGACAATTCAAAAATTGATTTAAAATTACAGCAAAAGATAAATTATGCTCAAACAATTTCTTCCCTTACGTTATCCCTTAGGGCTAAAGAAAAAATTAAGGTAAGACAACCATTATCTAAGATATTGATCCCTGTAAATAACTTAGAACAAAAAAACATAATTAAAAGCGTTTCCGAAGAAATCAAGCGTGAAGTGAATGTAAAAAGCATTGAGTTTTTAGAGGGTGAATCTGACTTATTAGTAAAATCGATTAAACCAAATTTTAAAAAACTTGGACCAACATACGGAAAGCATATGAAGGAAATTTCAACACTTGTTAATTCATTAGACAATCATAGTATAATTGAGTTAGAAAAAACAGGAAAAATTGATTTATTAATTGATAAAAAAACTATAACTTTCGATGTTGATGATTTTGAAATCTCCTCAAAAGATATTGAAGGATGGCAGGTAGCAAATGAGGGAAATATCACTGTTGCTCTTGATATAACAATTAATGATGAGCTTAGAAATGAAGGTATCGCAAGAGAAGTTGTTAGTAAAATTCAAAATTTAAGAAAATCAGAAGGTTTTGAGGTTACGGACAGAATTAACCTGATTTTTAATGGAGACGAAGAAATCCAAAACGCAATAAATAAAAACTTAGATTATGTCAAATCCGAAACACTTTCTAACATCATTCAATTTAATGTTAAAAGTAGCGGAGGAATAGATATTATATTTGATAAATTAAAAACAAAAATATTTATAACTAAAGTTTGAAACTATGAGTAAAGATGTAAATATTAGATATTCGGATTCTGACTTAGCAGAGTTTAAAAAATTAATTAATGAAAAGATTGATAAGGCCAAGCATGATCTTGAACTTATCAAAAGTGCATATATGAATGATCATAACAATGGCACTGAGGACACCTCTCCAACATTTAAAGCTTTTGATGAAGGAAGTACTGTTATGAGTAAGGAGTCCAATTCTCAATTAGCACTAAGACAGGAAAAATTCATAAGAGATTTGAAAACTGCTCTTATAAGAATTCAGAATAAAACGTATGGAGTCTGCAGAGTAACCGGTAAACTTATTTCGAAGAAAAGGCTTATGCTTGTTCCGCATGCTACTTTAAGTATCGAGGCAAAGAATATGCAGAAATAGTGTATCGTTCTTTTTACACATAATTAACTTTCGTGGTATATTTGACATATGCCAAAAATCAACTTTACTGATTATTTAAAAAATCTCACCAAATCACCAGGTGTCTACAAGTTTTTAGATAAATCCGGCAATGTGATATATGTTGGTAAAGCCAAAAATTTGAGAAATAGGGTTCGCTCATATTTTAACTCAAAACATTCAGACGAAAAAACAAAATCATTGGTATCTAATATTGAAGATATTTCTGTAATTCTTGTTGAAACAGAATCTGATGCTCTTTTACTTGAAAATAATCTGATAAAAAAATTTAAACCTAAGTACAATATTTTATTAAAGGATGGAAAATCTTATCCTTGGATTTGTATAAAAAATGAACGATTCCCAAGAATTTTTTTAACAAGAAAAGTAATAAATGACGGCTCAGAATATTTCGGCCCATACACCAACATTAAGACAATCAATACACTTTTGGACTTAATAAATAATATTTATCCAATTCGAAAAACAAATTATAATCTATCCCAAAAAATCATAAATGATTCTAAAATAAAATTATCTCTGAGGGTTCTTGAAAAAAACGGATACTTTATAATTTTGGGTTTTGAAAAAGATGATTTTTCTGCATCAAACTTAATTTCTGAAAAAAAATACAAAGAAATAATAGTTTCGGTGAAGAGTATTTTGAAAGGAAAATTCTCAAAATCAAAGTCTCACCTTAAAAAGCAAATGATTTCTTTATCAAAGGCCGAAGAATTTGAAAAAGCGGAAGAATATAAAACTAAGTTGAAAGCTTTAGAAAATTATCAATTTAAATCAATGGTTGTAAGTTCAAAAATTAAAGATTTAGATATTTATGCGATAATTTCTGATAATGATTATGCATATATAAATTTTACTCAAATTTCAAACGGATTTATAATAAGCTCATTTAATACTCATGCGAAGAAATCAAATATTATAAAAGATAAAATCATACTTGAACAATTAATATCACAGATTAAAGTTAAGTTTTTATCAAAATCAAAACAGATGTGCTCGAATATAAATGTTGAATCAATGGATTATAAAAAGTCATTTGTTCCCGTTTTAGGTGAAAAAAAACATTTAGTTGAAATGTCAATAAGAAATATTAAAAACTACAAGATGAATTTCTTTAAGTCAAAATTAGAAGTAAAATCTTCAGAAAGCAGTTTGAGGATTTTGACAACTTTACAAAAAGATTTAAATATGGAATCTTTACCTCAACATATTGAGTGTTTTGACAACTCCAATTTTCAAGGTTCATTCCCTTCTTCAGCATGCGTTGTTTTTAAAAACGGAAAACCCTCAAAAAAAGACTACAGACATTTCAATATTAAAACTGTTTCCTCCCCAGATGATTTTGCTTCAATGAAAGAGGTGGTTTTTAGAAGATATTCAAGATTGATTAAAGAAAAGCAGAACCTTCCAAATTTAATTATTATTGATGGAGGTAAAGGGCAGCTTTCCTCATCGTTAGTAGCTCTACAAAATCTTGGAATAGAAAAAAAAGTTACAATAATAGGAATAGCAAAAAGATTGGAGGAAATATATTTTGCTAATGAAAGTACCCCTTTATATATAGATAAAAAATCAGAATCACTTAAGTTGATACAAAAACTAAGGGATGAGGCTCATAGATTTAGTTTAAGACAATACAGAAACAGAAGAGATAATAATTTCCTTAATTCAGAATTAAACATTATTGATGGAATCGGTGAAAAAACAGCTTTGATTTTGATGAAGAAATTTAAGTCGGTCAACAGTATTAAGACAAAATCTATTAAAGAACTAAATTCTGTAGTTGGTCAAAATAAAGCAAGAATTATTTATAACTACTTCAATAATTAAAATGAAATTCCATCTATTTTTACTGCTGTTTTTTTTATTGCATTTTGCAAATGCTCAAAATAAAATGGCTTTCAAATCTGGTGAGTGGTTTAAATATAAACTTTCATACAGTGGTTGGTTTAAAGCAGGTGAGGCAACTGTGAATCTATCCGAAGTCAATAGTAACAATAAATTACTTCATGCAAAGATGATAGGTAAAAGTACTGGAGCTGTAAATTTATTTTTTAAGGTTCATGATAGATATGAAAGCTATTTTTACAAGAAAAACATTTTACCAAATAAATTTATTAGAAATATAAATGAAGGTGGATACACCAAGAATATTGAAATACTATTTGATCAAAAAACACAAATTGCTGAAGTTGATGATTTAAAGAACAATACAACCAAAGATTTTTCATTTAAGAAAAATTCTCAGGATATGGTTTCGGTTTTTTATTACCTGCGAAATTTTTTCAGTTTAAAAAAACTAGATGACAGAAACGAAATGTCGATTGATATGTTTTTTGATTCTGAAAATTATAAATTAAAAATAAAGTATTTGTCAACTGAAATTTTAAATACTAATTTTGGTAAAATTATATGTTATAAAATTCAGCCATATGTGCAGTCTGGTAGAGTATTCAAGAAAGATGAAAGTTTAACCATGTGGATTACCGCTGATAAAAATAGAATTCCTATTAAGATAAAAGCTGATATAATTGTTGGGTCAATACGTATTGATTTAGAATCCTTTAGTAATCTTAATAATCCGTTTGAAATTAAATTTGACTAAATGAAAAGGTTATTCAGAATTTTATTCCTTTCCTTAATTCTTACTGGTTTTATTTATTCAATTTATTATTTATTCGGCCTGTTTTCTGATAGCTCTAAAGAAGAGTTCTTTTTAGAAAAGAAGGATAATATAGAATTTGGTTTTAATTTAGATAATTACCGAGTTGATAGAGACACAATTCAGTTTGGAGATAGTTTTGGCGAGATCATGCTGAGAAATAAGATGTCTTATTCTCAAATATATAATATTGTTCAAAGCATAAAAGATTCTTTTGACGTAAGATGGTTAACCGCAGGAAAGCCATATACGATTCTTTCAACAAAAGATTCTACAGCTATCCCAAAATATTTCATATATCAACCAAATCTTCTAAACTATGTGGTAATTGATTTTTCAAACTTTGATTCTATATCAGCCTATAATCAGAAAAAACCTTTTAAAATCGTAAATAAAACAACATCAGGAGTGATAACAAGTAGTCTTTCTGAAACGATGGATGAAAATGGATTACCTTGGGAACTAATCAATCAACTTTCTGATGTTTATGCTTGGACGATTGACTTCACAAGAATTCAAAAAGGAGATAGTTTTAAAATAATATATAATGAGAGATATATAGAGGATACAATTCTTGTAGGAATTAAAAATATTGACGCTGCATATTTTAAACATAATGGAGAAGAACTATTTGCCTTTAACTTCGTTACAGACTCACTTAAGAAAACCTCAGAGTTCTATGATCAAAATGGTAATAGCTTAGAAAGAACATTCTTAAAGTCTCCGGTTAGATTTAGTAATATCTCGTCCAGATATAACCTAAAAAGAAGAATTGCTTACTATGGTAACAAAGTAAGACCACACAAGGGGACTGATTTTGCTGCCCCAACAGGTACTCCAATAATGGCTACTGCTGATGGAAGAGTTGAAAAATCAGCTTACACTAGAGCAAATGGATACTATGTGAAAATAAAACACAATGACACTTACTCAACTCAGTATTTACACATGCAAAAAAATGGAAGAGTAAAAAAAGGTCAATATGTAAAGCAGGGTGATGTGATTGGAAGAATTGGAATGACAGGAAACACCTCGGGGCCGCATGTTTGTTACAGGTTTTGGAAAAATAATCGCCAAGTTGATCCTTTTAAACAAAAATTACCTGCTGGCAGGCCAGTTCCTTCGGAATTAAAAGTTAATTTTGAAATATATAAAGTTCCTTTTGAGGAAACATTGAATCAAATAAATTTCGAATAATGTCATTAAAGTCAACGAATCCTACTAAAACCAATTCTTGGAATAAACTTAGAAATCATTTTAACGATATTAAAGATATTCATATTGATACTATGTTTACTGATGATATTGATAGGGCTGAAAAATTCAGTGTCAGCTGGCAAGACTTCTATTTTGATTTTTCAAAAAACAAAATTAATTCCGAGACAATTAACTTATTTAATGATTTATTAATTGAAATTGACTTTAAATCATCAATTGAAAAGTACTTTTCAGGAGAAAAAATAAATTCAACAGAATCAAGAGCTGTTCTTCATACAGCGCTGAGAGCGTCTGAAAATCAAAAAATTTTAGTTAACAAAAAAGATATAATCCCTGAAATAAAATCCGTAAAAGAAAAGATGAAATTATTTACTGCATCTGTACTTAACGGAAATCACAAAGGCTTTAAGGGTGATAAAATCACAGATGTAGTTAATATTGGAATCGGAGGCTCTGATCTTGGACCATCTATGGTCGTGGAATCCTTATCTCATTATAAAACGGATTTAAATATACATTTTATTAGTAATGTTGACGGAGACCATCTAAATGAAGTATTAACTAAAATCAATCCTGAAACAACGATTTTCATTATAGTTTCAAAAACCTTTACAACAATTGAAACACTGACAAATGCAAACTTTGTTAGAAGTTGGTTTTTGAAGTCAGCTAGCGAAAATGATATTTCAAAACACTTTATTGCGGTAAGTAGTAATGTTGACAAGGTGATTGAGTACGGGATTAGCTCTGAAAATATCTTTCCGATGTGGGATTGGGTTGGTGGCAGATTCTCCTTGTGGAGTTCTGTTGGCTTGTCAATATCCTTATCGATTGGATTCGAAAAATTTATTGAATTACTGGATGGAGCAAGAAATATGGATTTGCATTTCAGAAATAATGAGTTTTCCAAAAATATTCCCATCTTAATGGCATGCTTGAGTCTTTGGTACAACAACTTTTTTAATTACCATACGCACGCTATCATTCCATACTCTGAAAATTTAAAAAGTTTCAGTAAGTATTTGCAACAAGCTTCCATGGAAAGTAATGGGAAACAAACAGATAGATCAGATAATCTTATTGATTATGAAACTGGTCAGATTATATGGGGTCAAACAGGAACCAAT
>CACHNE010000003.1 GCA_902581145.1 uncultured Bacteroidota bacterium | reverse complement strand
TGGGTTTGAATTTGGAACAATTCTGGTAAAAATTTGCTGAGAAAATGGAACAATATTATTGTATGATAATTGATTTTCAATATTATTTATATCATTGATAGCATCTTCCTCAGATTCATAATAAGTTATTGTAAATTCATCTGAAGTTAATTGATTTATTATGTTATCATTTTGTTGATTAAGATCAAAGATACCATTACCGTCAATATCAAAATTATCACAAGAGTTTAGTATCGGTAGGTTTTCAACTTCTTCAGGGATGTAAAATTCAACAATAATTGAATCATTAGTTGCACATTCATCTGAAAGCCAAACATCAACACTGTATTCACCATCTTCGATAACTGTAAGGGTAGAAGATTCTTCTTCTTGTAATAAAACTCCATCTTTATACCATTCAAATTCTGCATCTGTAATTGTTTCGGCATCAATTTGGGTATTTAAAACCACTTCAGTTCCCAAGCATTGTTCATTACCTGACCCAATTAATATGTCATCACCAAGATTAATTCCTAAATCAAAACTACCAGCCTCGATAAAAACAGCTGCATCAAGCTGCGAGTCTAAAGCATCGGCAACTGCTAACTTTATAGTATATGTTTCACCGACATTAACATCAGCTTTTGCTATTAATGGAACAGTTCTTCCATCATAACCGATATCTGGTTCATTTAAAGGGGTGTAACCATGAAAATATTCCTCATTAACCGGTTCACCGTTACAGGTGCCAGGATGAATATTTGTAATCGTTATTGGAGTGTTAGTGTCAGGTAAAACAGCTAAATTTGTTGTTACACCGTTTTGATCAGTCAGTAAAAAAGCAAATATATCAGAGTATGTACATTCAAAATTACCATCATACTCCTCAGATGCCATGATAAATCTAAAGCTAAGTTTATTTGAAATTGGGATAAATTTAAATTCAATTATCGATGCATTATTAGTTTGATCACTCGGAGCGCCACCCGGAAGAGCCAATAAAATTTCATCTAAATCATCATCACCAGGCCATCCGTTTCCACCATTGTCCTGATCACCTCCAAAACCACTACTTGAATTTGGACCTGAAGCTGATAAAACATTTCCACTGGATAAGATAATTCCTTCGCTGAAAGGAAATCCACCACTTGGCTCAACGAAATGACCAATACCGTTTACATCACCAAAATCTGTTCCAGTAATTGAACTTATATCAAAAATATTTGCACATGGGTTATTAATTAGCACCTCCGTTACTAATTCTTCTACTGATGCACAATCATCTACTGTAACATTGGGGGTTACAACTGTGGGTAAGCCATCTTCTACAAATGCAGTTATTTCAATTCTTTCATATGTGTCACATTCTCCATTATCGAAAGGTGACACCCAAAATTGATAGAGTCCTGGTTCTGTAATTCCTGGGGTGTATTTTGTTCCATAATAGACACTATCTCCACCAATTTCTTGCTCAAACCAAAATACATTTCCATCTTCAAAATCAGCAATTGCATCCATTGATACTTCTTCACAATTTGTTCCGAAAAAAGGTTCAAGGGTAATTACTGGGGGTGCTAATAAACTTGTACTTGAAGATAAATTTAATTGTGGATCTCCTGGCATACCACCATACTCAATAATATATCCCTGCGGATAATAAGGTGAATTTGGATTATTATTATCCCCATTAAAATCAAGATCATTCCAGGTACCAGCCAATCCGACTTCTGGACTAGTAACGTGAGCGTAGTTTTCGTTACCAGATTCATCTGGACCAGAATCATTTGGTTCTTGTACCCCGTTCCAATTTGAATATTGTCCATTTACAGGTGCACCTCCCAGATTAGTTCCTTCTCCAAACCAAAAAGGTAAACCATCCCCGTTATTAAGTAAACCTTCAGGACCTGTTACCCATCTCCAGTCGTCTTCATTATCCGCATCACTTGCACCAATCCAACCAACATCATTAATTTGAACAGCTGCAATTTGATTTTCTTCTTCGGAGAGTATAGTGGCTAAATAACCCTGTAAACCATAATAATTTGTATTTTCTGCATCATCTCTAGCTTGGGGCCAGCTAATTCCGGGTTCAGAAAAATAAACGTAAAAATGTCCTGTTGAAGGTAGGTAATTTGCATTTCCAATTGTAAAAGAAAATGACTTATCTGACGGATTTGGATTACTTGAAAAGAAAACTACTTCATAAACTGCGTTAATAATATCATCAATAAGAAGATCATCTCCAGTTAAACTTGAAATTTCAAGTTTTCCTTCACTGACATTCCATGTAGTATTTAAATCCGGATTTGAACCGTTATATATCAACTCATCTTCACCAGGGGAATAGCCTTCTGAAATTTGTATATATAAAGCATCAAGCGTATTATCATCGGGGTCTTCAATATTGAAGGATGTAACAATATTTTGTTGAGTTTGTGGACAATAAATTGAATTACCCTCAGATGAAATAACTGGAGGTTGGTTGCTTTGTCCAAAAAAACTGTATGCAAAGAGATAAATGAAAATTAAAAATATCTTTTTCAACATATTATTATGCATGCATAGTTTTAAACGTAACAAATATATACTTTATTGAGAGTCTTTCCGTGAAAGAAATATTAAAATTTGAGATTAGTTTGATAATGTTTTAATTATCTCTCTTGATATTTCTGCTAGAAAAGGAAAGCCAATTAAATCATAGTCATATGTATCATCATTATATATTTTATTTGTATTTACATCTATGGTTGCTGTCAAAATAATAGAAATATTCTCTTTTTTTATATATGCAACATCGGACAACTGGCCATATGCGAAACCAACTTTATTATAAATTTTAATACTCTCATCTAATTCTAATTTTTTATCACCATAAATAAAAAATTTATTAAAGTAATATGGAAACTCATCTGGACTATAACCAAAATCTTTTGGGTATCCTGACATATAATCAAAAATTAATTCTCTTTGCTCAGCTGTTAAATTAAATCTTTCCTCTTCTTTAAATTTTTTAGGGAAAAATAAAATTTTCATAATTCTATGTAAATCGGTTATTGATATGTAATTTTTTTTTGAAAAATCCATTTTTTGTTTAATCATTTCACCGGTTGAGTTAATATACCCTTTGCCTTTTTTTAAGTTATTTAATTGTAGTTTCTTTGGTTTCTGATTAGTTTTTTGAAATGAAATTATTGAATCATTTGTAAAAAAATCAACCCTTTTACCTTCTAGTTTTGAGGAATTGGAAGTTGAAAGTCTGTGAAATATTGTTGAATTAAAAAATCCTTTGGTTTTAAATTTATTATTTATATAGTCTTGTCCGATAAATTCAAAAAATCTGTTATTAGCTTGATTGTTACTCAAAAGAAAAACTTTCTTTAGTTCATCTTTAAAAGTTGTTTTTATTGTGTCATCCTCAAGCATAAATGGAGTATTGATGGATAAAATTTTATTCTCATTTAGTTTCTCTAACGCAAACAGTGCAATGGGTAACTTAACGGTACTAGCTGGATAAAAGTATTTGTTTTCATCAATATTATATTCATACTCGATAAAATTTTCACTACTATCGATCACAGTTAATTTGACTTGAATATCATTATTATTAATTGTATTAAGTAATTTTGCATTACCAGCTGCAAATCTATTGATGAATTGTTGGTCACTTGAGGAAGTGCAACCCAAATTTATGATTAGAAGTATAAATATCAACTTTTTCATAATCCGTAAATTTATTAATAAAATATTTGATAAATAATTTTAATTTACTTCTATCAACTAGCTAACTTTATTAATTTTGCTTGCAAATAAATTAATATGAACTTACACGAGTATCAAGCAAAAGAAATCTTAAGTGGATTTGGAGTAAGGATTCAAAGAGGATACGTTGCTTCAACCCCAGAAAATGCCGTTGCAGTTGCAAATAAACTAAATGAAGAAACAGGCTCAGATTTCTTTGTTATAAAAGCCCAAGTACATGCTGGAGGAAGAGGAAAAGGCGGTGGTGTAAAGCTTGCAAAATCTATCGATGAAGTATATTCCGTTTCTGATAAAATCCTTGGTATGAATCTTATCACTCCTCAGACTCCAAAAGAAGGAAAAAAAGTTCATCAAGTATTAATAGCTGAAGATGTTTACTACCCAGGAGGTTCTGAGGTTGAAGAGTATTATATCTCAGTATTACTAAATAGGGCTACCGCAAAAAACATGATAATGTATTCTTCTGAGGGTGGAATGGATATTGAAGCAGTCGCAGAGAGTACTCCAGAATTAATTCACACATTGGATGTTAGTCCTTCAACTGGTTTAACAGTTAAAGATGCTAACGAAATAGCCTCTAATTTAAATTTAAAAGGAAATGCCAAAGAAGAGATGATTTCTTTTGTTAAAGCTTTGTATGATGCTTATGACAAGTCAGATTCTTCTCTTTTTGAAATAAATCCAGTAATCAAAACAAGTGATGATAAAATTTTGGCAGTAGACGCAAAAGTAACAATTGACGATAATGCTTTATTTAGACACCCAGACTATCTAGAGTTAAGAGACGTAAGAGAAGAAAATCCTATTGAAGTTGAAGCAAAAGAAGTTGGTCTAAATTATGTTGATTTAGACGGAAACGTTGGATGTATGGTAAATGGAGCAGGACTGGCAATGGCAACTATGGATTTGATAAAACAAGCTGGGGGTGAGCCAGCTAACTTCTTAGACGTAGGCGGAACTGCTGATAGTGAGAGAGTTGAAACAGCATTCAGAATTATAATTAAGGATCCAAATGTTAAGGCAATTCTTGTAAATATTTTCGGAGGAATAGTAAGATGCGACAGAGTTGCAAACGGGATTGTTGATGCCTGTAAAAACATGAAAGATGAAATTTCTGTTCCGATAATTGTTAGATTAGAGGGAACAAACTCTAAAATTGCCAAAGAAATTATCGATTCATCAGGCTTGAATTTTCACAGTGCTGTTGAGTTTAAAGAAGCCGCTGATAAAGTTCAGAAAGTTTTAGAAACTACTTGATTTGATTTCTTTTAATTTTTTTATTTGATCTCTGTAAAGTGTAGCTGACTTAAAATCAAGCTCTTTAGCGCTTTTTTCCATTTCCCTTCTTAATTCTCTTATTTTTTTATCAAAATCTTTAGACTTATTTGGAATTTTAAAATCAATTACTGTTTCACTTATTTCTTCGTTATCGATCCTTAGTAATCTTTTAGTTAAAGGATTATCAATACTCTTAACTATGGGTTTGGGTACGACTCCGTTTTTTTCATTGTATTCAATTTGTTTTGCCCTTCTATAATTTGTTTCATCAATTGTTTTCTTTATGCTATTCGTAATTTTATCAGCGTATAAAATTGCTATCCCGTTAACATGTCTAGCAGCTCTTCCGATTGTTTGTGTCAATGACCTATGAGATCTAAGAAAACCTTCCTTGTCGGCATCTAAAATAGCGACTAATGAAACTTCAGGTAAGTCAAGACCTTCTCTCAGTAAATTAACTCCAATCAATACATCAAATTTATCTTCTCTTAAACCTTGCATTATTTTAACTCTTTCAATTGTGTCGACATCTGAATGAATATATTTAGATCTTACTTCAATTTTGGTTAAAAAAGATGAAAGTTCCTCGGCCATTTTTTTTGTTAAAGTTGTAACTAAAATCTTTTCCTTTTTATCAACTCTTTTTTGAATTTCATCTATTAAATCGTCAATTTGATGTTTAGTCGGTTTAATTTCGATTAGTGGGTCTAATAGACCAGTTGGTCTTATAATTTGCTCTGTTATTATTCCTTCACTCATTTCTAATTCATAATCCGCAGGGGTAGCACTGACATAAATAACTTCATTTTGTAAAAGTTCAAATTCTTCAAATTTTAGAGGTCTGTTATCCATAGCAGCAGGTAATCTAAAACCATATTCAACCAGGTTTTCTTTTCTACTTCTATCACCACCGTACATCGCTCTAACCTGAGGTATTGTGACATGACTTTCATCAATAATTGTTAGGTAATCGTGTGGAAAATAATCTAATAAACAAAAAGGTCTTGTACCGGGTTTTCTTCCGTCAAAATATCTTGAGTAATTCTCTATTCCAGAGCAATAACCCAATTCTTTGATCATTTCCATATCAAATTCAGTTCTCTCTTTAATCCTATTTGCTTCTAGTGTACTACCAATTTCATTGAAATATTCATATTGCTTTAGTAAATCATCTTGTATTAATTTTATCACATCATGAATTTTATTCGGAGAGGTAACAAAAATATTTGCTGGATAAATTAAAATAGATTTTTCCTTGCTAAAAATTTTGTTAGTAAATGGATCAAATTTTTCAATTTCTTCAATTTCGTCTCCAAAAAAATGTATTTTGAAAGCAAAATCTGTGTGAGCAGGAAATATATCTATTGTATCTCCGATGATTCTAAATTTACCTTGCTTAAATTCATCAGAGATTGACCTTGAATATAAACTTTGAACTAATCTGTTTAGTAATTGAGTTCTTGACAAATTAGAATTCTCACTAATTTCAATTGTATTTTCTTTGAATTCTTGAGGGTTACCCATTCCATATATACAAGAAACAGATGCAACAATGAGGATATCATTTCTTCCCGAAAGAAGAGCAGAAGTTGCACTAAGTCTTAGTTTTTCGATTTCATCATTAATGGAAAGATCTTTTTCAATATAAACACCTGTTGTTGGGATATATGCTTCTGGTTGATAATAGTCATAATATGAAACGAAATATTCTACTAAATTTTCTGGAAAAAAACCTTTAAATTCCGAGTAAAGTTGAGCAGCTAAAGTTTTATTGTGAGCAAGTACTAGTGTTGGCTTATTTAATTCTAGGATTACATTAGCTACAGTAAAGGTTTTTCCAGATCCCGTAACTCCAAGCAGTGTTTGATGTTTTTCATTGCTTTTTATTCCTTTAATTAGCGATTGAATTGCGTTGGGTTGGTCACCAGTTGGGGTAAAATCAGTTTTAAGTTTAAAATTCATATCGTAAAACCATTAGATAAGAAAATCATCATCATAATCACTTTCACTTTCAAAATCTTTTTTATCAAATATTTTTTTTGGAGCTACATTTGGCATCATTCCATTTGAAAAAATAATTCTTGGATATTTCAGTTTATTTATTAATTCACCTTCACCGATTAATTCTACGAAAAAAGTCCACATTTTCATAAAATCATATACATATAAAAGTTTTGGGTTATCATGATTAATTAAACTAGATAGGTTGATTGAATCCATCGATTTTGTTGAATTATCAAAGTTCATAAGGCTAATTTCATCAATTTGATTCCATTCCTCATCAACTGTAAAAAAAGATGACATTTCCTCCCCGCTAAATTTAAAAGCTAATAGTATTAATTCATGCAGGTCTTTTAAACTTGAATCCTTGACAATTTCTAAATCTCTAAAAACATCTTCTTTAGTATCGTTATCTAGTATTACTCTAAACCTGTATATCATTGCTTGTTTTTTTGATTAAAAAATTATTAAGTAATATATAAAATTGAATACCAAAGATTAAACTAGCAAATACTAAATGAATTGTTTGTGTTCCAAAAGGAAAATCAAAATAAAACATCAGCACACCAGAGATTACTTCAATTAATAATAAAATCATCAAATGATTAACATATTTATTTCCAAGTGAGAGCTTATTATTTAGATAAAACAAGAAGAAATTAATTGATACAACAGCGATTGAAAATGTTCTATGATATTCGTAAATGACGGGAATTTCGTTAAACCATTTTGATTTATCATAATAGAATAGTTGAGCCTGTTCATCAACAAATTGTCTTACCTGTGTGCCTAAGATAATTTGAATTAATGATAAAAAAATTGCAATTATCAGTAAAAATCTAAATTGAACATTTTCTTTAATATTAGATTTTTTAACCCCGCTGAAGACTAAATATATTAAAAGGCATACAATGAATAATGCCATTAGCATATGAATAGTAATTTTAAAACCCTCCAAATTTGAGTCTACAACTGTTTTTCCAAGCCATGCCTGAAAACCCATTGCAATTAAGGTTATAATTGATATTATCGTTAAATGACGAAATATTTTGAAATATAATATTGAAATAATAGTAAAAATTAAAATTGGAATACCAGAAATTGCTCCAATTAGTCTATTTATATATTCAATCCATGTATGGACTGGGTTAAATATAACATAGTCATGTTTTTCATAAACTTCCCAGTTATTTAAATTTATTATTTTCTCACTTCTAAAGTTAGATTTAGCGACTAATAGTTCTTCTTCATTATACAAAATCATTTGACCTTTAGAATAGTCCTTATTTGCCTTAAATAAAATTTGTGATTTTTCTGTTGGAGGTATGTAAAAGCCAAAACATTTTGGCCAATCAGGACATCCCATCCCAGACCCTGTCATTCGAACAAATGCACCCGCAATTATTACTAAATAAACTAGTATTAAGGCTAATTTCGTAAAAAAATGAAATTTATTTTCCATTACACAGACCTAGCTTTTCTCCCTCCTCAATCATTAATTTATATGCTTCCTCGTAATTATTTCCAATAACACCTTCAAGAATAGCCTCTTTTATATTTTCTTTTATTATTCCAATTGTTTTACATGGACTGAGATTAAAGACTTTCATGATTTCCGCTCCAGAAATAGGAGGTTGAAAATTTCTAATATTATCCTTTTCTTCAACCGTGATAATTTTTTCTCTAACAACTCTAAAGTTGTCATGATATTTTTTAAATCTATTTTTATTTTTAGTAGTAATATCAGCCTCGCACAACGTCATTAAATCATCAACAGCCTCACCAGCATCAAATATCAGTCTTCGAACAGCAGAATCAGTAACATTTTCTTGCGCTAGAACAATAGGTCTGGAGCTCATTAAAACTAACTTTTGAACATATTTCATTTTATCATTTAATGGCATTTTAAGTCTTTTAAACAACTTGTATACCATTTTGCTTCCTTCAAATTCGTGTCCATGAAATGTCCAACCAATTTTTTTATGAAATTTTTTTGTAGGTCCTTTACCAATATCATGTAATAATGCTGCCCATCTCAACCAGAGTTTATTAGTATTTAAGCAGATATTATCAAGAACCTCTAGAGTGTGATAAAAATTATCTTTGTGTTTTTGTCCTTCAATTTCATCAATTCCTTTAAGGTTTGATAGTTCTGGAATTATCAATTTTAGTAGCCCCGTTTTTTCTAAAATTTTAAAACCTTTAGATGGAGTTTTAGTTAAGATAATTTTATTGATTTCATCAATTATTCTTTCGCTGGTAATGATGCTAATTCTTTCTTTGAGTTTTGTCATAGTATTTATCAACTCAGGGTGAATTTCAAAATCTAATTGACATGAAAATCTAATAGCTCTTAGCATTCTTAGCGGATCATCGGAAAAGGTAATATTAGAATCCAATGGTGTGTTGATAATCTTTTTATTGATGTCACTTAATCCATCGTGTAAATCAACTAATTCTCCAAAATTATGTGTATTTAACGAAATTGCAATCGAATTAATTTTAAAATCTCTTCTGTTTATATCGTCTTCTAAAGTTCCTGCTTGAACGATTGGGTTTCTGCTACTTGAGACATATGATTCTTTTCTTGAGCCTACAAATTCTATTTCATAATCTTTATACTTAAAGTATGCTGTTCCAAAGTTTTTAAACACTGTAACAGAAATATTTGAGTCAATAGTATTGGCTATTTTCTTAGCAGCACTTATACCATCTCCAATTATTAAAATATCTATATCTTTACAATCTCTATTTAGAATAAAATCCCTAACGAACCCACCTACAACATAACATTCAATATTATTATTAGAACAATAATTTGATATTTCGCTAAAAATAGGGCTATTTATCGCTTTTTTGAACGCCATTTATCTGATTTTACTAAAGTTACCAAACTCGTCAATTTTAATTACTGATGATGGTTTGATTGACCAGTTATATCTCGGCAAATTTACGACATAGTCAACTTGTTTTAAAATATGATTATTTATTTCTATAAAAGAATTTGGGAATGCTTCTTTGTGAATATTTGCAGAAGTTGATACGAGAGGTTTATTCATCAGAGAAATTAATTCTAAACAAAACTTATTATTAGGAATCCTAAAACCAACAGATTTATCTTCTGATAATATATGTTTACATAAATTTTTCCCTTTTGGGTAAATTACTGTGGTTGGCTCTATTAAACCATCTAATACATCACTAATTATATTAGCTGGATTATCTGAAAAACTTTTTATCATACTATGGTTTTTTACCAGTGATAGCATTGGAGTTTTCATATTTCTTTTCTTTATGCTGTAAATCTTTTCAACAGCTACACAATTAGTGGCATCACAACCTAACCCCCATATTGTATCTGTTGGATATAATATTACTCCACCCTTTTGGATGTATTTATATGCTTTGACTGCTTCTTTATTAATAATATTGCCCATTAATAAATTATATTTACATCAAAAATATAAATACCATTTGAATAAATCCTTTTTCATAACAGATAACTATAAGGACTTTAAGCCTAAGTTTCGTAATACAATCAATAATTTTGTTTCTGATGGTAAATTAATAAAGGACTCAAGAAATACAATTAAGAGTTTTAATATTGATAATTTAAAACTGAATATTAAAAGATTTAAGAAACCTAATTTTTTTAATAAGATTATTTATACTTTTTTTAGATCAACTAAAGCCCAACGATCTTTTGATTATGCGAAAAAACTGATTGAATTAGGGATAGCGACTCCTGAGCCTATATTCTATTATAATAAATTTAAATCAGGTCTAATTTACCAGAGTTTTTACTGCTCAGAAAATATTGACTATGATTATGATATAGAATATGTTTTTGAAAACAAACAACTTATAAATCGAGATCAGTTACTTAAGGAATTTACTCTTTTTACTCACAACTTACACGAAAATGGAATTATGTTTCTAGATCATTCTAGAAGCAATACCTTGATAAAAAAAAATAATAATGGTTACATGTTTTTTCTGATAGATTTGAATAGAATGAGATTTAAGTCTCTTACATTAAAAGAAAGACTTAAAAATTTCAAAAGATTAAAAATGACTGATGAAGTTCTTAAAAAAGTAAGTGAATACTATGCAGACTTAATCAAAATTGACAAGCAATTAATTTTTAAAAGCATTAAGAAATATTCAGAAAATTTTGAAAATAACAGAATCTTTCGAAAAAGATTGAAATTTTTTTTTAGAATTTAGCAAAATGACAAAGTTTTTAGCTATCGATTATGGTTTATTAAGGACTGGTCTTTCCATATCTGACTCTGATAAAATTTTTGCATTTCCATTGGAGACAATTGAGACAAATAAATTAATCAACCACTTAAGTACCTTAATAGAAAATGAGAATATTTCTAGAATCATAATAGGTCAACCTAAAAGGTTCTCAGGACAGAATTCAGAAATAGAATCTTCTATATTAAAATTTATAGATTCAATTTCAAATATTTTTGATAAAAAACAAATCTTTCGATATGATGAAAGATTCACTTCTAAAATAGCTAAAAAGGCAATTATTTCATCTGGAATTAAAAAGAAGGCAAGATCTGATAAATCACTTGTGGATAAAATTAGTGCTACTATTGTTCTACAAGATTATTTGCAAGCTTATAATTCTAATTCATAAGTTTTAATGTTGTAATTTTGAAAAAATTTTTTTCATGATACTACACATTGTTGGCTATGGTAACCCTATTTTAAAGAAAAGAGCCCAGAAAATAGAAAAAAACTATCCTGACTTAAAAGCGTTAATTAGCGATATGTTTGAAACAATGTATCATGCCAGTGGGGTAGGTTTAGCTGCTCCACAAATTGGAAAAAGTATTCGGCTGTTTATCATTGACACCTCTGTATTTGACAGCAAGGATTTTGAGGAAACCTCAGGATTTAAGACTGCCACTTTAAAAAAAGTATTTATAAATCCCGAAATTATTGATGAATCCGGTGAAACCAAACCATTTGAAGAGGGTTGTTTAAGTATACCCAATGTAAGGGAAATCATTAACAGAAAATCTGAAATTACGTTAAGTTATTTTGATGAGAACTTCATTCGCCATCAAGATAGTTTTAGTGGTATCATTGCAAGAGTCATACAACACGAATATGATCACATTGAAGGTGTTTTATTTACTGATAAAGTTTCTCCATTTAAAAAGAAATTACTTAAGGGAAAACTAAACAACATACTGACTGGAAAAGTTTCTGTTGATTATTCTATGAATTTTTACAAAAAGTAGTTTTGATTTTAAATAATTATACCAAGGAGATTTCTTACAATTTAAAACTTTCATACCCAATTATTTTGGGTTTATTAGGACACACTCTAGTTGGAATGATTGATAATATAATGGTTGGAAAATTGGATCCAACAAATCTTGCTGCAGTTTCATTGGGAAATAGTTTTATTTTTATTGCAATGTCAATTGGAATTGGTTTTTCAGCAGCAATAACTCCAGTAGTAGCTGAAGCTCATAGTAAAAATCATACCATTGATTTAAAAAAGTCATTTGTAAATGGCTTTTTAATGTGCTTAATTCTTGGAGTTTTTTTATTTCTAGCAATTATGTTATTTAAACCTTTACTTTTTATGCTTGATCAGCCAAAAAATGTTGTAAATCTTGCTATTCCATACCTAGAAATAGTTGCTGCTTCATTGATTCCACTATTAATGTTTCAGGCTTTAAAACAGTACAGTGATGGATTGTCTTTAACTTCAAATCCTATGTATGCAACTGTCTTAGCAAATATTATTAATGTTGTGGTCAACTACATATTAATTTTTGGTAAGTTTGGTTTTCCAGCAATGGGGATAATTGGTGCTGCCATTGGCACATTAGTCTCCAGAATCATTATGTTTTCTTTTTTATTTTTTTTACTGAACAAGAAAGACATAATTAAGAATTATATTAAAGATATTTTTAGATTTATCATTGATAAATCAATGATCGAAAAAATTCTATCACTAGGTTTTCCAACATCATTACAAATGCTATTCGAGGTTGGAATCTTTACTTCTGCTATTTGGTTAAGCGGATTGCTTGGTGAGATAACTCAGTCAGCAAATCAAATTGTATTAAACATATCTTCTATGACTTTTATGATTGCAAGCGGATTAGGTGTTAGTGCTGCAATAAGATCAGGAAATCAGAAAGGTTTAGAAAACTACAAAGAACTCAAAAGGATATCATTATCAATTTTATTACTTGGAATCCTTTTTGCACTAATTTTTACATTATTAATAATTATTTTTAGAGAATATCTTCCTTACATATATATCGATATTTCAGATGTTTACAACTATGAAAAAAATATTATAATAGTTCAAAAATCTGCAAAACTATTTATTATTGTTGCCTTATTCCAGTTGTTTGACAGTGCTCAGGTAATCATTTTAGGAGCATTAAGAGGTATGCAAGATGTAAAAATACCTACAGTTATTGTGTTTATAGCTTACTGGGTAATAGGCTTCCCTATTAGTTTTTATTTTGGTGATATTAATATGTTACAAGAGATTGGGATTTGGATTGGGTTGCTGTGTGGTCTTTTATTTTCTGCTGTTTTTCTATATTTAAGATTTAATTATTTAGCTAATAGGAAAATCCAAAATGCTTGATAGAATAAAACAAATAGATACTGAACTGCTTATTTTCCTCAATAACCTTGGAAATAAATCTTGGGATCCCCTGTGGGTTTCAATAACAGATAAGTTTACTTTTCTTCCTTTATTTATTTTAATTATATTTTTTCTTTTTAAGAAAAATGGAACAAAAGGATTGTTAGTAATTTTATTATTTATTTCTGTTTTAATATTATTTACAGATCAATTTACGAATGTAGTTAAAGACTTTACACAAAGGCTAAGACCATGTAGATTAGATGAATTACAAGGTTTGTTAAGAGACATTGATATAAGATGTGGAAAGTATGGTTTTTTCTCAGCACATGCAGCAAATTCCATTTCAGTGACCATATTTATAATTAATTGTGTTGATGAATCAGTAAAAAAATTTTTGAAACCAGTACTTATTTTATGGGTAATGATTTTTTCTTACTCAAGAATTTATTTAGGAGTACACTATCCTCTTGATACTGTATTCGGTCTCTCATTTGGGGTATTTTCTGGATTTTTATTCAAGTACTTATATAATTATTTTATATCTGTGAAAGTATTTTCTGACTAGCTTCAAATACTGTGATTTTTTGTTGTTCTATTTCCTTGAATAATTTATCTAAATTAATATCAACAGATTTCTTATTGAAAAATGAAATTCTTAAAGATTCATTAATAATATTGAGTAAGTTAGTTTTATTCTGATTAATTCTACTTTCAAAAAAATAATTATTCTTTTTTGTTAGTGACACGTATTCATTAATACAATCCCAAATATTTTCTAATCCTTCTTTTTTTATACTACTACAGGTTACAACCTTAGGTTTCCAATTAGAACTTTTAATTGGAAACAGCTGCAATGCAAGTTTGAATTCATTTTTTGCTTTTATTGACTCTTCAATATTATTTCCATCACATTTGTTAATGACTATAAGGTCAGACATTTCAATAATTCCCCTTTTTATTCCTTGAAGTTCATCTCCTGACCCTGTTATTTTTAGTAAAAGAAAAAAATCTACCATATCAGAAACACTAATTTCATTTTGACCAACACCAACCGTTTCAACCAATATTATCTCGTACCCAGCAGACTCACATAAAAAAATTGACTCGGGCGTATTTTTTCCTACCCCACCCTTAAAGTTTGAAGCTGGACTGGGTCTTATAAACACATTATTCTTTGTTGAAAGTGTTTCCATTCGGGTTTTGTCCCCTAAAATACTTCCCTTGGTAGCTCTACTTGATGGGTCAATTGTAAGAACCGCTATTTTAATCCCCAGATTACTTAAAAAGTTTCCGAAGGCCTCTATAAATGTACTTTTTCCTGCTCCAGGAACTCCTGTAATACCTATCCTGATTGTATTTTTATTTTTAGGCTTGAGATTGGCTAGAATTTGACTTGATATTTCTTTGTCAGAATCATTATTGCTTTCACAAAGGGTTATGGCCTTAGACAACGCGCCAATGTTTCCTTCTCTAATTTTATTACAAATTTCTTGTGGATTAATATTTCTTTTTACTTCCAAGATAGGATTAAATATTTTCTGTAATTAGCCAATCACCACTTTCAATCAATTTTTCAGCGTGTTTATACTTTAATGTTTTGCTTTCTCCGTTTTTGATATTTTTAATTGTAACCTTGTCATTTCTACCAACTTTAGGTTTAGTTCTTACTATAGTTTCAACAGGGCTATTTTGTTGTCTGTTTGTAATAGCTCTATTTCTTTGCCTTAATTCTTCTGTGTTAGGGATTTCGTCTTTTGAGGTATTTACTTTTAAAGGTTTCCTTGAGCCAGCCTCCTGAAGATTTTTATTGCTGTCTGTTGCGATTTCGGCTTTAAATAAAAAAGATAATATTTCCTTATTTACAGAGTCAATAAGTGATTTAAATAATTCAAAGGCTTCAAATTTATATATTAGAAGTGGATCTTTTTGTTCATGGACTGCTAGTTGTACTGACTGCTTTAATTCGTCCATCTTTCTTAAATGAGTTTTCCATGAATTATCAAGAATTGCTAAGGATATATTTTTTTCAAAATCAGTTACGAGTTGATCTCCGTTTGAATTGTATGCTTTTTCCAAATCAGTTATTACCTGGAGATTTTTTATTCCATCCGTAAATGGAACAACAATCCGCTTAAACTTTTCTCTTTGTTTTTCATAAACATGTTTGATAACAGGGTAGGCTAGTTTGGCGTTATTTTCAATTTTATTTAAATAATGACTCAGCACAACCTTATAAATCTTGTCTATGATTGCTTTATCTGGCATTGATTCAAAAGAGTTAGCATCTATTTCGGTAGTAACAGAAAAGTATTTGATAAGTTCAAATTCAAAGTTTTTAAAATCATTCGCACCCTTATTATTAAGCACAATATTTTCACAAGTATCATATATCATATTTGAAATATCAATTCTAAGTCTTTCACCAAATAAAGAATTATTTCTTCTTCTATAAATTACTTCCCTTTGTGCATTCATTACATCATCGTACTCTAATAATCTTTTTCTGATTCCAAAATTATTTTCTTCAACTTTCTTTTGGGCTCTTTCTATAGAGTTAGTTATCATTGAATGTTGTATAACCTCTCCTTCTTCCAGCCCCATTCTATCCATCATTTTTGCAATTCTTTCAGTTCCAAATAGCCTCATTAAGTTGTCCTCCAAGGAGACGTAAAATTGCGAGCTACCAGGATCACCTTGTCTTCCAGATCTACCTCTAAGTTGTCTATCAACTCTTCTTGAGTCATGTCTTTCGGTTCCAATTATTGCTAATCCACCGCTATCTTTTACAAGATCAGAAAGTTTAATATCAGTACCACGACCAGCCATGTTAGTAGCTATGGTAACTTGTCCAGGTTTTCCTGCTTCAGCAACAATATCTGATTCTTTTTTATGTAGTTTAGCATTTAATATATTGTGAGGAATTTTTCTGATCTTTAGCATTCTTCCAAGAAGTTCACTAATTTCAACAGATGTAGTTCCAATAAGTACTGGTCTTCCAGATCTAGATAACTCTGAAACCTCATCTATGACAGCATTGTATTTTTCTCTCTTAGTTTTATATACTAAATCCTCTTTATCGCTTCTCTGAATTGGTCGATTTGTTGGAATTTCCATTACATCCAACTTATAAATTTCCCAAAATTCACCAGCTTCTGTTATAGCTGTTCCGGTCATTCCAGAAAGTTTGTTATACATCCTAAAGTAATTCTGTAGTGTTATAGTTGCAAAGGTTTGAGTAGCGGCTTCAATTTTAACATTTTCCTTAGCCTCAATTGCTTGATGAAGTCCATCACTGTATCTTCTACCGTCCATAATTCTACCAGTCTGCTCATCAACAATCATTACTTTATTATCCATAACTACATACTGAATATCTTTTTCAAATAAGGCATATGCTTTAAGTAATTGGTTTATTGTATGAATCCTCTCAGATTTTATGCTAAAGTCTCTGTATAATTCGTCTTTTTCTTTAGCTTCATCTTCTTTTGACAAACCTTTATTTTCGATTTTTGAAATTTCAATACCAATTTCTGGCATTATAAAAAAATCAGGATCATCTTTTCCAGAAAGAAACTCAATTCCTTTATCTGTCAATTCAATTTGATTATTTTTCTCATCAATAACATAATAGAGATCTTTATCAACTTTTGGCATCTCTCTATTATTATCTTGCATATAGAAGTTTTCGGTTTTCTGTAAAAGCTGTTTTACTCCCTCTTCACTCAGATATTTAATCAATGCTTTATTTTTAGGAATTCCTCTAAAAACCCTTAATAAATTAAATGAACCTTCTTCCTCATTCCCTGAATTAATTAGGTTTTTTGCGTCAGCCAATGTATTAATAAGGAGCTTTCTTTGAGTTGAAACTATTCTCTCAATTTTAGGTTTTAACTCATTAAACTCATGTTTATCACCTTTAGGGATGGCACCTGAAATAATTAAAGGAGTTCTTGCATCGTCAATTAACACTGAATCAACCTCATCAACGATTGCAAAATTATGCTTTCTTTGAACCAGGTCATCAGGTGAGTTAGCCATATTATCTCTTAAATAATCAAAACCAAATTCGTTATTTGTTCCATATGTAATATCAGCGTTATATGCTTTTTTTCTTTCTGCCGAATTTGGCTTGTGATAATCAATACAATCAACACTCAGTCCGTGAAATTCAAAGATTGGTGACATCCATGAACTATCTCTTTTTGCAAGGTAGTCGTTAACAGTAACCAAATGAACACCTCTTCCTGTTAAGGCATTTAGGTAAACAGGCAAGGTTGCAACAAGTGTCTTACCTTCACCAGTTTGCATTTCAGCTATTTTGCCTTGATGCATAGCTACTCCACCAACTAACTGAACATCATAATGAACCATATCCCAAACTATCTTTTTACCAGCAGCATCCCAAGTATTTTTCCAGTGAGATTTATTATTTTTTATTTGTATATAATCCTTTCTTGATGAAAGTTCTATGTCATTGTCATTAGCTTCAACTATTACCTCTTTGTTTTCAACAAATCTTTTTGCTGTTTCCTTAACTACTGCAAAAGCCTTTGGCAGGATTTCGTTAAGAGTATCTTCACTAACATTATACGCTTCTTCATTTAGTTTATCAATTTGACTAAAAAGCCCTTCTTTTTTATCAAAATCAGTTACTTCCTCAATTTCCTTTTTAATTTTATCAATCTGGGAATTTATTTCTGCGATTGAGTTGTTTATTTGATTTTTAAACTCATTAGTTTGAGATCTTAATTCATCATTTGATAAACTATTCATCACTTGCTCAAATGAGTGAATTTTTTCAATTATAGGATTGATTAGTTTTAAATCTTTTTTTGATTTATCTCCTACAAATAATTTTAGAATTTTTCCTAACATTTTCGTTTTGTCGTGACTCTTAAAAACAGGTTAAATATACGATATGTTTATCTAATATACTTAAGAAACTTATATAAGAAATGGTTAAAAGAGATATAGGATGAATTAATACTCATCTTCATTCCAAAGGTAATCTTCGTCAGTTGGATAATCAGGCCAAATTTCTTGAATAGATTCATATAAATCTCCCTCGTCTTCTATAGCTTGTAAATTTTCTACTACTTCAAGGGGAGCACCTGTTCTGATAGAATAATCAATCAATTCATCTTTGGTAGCTGGCCAAGGAGCATCACTTAAGTAAGAAGCTAATTCTAATGTCCAATACATGATTAATTACTTTTTTTTGCAAAAATAATTTTTTGTGGGAATTACGCAAGATTTTGATGAAATTTTAATCTACAATTAATATTACCAGTGGGATTCACTAACGTTATCAGAATATTTTAGAAATCTGCTTAAAATGAAAAAAAAGTCGGAAAGTCTATTTACATATGCCAGGATATTTGAATCTACGCTGCTTTTATTATTAAGTTCAGAAATTTTTCTTTCAGCTCTCCTGCATATTGATCTGCAAACGTGACTATAAGAGGAAGTTTTATGTCCACCGGGAATAACAAAATTTTTTAATTCTGGTAAATCCTTGTTTAATCGATCAATTTCAAGTTCTATATACTCAACATCCTTTTTTTCTATTTTTACCTTTTCTGAGATATTTTTATTTTTACCTGATGCTAATATTGATCCAATAGAAAAAAGTTTAACCTGAATATTATTCAAAATATCTTTTATTTTGTCATCTTTTATATAATCTTTTAATAATCCTAAAAAAGAGTTCAGTTCATCAATAGTTCCATATGCATCAACAGACAAGTTATGCTTATTAACTATATCTCCATCAATTAGTGAAGTATGTCCTGAGTCTCCCTTTCTGGTATATATTTTCATTGATTAGTTTTTCTTAATTCGATGCACTAAAAATGAGTATCTGATTAAAAGAGCAACAAATATTGGTAATAAAGTTAAATTATATTTTTGAACCCCCGTAATCCAATGTAAAAATAAGAGAACAATTAGTATAATTAACAATTTGATATATCCGATGGACCACTTGGGTACTTTATTTTTGTGAATTGCAAAAATCAAAGCAAAATTAAAGGGAAAAGCCCATAGAAAATTAAAATTTTGAGCACCAGCAAAATGATTGCTAAAGAACCACAAATAAATAATTAGAATTCCAATTGAACCTGTTATTAAAAAAATTAAAGTATCTAAACTTTTATTCCATTTATTAACTTTATTATTAAATATTGTGATGGCTATTATGATTAATGATAATATGAAATTTATTAGTAGTGGGGTCGGTAAATTTTCACTGTAACTTGTTTCAGATTCAGGGCTGTAAATAACGTTCCTCTTAATAACACCACCATCATACGAATCTAAATAGTTCATTAGATTTTCAGGAAGAAAAAATGTCTCTCTTGTTTTGATTTTTTTGTCAATTATTGCTCCCAAGCATAAATCAATTCCAAGTGCTGCCCATGAATTTTCATTTATTTTTCGGCGAATTAAATCTCTGTAAGTAAAATTAGTTTCGGACTTCAATTTGTCATATTTAAATTTATTTTTGGTATTATCAATAATAATATCGGCGACCCTAGTTGCACAATTGTCTTTTAAGTAATTGTATGTATAGTAGGGGTTATTTAAATTGTCAATTAACAATTCAATAATTTTCAAAGTAGAATTTTTGTCAAAATCAAGTTGATGTTCAATAATATATCTATTTTCTTTAAAATATACCTGAACAAAATTTTTATAGTTCTGAATTCCCAATTTATACTCAGGCCTTCCTTTTACAAAGTTTGAATAAAAATTAGGCGCATTGAAATCATATATTCCGTAATTGAAAACAATATCGTTTTGTAGAACTGAGTCTCTCACTCTTATACCGGTATGTCCGAAGGCATCTGCTAAACTTGATCCTTCTCCAATTGAAAGAATACTAATTTCATATCTTTTAAAACTTTCAGTTGCATTCGCATTGATATTAATTGAATATAATATTAAACAAAGGGTTATTATGTAATTATTTAAATGTTTAATTATCATCTCAGCATATTCAGATTAAGTTTAACTGAGAAAATATTTGAATACAAGGCAACTGATTGATTTCCAATATCTGTGAAAGCATAATTTATTTCAATATTGTTCATATTAAATCCTATTCCAAAATTCGGTTGAAAGCTTAACTTTTCAGTTAAGTCATATTGCATCTCATTTTGAAAATTACCTGCACCAATCCTTAAATATACTAAATCAATATATCCAAACTCGATACCAATGGCAGGAGTTATACTAGCAATATCAGATGATATGATATCATTAGTTCTTTCAAACAAAATAAACAAATCAAAAGCTGTCATTAAGCTATAGTCGTTTGTTAGTTCAAAGTCTTTTGATAAACCAATCTGTAATTTAGGAATCGTTATCTCAGATTTTTCAGGAATTTCTTGATTTTGACCGTCTATTGCGTCCTGTATATCATTTAATCTTTCTTCGTCAAAACTCCAATTATTAAATGTTGTTGTTATATCTCTTGCCATAAAACCAAATTTCCAACCATTTTTATTCTGATGTTGAATTCCAAAATCAAATCCAAAACCCCATGAACTTGCAAAATCTCCAATAATTCTTCTTATAATTTTCACATTTAAACCATAATTTATGTTCAATAAATTATTCTTTTTTGCATAACTAAATAGAAATGCATAATCTGCAGCTGAAAACAATTCAATTCTGTTAAAATCTATATTTCCTTGATTATCAATTAGTTGTGTTGTATCCATAATGTCATCAACAGCAAATCTTATTAGAGAAAATCCAATTGCTGATTCATTGTCAATACTTTTTGCATATGAAATAAAGTTATAGTTTGCAATGTTAGCAAAATAGTTAGAATGCATTAACGAAATTTCATCTCTCTCAATATTTAATAATCCGGCAGGATTCCAATATGTTGAGTTAACATCATTAACAGATGAAACCACTGCATTAGCCATCCCTATTGACCTTGCATCAACTCCAATATTCAAAAACTCGTTTGAGTATTTAGAGCTGTTCTGACTAAAAGCTGTAATCAAGCTAAAAAATAATATAACCAAGAGTTTAGTTCTCATTTTATTATAACAAGATTAGGTTCTACTTATTGTAGTTTTAATAAGAATTTGGTAGCAAATTTATGATTTATTTAGAGGTAAATTATTAGATTTACAACAAATAATTTCTGTGAATTTTAAGTTTCTACCAAATCTAATTACCCTTTTAAACCTTTTTCTTGGTTGTATTGTAGTTTTACTACTTGTTGAAAATAATCTCGAGGTCAAATATATTTTTATTATTTCGGCTATTTGTTTATTTCTTGATTATTTAGATGGGTTTATTGCAAGAAAATTAAATGTAATATCTGATTTTGGTCTTCAATTAGACTCCTTAGCAGACTTAGTTAGTTTTGGTTTGGTCCCTGGAATTTTATTGTACAACATGTTTAATGCAGCACCTTCATCCTCAGTTGGATCAATATCATCTTCATTTGTTCCGTTCACTGGATTTTTAATTACCTTATGTTCGGCCTACAGATTAGCTCGTTTTAATACCAGAAAATCTTCCTCTAAATATTTTAAAGGATTGGCAACACCTGCAAATACAGTACTCATTTACTCATTAACAATTATTTCAGCAGATGGTAGTGTTTTTTCAAAAATTATACTTGACTATAATGTTCTTTTTCTTATTACAGTAGTCTCTGGAATTTTATTAGTTTCAAATCTTAAGTTATTAAACTTTAAATTTAAATCGTTAAAATTTAAAGGAAACCGAAGAAGATTTTTTATCCTTTTTATCTCAATACCTTCTTTGGTCTTATTTGGTGTTTATGCTATACCTGTAATATTATCTATGTATATATTGATTTCAATCTTTACCTTTTACAAATTTAAAACTAAATAGTTTTTTTTCTTAGTTCAAAATTTTGCCCCAGATATACTTTTCTTACTAATTCGTCATTTGCCAATTCTTCAGGTTTTCCGTCTTTGAGTATACTTCCTTCAAACATTAGATATGTTCTATCAGTAATGGCAAGTGTTTCCTGAACATTGTGGTCGGTAATAAGTATTCCAATATTTCTTTTTGTGAGATCTCTAACAATCTTCTGAATATCCTCAACTGCAAGAGGATCAACTCCAGCAAAAGGTTCGTCAAGTAATATAAAGCTTGGATTTGTTGCAAGAGCTCTGGCAATTTCAGTTCTTCTTCTTTCTCCTCCTGAAAGCAAATCACCACGACTTTTTCTTATTGCTTGTAAACCAAACTCATCTAACAACGATTCAACTTTCTTAATTTGTTCTTTTTTGGACAAATTAGTCATCTCTAACACACTGTGTATATTATCTTCAACACTCATTTTTCTAAAAACTGATGATTCTTGGGCTAGATATCCAATCCCGTTTTGAGCACGCTTGTACATTGGAAATGAGGTAATTTCTTTATCATCCAAATATATTGAGCCAGAATTAGGTTTAATTAATCCAACTATCATGTAGAATGAAGTTGTTTTTCCAGCGCCATTTGGTCCTAGTAATCCAACTATTTCACCCTGCTTTAGGTTTACAGAAACATCATTAACAACGCTTTTTCCGCTGTATGATTTGATTAGGTTATTTGCCTTTAATATCATTTGCTTGATTTTTGACCACTATTTTAGAAATAAAAATACTTACCTGATATAAAATTACAATAGGTATAGCGACAATAATTTGGCTAGCAACATCTGGTGGGGTTATAATTGCTGCAAGAATTAGAACTAAAACAAGTGCATATTTTCTGTACTTAACCAGTGATTTAGGGGTGACCACCCCAGCTTTAGTTAAAAAGTAAATAATAATAGGCAGCTCAAATATAATTCCAGATGCAATGGCAGAGGATCTGACTAAGCTGATAAATGATCCAAGATCAATTTCATTTAGCACCTCACTAGAAACTTGGTATGTGCCTAAAAAATTAATAGATAAAGGACAAATTATGTAATATCCAAAAAGAACCCCAATAAAAAATAATAATGATGAAATAAAAATAAACCCTCTAGATTTAGATTTTTCTTTTGCAAGTAATCCTGGGCTAATAAATTTCCAAAATTCGTAAAGAACATATGGAAATGAGATAATAAATCCAGCGATCACAGAAGTCATAACATGAGCTGAGAATTGACCAGCCATTGTTCTATTTTGGACGACAAAAGGGAACTCATCTCCACAAAAAGTTGTTTCTACCCCTATAAACGTTGCTGCTTGACATAAAAATTTATAAGTTGGGAAATCCATTTTTTTAGGACCAAAGATTATGGTATCAAAAATGAAATCTTTCATTAAAAAACATATAAAGCCCGCTGAAATAATTGCAATTAGAGAACGTATAACATGCCACCTTAATTCTTCAAGATGCTCTAAAAAAGACATGTTATCGTGAGCAGTTGTGGTCATTATGAAATACCTTCCTTGATTATATTTTGAATATGTAAAACTCCGTAATATTTATTCTCTTTGGTAACGATAAGTTGAGATATTTTATTGTTTTTCATAATCTTGAGCGCATCTACAGCTTTAATTTCAAAATCAATAATTTGAGGGTTTATTGACATTATATCACCTGCGACTAAATTAGAAATTTCTTGATTATTAAGTAATGTTCTCCTTAGGTCTCCATCGGTAATTACTCCAACAATTGAATTTTTAGATAATACAGGTGTTATTCCTAACATTTTATTAGAAATTTCTATTATAACATCCTTTATATTATCATTTTCAGTGACCATTGGTTTTAAATCAGTGTCAACAATATCTTTGACCTTCAAAAATAATTTTTTACCAAGGCTTCCACCAGGGTGAAACTTTGCAAAATCGTTAGATGTAAAGCCTTTAATTTTTACAAGGGTTACTGCTAACGCATCTCCAATTACCAACTGAGCTGTTGTACTATTTGTTGGGGCTAAATTATTTGGACAAACCTCGATATCAACATAACTACTCAAAACAACAGCTGAATTTTTAGCTAGAAATGAATTAACATCACCTGTTATTGAAATTAGTGGATTATTATTCATATTCAAGAATGGAACTAAATCTTTTATCTCCGGGGTATTACCACTTTTTGAAATACAGATTATAACGTCATCTTTTTTTATGATTCCTAAATCTCCATGAATAGCATCTGCAGCATGCATAAAAATTGCTGGAGTTCCTGTTGAGTTCAAAGTAGCTACAATTTTATTGGCTATGATAGCGCTTTTACCAATACCTGTTACAACAACTCTTCCTTTTGAATCAAGTATAAGTTTTATTGCATTCTCAAAGTTTTCGTCTATTAAATCAACTAAATTTTTGATGCTTTCTGATTGAAGTTTAATAACTTCTTTACCAAATCCAATTATATCTTTTGTGTCCAAATTAGAATTATTATATATAATGCAAAAAAACAAAAATTTTATTAAAGAATTTCTTAAATCAAAAAAGATTGTTTTAACTTAAAGTTACTTTATTTAGAGTCTTACTTTCAATGAATAATGATAAACTAATTCTGTCTTGTCTGCAAAATACTTTTGGGTTTAGAGAATTTAAAGGAGATCAAAAGGAGATAATAGATAACATAATTAACAAGAAAGATACCTTTGTGATCATGCCAACGGGTGGGGGCAAATCTCTTTGTTATCAACTCCCTGCATTAATATCCGATGGTACAGCTATTGTGATTTCTCCATTAATTGCATTAATGAAGAATCAGGTTGATGCGGTAAGAGGTCTTTCAGAGGAAAATAGTATCGCTCACGTACTTAATTCTTCGTTAAGTAGTGAAGAAGTGAATATGGTAAAGAGTGATGTTAAAAGTAAAAAAACAAAGCTTCTATATTTGGCGCCAGAGTCTTTAGCTAAAGCCTCTAATATTGATTTTTTAAAATCTATCAATATTTCATTTTTAGCAATTGATGAAGCACATTGTATTAGTGAATGGGGTCATGATTTTCGACCTGATTACAGAAATATTAGAAATATTTTAGATAAAATTAACGGAAATCTTCCCATAATTGCTCTTACAGCGACTGCAACTCCTAAAGTCCAATCTGATATTTTAAAGAATCTTCAAATAGTTGATGCAGCGGTATTCAAATCATCATTCAATAGAGCAAATTTGTATTATGAAGTTCGATTCAAAAATGAAGATGTAAACAATGATCTTATAAAATTTATTAAGAAAAATCCTGAAAAATCAGGAATTATTTACTGCTTGAGTAGAAAAAAGGTTGAAGAAATTTCTGAATTATTGGTGATTAACAACATTAGATCAGTCCCGTATCATGCTGGTTTGGAATCTAAGGTAAGAAATCAAAATCAAGATTCCTTTTTGATGGAGGATGTTGATGTGGTTGTAGCTACTATTGCGTTTGGTATGGGTATTGACAAGCCTGATATCAGATTTGTTATTCATTACGACGTTCCAAAAAGCTTAGAAGGATATTATCAAGAGACGGGAAGAGCAGGAAGAGATGGTGGCGAAGGGCATTGTCTTGCCTACTATTCTTACAAGGACATCGAAAAACTCGAAAAGTTTTTGGAATCTAAAAATAAAACTGAAAAAGATATTGCATCGATGCATTTAGAGGAGGTTGTTGCCTATTGTAATACATCAATTAGTAGAAGAAAATATCTTTTGAATTACTTTGGTGAATATTTTGATTCACAGTCAGGAGAAGGCAGACTGATGGACGATAATATGCAGAATCCAAAACCAAAAATTGATGTAAAGGAAAATTTAATTAACGTTTTAACTATTATTTCAGAGACAAAGGGAATCTACAAGCAGAAAGATTTAGTTAGCATCTTATTGGGTAAAAATAATGCACTTTTAGCCTCTCATAACATAGTTGATAATAAATATTTTGGGAGCGGTAAATCAAAAAATGAACAATTCTGGAATGGATTATTGTGGTATTTGAGAGCTGAAGGTATGGTGCACAAAAAAGTTGAAAATTTTGGATCTTTAGCGATTAACGAAAAAGGATTAAAATATTTAAACAATCCTAAAGAGTTATTAATTCCAATTAACGAAAATAATTCTGCTACAGAAAAAGTGCATAAAATAAACATTTCTCAATCTGGAGATATAGTCCTTATGAATAAACTAAAGGAATTAAGAAAAAAAATTGCTGACGATAAATCAATTCCACCATATGTAATATTTCAGGATCCTTCATTAAATGAAATGACATTCAGATATCCAATCTCCACAGATGAATTGTCGTCAATTTTTGGAGTAGGTGAGGGTAAAGCAAAAAAATATGGGAAGGATTTTATTGAGTTGATTGCAAAACATGTTGAGGAAAATAATATTGATAGACCTGATGAAATGGTAGTAAAATCAGCTGGTAAAAATTCATTATTAAAGTTGTTTATCATTCAAGGTATTGACAGAAAATTATCTATCGAAGATATTGCTCAATCAAAATCCATGCAGGTTGAAGAACTTATTTCTGAGATGGAAACAATTGTTTATTCTGGAACAAAATTAGATTTATCATATTGCATTGACGATTACCTTGATGAAGATCAACAAGATGAGTTATATGATTATTTTGTTGAATCCGAATCCGATGATATTGAGCAAGCACTTACAGAATTTGACGGAGAATATGATGAATTTGAGTTAAAACTTTTTAGAATTAAGTTTTTAAGTGATTTAGCTAATTAATAATCCTTTTTTTATTGATATATTCGCAAAAAAAATAACATGGAAGAAGGTTTATTTGCAGTAATTTTAAGCAGTAAAGGCGAGATAACTATCCAACTCGAATTTGAGAAAACACCAGGGACTGTTGGGAACTTTGCCGGTTTAGCAACAGGTAAAATTAAAAATGATATAAGACCAATTGGTGAGCCTTATTATAATGGATTAAAATTCCATAGAGTTATTAACGATTTCATGGTTCAGGCAGGTTGTCCACTAGGAACTGGTACTGGTGATCCAGGATATAAGTTTGATGACGAATTTAATGTTGATCTCAAACATGATCGACCAGGAATTCTTTCTATGGCCAACGCAGGACCATCAACCAATGGTAGTCAATTTTTTATCACGCACGTTGAAACCCCTTGGTTAGATAATAAGCATACCGTTTTTGGACATGTTATTAACGGAATGGATATTGTCAACTCTATTTCACAAAACGATGAAATTATTTCAGTTGACATTAATGCGGTAGGTGAAAAGGCCAAAGCGTTTGATCCAGCCCAAGCTTTTGAAGATTTTAATAAATCAAAAGCTGACAGAATTAAAAAGCAAAAAGAAAAAGAGCTTAAAATGTTAAATGACCTTTCCAAAGGTTTTTCAAAAACCTCTTCAGGATTACTATACAAATTCGAAAAAGAAAATAATTCAGAAAAACCTGTTTCAGGAAATAAAGTAAAGGTTCATTATAAAGGAATGTTGCTTGACGGGACAGTTTTTGATTCTTCATACAAAAGAAATCAGCCAATCGAATTTACTTTAGGTATTGGTCAAGTAATCAAAGGATGGGATGAGGGAATTTCTCTACTTGGTTTAGGAGATAAAGCAACTTTTATAATTCCTAGTGAATTGGCTTATGGACAATCAGGTGCAGGTGGGGTCATACCTCCAAATGCAACATTAGTTTTTGATGTAGAGCTTGTTGAATTTTAACAGTTATTTCCACTTGATATTGCAGCCAATACTTGGTTTTTGGATGCTGTCATTCTGAATGTTTTTAATTAGACATTTTATTGCATAACTAAGATCTTTACCATCGCAATCGATACCGTTTCCAGGTCGAGAATCATCAAGTTGACCTCTGTATACGAGTTTTAGTTCATTATCATATAAATAAAAGTCTGGAGTACATGCAGCATCATATTTTTTTGCAATTTCTTGAGATTCATCATAAAGATATGGGAATGTGAATTTATTTTGCTCAGCATTTAATTTCATTAATTCAGGACTATCCTCAGGATAATTAATAACGTCATTACTAGAAATTGCTATAAAATTAACTTCGTCATCCTTAAATTTATTAGCTAATTCTACAATTGTTTTATTTATATGTTTAACATATGGGCAATGGTTGCAAATAAACATTACAACTGAACCATTTTTCCCTTTAAGTTCATTTAAGTTTTTGGATTCTTCACTTACTACATCGAATAATGAAAAATCTGGTGCCTTAGTTCCTAAGCTAACCATATTTGAAGGTGTTCTTGCCATTTTTTTTAAAAAATATTTAGTTGTAATTTTACAAAAAATAATTTTATGAAACCACACAAAATAAGCTTTGTTAACGCAGTAACACTAATTTCTTTTGGATTATGGGGCTATATTGATGTAGATTATTCTCCAACTGCTCTGATTCCAGTTGTTTTTGGTGTTATAATTTTAGCATTAAATTCTGGATTAAAAAAAGAAAATAAAACTGTTGCTCATATAGTTGTATTATTAACATTTTTAATATTAGGAGGACTTTTTAAACCTTTAATGAGTACAATAGAAAGTGGAAGTGCTGTAAGGATCACAAGAGTAGGGTTAATGATGTTATCTACTTTAATGGCGTTAATAGTATTCATAAAGAGCTTTATTGCTAACAGATCTAAAAATTAATTGTTTTGAATAACTTATTTAAATCCTTTAAAGATTTAGATATCAGAGTTGTTCATAAAGATTCGGTTGTCTTAATTACTCCAAATAATAAAACAGCAAATGGTCTTAAGATAGCATAAGCTACATTATGTCGCTGAAAAATATAGCATTCATTAGTATTTTATTAGTTCCATACCAAAAGGCTCTAAAATTAGTGTTGTCGGTAAGATAAATTACTTTACCATTTCCAGGGCTGTTTATTTTCAATGGACTTGAAGACTTTAATAATACAATATTTTCCTCTGAAATATATCCGCTTAGAAGAGGGTTATTTGTATATAAGATTGGATTATTGAAGCTTTCCTTATCTTTTTCAATAAAAATCGTAGAGTTTCTAAATATTGGCATTGTTGTACTTGTTTGGCCAAAATTTATCGGGTGTGATCTATCAATCTTGGTATTAAAAATTGCACCCCCAATTTTTTGAGCACCGGTAAAAAAAGACTTCTCCTCAAAACTAATATTTTCCGCAATTATTTTATTTTCAATTCTGTTAAAATCAAGTAGTTCAGATTGTTTCAATAGATCAATTGAATTTTTATAGGTAATTAATGTACCACCAGAATTTACCCAATTTTCTATTTTCTTTGAAATAGTATTATCAAAATTTGAGCATTTTGATGAAGAATCGGTAATGTTACAACTTGGTATTATAAGAGTTGTGTAGGTATCTAATTTAGTTTTTTTAAAATTTCTGGTATCAATTTTTGTAAGATCAATTCCATATCGAGTGTCGAGAAGGTGCCATATTTCTCCAGCATCATATGCATTTACTCCATCACCAACTAATAAAGCAATATTTTTTTTACGAATCCTTTTGAAATTATTACTACCAAGATCCGGACCTTTAGCATATCCAGTTTTAACAGAATTGATTTCAATATTACAATCTTGCGCAATATTATTTAATAATTTATTTAATTTAACATGATTGTTATTATGAACAGGAATTAAAATAGTCCCATAGTCATATTCTTTGCCTTCTAGTCTAAATTTTTTAGTCGCAACTTTTACTATTACTTCTTTATCCAATAGTCTATTTAAAGCATTTGGTGATAAATATTCATGCCATTCCATTAGATAAGCATAGTTACTATTTTCAATATTTATATTTTCATTATATTTTAACTCCTGAACTCTTTTTGAATAATTACCATTAAAGTTTAAATCATAATCCAAGTTAAATGCTAATGGAAGTGTCCAGGATGAGACATCATAAAATAAGCTATCCAAGAATTCAGTTCTGGTTTCAAACATAGCATTTATAAGTCTATATTTTTTCTGGTTTTTTGGAACTACATACGCATATCCTTTCTTATATGTTTTATTTTTGTGTTTAACATCACTATCTAACGCATAAATCTCTATTTCATGTCTTTCTAAAATTTCAGCAAGTTTATTAGTTCTGTATCTGTCTTTATGATTACCAAATATTATCGCTTCATTTTTATATTTACTAGCCTCCTTTGCAGCTTCTTTATAAAAACTTTTCTGATAATCTAAAATTTCTAATCTAAGATTTTTTGCTGCTTTCAAAGTAGATAGACCGGTGGTTAGTTGATTTTTTATTGTGAATGGAAATCTTAATAGACCATTATCGGAATCCTGAATATGTCCTCTAGAACTTGCTTGTTCAAACAAAATTCCAATAGACCCATTTATGTCTGGAAAAGTAGAGCCTTTTCCGTAATAGAAATCGTCAAAACTTTCTTCTGAATAATAAAGAGAACCTATTTCATCTAAACTTTCAACATGAAATTTTGCAATTTCTTTGGTTAGTTTTTGATTTAACTCAGGAGTAAGTGGGTGGGTTCTTGAAGGTATTCCAGGCTGAAAAAAGAAAGTTGCATTGGTTCCCATTTCATGATGATCTGTTAAAATATTAGGAATCCATTTATTAAAAGATTTTATCCTTGCTTGTGATTCTGGTAGTTGTACTGGTAACCAGTCTCTATTTAAATCAAACCAATAATGATTAGTTCTACCACCAGGCCAAACTTCATTATATTCTCTATCATTTGGGTCTGAAGTTAAATTTATATTTTTATTAATATTGGCCCAATAAGCAAATCTTTGTAATCCATCAGGATTCATTGAAGGATCTAATAATATTACCGAATTTTTAAGTAACTCTTTTACAAAATCACTGTCAGATGCAGCTAAATAATATGCCAGCAACAGACTGGCATTTGAACCACTTGCTTCATTCCCATGAATTGAAAAACCCTGGTAAACAACTATCGGCTGATCTTTAGTTGAGATATTTTCATTGTATTCAGTAATTTTTTTATGGTTTGCAATAATTTGATTAATGTTATTATGATTATCTTCTGATGTAATGGTAAGAAGTAAAATTGGTCTTCCTTCGAAAGTTTTACCTCTGTCTTCTATGGTAATTCTATTTGACGCGTCAGCCAATGCATACATGTATTGAACCAGTTTGTCGTGGGTGACATGCCATTCACCAACTTCATGCCCAATTATTTCTTTTGGTGTTGGAATACTTGAATTTGGTGTTTCAAATTCTGAGAAGTAGTAGTCAAGATCGTATTTTGGATTTTGAGCATATACTCCCATACTAATAAATAGTAAAATATAAAAAAATCTCATGCTGATTACCTGATTAAATGTCGTCAAAACTAACATCAGTAAATTCATTTGATGATTCATTGCTACCATCTTCTTTTTCATTTTCATCACTTGTTTCTTCTGTTGATTCTGCTTTATCCTCTTTTTTGAAATCTTTTTGGTGTCTTTCGCTAATCACTTCTTCGCCTTTTTCTGAAATCACATAATCTGTCATTTCATTAAGGATGTTTGAAAACTCTGTAAAATCTTCTTTATAGAGATAGATTTTATGTTTTTTGTAGTGGAAGGAACCGTCTTCATTTGTGAATTTTTTACTTTCCGTAAGGGTCAAGTAATAGTCTCCAGCTTTGGTGGATCTAACATCGAAAAAATATGTTCTTCTGCCAGCTCTTAATACTTTTGAAAAAATTTCTTCTCTCTCCATCTTCATAAATTTTATGATTAATGTTTTAAAGTAAAAAATTTTTTTAATAAATCAGCTAAATCTTATCATCTTTTTTCGTCAGCTGTTTAGAATATACATCCTTATAATATCCATTTTGATTTATCAACAATTCATGATTACCCTTTTGAATTATTTTACCTTTATCTAAAACAATTATTTCATTTAGGTTTTGAACTGATGATAATCTATGACTTGAAATAATAGTTGTAGTATTCTTGAATACACTCTTTAATGAATGTATGATTTTTTCCTCTGTTTCATTGTCAAGAGCTGATAAACAGTCATCCAATATCAAAATCTTCGGCCCTTTGATCAATGCTCTAGCAATACAAATTCTTTGTTTTTGCCCTCCACTTAAATTTATTCCTCTTTCACCCAGAATCGTTTCATAACCATTACTAAATTTTATTATTTCATTATGAATTCCAGCTATTTTACATACTTTTTCAACTTCCTTGATTGTTGCTTTTTTCTTTCCAAATCTGATATTATTGATTATTGAATCTGAAAATAGAAATGAATCTTGTGAAACAACCCCAATTTGTTTTCTAAGGCATTCTAAATCATATTCATTAATGGAGTTATTATCAAATAAAATTTCTCCAGCTTCAATGTTATAAATCTTAGTTATTAATTTTATTAGTGTTGTTTTACCAGAACCCGTAACGCCAATAATTCCAAGTGATTTTCTATTATTTAATTTAAAGCTAATGTTATCAATAGCTTTAATATTTGACTCAGTGTAGGTAAATGAAACATCTTTAAATTCAATTGAACCATTTATTTTTTTTAGTCCATTCTGATTATAATTAATCTCTGACTTTTCTCTTAAAAATTCGTTTATTCTTTTTTGTGATGCTTCAGCTTGCTGAATAATTGAACTGATCCATCCCAATGATGCTACTGGCCAAGTTAACATGTTGACATAAATTATAAACTCGGCAATAATCCCAATGTTCTCAATTTCACCACTTAAATATTGTTTTCCACCCACATAGATTACTAATATATTGCTGATACCAATTAGTAAAATCATAAGAGGAAAAAATAAGGCCTGCATTTTTACTAGACTAATTTGATTGTCTTTATTTTTTTTTGAAAGATTATCAAATTCTAATGATTTATTTTTTTGAATTGCATATGACTTGACAATTTGAATTCCGGTGAAAACTTCTTGGGTAAAAGAAGAAAGCTTGGATAAAGATTCCTGAACAATTCTACTTCTAATATTTATTATTCCACTTAGCTTGAATATAGTATATGATAAAATAGGGAGTGGGCTAATTGTATAAATTGTTAGCTCAGGAGATTGTCTGTACATATAAAAAAAAGTGATTATCAGAAGTGTGATTGTATTAATGGAATACATCAATGCAGGTCCAAAATACATTCTTACTCTTGATACATCTTCACTGATTCTATTCATCAAATCACCAGTTTGGTTTTTTTTGTAAAAACTTAATGATAGCTTTTGGTATTGAGTGTAAATTTCATTTTTTAAATCAAATTCTACATATCTGGAAACATTTATGATTGTTTGTCTAGTCAAGAATGTAAATATACCAGCAGCAATTGCAGCTAAAAGAATTAAGAAAATATTTTCAATAAGTTCTGTTTGAACGCTTTCAATGGATATTATATTACCTTTTCTGAACTCATCAATTACATTTACAGATTCTCTAATTAATCCAGGTGTAAATAGTAATAAAATTCTAGCAATAATTATTATAAAGAAACCTAAAAGTAGGTTAGTTTTATATTTGAACAGATATTTATTTAAATATTTTAATTCAGTCAATGATGTAAATATTTTTAGATAATTAATATTATCTTGCGGTAATTTTAAATTGTTCTTTTAAATGTTAAATCGAAGACATATCAGGCTTAAAATAATGCAATATTTATATGCTGCCGAAATATCTGATTTCGAAGATACAAAAGAACATTATAATAATCTTAGCAGTAGCATCCATTCTATACATTATTTGTTTCTCTTACAAATTTCATTCCTGATTGAAATTTTAAAAAAAGCTGATGATAAATATAACATTTCACAGCAGAGTGTTACCGGTAATGTTAGTGATAAGTATAGTAATAAAAAATTTTCTGAAAATATATTTCTAAACGATTTAGCATCAAACTTAAAAATAGTTGAATCATTAAAGTCTAATGAATTTGTAGATTGGGAGATAGATTACAAATATGTTAATGTAATTTATGATAAGATAATTAACAGTGAGATTTATGATTCGTACATGAAAAATAAAATAAATTCTTATGATGATGATATAAAGTTTGTTTACGATATTTTTAAAGACCTAATTATAACCGATGAAAAATTTCAAACTTTCATTGAAGAGAAAAACATTTACTGGATGGACGATTTTCCATTGGTTAACACTTTGTTATTAAGATATTTGAAAATTTCAACAAGAAATAATTATGAAAAAACATTTTATTTCAAGTTATTTTCAAATAAATCAGATAAAAAATATGCTGATGATTTAGCTAAATATTCTTTGAAGAATTTTGAGTCTAATAATGAATTGATAAATAAATATGCAGCAAATTGGGATATTGAGCGATTAGCAAAAGTGGATTTAGTAATTATAAATTTGGCTATTTCAGAACTAAATGAGTTTAGAGATATTCCTGTAAAGGTCACTTTAAATGAATATATAGAAATTTCAAAAGACTATTCAACTGAAAAAAGTAGCTTCTTTATTAATGGAATTCTTGATAAAATAGTAAAAGATTTAATCAAAAATAATTCATTAATTAAAGAGGGTAGAGGTTTGAGAGATTAACATTTTTTTTTACTTTTGAACAATTAATAATTCATCAATGAAAAATATAATTTATTTATTCGCACTTACACTAGTTTTTACTTCTTGTGGTGATGATCCATTTAGCAAAGTTAAAACAGAAAATGTTGAACAGGCAGCTGTTAGAGATAATACCCCCTCTAAATTTCCTATCATGACTTTTGATAAAAAGCTCCATGATTTTGGAACTATTTTGGATGGGGAAGCTCAGGAAACAGTTTTTTCTTATACGAATACTGGAGAAGCTCCTTTGGTTATAACTGAAATAAAGTCAACTTGCGGATGTACAGTTCCTCAGGATTGGAGTAGAGCACCTTTACTTCCAGGTGAATCTTCTCAATTTACGGTTAAATTTAATGGAAAAGGAATGAATAAAACTTCTAAGACCGTTACTATTAAAGCCAACACACAAAGAGGAACCGAATCGGTAAGAATATCGGCTTTTATTAACAAGCCTGGTGTTGGTGTGCCCCCTGCTGCTGCTGGCCCTATTATTCAGTAAATATGGAAAATTTTTCGCAGTTTACTCCGCTTCTGCTAATGTTTGCAGTCATTTATTTCTTTATGATTGCACCACAAATGAGAAAGGCAAAAAAGGAGAGAAAATTTCTTATGGATTTAAAAATTGGTGATAGAATTGTTATGAAGAGTGGTATGCATGGAAGAGTAAATCATATAAATCAGAAAGAAGGTACATGTATTATAGAAACCACAGCTGGAAAATTAAAATTTAATAAGTCAATGATTTCAATGGAAGCTTCAAATGAATTAAACAAGTAGTTTAATTAATTAAAAATGTATAAGAAAATACTATCTCCATTTTTATTCTTATTTGACCCTGAAAAAATTCATAGTTTCACATTCTTTTTAATAAAGATTGTTTTTAAAATACCAATGATTGGTTTTTTAATTGAATCTATTTATAAAGTTCAGAATCCAAAATTAAGAAGAAAAATTTTTGGTTTAACCTTTGAAAATCCTATTGGAATGGCTGCGGGATTTGATAAAAATGCAACACATATCTCTGAATTTGAAAAATTTGGATTTGGTTTTATTGAGATTGGTACTGTTACACCTCAACCTCAGGATGGAAATCCAAAAAAGAGATTATTTAGGTTAAAAGAAGACACAGCCATAATTAACCGATTGGGTTTTAATAATGATGGAATAGTAAAAATTAAAAGACGATTAAAAAAAAAATATAAAGTTCTCATTGGTGGAAATATTGGTAAAAATAAGCAAACACCCAATTCTGAAGCAAAGAATGATTATTTAATTTGTTTTAAAGAGCTTTACAATTATGTTGATTATTTTGTTATCAATGTTAGCTCACCCAATACACCTGGATTAAGAGAATTACAGTCAAGTGAATTTTTAAATGATTTGTTTATCGATCTAAATCAATTTAGGTTAAAGGAAATCATAAAAAAACCAATACTTGTCAAAATATCTCCTGATTTAAGTAGGCAAAAAATTCTTGAAATTCTAAAGGTAATAGACAATAATAATATTGACGGGATAATAGCGACTAATACGACAATTGATTTTCCTGATTTAAAGTCTAAAAACAAAAACGAGACAGGAGGCTTGAGTGGAGCTCCATTATATGATAAGAGTAATGAGGTTATTTCTTTTATTTCTAAGAGAACCAATGGAAAACTTCCGATAATTGGTGTTGGTGGTATATCAACACCTGAACAGGCAGTAAGAAAAATTAAAGCAGGTGCACATTTAATTCAGTTATACACAGGAATTATATACGAGGGGCCTGGACTTGTCAAAGGGATAAATAAAGAGTTACTTAACCAGAAACTTTAAATTATCAATATTTTTACCAGATTGAATTGCAATAAAATAAAATCCTCTTTCAAAACCACTTACATCAACTTCAAGATCATTATTGCTATTAACTGCTTTCGAATAAATTAACCTGCCATTCAAATCAAAAATTTTATAAGAGTTTGGAAGAATATTCAGATATCTAATTTTAATATGATCATCTGCTGGGTTTGGATATAAATCAACTTGATTTTTAAAATTGATTTCGTTTAGACTCATGGATTGATTATTTATTAAAGTTAACTCTTCAAATCCAAAATCATTATTCGATTGAATTATCAAGCCGTTTTCGGTTGTAAGTTCATAGAATTCTGAGCCACCTCCAACAGTCCAACTTGTACTTGCTAAACCATTTCCAGCAGAGTCATAAATAACAAATGAATAACAATCTCCATTATTTGTATCAAATTCATAATTGTATTCTCCCATTTCTGGGTAGGGACCGCCAGAGTACAATATATCATCATTAGAATTTTTAAATTCCCATGTATTTTCATTTATGTCAACTATAAAAAGATCTAAATTAATTATTGAAGTTTCAAAATCTGTTGAATTATAGATAAATAGTTGAGGGAAAACTTTTGTTATTTCAGATTCTCCATTTGAAATAGTTAATGCTACATCATATGAGCCAGGCTCATTAAAAGTATGAGTAGGATTTTGAATTGTGTAGTCAATGACATCATCACCATTTACATCCCATTCCCACGAAGTCGCACCGACACTTGTATCTGTGAAGTTTACAGTCATACTATTATTACAATTCAAAGTTTTCTCATAATCAAAGGATACACTGAAAGAGGGGCACTCATAATATGTACCTCTGTAATAATGGTATCCTGCATACATATAGGCATATTGTTCTACACTAAAAAAATCAGTACATACGTCTGGAGAATATGACATAATATTTGATGTATCAGGATCATAAATTTGTCCAAGCGCATCTGTTGAATTTCCAGTATACAAACAGTTTACTGAACTTACATTTGAGCTATTAATAAGCGGGTCAGCTGGTGTATCGCAAAATCTATCACCAGTTGAGGAGCAATTAGTACCATTGACAAGTTCTTCAGTTTCACCAGGCACATTGGTTGGTCCATGAGTGTGTATTAAATTAAAGTGATGACCAAATTCATGTATTAGAGTTGAACTTATATTATTGGTTGTTGCTTGGTTATCCATAACAATAACGTCATAATATTGAGACGGATTGCCTGGAAGATATGTATATCCCGCTACATCTCCGTCATTTATAGATTCAACAAAATATATATTCAAAATGTTTGATTGATTATTTGAATATAGCAGACCTTGATCATCTGAAATATCAAAGAGATATAAATTATTATCTGAGATAAAATTAGTTTCTTCACAAACTGTTATTTCAAGAAAAGAATTAGCTAAAAATGAATTTGCCTCATTAATTTCGTCTAAAATTTGACTTTCGGTAATATTTGTTGAACCATCAGAATCAGTTACAATATGAATTTTTACTGGCACATTTGTGATAGCTGTTGAAGATTTTGAATGAACTTTATTGTAATATTCTTCTAGAAAGTAATTATAGCCTTCTTTGTTAATTTTTTCAGTATCAAAAAAGTTTTCTGGAACCTCGGTTCCGCAACTACTAATTTTACTATGTTGAGCAAATAATTCAAAACAAAACAATATAAAAAATATTTGAGTTAATTTTAGAAGATATCCTTTATTAATCATTTTAACCTAAATTTTAGGATTATTTTTCTTTGAACAAAAATAATTAAATTTACCTTCATTGCATAATAAATAAAACTGTTCATGTTGATTTCTTTTATTTTTTCATGTTTTGCATTAGCCTTAAGTCCTGGGCCTGATAATCTTTATTTAGCCGCAGTAACTTCGAGGTTTGGAAAAGCTGCAGGATTTTCTTTTTTATCAGGATTATTAACTGGTTGTTTAGTTCATACAATTTTACTCGCATTTGGATTGAATGAATTGTTAATCAGATACGATATTTTTTTTGAAATAATAAAATATACAGGTGTTTTTTATCTATTATATCTTTCCCATGAGACGTATAAATCGGGAATTTTCAATTTTCAACTAGAAAAAAATAAAAATGAAATTCAAAATAATTTTAATAGGGGGGTTTTAATGAATTTATTAAACCCGAAAGTATTTTTATTTTTTACATTATTCTTTTCAAATTTTATTTATTCCGAAACAACTTCATTTAAATTTCAAATCTTATCGTTAGGATTGATTTTTGTTATTGTAACGTTCATCGTATTTGGATTGATTATCCTATTTTCTAATTTTATTCACAAAAAATTTTCTTCAAATAATAGATTTAAAATTTTTGCTAAATATTTCAATATTATTGTGCTGTTATTCATCGCTCAGCTAATTTTATTTACTGAAAATAATTTAACTTTAACCAATTAATCTGTTACATGCGAAAACTCAAGATTATAGAATGTCCAAGAGATGCTATTCAGAGTATTAAGGAATTTATTCCAACCGAAAAAAAAATTAAATATGTTCAAAGTTTATTAGAGGTTGGTTTTGACACTATTGATGTGGGTAGTTTTGTATCTAAAAAAGTTCTTCCACAATTATCTGACACAGGTGAAGTCATTAATTCTTTAGATTTGTCAAAAAAGAAATCTGACCTTCTAGTAATAATTGCTAATATAAAGGGGGCAGAAATTGCATCGAACTTCAATCAAATTTCATATGCAGGTTTTCCTTTTTCAATTTCTGAAAACTTTCAGATGAGAAATACCAATAAGACAATTATTGAATCATTCAAACATCTAGTTGAAATCCATAAAATAGTTTTAGGAAGTCAAAAAAAACTGGTTGTTTATTTATCTATGTGTTTTGGTAATCCATACGGCGAGGTGTGGAATTTAGAGATAATTGATAAATCTATTTCAAAGCTTGTTGATCATGGATTTAATCTAATTTCATTGAGTGATACCATTGGCTCAGCAACTCCTTCAATAATTGAAAAGGTTTACCAATATTTTTCTCTAAAATATCCCGAAGTTGAGTTTGGCTTACATTTGCATACTCATCCAAAATTCTGGAGAGATAAAATCGATGCATCTTTTGATTCAGGGTGTCATAGAATTGATTGTGCTATTCAGGGTTTTGGAGGTTGTCCAATGGCTTCGGACAATCTAATCGGAAATATGCCAACAGAAAAAATTATTTCTTTTTGTCAAGAGAAGGGTATAGAAACTAATATTAACCCTTTGAAATTTGAAGCTGCATACAACTATGCTAGTGATATATTTTTAAATTACCATTAATTTATTATTTATAATTATTCTAAATAATTTTTTTTATTTGAAACATAGTATCTATATTTGTCTTATTAATAATTAATCTAAATAAAAATAATGAAAAAATTATATCATATTATTATATTAATTCTTTCGAGTACTTCTTTTGTTTTTGCTCAAAATGCAGCTGAAACTTTAATGAATAAAGGGCAAGGTATTGTTTTAGGTGGATATGGTGAAGTTCATGTCAATCTTCCTGAGGATGGAAATGGAAAAGTTGATGTTCACAGATTAGTAACTCTTTTAGGCTATAATTTTAACGATAAAGTTCAATTTGTTTCAGAAATTGAATTTGAACATGTAGTTGAAGTTTATGTGGAGCAAGCATTTCTTTCATATGCGCTGAGAGACAACTTAAGTTTAAGAGCAGGTTTGATGCTTATTCCTATGGGAATCGTAAATGAATTTCATGAGCCGACAACGTTTAATGGAGTAGAACGTCCAGGTATGGACAAATCAATCATCCCGTCTACGTGGAGAGAAATTGGTTTTGGATTAAACGGCAGACTTGATGATGCATCTTTAAAGTATCAACTTTATCTATTTAACGGTTTCAAATCTGATGGTTTGGGTGGATCGCACGGTATTAGAAGTGGTAGAGCTAAAGGAGCTGAAGCTATGTGGAATACAACAAATATATCAGCCAAAGTTGACTGGTATGGAATTGATGGATTAAAGTTAGGTCTTGCTGGTTACTTTGGAGATACAAATGTTGATGTAAATGCTAATGTTCCTGGTGTTGGGATTTCAATGATTGGTCTTGACGCACGTTATGCAATGGAAAGGTTTGGTATGAGAGGACAATTTGTTACAACTTCTATCGATGGTTCCGAGGAGTATAATTTGGCTTGGGATTCTGATCTTGGCTCAAAAATGAACGGATGGTATTTAGAGGCATCCTATAATTTATTCTCCTTGGAAAAAGAGGAAAAGCTTGATCTTTTTGCACGTTATTCAAACTATGACACTCATGCTGGTGTAGCTGGGTCATTAGTTGCAAATGACGCATATAATAGAAATGTATTGACAACAGGTCTTAGTTGGCATGTTGCACCAGGTGCTGCTTTCAAAATCGACTATCAGATCCTTGGAAACGAAGCATCTGATGAAAACACATCAGTACTAAACTTTGGAATAGGAGTTTGGTTCTAATTTTGTTTTTAGTTTAATATTTTTTAGCAATATTTGAACGGGAGAAAATCTAAAATGATTTTCTCCTTGTTCATTAGTAAAGATTATGAGAATAATAGTTTTATTTTTTTTATCGGTTTTATTACTCTCAGTTTCTGAAAAAGACAGAAATAAAAAGAAAGTTTCAAAACAGATTAAAGCAATATTTGATATTGAAAATTTTGAGTTGTCAAATATTAACATTGACAATAAAGTAAAAGAAGAAATTTGGGATCAATTCAATTACCCAAAATTTAAAAAGATAATACATAATGATGAATTAATCGGCTATTCATATGAGTCAAAAGCACCCAGTATGCATTTTGAATTCGATTATTTGATTATCTTAGGTATCGATTTAAAAATTATTGACTCAAAAGTCTTAGTTTATAGAGAAAATTGGGGAGGTGAAATTGGATCTAAAAGATGGCTAAAACAATTCAAGAATAAAGGAAAAGATGACAACTTAAAGTATATGCAAGATATATCAGCCATTTCTGGAGCAACAATTTCTGTTAAATCTATGATTGAAACGGTAAACTCTTTTCTTGATTCGGTTAATAAATTAAATCAAAATTCTGCATTCTAATGACTTTAAATGGCTTGATTTATTCTTTACCAAAGGAATTTAAAAACTTAGTAGTTCCTTTTATCCTTGTTTTATCAATTGGTTATTTTGTTTCTATTTTATTGGTTGACCATACATCAAGTCTTTCTCCAATAGGTATTGAAGAAAATTATCTAGGTAATGAATCAAAAGATCCTCAGGTTATATATAAATTCAAGAAAACTAAATATCAGATTTATAATCTTCTGCATTCTCATATAATTTCAATGTCAATCATATTTTTTATAACTGGATTACTTCTATTGATTACAGATTTGAACTATTATTTTAAAATGTTTTTAATTATTGAGCCTTTTGTGTCAATTCTCATGACCTTTGGTGGAATCTATTTACTTTGGAATGGCGTAACCTGGATGAAGTATGTAATTTTTATTTCATCCACCATAATGGCAATGGTATTTCTTATCAGTTGTTATATTATTTTACGTCAATCATTATCAAAAAAGAGTAAAGTTTAAGTTCCAAGTTGTATATTTGCATGCAATTAATTGTCAATTGCATGGAAAACCTTCCGAAAAAAATTATTTCACAAGCACTTACTTACGATGATGTTCTACTTGTTCCTGGATATTCTGATATTTTGCCTCGTGAAGTAAATATAAATTCTAAATTTTCTAAAAATATTTCATTGAATATTCCAATAGTTTCTGCTGCTATGGATACTGTAACAGAAAGTAGAATGGCTATAGCAATCGCACAAGAGGGTGGTATTGGAGTGATTCATAAAAATATGTCAATAAAATTACAAGCTGACAAGATAAGGCGTGTTAAAAGAGCAGAAAGCGGAATGATTATGGACCCTGTAACTCTTCCTTTAAATTCTGTTGTTTCAGATGCGAAGAAAAGTATGAAAGAAAATAAAATCGGAGGTATTCCAATTGTAGATGATTCTGGTTTCCTAAAAGGTATTGTTACTAATAGAGATTTAAGATTTGAGAAAAAAAATGACAGATTAATCACAGAGGTTATGACAAAAGAGAATCTTATAACCGTTGGGGAAGGAACTTCGCTTGAAGATGCTGAAGTTATATTACAGCAAAATAAAATCGAAAAATTGCCAGTTGTTACTAAAGAAAATAAGCTGGTTGGGTTAATTACCTTCAGTGATATTACAAAGTTGAAATTAAAACCTATTGCTAACAAAGATAAATACGGTAGGTTAAGAGTCGCAGCAGCTATTGGAGTAACTGATGATTCAGTCGAAAGATCAACAGCGCTTATTAAATCTGGAGTAGATGCTATTGTTATTGATACAGCTCATGGGCATACAGAAAGAGTTGTAGAATTACTAAAAGAGTTGAAAAAAAATAATGATGATGTTGATATTGTAGTCGGTAATATCGCTACATCGGAGGCTGCAAAGTTTTTATTAGATGCTGGTGCTGATGGTATTAAGGTTGGTATAGGTCCAGGATCAATATGTACAACTAGAATTGTAGCGGGAGTGGGTGTACCTCAATTTTCTGCTATTTTAGATGTTTGTAAATCTATTAATAATAAAGTGCCTGTAATTGCAGATGGAGGAATTAAATATACAGGAGATATAGCAAAAGCTATCGCTGCTGGTGCTTCATGTGTTATGCTTGGCTCCCTTTTGGCTGGAACAAAAGAATCCCCTGGAGAAACAATTATATATGAAGGCAGGAAGTTTAAATCTTACAGAGGTATGGGTTCTTTAGAAGCTATGAAAAAAGGTAGTAAGGATAGGTATTTTCAAGATGTAGAGAGTGATATAAAAAAATTAGTACCTGAAGGTATAGTAGGTCGTGTTCCATACAAAGGAGATTTAGTTGAAAGTATTCACCAGTTTGTAGGTGGATTGAGAGCTGGTATGGGATATTGTGGTGCAAAGGATATTAGTACATTACAAAAAACCGCAAAGTTTGTTCAAATTACATCGTCTGGAATAGTTGAGAGTCATCCTCACGGGGTAAATATTACTAAGGAAGCTCCAAATTACTCTAGATAATTTGATATTATTTCCTAGATATTTCTATTTTTGCTCCTCTAATTATTTAGAAATGAAGAAGATTTTAATAGTTTTTTTTGTCTGTTTTAATATTTCATTCAGTCAACTAAAAAATGATGAGATATTTAAAGTAAATGACAGTATTGTTTCTATTGATGAATTTAATAGAGTATATAACAAAAACATTGACTTGATAGATGAAGATAATCAAAAGGACTTTGAAACTTATTTAGACTTATTTGTTAACTACAAAGTTAAACTAGCTGAAGCATATGAATTAGGGTTCCACGAAGATCCAAAATATAAAAGCGAATTAAATAAATATGCTAAACAATTACAAAATACTTATTTAACAGATAAAAAATCCGAAGAAAAGTTTCTAAAAGAAGCTTATGAAAGAACCAAATTTGAAGTTAATGTATCCCATATCCTAATAAGAGTTGAAGAAAATAATAATGATACAATTCAAATTGTTGAAAAACTAAAATCATTAACCAATCCTTTTCTTAATCTATCCATTGATGAGTTTAACAAAAAATACAATCAGGATAATCAGATGATTGTAGAAAATTTAGGATACTTTTCAGCTTTTAAAATGATTTATAATTTTGAAAATATGGCATATACATCACCAGTAGGTGAGGTATCTAGTCCTTTTCGTACAAGATTTGGTTTCCATATTTTAAAAGTAAACGATAAAAGAAATTCTCTGGGAGAGGTAACGGTTGGCCACATTATGACTTATAAAAACAAAGCTGATGCTTTTGATAGAATTAAAAATATTTCTGATTCTATTAAAAAGGGAACAAGTTTTGAGTATCTGGCAAAAAAATATTCTGAGGACAAAAATTCCTCATTCAAAGGAGGTAGATTAAATCCCTTTTCTAGTGGGCAAATTAATTCCATTCCTTTTGAAAATGCTGCATTTAATTTGGTAGAAAAAAATCAAATTTCAGATCCTGTAGAAACTAAATATGGATGGCATATTATTAAGCTTTATGATAAAAAAAATATAAAAGAATTTGATGAGATTAAGTATCAACTTCTTAATAAGCTTAAGAAAAGTTCTAGGTTTAATATGGTTTCTGAATCATTTTATTCCTTTCTACTGGATAGATATTCTTTAACTTACGAAAATAAAAATCTCGACTACTTTATTGCAATACTAGATTCTAGTTATTTTACAGGGCAATGGAGTATTCCTGAAAATATTGATGAGGAAAAAACATTAATAACTATTCATGACAAAATTTTAAAATATATCGATTTTGCAACCTTTTTAGAGGATAACCAAAATAGGGGTAGGGGTAGCTCTATGCCTATTAACCAGTTAATTTATGATTTATACAAGAAGTTTATTGATTATAATACTTTAGAAGTTTATAAAAATAATCTTGAAAAAGAGAATTCAGATTATCGATTTGTAATTAAGGAATATAGGGAAGGTTTGTTGTTGTTTAATTTAATGCAAGAAAAAATATGGACTGTAAAAGAATCTGACTCAACCCAATTAAAAAGTTTTTTTAATAATAACATAGATAAGTATATGGGTTTTGAGGAGGATAGGGGTAAAATAATTGGAGATTTTCAACAGTCTCGTGAGTCTATCTGGCTAAATAATCTAAAGTTAAAGCATAAGGTTGTTTTAAATAAAAAAGCGATAAAACGATTAAGGAATAAATATAATTAATGAACCACAAATTATTTTTTTTAACTTTTTTGATATGTTTTTATGGCTGTGATATTGTTTCAGATCAAGATTCTTTGAATATTGCAAAATACAGGGATACTTATTTGTCAAAGGAGGAATTCATTAAGATGATGGATGGGGTTAAAAAAGAAGATTCTGTTTTAAGGGCAAATTCTATCATTAATAATTGGGCAATTGAAAAAATTCTAACTGAAAAAGCAGAGCTAAATTTAAATGAAGCTAAGCTTCAAAAGATTAGTTCTCTTGTCAAAGAATACAAATCTAGCTTGCTTTCTGAAGCATACCTTGAAGCTTTAATTAATGCTACAATCAACCTCGAAATTGATTCTATTGAAATACAAACATTTTATGAGAAAAATAAAGCATTGTTTAAATTAAATGAGGATATTTTTAAACTAGCATTTGTTGAGCTACCGTTAGATTTTTCTGATACATATCAAATCCGCACAAAAATCAGAAGATTTAAATCAGAGGATAAGTTTTTTTTGGATTCCATTTCATATAGATTTAAAAATTCCTCCTTGAACAATGATAAGTGGATTACAGAAAAGGAGTTACGTAAAGAATTCCTATTTATTAATAATTATTCTTACAAAAGCTTAAAAAATTATAATTTTTTTCAATTCAAAGATTCATTAAGTTTATATTTGATTAAGATTATTGAATTAGTAGAAAATGGGGACATTTCTCCCATTGATCATGTTTTACCAACTTTGGAGTATATGTCACTGAATAAAAGAAAAAAAGAGTTAATGGTAAGTATTAAGTCTGAAATTTTAAGAGACGCACTTCAAAATAAAAAATTAGAAATATTTTAGAATGAGAAATTTTATAATCATATCACTATTTTTTTCATTCACTTCCATTTTTCCCCAAGAAAGACAAAAGATTGACGGGGTTGCTGCAGTTATTGGTGATTTTGTTGTTCTTGAATCTGATATCGAAAAACAATTTACTCAGTTGAGAATCTCCGGTGTTTCAATGGAGAATATCTCTAAGTGTCAGGTTTTTGGAAAACTTCTTGAGGATAAGTTATATCAGCATCATGCTATTCAAGATAGTATTGAGGTAAATAATGCAGAAATTCAATCATATGTGGATCAGCAGGTTAATGCATTTGCTGAACAGATTGGTTCTATGGATAAATTATTAGAATATTATAAAAAAGATTCTGAGCAAGATCTTCGCTCAGAAATGTTTGAACTTAATAAAAATGCTGAATTAGCAAAAAAAATGCAACAGGCTATAATTGAAGATATTGAAGTTACACCAGAGGAGGTACGTCAGTTTTTTAATTCAATTCCAAAGTCTGATAGACCTGTATTTGGTACAGAACTTAGAGTTTCACAAATTGTTTTATATCCAAAAACTACACAATCTGAGAAGCAAAAGGTTATAGATCGACTGAAAGAATTCAAGGCTGATGTCATTGATAATGGGGCAAGCTTCATTTCAAAAGCTGTTTTGTATAGCGAAGATCCTGGATCTCGAACCAGAGGAGGTAAATATTCAATAAACAGAAAAAATTCACCAATGATTAAAAAATTTAATGAGGTCGCTTTTTCTTTGACCGAAGGTGAGATTTCTGATCCATTTGAGACAGAGTATGGTTTTTTTATTATTTATCTTGAAAAAATCAGAGGTCAGGAATATGATATTCGTACTATATTATTAAGACCAAAAATTAATCAGAAAGAAATTGATGACACGAGAAAAAGATTGGTTGAGATTAGAGAAAGGATAATCAGTGGAGAAATATCATTTTCTGATGCTGCAAAAGAAGCAAGTGATGAAAAGGAGACAAGGAACGATGGGGGGTTATTAATTAATCCTGAAACTCAGGATTATAAATTTGAATTAACTAAAATGGATCCTGAATTGTATTCTCAAATTGCTAACCTTAAAGAAAAAGAAGTTAGTATAGTTTATCAAGATGAAGACAGATTTAACCCTGTTAAGTTCAAAATTTTATCCGTTTCCGATAGATACGATGAGCATGTCGCTGACTTTTCTAAAGATTATTTAAAGATTCAAAAATTAGCTTTACAAAATAAGCAGCTTAAAGAAATTGAGAAATGGCAAAATGATAAGATATTTGACACCTATATCAACATAAATAATGATTTTGGTAATTGTGATTTTTTTAGTAATTGGTTAAAAAAATAAGATATGGCGTTTGATTTTAACATGATAAAAGAAGTTTATTCCAACATAGTCAAAAATGTCGAGGAAGCCAGAAAATTTGTTAATAAACCTTTGACACTTTCTGAGAAAATTTTGTATTCTCATTTATGGAATCCTGCATCAAAATCTTTTGAAAGAGGAAAGGATTATGTTGATTTTAAACCTGATAGGATTGCATGTCAAGATGCTACCGCTCAGATGGCTTTATTACAGTTTATGCAGGCAGGTAAGAACAAAGTAGCAGTTCCTACAACCGTGCACTGTGATCACTTAATTCAGGCTAAGATGGGTGCAAAACAGGATCTTATTCAAGCCAATAAAGTTAGTAATGAAGTTTTTGACTTTTTAAAAAATGTTTCAAACAAATACGGAATTGGATTTTGGAAGCCTGGTGCTGGAATCATACATCAGGTTGTTCTTGAAAATTATGCTTTTCCTGGAGGGATGATGATTGGTACTGATTCCCATACAGTAAATGCTGGTGGATTAGGAATGGTTGCAATTGGTGTTGGAGGTGCTGATGCAGTAGATGTAATGGCTGGAATGCCATGGGAATTAAAATTTCCGAATATTATTGGTGTAAAGTTGACTGGTGAGCTAAATGGATGGACATCCGCAAAAGATGTTATTTTAAAAGTTGCAGGAATTTTAACTGTAAAAGGAGGTACGGGATGTATTATCGAATATTTTGGACCTGGTGCTAAAGCCCTTTCTTGTACAGGAAAAGGTACTATTTGTAATATGGGTGCTGAGGTAGGTGCGACAACATCAACTTTTGGCTATGACGAGTCAATGGAAAGATATCTTAGAGCAACTGGAAGAGAGGATGTTGCTGAAGAAGCAAATAAAATTAAAGATTATTTAACCGCAGATAAAGAGGTTTATGATTCACCAGAAAAATATTTTGACCAATTAATCGAAATTAATCTTTCAGAACTAAAACCTCATTTAAATGGGCCTTTTACACCCGATTTAGCCACTCCTGTTTCTGAAATTGGTAAGAAGGCAAGAGAAAATGATTGGCCATTAAAAGTAGATTGGGGTTTAATCGGTTCATGTACAAACTCATCATACGAAGACTTAACCAGAGCCGCATCCATAGCAAAACAGGCAGTTGATAAAAATCTGGTTACAAAATCTGATTTTGGAATTAATCCAGGTTCGGAACAGGTTAGATATACTGCTGAAAGAGACGGTATCCTTAAAATTTTTAAAGATCTTAATGCAACTATTTTCACAAATGCATGTGGACCATGTATAGGTCAATGGGATAGGAGTGATTTAAAGGGTCAAGAAAAAAATACAATTGTTCATTCTTTCAACAGAAACTTTTCTAAAAGAGCTGATGGAAATCCAAATACTCATGCTTTTGTTGGTTCTCCTGAAATTGTAGCTGCTATCGCAATTGCTGGGAAATTAGATTTTGACCCGACTAAAGATAAACTTATAAATGAAGATGGTCAAGAAGTAATGCTTGATCCACCAGTTGGGGTTGAGTTGCCTTCTGACGGTTTTGATTGTGAAGATTCTGGATACATTGAACCTAAAGAAGACGGAACCGATGTGATAGTAAATGTCAATCCAAAATCAGATAGACTTCAACTTCTAGACCCTTTTATTCCGATAGGCAGAGAAATCAAAGATGCTAGACTTTTGATAAAAGCTCATGGTAAATGTACTACTGATCATATTTCTATGGCTGGACCATGGCTAAGATATAGAGGTCATCTTGACAATATTTCAAATAATTGTTTGATTGGTGCAGTTAATAGTTTTAATATGAAAACTAATTTTGTAAAAAATCAACTTAAAGGTGAATATGCAGGTGTTCCTGACACACAAAGAGATTACAAGGCCAATAATATTAAAACCGTGGTAGTTGGTGATCATAATTACGGAGAAGGTTCATCCAGAGAACACGCAGCAATGGAACCGAGACATTTAGGTGTTTGTGCAGTAATAGTAAAATCTTTTGCAAGAATTCACGAAACTAATCTTAAAAAACAAGGAATGCTTGCACTAACCTTTAACAACGAGTCTGATTATGATTTATTTCTTGAAGATGACTTAATCACTTTTGTAAACTTAGATGAGTTTTCGCCTGGAAATCAAATTAAATTAGAACTAAAACACTCAGACGGTTCTAAAGATATAATAAAACTAAATCATTCTTATAACCAGTCACAAATTGATTGGTATGATGAGGGTTCTGCACTAAACCTAATCAAGAAGGAAAATCTATAAAACTTTCTTGTATAAGCTTTTTATGAAAACCCTAAGAAAATAAATTGATCTCATAGATATAATAATCTTTAGTATATCTGATAATTTACTCTCTTCGTTTAAGAATTCTAGTACTCTTTTTGTAGGATTTCTTTTTATCATCTTATAAAAAACAGTTTCTCCTAGATGATTATGTTGTGATAGAACTCCTAGTAAGATTTTATCTAAAAAGTAATATTTTTTCTCAGGAATTATTCCAATTTTTTTTCCTTCTTTTATATTCTTTAAGATTTTCAAAGAATATTTTTCACAACTTTTAAAAGAATACCCAGTAGAGGGTTTTACCCATCCACCAGCAGTTCCAATTTTTGTAATATTTTTAGTTGATTCTTTATAAAATGGGTAAGATGTCATTGGGATAACTCCATATTCCGATTTAATAATTTTATAATTTGTTGTATTATAATATTTACTTAAATATTCCCTAATATATTCTTCATAAACTTCACGATCACACTCGTCTTTAGAAAAGTATGTATGTTCTATAAGCGCTTCGTTTTTTTTGAAGGGTAACACATAAGTAAAAGCTGTATGATTTTTATCTCTAATTCTGTAATCCATAAAAACAAATGATTTTTTATTAAATTTTTTTTCATCAGTTTTTATAACCCAACCAAGAAAATGTTGCTTTAAATAAGTATATTTTTTTATTTCTTCATGTACGTTACCAGGCAATCGTGAATCAAAAACATGTTTAGCTTGATAGTTTTTTTTATTTCCAACCACTACAAGTTTGTTCTTATCTTCTCTAATTTTTAAAACAGTATCATTTATAAACTTAAAATTCTTTTTCTTTTTGATTTTTCTTTTTACATATTCTTCAAACTTTGACGAGCTTAAAGTTTTATAATTGTATTCAGAAAAATCCATAACAACTTTTCCAGTGCTTGAGTAAAAATCAGCTTTATTCCATCTTTTTTTTAAAATTTTATCCCATTTTCCATTACCCGCTTCCCAAAACGAAAAAAAGTTATCTTCTTTTTTTGATTTTTCTTTATGAATTATTAAAAATGAATAATCCTTGAAATATTTATCATTTAGAAAACAATATGATAAGTGAAGACCTGAAAGACCACCTCCAACGATAATAAAATCAAATTTTGAGCTGGCTTTCATACAACCTAAATATTAGTAGATGTTATTTCTCTTTGAAATACTTAAGAGGAGGGAATAACATTCCAAAACTTTCACCTCCATCTTTTTTAATATTTGCATGATGCATTTTATGAGCTTTTCTTACACCTCTTGCATACCAATTATTTGCTTTTTTAAGGAATTTAAACCGTTGATGAATAAATATGTCATGAACAATGAAGTATGTTAAACCATATGCCATTATGCCAAATCCTATTGCAAATCCAAATTGAAACCCAAGCTCAACCTGAGAATAAAAAAATAGCATACTAACAACGGCATAGAAAACAAAAAATAAATCGTTTCTTTCCCACCAAGAAGTTTTTAAGTTTTGGTTATGATGATCTTTATGTAACGTCCATAAAAATCCGTGCATTATATATTTGTGTGAAAACCACGCCATAAATTCCATAAACAAGAAGGTCGATATAAAGACAATTGCAAATTTTAGTATTTCCATTTAGAGTAGATTTAATTGATATTTAACATAGCTTCGAGTTAGAAGTTCAATTTTTTTTAGGTTTGGCACTCTTATTCTTCTATTGATAATTTCAGTCGCAGGGGTTTTTTTAAGTTTTTTTAGCAATTGATTATAATACCTGTAGGCAATAAACACACCAAATTTAGCATCTAATGGTAGTTGTTTTATACCATCTAAGCCATCTTTAAAATCATTTTCGATTTCATTTATAATTTCGTTTTTTTCGGATTCGTTTAATTTTTCAAATTTAGTATTAGGAAAATAAGTTCTATTTAAATCTTCTTTATCAGCTTTTAAATCCCTTAGAAAATTTACCTTTTGAAATGCTGAGCCAAGTTTCATAGCATTATTCTTAAGTTTATTATAAAGTTTACTGTTACCTTGAACAAAAACCTTTAAACACATTAATCCGACAACATCTGCAGAACCATAAATATATTCTTTGTACTCTTTTACTGTGCTGTATTTTTTCTTTGTTAAGTCCATTCTCATGCTTTTCATGAAAGAATCAACTAAATCTTTGTCAATGTTATACTTATGGAAGGTATATTGAAAAGAATTTAAGATTGGATTTAGGTGTATTTTATTGACTAAGGCTTTTTCTAAATCATCTGAAAAGTCATTAAATAATTCTGTTTTATTATAGTCATGAAATGAATCAACAATTTCGTCAGCAAATCTTACAAAACCATATATATTATAAATATCCTTTCTAATATTTTCAGAAAGAAGTCTTGTAGCAAGAGAAAAAGATGTACTATATGTTTTAGTAACATTTTCACTACAGCTGTAAGAAACTTCATCAAAAATACTTTTCATTGGTTTTTTTTTACAATTTAACAATAAATTAGAATATATTTTTATTTGTTAATTAAATTAGCAACTAGTTCACCTGAAACAATAGCAGGGGGTACCCCTGGTCCTGGAACTGTTAACTGGCCACAGAAATACAAATTTTGTACCAATTTACTCTTAATGTTTGGTCTTAAAAAAGCTGTTTGAAATAGGGTATTCGCTAATCCGTAGGCATTTCCACCATAAGAATTGTATTCTTTTTTAAAATCACTAACACAAAAGCTCTTCTTAAATATAATTGAGTCCTTTAGTTTTTGTTTTGTATAACTCTCTAGTTTTTCCAAAATAATATTGAAATATTTTTCTCTTATTTTAGTTGAGTCTTCAAGATTTGTAGCTATTGGAATTAAAAAGAAACCATTCTCACAATTACTGGGTGCGGTTTTTGCATTAGTTTTTGATGTAAAATTTGCATAAAAAAGTGGATCAGTCGGCCACTTGGGTTTGTCATAAATCTCATCTGCATGTTGATCAAAATCGGTATCAAAAAACAGGTTATGATGTTCAACATTTTTTAGTTTTTTGTTAAAACCAACATAAAATAGAAGTGAGGAGGGTGCAAAAACTCTATTTTTCCAATAATTCTCTGAATATTGCCTAAACCTTTTTGGTAATAAACACTCAGTGTGATGATAATCAGCGCCTGAAATAACTAAATCACATTTTACTTCACTATTTTCAAAAATGAGATTGCTTACATTTTTATTTTTGATTTCTATTTTCTGTAAATCATGATTGGTTTTATAACTAACTCCCAAAGATGTCCCCAGAGATACCATAGCGGTTACCAAATCATAGAACCCATTTGTTGGTTGAAAAGTGCCAAGCCCGAAGTCAGCATAGTTCATAAAATTGTAAAATGCGGGAGTATTAGAGGCTTTTGCACCTAAAAAAAGAACTGGAAATTCTAATATAGATCTTAATTTGGGGTTTTTGAATTCCTTGTACACATCTTTTCGAATTGTAGAGACAAAATATCTAATCTTTTTGATTGTTTTTAACGAAACTAATTCTAAGGGACTAATACCTGGCATTTTGTACAGCATGTCTGTAACACCAATTGAGTAATTCTCTTTAGCTTTTTGCATGAACTTTTTTAATTTCATGCCGCTTCCTTTTTCTATTTTTTCAAATTTTGCAGATATTTTTTCAATGTCATCTTCGATATCAATATAATCTTCTAAGCCAAAGTATACTCTATATGCCGGGTTAAGTTTTTTTAATTTATAAAAATCATTTGTGGTCTTTCCAAAGTCATTAAAAAATTTCTCAAAAACATCAGGCATCCAATACCAGCTTGGTCCCATATCAAAAGTAAATCCTTCAGCTTTAAATTGTCTTGCTCTTCCTCCAAGCCTTTCATTTTTCTCATACACTGTTACATTGTGACCGGCTTTTGCTAAATAGCAAGCAGCAGATAATGAGGAAAATCCTGAACCTATTATTGAAATATTTTTTTTCATAAATTTTGAGTGCGCACGAGAAGACTCGAACTTCCACAATCATAATGATTATTAGGCCCTCAACCTAACGCGTCTACCAATTCCGCCACATGCGCATAATTTAAATTTAATTGTTATTAGTGTATGTTCTTGGAGTTATTCCGTATTTTTTTTTGAAAGCAGCGATAAAATGACTTGATGAACTGTAACCCAAGTCATAACTCACCTCATTAACATTAAGGTTTCCATTACTTAAAAGCTGTTTAGCTCTCTCCATTTTAAAATCAAATAAATATTTGTACACAGGCTTGCCATATATCTCTTTGAACCCCTTTTTTAAATTTTTCAAACTTAAATCAATTGTCTTTGATAATTCAATTAAGCTGGGAGGATTTTTTATATCCTTTAGTATCACATCTTTTGCTTTAGCTATTTTCTTTAAGTTTTCATCATTTTTAAGAAATGGGCATTGGTCTAGATCTATTTCTTTTGTTTTTTTGAAAATAAGACTAAATAGTTCATATATTTTAGCCTTGTATAACAAACTTCTTGTCGAATTGTCCATATCATTTTTAATGATCTGATTGAGAACAATTAATATTGAGTTTGAAATTAAATTTTCTGAGTAATGTTTTTGATTTAAACTTTTATTTTCAAAAAATGGAATATCAGATGATGATGAGGAAAATAACTTGTGGAATTCTACAATCGGAATTAAAATCGAAATAACCTTGGAATTTTTAACTGCTGAAGCATCAATGGTTAAGTGTTTTTCAGGATTATATAATGTTAAAAACTTTCCCTCGTCTAACTTAAGATTGTAAGCTCCTTTATTATAGTTGAATGTTATTGATCCAGAAATACAAAAATGAAACTGTATATATGAAGCATCAAGCTTATCATAAAATATATTTTTTTTTCCGTTATCCTTACCAATAATTTTGATCAAAGTTAATTGGTTGCCAACCTGAAATTCATTCATCATGTAATCTTTGTTTTTGACTTCTCAATAATAATGCCTAAATATAAAAAAACCAGCATATAGCTGGTTTTTTAAATGAAAGATATTTGTAATTATTCAAAGTTCGTAACACCTTCATTGGGTTGATAAGCGTAATTGAAGGTGTAATACCTACTCGGGTCTGAGAATGCATCAGGATTTTCAGGCGCACCAAGATAGTAGCTTAGTATCTCCATTTTTGCATACTTTCCATCTCTAGTACGAAATACTAATATTTTCCCAGGTGTTGGGCTAATCAGATATGTAGGAGGTCCTGTGTAAGTATACCATCCGTTTCCAGATCCTGACGCAATAGCATAACCTTCAGATGAATCTTGGGTTATAAGTGATGTATCAACAACAACCATTTCAGCCATTGTTCCGTTAAAAATATATACCCCTGCGTCTCCAGTTCTTTCAGGCTCATCATTTGTTCCTAAAGATATTCCACCGTTGACAATTATTGATGTTCCACGAAATGCAATATCCCAATCAGTTTCACTGTTTGTTTCACTTCCAGTTTCGAAATCAAACTTTGTAAATTGCCCTGAAATCGGTTGTCCCTGACCGCCTTCTTGCGGTGCATGTAGATCCTCAACTGTAACACTTTGGATATCCTGTAAATTAGGTCCATCATCTTCACAGTTGTAGAATGAAATTAACATGATTGATAATATTAAAAATTTGATAGTTTTCATAAAATGATATTTGATATTAATAAATTAATTTAAATTATGTTTAATTCTTAAATAGTAAATTCTTCCACTTAGGCTTGAGATGTTTTCTGCATCTAAGTAGTTGAACATATTTTCAATTCCACCTGAAATCATGGTTTTCGAATTTATTTTTTTGTTTAAACTAAGATTAGCTGTTATATGACCTTTTACAAATGTGTCATACTTATCTAGGTAATTATTAGAGTTACTATCGAATAAACCATATTTACTTCTATACCTTAATCTTATGTTTGCACTGAATTTTTTTTCAAGATCATTGTAATTAATTTTAAATATTCCCATATGTCTAGATCGATTATATAAGCCAAAATAGTCAGACTTATTTAGTCTAAATGCGGGGGAGGTTGGGGTTAATCTTGCAAAAATTTCACCATTTTCAAATGCTTTTCTCGCTTCCATATCAAATGCATATAATAACTGATAGCCAATAGAAAAATCAAAATAATTATCGGCTTTGAATTTTGTTTTGAAATCAAAACCAAAAGTTGATACATTATTTACATTGTAGTAAGAAAAAACATTTTGACCATTATTTTTATTGGCGATTACTCGATAATCAATTAAGTTTTTAGCTGAATTTCTAAAAATATTTGTAGAAATACCGACTTGTTCATTTACTTCTATGTCGTATCCAATATTTAATCCAAAAGAATTTTCTGGACTGAGTGAATCTTGAAACTCCTCGATTGGAACAATTATGTTTGCAATTTGACCTTCTTCAATTAATTGATTTAATACATTTTCAACAACATTGTATCCGATTACTGAGTAACCAACAGAGGAATTTGAAAAATTAAAATATAGCTGTCTAAAGTCAGGAGTTTTGTATCCGTATCCAGCCGAGAATTTTATTGACTCATTATTATTTATTTCAAAAATACCTGAAAGTTTTGGGCTAAATTGAGATTTGTATTCTTTAAATTTATCAAATCTTCCCCCAAAGATTAGATTAATTTTTTCTATTGGGTAAAAGTCATATTGAAAGTAAATAAATGGTGAATTTTGTTTTGGTTTTCTGTCAAAAAATGTTCTGTTAAGTGTTTCATATTTATAGCCCATTCCAAAAACAAATTCTTTCTGCATGTCGACTTTATAAACTGTCTTAATTTCAGGTTTTACAAGAATTTGATCATAAAAACTCTCACTGAATCTATTTCCTAGATCATCGTTTAAAAATTCATCTCCAAAATAAGATGTATAATATATTTCAAAATCAGTTTTAAATTTATCTGAATTATGATTTATTATTAGGCTAATATTATCCTCAGCTGTAAAGGTTTCTCCTGTTAAGTTATTTGGTGCAATGTTATCAATTAGCTGAGCAAAGTATCGGGCATTAATTTTAATATTTAATTTTTCACTAATGTCTTTCCTTAGCTTGATTTGAAGGGTGTTGTTTCTAAATTTATTTACAGTGTTTAAACCATCACCTTCTACTAAATCATATCCGTTACTTGAAAAACTATTAAAAAACATAGAGCTGTAAAAGTTATTTTTTCTGTAGCTAATATTGGCGTTCTTGTCAAAAGTATTGTGAGTTTCATACGAACCAATTACCTCTGCTTTAAATCCAGGTTTTGGTTCTTCTGTAATAATATTTACGACACCCGCAAATGCATTATTTCCATAAAGACTTGAAGATGGTCCACGTACAATTTCTATTTGTTTTACATTCCCAACGGAAATTCTATTTAAATCCAGGGTACCGGCTAATCTACCAACCAATGGCTGGTTATCAATTAAAATTAGTGTATACTCCGAGTCTAATCCTTGCATCTGAATTCCTTCGGCACCGCCAAAATCAGAAACAGTTATTAACCCTAATTCTTCGTTAATTATATCAGAAAGCCTAGTAGCATTTGTTTTTTCAATTTCTTCTTTTTTTATAATTGACGCATTTAGTGGTAAAGATGACAGAACTCTTTCTGTTTTTGTCCCTGTAATAATTACTTCTTCAAGTTTGTTTTTGGTTGAATCATTTCCTAAAATATTAGGTTGACCAAATGAATAATAAGGGTATAAAAAAGGTATAATGAAAAAAAATATTTTTGTTGGCAAAATTAAATTTTGCGCAAATATAACTATGGGTAAGAAAAAAATAATAACGAATAAAGTTCTTTTATATAGTATAAAGTTCTTTCAGTAAAATATAAATTAGGATAAATAAAGTATCGTAGAAAGTCTGGTTTAAAAAAGTGACCTGGCTGGGGCTCGAACCCAGGACCCTCTCCTTAAAAGGGAGATGCTCTACCAACTGAGCTACCAGGTCAAATTTAACTACTTTGAGGCTGCAAATATAAAATGTTTAATTTATATTACAATGCTTTTAATAAAGAATTAATGAATATAATTTTATTGGGATATATGGGTGTCGGTAAGTCTTTAATTGGGCAGCATCTTTCCAACATACTAAACCAAAAGTTTATTGATTTAGACGAATATATAGAAACAAAAAAAAGTAAGTCCATTCACGATATTTTTAGAGACTCTGGGGATATATATTTTAGAAAAATTGAAAGTCAATTACTAAATGATTGTTTACTAAATAATACTAATATAATTCTTTCAGTTGGAGGTGGTACACCGTGTTATAATAACAACATGTCTTTAATAAATTCAAACGAAAATATTTCAGTATATCTAAAAAACAGAAATGTAGAATTAGCAAAAAGACTTTTTCAGATAAAAGAATATAGACCTTTAATCTCTGATATAGAGTCTGAGGAAAAAATGATTGAATTTGTTTCTAAACATCTTTTTGAAAGAGAGGTTTTTTACAATCAGGCAACTGTCAAAATTGATTGTCATGGAAATGATATAAATAAAATTTGTAAGGAGATAACTTCAGTTTTAAACTAAGTAGGCATTTATTTCATTATCATTAATTGAAACCTCAACATGATTTTGGATTGATGTTGAAAGTGATAATCCTTTATAATCAGCCTTGATGGGATATTTTTTATGGTTTCTATCAACTAGTACAGCTGTTTTTAATTTATTAAGCTTTGTATCTAAAAAATATTTTACTGCATACATTAGTGTTGATCCAGAGTTTAAAACATCATCAACAATAACAACAGACTTATTTTCATATTGCTCTTCAACAAGAGATACGGTAATTTCTTTTCTTGGATTTTTTTTATCAATTTTAACACTGCATAGCTGTATTTTTTTATCAGAAATTTTTTTTATTTCATTACAAATTTTTTTTGCAATTATATACCCATTATTTTCAATTCCAGCTATAATTATTTCATCATCAATTGAGTTAGACTCAATGATTTGAAGAGAAATTCTTCTGATTTTCTTTTTTACCAGATGATAATCTAAAATCTTATTCTTGTCCATAAAAGAATGTTAAATAAATACAATATATTCTATATAATTGTATTTTTGCTGACAAAGTTAATTATTCTATGAAATTAAAACTACATATACTTTTAATCTCAATTTTATTTGTTGGGTTTTCGTGTGGTGATGATGGAGATGATGATGTTATTGAGGTGCCTGAGGCTGACAGAACAGAACAGCAAGTCATCGATAATGATTCTCTAGTAGGATATTTACAAACACATTATGTCAATGAATCGATTTTAATTAATAATTCATCAATTTCATTTAATGATATTGAGATAAATGAATTACCTGAGGATGGTGATCTTCCAGATCCAGATCAAAATTCATTACTTATAGATTTAGTTGAAACTTTCACAACAACTTATTTTGATGTTGAGTATGAGTATTATGTTTTAAAAGTTAATCAGGGCGGATCAGATAATTCCCCTAATTTTTCAGATAAAGTAAGGGTTTCCTATGAAGGTACATTAATGGACAACTCCGTGTTTGATAGTTCAATATCACCAGTTGATTTTGATTTAACTGCTACAATTTCTGGTTGGGGTAGGGTTTTACCTGAATTCAATAATGCTGAAGATTTCATCATAAATCCTGATGGAACGGTTAACTATAACAATCCAGGAATTGGAATAATGTTTTTACCTTCAGGCCTTGGTTACTATTCAGCTGCTGCAGGTTCAGTTCCTGTGTATTCAAACTTAATTTTTAAATTTAAAATATATCAATCAGAGGTTAATGATCATGATTTTGATAATGTTCCGTCACATTTAGAAGATCTTGACGGAGACTATGATTTAACAGATGATAATTCAGATGATGATTCATTTGCTGATTTTGTTGACAGTGATGATGATAATGATGGTACATTGACTATTGATGAGGATTTGGAGCCTGACACAGACTTGACTGTAGACAGAGATGGTGATGGTGATCCAACTAACGATATCGGAGATGGTGACCCGACAAATGATGATACTGATGGTGACGGGATTCCAAACTATTTAGATCCTGATGATACCGCATCAAGAGACGATTAGATTATTTTCTGTTAATTACCTTTTTTACTTTTTCAACAATTGAATCGGAATTTAAACCGTATTTTTTCATTAATTCAGCTGGTGTGCCAGATTCTCCAAAAGTATCTTTTGTAGCTACAAATTCCTGCGGTAAAGGCATATTTTTAGATAAAACTCTTGAAATACTTTCCCCCAGTCCTCCAAGATAATTGTGCTCCTCAGCAGAAACAATGCATTTAGTTTTTGAAACAGATTCTAAAATTATTTTTTCGTCTAAAGGTTTAATTGTGTGAATATTAATAACCTCAGCACTAATACCTGATTGGTTTAAAATTTTAGCAGCTTCAATTGATTCCCACACTAGATGCCCTGTTGCAGCAATGGTTACATCGTTCCCTTCAATTAGTTTAATCCCTTTTCCAATTTCAAATTTTTGATTTGGATTTGTGAATACAGGTACTTTGGGTCTACCAAATCTTAAATAAACAGGCCCAACATGATCAGCTATAGCTAGTGTAGCTGCTTTAGTTTGATTATAGTCACACGTATTAATAACAGTCATTCCTGGAAGCATCTTCATCATTCCGATGTCTTCAAGAATCTGATGTGTTGCGCCATCTTCACCAAGAGTAATACCTGCGTGAGATGCACATATTTTAACATTTTTTCCTGAGTAAGCAATAGACTGTCTTATTTGGTCATAGACTCTACCGGTTGAAAAGTTTGCAAAGGTTCCAGTGAAAGGAATTTTACCACCAATTGTTAAACCAGCTGCTATACCCATCATATTTGCTTCAGCTATTCCAACTTGAAAAAATCTTTCTGGATGATTATTCTTAAATTCATTCATTTTAAGCGAACCAGTTAAATCAGCACATAATGCTACGATATTTTCATTTTTAAGACCTAGTTCAGTCAGTCCGTCTCCAAAACCACTTCTGGTATCCTTTTTTTCGGTGTAATTAAAATTTTCCATATTAATAATCCCCTAGAGTTTCTTCATTTTGATTTAAACCGATTATTAGTTGATCATCATTTGGTGCTTTTCCATGCCATTCATGAGTATGCATCATAAAATCAACACCATTTCCCATAATTGTTTTTAATAAAACACATACAGGTTTATTATTAAAACATATTTCTTTAGCTTCTTTTAGTGACGATTTAATTTTATCAATGTTATTTCCTTCAAAACATTCGATTACCTCCCAGCCAAAGGCATTAAATTTAGATTTTAAATTGCCTAGACTTAATACATTTTCTGTGGATCCGTCAATTTGTTGACCATTTAAATCAACTGTAACAACAATATTATCAACTTTATTTGCTGAGGCGTACATTATTGCTTCCCAATTTTGACCCTCTTGAAGCTCTCCATCACCCATAAGACAGTAAACCAAATTCTTGTCATTATTCAACTTTTTTGATAATGCAGCTCCAATAGCTACAGATAATCCTTGTCCCAAAGATCCAGAAGCAATTCTTACACCTGGGAGCGCTTCATGAGTCGTCGGGTGTCCCTGAAGTCTAGAGTTTATTAATCTAAATGTGTTAAGTTCATTAACCTCAAAATAACCACATCTAGCCAAAACACTATAAAAAACAGGTGATATATGACCATTACTTAAAAAGAATATATCTTCATCTTTACCATCCATTGAAAAGTCTTTATTTCTTTTCATTTCAGAATTAAATAATGTCACCAAAAATTCAGCACATCCAAGAGAGCCACCTGGGTGACCTGAATTCACTTTATGAACCATTCTTAAAATATCTCGTCTGGTTTGGATTGTTATTTTTTCTAGGCTTTTTGTATCAATCATTGGGGAGTTAATTTGAAATCACCAATTTAAATTAATGTGATACATTAATAAAATTATTTAAACGCCATTTATTAACAATTAGACTTTTTTAGTAACATGAAGATTTATGAATCTAACTTGGTTATATTTGCCAGTATATGATTCCAAAATTTAGACTTGAATATAAAGATAAACTTTCCAGTGCAAGAGCTTGTAAAATAAAAACACATCATGGTGAAATAAATACTCCAGTTTTTATGCCAGTCGGAACTCAGGCAACTGTAAAGGGGGTTCATCAAAGTGAGTTAAAGGATGAAATCAAATCAGAGATTATTTTAGGAAACACCTATCATCTTTATTTGAGACCTGGAATTGAGGTTATTGAGAAGGCTGGCGGTATTCATAAGTTTATTAATTGGGATCAAAATATTTTAACAGATTCAGGAGGTTATCAGGTTTATTCTTTATCCTCAAATAGAAAAATTACAGAAGAAGGTGTTCAATTTAAAAGCCATATAGATGGAAGTAAACATTTTTTTTCGCCAGAAAGCGCCATAGATGTTCAAAAATCAATTGGAGCTGATATTATTATGGCTTTTGACGAGTGTCCACCATATCCGTGTGATTATAGTTATGCAAAAAATTCAATGAATTTGACTCATCGTTGGTTAGATAGATGCATAAATCAATTTAAAGATACTCCAGCAAAATATGGTTACGAACAAATATTTTTTCCAATTGTTCAAGGTAGTACTTTTAAAGATTTAAGAAAGGAGTCCGCAGATTTTATATCTTCAAAAAATTGTTTTGGTAATGCAATTGGTGGTCTTTCTGTTGGTGAACCTCATGATGAAATGTATGAAATGACTTCAATAGTTTGTGAAATATTACCTGAGGATAAACCAAGATATCTTATGGGTGTTGGTACTCCAGTGAATCTACTTGAAAACATTGCTCTAGGAATTGATATGTTTGATTGTGTAATGCCAACACGAAATGGGAGAAATGGGATGTTATTCACTTCTGAAGGAATAATTAATATCAAAAATAAAAAATGGGAATTTGATTATTCTTTAATCGATGATAATGGTACTACATGGGTAGATAGAACTTATTCAAAATCTTACTTAAGACATTTATTCTCTGTTAATGAAATGCTTGGAAGACAAATAGCATCAATACATAATTTGGGTTTTTATTGTTTTCTCATGAGTGAGGCCAGAAAAAAAATAATTGATGGAGATTTTTTAAATTGGAAGGACAAAATGGTAAAAAAATTAAATAACAGGTTATAGTTGAATAAAATAGATAAATATATATTAAAAAAGTTTTTGCTGACTTATGTTTTAATTCAAGCATTATTTATTCCAATTGCAATAGTTGTGAATTTAGCTGACAATATTGATAAGTTATTAGCAAAACAAGTTCCACTTAACGAAATACTAGAGCATTATTATAATTTTAGTATTTATTTTTCTTCAAGTTTATTGCCCTTATTTCTTTTTTTAGCAATAACATGGTTTACATCAAAATTATCTTCTAATTCTGAAATAATTGCATTGTATTCATCTGGTGTTTCAATTAGAAGAATTTTACAGCCATATATGATAGGTTCTCTTATTATTGCTGTTTTTTCATTATTTACGGGAATGTTTATAGTACCAGAATCTACAAAAAAGTACAATGATTTTTCTTACAAATATTTGAAAGGAAACAGAAAAGCTGTCGATAATAAAAATATCTTTAGGAAGATTAATGATGATGAGTATATCTTTTTGACTCAGTTTAATCAAAAAAACAATGTTGGAACTAATTTTACTCTTGAAAATTTTAAGGGTGAAAAATTAAATTTTAAAATCAGTTCAACTAGTATAAGGTACATTCCAGATATTGAAAAATTTAGGTTAAATAACTACACAAAAAGAACAATAACAGACTCCATTGATTTACTTGAATCAAGAAGAGCTTTTGACACCATATTTTCTTTTAATGTTGATGATTTAACTCCTTTAAACTATGTGGCTGAATCTCTTAACTATAATGAATTGGTTAATTTTATCGAAATTGAAAAAAGTAGAGGATCAACCAACATAGAAAGATATTTAGTTGTGAAATATAAAAAATGGAGTATTCCTTTTTCAATTTTCATTTTAACATTAATAGGTTTTTCTGTTGCAGCAGAGAAGAGAAGAGGAGGTACAGGTGTTAATTTAGCTTTTGGAATTTGTGTTGCCATGGTATATGTTTTTTTTGATAAAATTTTTGGGGTATTAGCTCAGCAATCTGATTTATCTCCGCTTGTAGCAGTATGGCTCCCAAATATTATTTTTGGAGTTTTAGCAATCTATTTGGTTTACAATGCAAAAAAATAATCTTAAGCATTTTTTTCATCTTCATTTCTTGGTCTTAATCGCTGGATTTACAGCAATTCTGGGTGAACTAATTACAAATTCATCTGTGGTAATTGTTTGGCATCGTATGCTTATCGGATCAGTTTTACTAGGACTTTACATGCTGGCTAGTAATAGAAGTTTTAAAATTGATTTTAAATTTTTTTTAAAATATTCTTTTTTAGGATTAGTTATCTCTTTACATTGGATTACTTTTTTTGAAGCTATAGAACAGTCAAATATTTCGGTCACCCTTGCAATGTTTTCAACCGCAGCATTTTTCACTTCATTTATAGAACCAATTTTCTACAAAAGAAGTGTTGTTTACTATGAAGTTATCTTAGGCTTTCTAGTAGTATGTGGGATTTTTATGATTTTTAATGCAGAATTTCAATATTTAAAAGGAATTGTATTAGGATTAATTTCGGCTTTTCTTGCGTCTCTTTTTTCTGTTTTGAATGGTTTAATGGTAAAAGAAAATAGTGCTATAACAATCTCATTTTTTGAATTTATATCTGGTGTATTTTTTATATCAATATTTTTGATGTTCAATAATGAATTTTCCTCTGTAATAATTGATGATTTATTTTCTTTAAATTATTTATACATTTTCTTATTAGGAAGTGTTTGTACTGCATATGCATTCATGGCATCAGTTTATCTATTGAAGTATATTTCCCCATACTCTTTGGTTTTGACATATAATTTGGAGCCTATTTACGGAATCATTTTAGCCTTAATATTTTTTGGGGATAATGAAAAAATGAGTTTACCTTTTTATATTGGATTCTTTTTAATTCTATTTTCAGTTTTAACAAATATGTACATAAAAAAGAAAGTTAATAAATGATTTTAAAGACTAACTTTTTTATATTTATAATAAATAATTAGACGATGAATTATCTTGATTTTGAAGAACCAATAAAAGTACTTGACAATCAGTTAAGAGACTGCTTAGAGCTTGGTGAAAAATCAGACATTGATGTTACAGAAACTAGTAATAAAATTCGTTCTAAGTTAAAGCAGACTATCAAAGATATTTACTCAAATTTGTCTCCCTGGCAAAAAGTTCAAATTTCCAGACATCCAGATAGACCATACACTCTTGATTACATAAACAATATCCTTGGAAATACTTTCTTAGAATTACATGGTGATCGAAATTTTAAGGATGATAAAGCAATGGTTGGTGGTTTAGGTAAAATAGATAATCAAACTTTTATGTTCATAGGTCAACAAAAAGGCCATAACACGAAGGATAGACAATACAGAAATTTTGGGATGGCAAATCCAGAGGGATATAGAAAAGCTTTGAGGTTGATGAAAATGGCTGAAAAATTTGACATCCCTGTTGTTACCCTAGTAGATACTCCAGGTGCTTATCCAGGATTAGAAGCTGAAGAAAGAGGTCAGGGTGAAGCTATTGCAAGAAATATCTTGGAGATGACTAGGCTAAAAGTTCCTATAATAACCGTAATAATTGGTGAAGGTGCTTCGGGTGGAGCTTTAGGTATTGGTGTAGGGGATCGGGTTTTAATGCTTGAAAACACCTGGTATTCGGTAATTTCTCCTGAATCTTGTTCTTCGATTCTTTGGCGAAGTTGGGAGTATAAGGAAACAGCAGCATCAGCTCTAAAACTTACAGCTAAAGATATGAAAAAAATGAATTTAGTTGATAAGGTGATTAGAGAACCAGAAGGGGGTGCACACAGAAATCAGCATAAAACTTTTGAAATAGTAAAATCAAATATTATTTCATCATACAATGAGCTAAAAAGTCTTTCTTCAGAAAATTTAGTTTCAAAAAGAATGGAGAAATATTCAAATATGGGAGTTTACTCTTCATAATTTTTGTCTATTAACATTTTGTAAGGTTTTATTAACATCTTTGATGTTGATTATTAAAAAAAATTAATGTCATTTTATCAATCTTATTTATTTACTTTAGATTCTATGAAACAATCAGCATCATTCCAAGGTTTAAATATTGATAAGAACTCGATTATCAATTTGGAAAAAGGTAAATTACCTCCACAGGCTATTGATTTAGAAGAAGTAGTTTTAGGTGCGATGATGATTGATAAAAAAGGGGTTGATGAAGTTATTGATATATTAACTCCTGAGGCTTTTTATAAAGAATCTCATCAATTAATTTTTCAGTCAATTTTTAGTTTGTTTCAAAAGAGTGAGCCTATAGATTTATTAACTGTTTCTAATCAGTTAAAAAAAGATAATAACCATGAAAGAATAGGAGGGGACTTCTATTTAATTTCACTCACACAAAAAGTTTCTTCTTCAGCACATATTGAATTTCATGCAAGAATCATACTGCAGAAATTCATACAAAGAAGCTTGATAAAAATTTCCAACGAAATTATAACTGATTCTTATGATGAGACAAAAGATGTTTTTGACCTATTAGATAATGCTGAATCAAAATTATATGATGTTACCCAAGGCAATATTAAAAAATCATCTGAATCAGCTCAAAGTCTTGTAATCCAAGCTAAAAATAAAATTGAATCTGTTTCTAACAAAGAGGGTTTAAGCGGAGTAGCATCAGGATTTAGTAAAATTGATAAATTAACAGCTGGTTGGCAGGAAAGTGATCTTGTAATTATTGCAGCAAGACCTGGTATGGGTAAAACTGCATTATCACTTTCAATGGCTAGTAATATCGCTATTATCAATAAAATTCCACTTGCATTTTTCTCTTTAGAGATGTCATCAATCCAGTTGATAACAAGAATGATTTCATCTGAAACTGGATTAGACGCAAATAAATTAAGAACAGGTAAACTAGAAAAGCATGAATGGGAACAGTTAAATGTCAGAGTTAAAAACTTAGAAAATGCCCCATTATATATTGATGATACACCTTCACTTTCAATATTTGATTTGAGAGCAAAGGCTAGGAGGTTGGTGTCACAAAAAGATGTAAAGATTATCATCGTAGATTATTTACAGTTAATGACAACAGGAGCAAATATTAAAACTGGAAATAGGGAACAAGAAATTTCAACTATTTCAAGAAATTTGAAGGCTTTGGCAAAAGAATTAAATATTCCAGTAATTGCCCTTTCTCAGCTTTCCAGAATGGTTGAAGGAAGAACTTCAAAGCGTCCATTATTATCTGATTTGAGAGAATCAGGTGCAATTGAACAGGATGCTGATATTGTATCTTTCATTTATAGACCAGAGTATTATAATATCGATACCTGGGATGATAACGAAAGATCTTCAACAGAAGGTGAGGCAGAATTTATAGTTTCAAAACACAGGAATGGTGGTTTAGGAAATATAAGATTGAGATTTATTTCTACCCTTGCAAAATTTGAGGATATCGAACAATATGATTCACCATATGAGTTTCATTCAAAGATGAATGCAGCAGCAAATGATGACACATTTAAATCAGACACTGGAAACATGGATGATTCAAATGATGATAATGATTTACCTTTCTAAAATTTTTATTTTACTTTTTCAACGATAGCCTTAAATCCATCAGGATCATTCACGGCTAAATCTGCTAAAACCTTTCTATTTATATCAATGTTATTAGATTTTAACTTGTTGATTAATTGTGAGTATGTAAGTCCATGTAATCTAGAAGCAGCATTAATTCTCATTATCCATAATGCTCTAAAATTTCTTTTTTTAGCTCTTCTATCTCTGTATGCATATTGTAGCCCTTTTTCTACGGCATTTTTTGCAACTGTCCAAACATTTTTTCTTCTTCCGAAGTAACCTTTAGCTTGTTTTAAAACTTTTTTTCTTCTTGCTCTTTTAGCAACTGAATTTACTGATCTTGGCATAATTTATAATTTTAAATTAGGTGGTAAAATAATTACACTTTTTTTACCTAGATTTATGGGTTAATTCCCTTCTTATTTTAATCTCAATTGTTCTTTGATACTATTCATATCACTTTCATGAACCAAACCTGAATGAGTTAATTTTAACTTTCTCTTTTTTGATTTTTTAGTTAAGATATGGTTTTTGAAAGCATGCTTTCTTTTAATTTTTCCAGTACCGGTTACTTTAAACCTTTTTTTAGCACTAGACTTTGTTTTCATTTTTGGCATAATTATTTACTTTTTTTTGGTGACATTATCATAATCATTTTTTTGCTTTCTAATTTAGGAAGTTGCTCTACTTTTCCGAACTCTTCCAATTCTTGAGCTAATTTTAACAATAGAATCTCACCTTGGTCTTTATATATGATTGATCTTCCTTTGAAAAAAACAAAAGCTTTAAGTTTAGCTCCATCTTTTAAAAATTTTTCTGCATGTTTCTTTTTAAAAGCGTAATCATGTTCATCAGTTTGAGGTCCAAACCTAATTTCTTTGACAACTACTTTAGTTGCCTTTGATTTTAGTTGTTTCTCTCTTTTCTTCTGCTCATAAAGGAACTTTTTATAGTCCATTATTTTACAAACAGGTGGAACAGCGTTTGGAGATATTTGAACTAAATCTAATTCGAGTTCATTTGACTTTTCAAGTGCCTTTTGAATCGGATAAATACCAATTTCAACATTATCACCGACTAACCTTACTTCAGATGCTGAAATTTCAGCATTAATTTGATGTGGATTGGTTTTTTGGACTCTCCATGGTCTTCTGCCTCTACCTGTTCTTCTAATTGCTATAATTATACGTTTTAATTAAACTTATATTTTTGTTTTGTCTTTTATGATTTTAACAAAATCTTCAACTTTCATCTTACCATAATCTTCTCCTCCATGGCTTCTCAGAGAAATTAAATTCTGATTTGATTCTTGTTCCCCAATGATAAGCATAAAAGGAATTTTTTCAAGTTCAGCATCTCTGATTTTTCTACCAATAGTCTCACTTCTGTTATCAATCAGGCCGCGAATTTCGTCATTTTCTAACAAATTTAAAACATTTTCACAGTATTTTTCATGCTTTTCACTGATTGGTAAAATGATAAATTGGTTTGGTGTTAGCCATAAAGGTAAATTACCAGCTGTATTTTCTAATAAAATTGCAATAAATCTTTCAAGGCTTCCAAATGGGGCGCGATGAATCATTACAGGTCTTTTTGAATCATTGTTTTTATCAATATATGTTAAATTAAATCTGTCGGGTAGATTATAATCAACCTGAATTGTTCCTAATTGCCACTCTCGACCTAATGCATCTTTTACCATAAAATCAAGTTTTGGACCGTAAAATGCTGCCTCACCTTCTTCAATTTTATATTTAAGGCCTTTGTCTTTAACTGCTTTTATTATAGCTTTTTCTGATTTTGCCCAAGCTTTAACATCACCTATATACTTGTCCATATTTTTTGGATCTCTTATCGAAATCTGTGCGCTGTAGTCATCTAAGCCAAGAGATTTGAATACGTGTAGGGTTAAATCAATAACATTTTTAAACTCACTATCTAACTGATCTTCAGTACAAAAAATATGAGCATCATCTTGAGTAAATCCTCTAACTCTTGTTAACCCATGAAGCTCTCCACTTTGCTCGTATCTATATACCGTTCCAAATTCAGCATATCTTACTGGAAGATCTTTATAGCTAAATTTATTAGCATTATATATTTCACAATGGTGAGGGCAATTCATAGGTTTAAGATAGAATTCCTCATTCTCTTTAGGTGTTTTTATTGGTTGAAAACTATCATCACCATATTTTTCATAATGACCAGATGTTACATAAAGCTCTTTATTTCCTATGTGAGGGGTTATTACCATCTGATATCCAGCTTTTTTTTGGGCTTTCTTTAGAAACCCTTCCAGTCTATCTCTAAGTTCAACTCCTTTTGGAAGCCATAATGGTAGTCCCAATCCAACTTTGCTAGAAAAGGAAAACAACTTTAAATATTTACCAATTTTTCTATGATCTCTAAGCTTAGCTTGTTCGATGTTACTTAAATACTCTTTTAATAGTTTTTGTTTTGGAAAAGAAATCCCATAAATTCTGGTAAGTTGCTTATTATTCTGATCAGCTCTCCAAAAAGCACCCGAAATATTTAATATTTTAACAGCTTTTATGATCGAAGTATTAGGGATGTGGCCACCTTTACATAAATCAGTAAAATTTGAATGATCACAGAAAGTTATTTCTCCATCTTTTAAATCATTAATTAATTCAAGTTTATAATCATTATCTTCTTCTTTATAAAATTTGATAGCTTCTTTTTTCGAAACAGGTCTTAAATTAAAATCATGCTTTTCTCTACATATTTCTAACATCCTTGATTCAATTTTGTCAAAATCAGATTCGGATATCTTATGACTACCTAAATCTACATCATAATAAAAGCCACTATTAATTGCGGGTCCAATTGTAAGTTTCACACCTGGAAATAGCTCTTTTATTGATTGTGCCATCACATGAGATGATGAATGCCAAAAGGCATTTTTACCTTCATCATTATCCCATGTATAAAATTCTAATTTTCCATCTTCATTAATCATGCTATTTACCTCAACAACTTTGTTATTAAAGTTTGCAGAGATTACATTTCTTGCTAGACCTTCGCTTATATCTTTAGCAATGGATATTACAGAAGCTTCTTCACTGTATTGTTTTACAGAACCGTCTTTAAGAGTAATATTTATCATTAATGAAAATTAAATGCTAAAATTATGAATCATTTTTTAAATAGCTCGGTTATTACTCCAAATAATGACATAAATATCATTACGACGGCACAAATACAAACTATTACACCTATAATTGTTAAAGTATATGTTTGCTTTATTCCACCAAAATGAATTAGTATCGGTCCGATAAATATTGGGATTAATGATGAGATTAATAGTTTTATATGATTAGTAATTTTTTTATTCATCTATTTTTTGAAATTTTCAATTGCAGTTCTGATATTTTTATGCTCTTCTATTAATTTTTTTGCAGTTCCTGTTTCAACATCAAGAATTGTTTTTAAAATTCTAATAGCCCTTTCGTAAAGTTTGTTATTTGATAATTTCATATCAATCATCTTGTTGTCGTAAATTCTACCCAATTTAATCATGACAGCTGTTGATATCATATTAAGAATCATTTTTTGTGCAGTACCAGCTTTCATTCTCGAACTGCCTGTAACATATTCAGGCCCAACAATTACCTCGATTGGAAAGTCTGAATTTTCTGCAATTTTTGTCTTTTGATTACAGGTTATACAACCAGTAGTTATTTTATTTTTTTTACACATTTCTAAACCTCCAATTACGTACGGAGTTGATCCAGATGCAGAGATTCCTATTACCAAATCATTTTTGTTTACATTATTTTTAGATAAATCTAACCATGCATCTGATGTAGAATCTTCGGCAAATTCCTGTGAAATTCTAATTGCTTTATCTCCTCCTGCAATTATTCCAATGATTTTATCGTCAATTCCAAATGTTGGTAGGCACTCAGATGCATCAACAATTCCAAGTCTTCCGCTCGTTCCAGAGCCTATGTAAAAAATTCTACCATTAAAACTAACTAAATCAATGGCCTTGGATATTAAATCATTTATTTGAGGTAAGGATTTTTTTACAGATTCAGCAACAGTCGAATCCTCAAAGTTTATTTCAGAAAGAATTTCTTGAACTGATTTCTTTTCAAGATTTGAGTATTTTGAATCTTTTTCAGTAGTTTTTATAGTTAGTGGTTTTATATATTATCAATAATTTCATTAAATGATTTAGATGGTCTCATTATTTGTTCAATTACAATATCATTAGTGTTATAATAACCTCCTAGATTTACCTTGTTACCTTGACCAGCATCAATCTCATTAATTATTTGACTCTCATTATTTAAAAGTTTGGTGTAAACTTTATCAAATTCATCTTTTAATTCAATATTATCCTCTTGTTTTGTTAAATATTCAGCCCAATATAACGCAAGGTAAAAATGACTACCTCTATTGTCAATTTCACCTACTTTTCTAGAAGGTGATTTTTCTTTTAATAGTAATTTTTCGATTGCTTTTGAAAGACATTCTGAAAGAGTTCTACATTTTAAATTTGTACTTCCAATATTTTCCAATGCAACAGATATTGCTAAAAACTCCCCCAATGAATCCCATCTTAAATGGTTTTCTTCTATCAATTGTTGTACATGTTTTGGAGCTGATCCACCGGCACCTGTCTCAAAAAGTTTACCTCCGTTCATTAAAGGTACAATTGATAACATTTTAGCACTTGTTCCTAACTCTAAGATTGGAAATAAATCTGTTAGATAGTCTCTTAAAACATTCCCTGATACAGAAATTACATCATTCCCTTTCTTGATTTTGTCAAGTGTAAATAAAGTTGCCCTGTATGGAGATAGTATTTGAATATTCAAATCAGAAATATCATATTTTTTAAGCTCTTCATTAACAACCCTTAAGAGTTGTTTATCATGAGATCTATTTTCGTCCAACCAAAACACAGTTGGGTAATTTGTAGATTTTGCTCTTTCTACTGCTAGTTTTACCCAGTCTTTTATAGCTTCATTTCTTACTAAGCACATTCTCCAAATATCCCCTTTCATTACATTGTGTGTAAATAAAACTTTACCGTCTTTAGTTTCAACACAAACTTTTCCATCTTCCTTGATTTCGAAGGTTTTGTCATGAGAACCATATTCTTCAGCCTTTTTAGCCATCAAACCAACATTTTGAACTGTTCCCATAAAAGCAGGATCAAATTGCCCATTTTCTTTACAAAAATCTATGGTTGCTTGATATATTGAGGAGTAGCTACTATCAGGAACTATTGCTTTAGTATCCCTTAATTCACCACTTTTATTCCACATCTTGCCAGAACTTTTTATCATTGCAGGCATTGAAGCATCTATAATCACGTCACTTGGGATATGGAAATTTGTAATATTCTTTTCAGAATTTACCATAGCTAAGTCTGGACCATTTTCTATATCTAATTCTATTTCATTAACTAATTTTTCCTTTGTTGTTTTATCTAACTGATTTAATTTTTCAAATAAATTAGATAAACCACTATTAAAGTCTACATTTATTTTATTAAGTGTAGTACAATTATTTTCAATAAAATTTTTGAAAAAAACTTTTAAAACATGACCAAAAATTATTGGGTCACTTACTTTCATCATTGATGCTTTAAGATGAAGTGATAAAAGCATACTTTTTTCTTTGCAATCGCAGATCTCTTTTTGGATAAAATCTTGTAATTCTGAAATACTCATAAAACTACAATCAATAATAGCATTCTTATGAATAGTTATGTTTTCTTTAAGAATGCTTTTTTTCTCGTTTTTTTTATAATGATATATGTTTAACAGTTCATGTTTATCACTGGTTAATGAAGTTTCATTGTTTCTAAAATCACCTTTATGCATAGATGCAACGTGGGTTCTTGAATCTTTAGTCCATTCTCCTAATTTATGGGGATTCGACTTAATATAATTTTTTACAGCTTTTGGTACTCTTCTGTCTGAATTACCTTCTCTTAAGACAGGGTTAACAGCGCTACCTTTAATTTTGTCATATATTGATTTGATGATTAGGTCATTATCATTTTCTACTTTTTCAGGATAATTTGGAATATCAAAGCCTTGGCTTTGTAACTCGTTTATGGCTTTTTTAAGTTGAGGAATTGAAGCACTAATATTAGGTAATTTGATAATATTAGCATTAGGATCTTTAACAAGTTTTCCTAAAAATTCTAAATCATTTTCATACTTAATTTTACTTCCTAAAAAATCATTAAAAGTTGCAAGAATTCTCGAGGAAAGTGATATATCTCTACTCTCAAATTTAACTCCTGATGATTTTGAAAATGCTTTAATAATTGGTAGTAATGAGGCGGTAGCTAAAGCAGGGGCCTCATCAGTCTTAGTGTATATAATCTTCGACATTAATAATCTTCTGAACAGTTAGTATTTCAAAGATAAAAAATGAGTATAAAATATAAAGAATAAATAAAGAATAGTTATTAAAAAGCGAAAGCCGCACTAATAGTATTGCTACTGTTGTGCGGCTTTCTAATATCGAATATGTTTGCTTTTCGTTTCCGAGTTACTCTATTCCGAGGAATTGAGCTAGCAGACATTTTCGCTATTGTTGGAGTCTTTCTTGTTACTCAGCTCCGAAGAGCTTTTCCCTTTTCTGACTCCTAATTACTTACTTAACATCTTTTCTTTCGATTTGATGTTCCTTTAGAGACTTTTATTTCGCTACAGGCTACTAATTTCACACTGTGTTACTTTAATCGCTTTTCAGGATTCTCCTTGGGGCTAGGCCCCTTTGGACTCCGTTGGGCTAGGCCTTCCGGAGAGAAAGTCTTTTACTTTAGAATTGTGCAGGCACACATTTTAAAATCTAGTTTCTTTCTGTTAAGCCTAAAGTTTCCTTTTGGCTTAGTAAGTAATTTGTTAAAGAACGTCCTTGAATTTGTTTCACTTAAAAAGTGTTTTGTTAATCCTTTTGGGATCCACTACAAACAAATCCTGACACTAATTTAGTATAATAGTTGACTTTTTGTACAAATTTTTAAAAAAAGAAATTCACCTGTTGTAAACCAACGATATTAACAATTGTTAATAACCTAATCTTAATTTCTTTTCTCTTTAATTTTTGCTTTTTTACCTGTAAGATTTCTGAAATAGAAAATACGTGCTCTTCTGACTTTACCTCTTTTATTAACCTCAATTTTTTGAATTGAAGGAGAATTAATAGGGAAAATTCTTTCAACGCCTACCGAACCAGACATTTTTCTAATTGTAAAAGTTTCTGTTGAACCTGAACCTCTTCTTTGCAAAACGACACCTTTAAAGAACTGTGTTCTTGTTTTGTCACCCTCTCTAATTTCATAATAAACTGTGATTGTATCTCCTGAACTAAAAGAAGGTAATTCTTTTTTTTCTACAAATTGTTCTTCAACAAATTTTACTAATGAGCTCATTTTTGGTTTTTTTGAATTAGTCCCGCACAACGTTAATTACTTTAACTAAGAGGTTGGACAGAAACGCGTGCAAATATAATTAAAAAAATAAATTATATTAAAATTAATTTGAACTTTAATTTACAGAAGGTCTGGCCTCTTTTTCTTTGTTAATTCTAAAGATTTTTCCATTCGCCATTTTTCAATTTTTTTTTGATCACCAGAAAATAATATTTCTGGTACTACCCATGATTTATATTCTTTTGGTCTCGTGTACACAGGATAGGACAGTAAATTATCTTGAAAAGAGTCAGTTAATGCAGATGTCTCATCGCCTAATGCACCTGGAAGTAATCTAACAATACTATCTGTCAAAATCGCTGCGGGTAGCTCTCCTCCAGTAAGGACAAAATCTCCGATTGATATCTCCATTGTAATAATATTATCCCTTATTCTCTGGTCTATTCCTTTATAATGACCACAAAGAATAATTATATTTTTCATGCACGATAATTTATTACTAATTCCTTGATTTAATGTATCACCATCAGGCGTCATGTAGATTATATGATCATAATCACGCTCTTTTTTTAATTCTTCAATACAGTTGTCTATGGGTTCTATAAGCATAACCATACCAGCACCACCTCCGTATTGGTAATCATCAATTGATCTATAATTGTTTGTTGAATAGTCTCTTAAATTGTGGATATGTATTTCAATAATTTTCTTATCAATCGCTTTTTTTATTATTGATGAATTAAAAGGTCCGGAAAGAAGTTCTGGTACAACTGAAATTATATCGATTCGCATAGAAAAATTTATCTAAAGTTAAATCTTTCTAATTTATTATCCTTAGTCAATATTTCAATACTAATTGGATCATAATACTTTCTGGATTTTACTATCTTATCTATATCTGCGATTGAATTTATCTCTTCACCATTAATTTTTTTTATTATGTCATTTTCTTCGATTCCATAATCTTCCCAATACGATTTATAGTCAGAGTTAAATTCTGAAATCTTTACACCTCTTTCTAAATCTCTATCTATCAGTTCTGATGAACTCATATTTTTGAGTATTCCTATTAAATAAAAATTAATCCTTTCATTTTTATTTAATTGTACTCTTACCTTTTTAGAGATATTATCCCTTTTGAGATTTACTTCTACGATATCTTCAGGACGTTTAGTATTTAGGTAACCTTTTAAATCAGAAAACTTAGAAATTTTTATACCATCAATGTCTTTGATTATATCGCCTATTTTTATTCCAGCCGAATTAGCTCCAGATTCTTTGTCAATACCGTTTATAAAAAATCCCTCAGTATCTTCTACATCTAATTCTTTTGCTCTAAAACTATTTAGTGAAGTGCCTGTAACGCCTAGAAAGCCATATTGAACATTTCCATACTCTAAAATATCTTCAATCACCTTTTTTGCTATGTTACTTGGCACAGCAAATGAATAACCCACATATGAACCCGTTTGGGTTTGTATTGCTGTATTAATCCCAATCAATTCACCTTTATCATTTATTAATGCCCCACCTGAGTTTCCCGGATTTACTGCAGCATCAGTTTGAATGTAAGATTGAGTTGTTCTGCCAGTTGGATCTAAATTTCTTGATTTTGCAGAGATAATCCCAGCTGTAACTGTTGAAGTTAGATTAAAGGGGTTACCAACAGCTAAAACCCATTCTCCAATTTGAGTACTATCGCTGTCTCCAAAGACTGCATATGGAAGTTCATCATTAGTTTCAATTTTGAGAAGAGCAATATCATTTTGTTCGTCACTTCCAATTATTTTAGCATCATATGATTGGTTGTTGTTTGTAGTTATTTGTATGTCTTCCGCTGTTTCAATCACATGATGATTGGTTATAATATAACCGTCAGATGAAATTATAACACCAGAGCCAGAACCCATTTGAGGTCTTCTTTGTGATCTTCCAAAAATAAAATCTTCAATGCTATAATCACCTCCTGATGAAGAACTTTTAACGTGTACAACTGTATTAATTGATTTTTTTGCAATTTCGACGAAATCAGGTCTTTGAACATCTAAGTAATTAAAATTTGTCTTTTTTGCCTGAGTTTTAAAGCTTTTTAAAACTAAATCTTTGCTTTGTTCTTCTTTTAATTTACTTATTTCCTCTTGAATATTATTTCTTATAATATTTGTAAGAAGTACAATGGAAAGAATTGAAATTATAGAAACAAAAAAGTAAAAAATAAATTTTTTCATGACCAAAAATTGATATATAAATTTAACTATTATCAATTTTCATGCTAATTTTTTTAACTCATATTTAACAATTTAACATGCCTCATTTATTGCTATATTTGCCCATATGCAACTTGATTTTTACAAATATGAAGGTACCGGTAATGATTTTGTAATTATTGACAATAGAGACTTAACTTTTCAAAAAAATGATAAAACATTAATTCAGAGTATTTGCGATAGAAAAAAAGGAGTTGGAGCTGATGGATTAATTCTATTGGAAAATCATGAGAAATTAGATTTTTCTATGATATACTTTAATGCTGATGGTTCTGAGTCAGGCTTTTGTGGTAACGGTTCAAGATGTATTACTCATCTAGCAAATAATTTAAATATAATCAATGATAATGCTAAGTTTAATGCTATTGATGGTATTCATGAGTCAAAAATTATTAATGGAAATATTAGTGTAAAAATGAATGATGTTTTGAAATTTAATATATACAGATTCAACGATAGTTATAATACAACATTTATTGATACAGGTTCTCCTCATTTAATTAGAAAATATGAAAATATTGACAAAATAGATGTGGTTAGAGAGGCAAGAGAACTAAAGAAAAAATACTCTGAATATACACAAGGTTTAAATATCAATTTCTGTGAGATTACAGATTCTGAATTCAAATTAAGAACTTATGAAAGAGGTGTTGAAGACGAAACTCTTTCCTGTGGGACAGGAGCGGTTGCATCTGCAATTTTTTTAAAAGATTTAGCATTAGTTGATAATATTAATATTGATATTTTAATGAAAGGTGGTTTACTGACTGTTGATTTTATAATTAAAGAAACCACATATTCTGAAATTTGGCTAACTGGATCGGTTAATATGGTTTTTAAAGGAGTTTATAATAATTTTGATCGATGATTTACCTAAGAAATTTAACAATCGATGATTTTGATTATTTAAACTCTGTTGAAAACAACAAATCTTTTTGGAAATACTCATTTCAAAACAAAAACTATTCAAAAGAGGACCTTATTCAATTTATCTATGATTCTCAGCTTCCATTGGAGCAAACAAATCAGATACGATTTGTAATTTGTAAAACAGAAACAGATGAACCACTGGGTTTTATTGACTTATTTGAAATTAATTTCACCAAATCTCAAGCAGGAATTTCAATATTAATTTCAAATTCTGAAAATAGATCAAAAGGTTATGGAAAATTATCAGTGAAAAAGATTTGTGAATATGCAAGAAAGCAGCTGAAAATCAAAAATCTTTATTGTAATATTTCTGTCGATAATATATTAAGCCTTAATTTTTTTAAATCAGTTGGTTTTAAAGAAATTTCCAAAAACAATAATCTATATGTATCTTCAATTGATAATCATCATGAGTCTATAATTCAAATGCAATGTATATAAGAAAGTTATTAATGCTTACAGTGATAATTGGTCTCATTTTTATGGGGTCATTTGCTTTTTATGTATACAAAGTAATGTTCATGTCTAACACATCTTTTGAAGCTGATTATGTTCATTTATACATAAAATCGGAAACTACATTTAATCAGTTTGTTGAACAGGTAGATCCATTTTTATTAAACATTGATGATTTTAGTGTTTTAGCTAAAAGAAAAAAATACACTGTTAGACCAGGAAAATACAGAATAAATAAGGGAATGAGTAATAATGATATTATAAATTCGCTTAGATCTAATAATATTACAGTTAATGTAATTTATAATAATGTCAGAGATTTAAATGATTTAGCGGGTAATATTTCAAATCAAATTGAAGCCGATAGTATTTCATTTTTAAATTCATTCAAAACTGATTTTTTCATTGAAAAGGGATTTGATGAAAAAAACATCTTATCAATGTATATTCCAAATAGTTATAACTTTTTCTGGAATACCAGTGCCGAAAAGTTTAACCAGAGAATGTTTGAGGAGTACACAAAATTCTGGCAAAAAAATAACAGGGTTGAAAAAGCAAATAAAATTGGATTGTCAAAAATAGAAGTAATGATACTTGCTTCAATTGTATATGAAGAGTCCAAGGGAAACATTGAACTTCCTAAGATTGCAGGGGTCTACTTAAATAGACTTAAAAGTAATTGGAAGTTACAAGCAGATCCAACAGTAAAATTTGCTGCATATCAACAAGATGAATATAAAAATACCGTTATAAGAAGGGTATTAAATAAGCATCTAAAAATAGATTCCCCTTATAACACATATAAATATAGTGGTTTGCCTCCTGGTATAATTTCGATGCCCTCAATTCAAGCAATTGATGCCGTTTTAAATTCCGAGAAACACAACTATTATTTTTTTGCAGCTGACCCAAGCAATCCTGGCTATCACAGTTTTGCTAGCACACTATCTGAGCATAAAAGAAATGCGCGAAAGTTTCATAAGTATTTAAACAGTAAAGGAATTAAAAAGTAACCATTCCAGAGTGAAAAATAAAAATGGTAGGTTCTTTTTCTAGTATTTCTTTTTTTGATTTCCAATCTTTTATTTGCATTGTTTTTATTTTTTGATTTTTAGATCCGATATTTTTTGCAACACATAAAAAAGTATGGTTATTTAAATTTCTTTTTAATTCATCAAAGAGTAATTGGTTTCTGTAAGGAGTCTCTATAAAAATTTGAGACTGATTATTATTTCTAGATTGCATTTCTAGTTTTTTAATTTTTGACGATCGTTCGTTTTTATCAACAGGTAGATAGCCATTAAAGCTAAAATTATTTCCATTTAGTCCAGACCCCATCATAGCCAATAAAATGGAGGAGGGCCCAATAAGTGGAATTACATTAATATTATTTTCGTGGGCATATAAGATAAGTTTAGCTCCAGGGTCTGCAATATTTGGACAACCAGCATCTGTTAATAGTCCAATATTTTCTCCACTCATGCAGGGTCCTAATTGTTTTGATGTGATTATTGGGTCATCTTCCTCAAGTACTTCAAAATTTTCATAACTAATTTCTTTTTCAGGACAAATACGTTTAATAAATCCAAGTGATACCTTACTGTTTTCAACAACAAAATGATTAATTGAATTTATGATGTCTCTATTAATTTCAGGGAAGATATTTTCCTCACTAATTGAGCTAGGGATTATGTAAAGATTTCCTTTAATATTGAATTGGTTTAAACAGAGAGTTTTTTACCTAAGTCTTCAACAAATTTTCTAAACTGCTTGTCTGTAGATGAAAGATTATCAACTGTTTTGCAAGCATGTAACACAGTTGCATGATCTCTTTTTCCAATTTGTGAGCCAATACTAGCAAGGGATGCTTTAGTATATTTTTTAGCAAAAAACATTGCCAACTGTCTAGCTTGAACAATGTGTCTTTTTCTCGTTTTGGACTGTAGGGTAGGGATATCCATTTGGAAATAATCAGAAACAATTTTTTGTATGTAGTCAATCGAAACTTCACGTTTTGTATTCTTGACGAACTTTTCTATTATTTCTTTAGCAAGGGATAAGTTAATTTCTTTTCTATTGAATGATGCCTGTGCAATAAGTGATATAATTGCACCTTCTAATTCACGAACGTTACTCTTAATGTTTTTAGCAACATAATGAATAACTTCTTCATTCATTTCGATTCCATCACGATATAATTTATTTTTTAAGATTGAAACTCTAGTTTCAAAATCAGGCTTTTGCAATTCTGCAGAAAGACCCCATTTAAATCTTGAAAGTAATCTAAGTTCAATATCCTGCATATCAACAGGCGGTTTATCACTTGTAAGAACCACTTGTTTACCGTTTTGATGCAAGTGATTAAATATGTGAAAGAATACATCCTGAGTTCCAGGCTTTCCAGAAAAGAACTGAATGTCATCAATTATTAGCACATCAATAATTTGATAAAAATAAATGAAGTCATTTCTATTATTCTTTTTTACAGCCTCAATATATTGTTGTGTAAATTTTTCTGCGGTTGTATAAAGAACAGTTTTTTCCGGATATCTTTTTTTAATATCAATTCCAATAGCATTTGCTAAATGTGTTTTACCTAATCCAACACCACCGAATATTAAAAATGGATTAAATGAAGTTCCTCCAGGTTTGTTAGCCACAGCTATACCTGCATTTCTAGCAAGTCTGTTTGAATCACCCTCAAGGAAATTTTCAAATGTATAGTTAGGATTTAGCTGAGATTCAACTTTTACATTTTTGATTCCTGGAATAACAAAAGGATTTTTTAATTCAGGAACTGACCTATTTATTGGAGTAGAAGCATTCTGTGTTAGAATCGATGAAGAGTTAGAGCTTGGAATTTTTTCAGTGAACGGTTGTGAGTTGCCAAATGTATTTTCCATTTTAATAATGTAAACAAGCTTTGCGTCCTCGCCTAAAGTCTTTTGTAATGCAACTTTAAGAATTTTTACATAATGTTCTTCTAGCCATTCGTAAAAGAATTTGCTAGGGACTTCAATGCTAAGAACTTTGTCAGCTAACTTTATTGCTTTGATTGGTTCAAACCAAGTTTTGTAAGCTTGTGGTTGAATGTTGTCTTTAATAAACTTAAGACAGTCAGACCACACAGAATTAGCATTTACATTCATTTATATAAAAATTAAATTTTCGAAATTAGTCCAATTTTAGTTTAACATTGAATAATATTAAAACCAAAACGTGAGTAACAAATATGTAAACAAATTTTTTAAAAAAAAAATTAAAATGGGTTGTTTTTTAAATTTTTTTTTTGGAGGTTTTAGTCTTTGAAAAATTATTAGTCTTTTGATGTTTTTTTTGTGAATAATGAAAAATTTTTCTATACGAATTAAAGTACGTTATTGTGAAACAGACCAAATGGGTTTAGTACACCACGGAAGTTATGTAAATTATTTTGAAGAAGCGCGAATTGCTTGGATTTCTAACCTAGGTTTTTCATATAGTGAAATGGAAAAATCAGGAATTATACTTCCTGTTTCAAAACTTAATGTAAGTTATTTAAAACCAGCATACTTTGATGATAATTTAGTTGTCAATGTGGAGCTTGCAGATATGCCAACCTCAAGATTAATTTTTAATTACACGATAAAAAATAATGATGAAATTGTTGTTAAAGGTAGTACAGTTTTAGCTTTCTTAAATAAGGAAACGAAGAGACCCGTCAGATGTCCAGATTATATGTTGGAAAAAGTAACTCCTTTGTTTTCGTAACACACAAGTTCGTTATCTCCAATTTCAATTTTTTTTGATTCTTCGAGTTTTATATTAGGACCTTTAATTCCATCCCCTAATTTTTCTTTTGTTTTAAAAACTCTCATCTCGTCCCAAGTTTCAGAATCTATAAAGTTTGCTAATGTTTTAGTTCCACCTTCAACAATAATTGAAAGAATTTTATCGTCATAAAATTTATCACACATTTGTTTTACAATGTCTTTTTCAAAATCTATTTTCTCATTGTTTAGTGTGGTTACTTTTGATTCTTGATTGAAAATTTTATAATCCTTTTTAAACCCATTTTTTGACAATATATATATTTCACAATTTTTTCCTTCCCAATCTCTTGTTGTTAACCTTGGATCGTCTTCACGAATGGTTTTTGCACCAACTAAAATAGCTTGTTCTTCACTGCGCCATTTGTGAACCAGTTGTCTGGATTTTGTATTTGAAATCCAAAAGGGTTCGTTTATATTTTTTTCAATGGGAGCAATAAACCCGTCAGCAGTTTCAGCCCACTTTAGAATTATATACGGTCTCTTATTTATAATGTAGCTTAGGAATCTTTTGTGATGTTCAATACACTCGTTTTTTAAAACCCCAGAGATTACTTCGACTCCATTTTCTTTTAGTCTTTCAATTCCTTTTCCACAGACAAGTGGGTTAGGATCTTTAATTCCAATAACAACTTTTTTAATTCCACAAGCTATAATTTTATCTACACATGGTGGTGTTTTTCCGTGATGACAACATGGTTCCAGTGTCACATATATTGTAGATAGTTTCAATAATGATTTGTCTTCAACAGAATTAATAGCATTGACCTCTGCATGATTTCCGCCAGCCTTGGATGTGTAGCCTTCACCAATTATTTTATCATCAACCACTAGACAAGAACCAACACTTGGATTTGGATAAGTATTTCCTATCCCTAATTTACCTAGCTCAATGCATCTACTAATATATTTTTCGTGTATATTCACAATACAAAAATAGTATAAAATGCTTCAATATAATGGATATAATATTAGGGTTATTGAGAAGAGTGATAACGAACAAGTATGTGGCGTTATAAAAGGGGTGTTTTACGAATTAGGATTACCATTAGTTGGAACAGCATATGCCGATAAAGACACCTTAAGTATGTATGAGGCATACCAAGATTCAAGATCTACATATTATGTAGTTGAAAAGGAGGGATGTATTTTGGGTGGTTGTGGAATTAAACAGCTCAATGGCACAGATCAAAATATATGTGAACTGCAAAAGTTTTATTTCCATAAATCATTGAGAGGAAAAGGATTAGGAAAGTATCTTTTAAAATTATGTTTAGATTTTGCGAAAGAGGTTAAATATGATGTGTGTTATTTAGAGTCTACTTCTGCGTTAAAAACATCTCACCATTTATATAAAATATTTGGTTTTGAAAATTTAAACGGACCAATGGGTGATACTTGTCATCACAATTGTGATGTACATATGACTAAGAAGCTGCAATGACCTTACAAGATTTTAAATTAAAAATGATTTCGGAGCTTTCGTCAATTTATGAAATGGATGAGCTGAATTCCATTTTTAATTTACTTTCAGAGGATTACTTAAAAATTCCAAGATCAAAAATCCTTTTGGCAGATGAGATTGATTTAGATGAATCAAATCAAACACGTTTTTTAAGTGCATTAGAAAGATTAAAAACTCAAGAGCCGATACAATATGTTTTAGGAAAGACAAGTTTCATGGACTTGGAATTTAAGATCAATAGTTCAGTTTTGATTCCAAGACCAGAGACTGAAGAATTAGTGAGATTAATGCTTAAAGAAAATTTGGATGGAAAAGAAATTCTGGATATAGGGACGGGGAGTGGTTGCATTGCAATCAGCCTTGCTAAAAATCTACCTAATGCAAAAGTTACTGCACTTGATATTTCAAGTGATGTACTTGAGATTGCTAAAGAAAATGCAAAAATGAACAATGTGAATATCGAATTTATTCATGCAGATATTTTTGAATATAAATCTGAAAAAAAATATGATGTTATTGTTTCAAACCCACCTTATGTATTAGAATCTGAAAAGCCTATAATGAAGCGAAATGTATTAGATTTTGAGCCACATCTCGCATTGTTTGTGAGTGACGAAAATCCATTGATTTTCTATAACAGAATTTTAAATATTTATTTTAAAAATTTAAAATTGAACGGAATGCTTTGTTTAGAAATCAATTCCAGTTTAAAAAAAGAATTCAATCAAATTCTTGAAAAAATAGATGATGAAAATATTTCATATATTAAGGATTTTGAAAACAATTATAGATTTATATTATTAAAAAAATAGAATGAAAGATAAGTTAGATTTTAAATAAAGAAGAAATAGCGAATAGACAAAAAAATATGGGGACTTTGGCATTTGACAAAATTTGGAAACTCTAGTCAGATTTCAATTTTATCCTTTAATTTATTATGGAATGTGCCGTGAATTTCCTTAAAAAATGACATTCGATTAATATCATTCTTTTTTATTCCTCCTCCTGGCATTATTATAATTCTGTTTTTTGAAATAACATTTAATTGTTTAAGCAACTTTAGACCTTCAATTGCTTTATTTTTTTGACCAGAAGTTAAAATTCTAGTAACTCCAATTTCTATAAGATTTTCAATTTCGTTTAAAGGATCTGAAACAACATCGAATGCTCTATGGAATGTAAATTCCAATGGTTCAGATAATTCAATTAGCTCTTTTGTTCTTTCGATATCTATCGAACTATCATCATTTAAAACACCTGAAACAATGCCTTTACACCCCATTTCTTTGAATTTGACAATATCCTGCTTCATTAACTCAAATTCTTCATCAGAATAGATAAAATCACCTGCTCTGGGTCTAATTAAGATAAATACAGGAATATTTAATATGTCAATTACATTTTTTGCTGCATTATATTCAGGTGTCAGTCCATCTAAATGTAAATCTTTACAAAGCTCAATCCGATTTGCTCCAGCTTTTTCAGCCCTCAAGGCATATTCGTATGATTCTGCACAAACTTCAATTATCATTATTCTAATCTTTCAAGATGTTTCGAATAATTAACATCCATTTTATCAAGTATTGGATAAACGTCAATTACTTTCTTTTCAAACTCTTCAAAAGAAGGTTTGTTTTCTGCCCATACAACTTCTGATAAGGCAAATATTCTAGGAAAAACCATATACTCAACATGATCGCTTGTTTTCATGTATTCTGTCCAAACATTTCCCTGAGCTCCTATAATATATTTGTGTAGAGACTCGTCTAATTCATCTGGAATTGGTTCGTAATTATAAATTTCCTCAATAGGGGTATAGCCGCCAATTGCTAAGGGCTCATTTGTAGTGTCTTTGGCTTGATAATGGTCAAGATAGCAAGTTGCATTTGGTGTCATAATGACTTCATGATTCATCTTTGCAGCCTCAAGGCCACCTGAAATACCCCTCCATGACATGACGGTTGCATTCGGTGCTAGACCACCTTCTAAAATTTCATCCCAACCAATGATTTGTTTTCCTTTAGAGTTGATGTATTGCTCCATGCGAGTGATAAAATAGCTCTGCAACTCATGTTCATCTTTTAATCCTTCACGTTTTATCACATCTTGACAATTTCCACATGCTTTCCAATTAGTTTTAGGAGCTTCATCGCCACCAATATGTATGTATTTTCCTGGAAAAAGTTCAACTACTTCATCAATTATGTCCTCTAAAAAATCAAAAGTTTCATTTTTACTGCAATAAATCTCCTTAAAGACACCCCAAAGAGGAGCAACACCAACTTGTTCACCGGTACATCCTAATTCTGGATAGGAGGATACGGCAGCTTGTGAATGACCAGGCATTTCAATCTCTGGAATAACATTAATTCCTCTGTCTTCAGCATATCTAACAACTTCTTTAATTTCTTTTTTTGTATAAAAACCTCCATATCTGGTTTTATCAAATTGCCATGGTTTATCAGTATAATGGCCAATTAAAGTGGAATCTCTGAATGAACCGACGTTATTAAGCTCTGGATACTTTTCAATTTCAATTCTCCAACCCTGATCTTCAGTTAAATGCCAATGGAAATTATTGAATTTAAGCATAGCCAATCCGTCTATGTATTTCTTAATAAAATCGACAGGATACATATGTCTTCCAACATCCAGATGCATCCCTCGATATTTGAATTTAGGTGAGTCTTTTATTACTTGATTTTGCAGTTTGATAACTTCATTCTTAAAATTAATATTCATTAGTTGATTTAATGATTGGAAGCCGTAGATTGCACCAGTTTTGGTTGAAGCTTCAATAGTGATTTTGTCTGAATTAATCTTAAGAATATACTCTTCATATTTTAACTTTTTGTTCAAAGAAAATATTATTCTATTTTTTGTTTGTTTATCATTAGCTAATTCAAGTTTTTTTACTGCATCTTTAAATAGTGTTGCAGCTGAATTAAGTTCGAAGTCAGCTATTATTTCTGGACTATTTTCTATTTCCATGTAGCCACTTTTAATGGTTTGTTCAACAGGTGTTGGAATAATGTTATTTTTTTGAGAAAAAAGTGTATTTATATGGGAAAAAAATATAAAAAAAACAATTATTTTAAGCGTATTCATGAGCTTCAATTTACTATCTTAGAGTAGTTTTTTTGTTACGGTGTAACTAGATAAATGTAATGAATATATCAGAAAAAATTTTTAGTCTAAGAAAAAAACTTCACGACCATAACTATAGATATTATGTTCTTGATGATCCTTTAATATCAGATTATGATTTTGATATGATGTTAAAAGAGTTAGAGCATTTAGAAAATGAAAATCCCGAATATTTTGATGTTAATTCACCAACTCAACGAGTAGGTGGTAGTGTCACCAAGTCATTTATCACTTCTGTACATAGTACCCCTATGTACTCTCTTGATAATTCATATTCTCTAGAGGACTTAAAAGAATGGGAAAAAAGAATAAAAAAGATAATAGACACTCCATTAGAATATACATGTGAGTTAAAATTTGATGGTGTTTCAATTAATTTGACTTATAAAGACGGAGAACTTGTAAGAGCAGTTACAAGAGGAGATGGTGTAAAAGGTGATGATGTTACAAATAATGTAAAAACAATTCCAACTGTACCATTAAAACTTAGAGGTGACTTTAAGGGTGAATTTGAGGCAAGGGGAGAGATTGTCATGCCTATTTCAGGGTTTAATCAGCTTAATTTATCACGTGTTGAAAATGGAGAAGAACCATTCAAAAATCCCAGAAATACCGCTTCAGGAAGTTTAAAACTTCAAGACAGTAAAGAAGTTTCAAAAAGACCATTAGAGTGTCTTTTATACTCAGTTGAAGATTCAAATATGTTTAATAATCATATAGAATTCCTGAAGAACGCAAAATCTTATGGATTTAATATTTATAAAACTTATAAGCATAGTACCTCACTCGAGAAAATATTTGAATTCATACAGCACTGGGAAAAAAATAGATCTGAATTACCATTTGAAATAGATGGGGTTGTATTGAAAGTAAATGATTTTTATCAGAGGGAAGTTCTCGGTTTTACATCCAAATTTCCAAGATGGGCAATGGCCTATAAATTTAAGCCTGAAAATACTGGCACTAGATTAAATAGTATTTCTTTTCAAGTTGGAAGAACAGGTTCAATAACACCTGTAGCAAATTTAGAGCCCGTTAACCTTGCTGGTACAATAGTAAAAAGAGCATCATTACACAATGCAGACTTTATCGAGAGTATGGATATCAGAGTCGGAGATTTTGTGTATGTAGAAAAAGGCGGGGATATAATACCAAAAATCACTAATGTCGATAAGACTAAAAGAGCGTTTGACTCTAAGAAATTTGGATTTCCAGAGTTTTGCCCGGAATGTGGGTCTAAACTTCAAAGATTAGAAGGCGAGGCGAATCATTATTGTCTAAACTATAATGGATGCAAACCACAAATAATTGGAAGAATACAACATTATATCTCCAGAAAAGCCTTAGATATAGAAGGATTAGGTCAAGAGACCGTTGCTTTACTGGTGAATAATGGGCTTATCAATAACTATTCTGATTTATATGATTTGAGGTTTGATCAGATTGTAAGTTTAGAAAGAATGGCTGAAAAAAGTGCAAATAACTTAATCAATGGAATCTTAGATTCTAAAAATATCCCTTTTGAAAGAGTATTGTATGGGTTAGGGATAAGATATGTTGGTGAAACTGTCGCAAAAAAATTGGCAAAGCATTTTGAAAACATTGATAATATTTTAAATTCTGATTTTGACGAGTTGATTTCAGTTGACGAAATAGGTGAGAAAATAGCAAAAAGTATAATCGAATTTTCTCAAAACGAACAAAACATTGGGATAATTAATTCTCTAAAGAATCATAACATTCAATTTGAAATTGATGATTCGGCTAAAAATGTTTCTACGATACTTTTGGGTAAATCCTTTGTAGTTTCAGGTGTTTTCTCGAATTTTTCAAGAGATGAAATTAAAAAACTAATAGAAACTAATGGAGGTAAAGTTTCATCTTCAATTTCATCAAAAACTTCCTTCTTGGTAGCTGGGTCAAATATGGGTCCAAGTAAAAAAGAAAAGGCTGAAAAACTTAACATTAAAATAATTTCTGAAACTGAACTAACAAATTTAATTTCTGGACAGAATTTATTATTTTAGAATATTAACTATTAATTAAATAAACTACTATGGAACAAAGAGATATTATTAAAGTTAGAGTACATGATGGAATAGTTGGACTATTATATCTAGCATCAATCGCACTTGCAAATCAATTTGGTTTAGACTGGATATGGGTTGCGGTAGGAGTTGCAGTATTACAGATATTAAGCCCTTTTACTAAGTTTTGCCCAGTGTATACTATTCTTAACAAGATAATGCCAGATTCAAATCCAATTCAAAACGGGAAATAGTTTAAATCATCAGAAGATTTGAATTAAATATCTTATTGTTATTGCTATCAAATAAGAAATCAATTCTTCCAAGATAAAGACCAAAACAACCTGCCTGATTTATTAATACTTTTTTACCAGCTTTATTGTAGGTGATTAATGGTTCATTCATAAATGTATGCGTGTGTCCTCCTATAATTAAGTCTATATCTTTTGTTTCTTTTGCAAGATTCACATCACATATTCTGTTGGGAAATTTTTCATATTTATAACCTAAATGAGAAAGACAGATAACTAAGTCACAGTTTTCTGTTTCTTTTAATTTTTTAGTGGTATCATTAGCTATTTCAATAGGATCTAAATATTTGGTCTCTTTATATAATTCTTTTGAAACAAGCCCTTCTAGTTCAATTCCTAATCCAAAAACTCCTATTTTAATTCCTGATTTATTATAAATTTTATAATCATTAATTTTTGAACCTAAAACTGTATTTGTAAAATCATAATTAGAGGAAATTATATCAAATTTTGCGTTAGGTAATTGCTTCTCCAAGCCGTCAATGCCGTTATCAAAATCATGATTTCCTATGGTTACAGCATCATATTTTAACATGCTCATTAACTTGAACTCAATTTCACCTCCGTAAAAGTTAAAGTACGGCGTACCTTGGAAAATATCGCCTGCGTCTAGAAGAAGCGTATTTGGATTCTCTTTTCTAATTTTATTTATAATAGTAGATCTTCTTTCAAATCCTCCTTTATTAGGAAATTCAGAATGGTCTTTGGAAAAAGGTTCAATATGGCTGTGAATGTCATTTGTATGAAGAATCGTAATCCTTTTCATTGAATCACAACTCAAATTATTCAAAGCTATACCAATTCCAGCTGTTCCAAATAGGGAGTTTTTTAAAAAGGCTTTTCTATTCATTTTTTTCTTATAAATCTGTTATCTGATTTTAATTTAAGTGTATCGTATTTTTTAAAATAATCAATTAAGATATCCCTCATTTTGTAGTTAATATCAGTGGTTTTAGTTGTTTCTGCTAGAAAATACATTTTATCACCACCTTCAAGTAAGTAGTCTGTTGTAGCTACATTATATTTTTTTTCATTTTCAATACTAATACCATTAATTTTAACCTCATTTACAGAGTAATCATTATTTAAAGTTATTTGTAAGCCACTAATTGGGTGTTGCAGTTTTACTTTTCTTAGATAATCAATCATTTTAATTATTGAAAATCCACTTAATTCCAAAACAACTATACTGTTTTCAAAAGGCATTAGCTCAAATGCGGTTTTTTCACTAATATTTCCTTTAGAAATAATTGAACGAATTCCACCATTATTTAACAGTACGATATCAATATTTTTGCCTGACATCTTATTAAAAACTGGATTTGATATTTCATAAGTAGCATCAGCAAACATATTACTTAAAGTACTATTAAGTTCTCCATCATTTTTCTTATATGTTTCTGGTGAATATGAAATCGGAGTATTCATTAGGGACTCCTCTAAATTCTTTTTGAATGGTTGGTAATATTTAACAATTGATGAGTCACTTAAAACCTGTTGATTTATCTCAATATTATATCCATACTTTTGCTTATTTGATTCAGTTTCACAAGCAACTACAACAAGGCAAAGTGATAATATGGATAGGTAAAGAACTCTCATATTGAAAAACAAAGTTAAATTAGTTATTTTTGTTTTAACTACATCTAACTATGTTTATAAAATTCTTCAAAGACAGATCCAATAAAAAATTTATAAATAAAGCATTAGAAAGCAGGTCAAATTCAGTAAATGATAGTAAAATTCAGACTGTAGGAATAATTTTGAACATTGGGGAGTTCAAAGACTATGACAAGCTAAGATTGATATTCCAAAATTATGGAGTCAACGAAAATAAAATCAAGTTTATAGCTTTTCTGTCAGAAAATGATACTAAACTCAATCATTGGGATTCATATTTTGAAAAAAAGGATTTTGGATGGAATGGATTGATAAATAATTTGGATTTACAGGAGTTTATAGATACTGAGTTTGATGTACTCATTAGTTATTACAAGAGGGATAATCTGGAGCTGAATTACGCAACAGCGTGCTCCAAAGCAAATTTTAAGGTTGGATTATCCAATCATAATCAAAACCTGAATGATATTATCATTGATATAAGTCCAAATTTCATCGATATATTTGGAAAAGAATTAGAAAAATATTTAACTGGATTAAAGAAGATTGGTTAACTAAGTTTTATTATCCATAATAAATTCATAATTTTGACCACCGATTTACGCATGAAAAAATTAATTTATATCATATTTATATTGTCTCTTAGCTATAGCTGCGGTGAATATCAAAAGGCTCTCAATTCAGATGAGGTTGCTGTAAAATTTAATCTTGGTACAGAATTATATGAAGCTGAAAAATACTCAAAAGCATCTAGATTATTTGCACAAATTTTACCACAATACAGAGGAAAACCTCAAGCTCAAAAGCTTACTTACATGCAGGCTATGTGTTTTTACAACACCAAAGACTACAATAGTTCATCCTATCAAATGGAAAGATTTGTCAATTCATATCCAGATAGCGAAAAAGTTGAAGAAATGGCCTTTCTAGGGGCTAAAAGTTATTATTTAATGGCTCCTATTTATTCCAAAGATTCAGATGATACTAAAATTGCAATAGATAAATTACAATTGTTCATTAATGCTTTTCCTGAGTCTGAATTCATCGAAGATGCAAACAATTTAATTTTTGAACTTGACTACAGGTTAGAATTAAAAGAATTTAATATTGCCTTACAGTATAATGTGCTTACTGATTACCAGGCTGCTATCAAATCTTTTGAAAATTTTCTGATAGATTTTCCGGGTTCAGATTTAAGAGAAAAAGCAATGTACTACAGGTTTGATTCTGCTTACAAACTGGCAATTAACAGTGTAGTTTGGAGACAAAAAGAAAGAATTGAAAACGCTGTTAGCTACTTTAATTCATTTATAAATAATTACAAAGAATCTGAATTTTTGGTAGAAATGGAGACCAAAATGTCAGAATTAACAGAAACTAACAATACTTAATTACAAATAAAAATGGATATCAAAAAAACAAATGCTGCTCAGACCACTAAAACATATAATCGTGATCAAATAGAAAATGAGACGCAGAATATTTATGAAGCTATTTCAATTATCTCAAAAAGAGCTGATCAAATAAAAGGTGATGTCAAAAAAGAATTGATTGAAAAACTAGAAGAATTTGCAACTTACAATGATAGTTTGGAAGAAATCTTTGAAAATAAAGAGCAAATTGAAGTTTCAAAGTTTTATGAAAGGTTACCAAAGCCACATGCAATTGCAATTCAAGAATGGCTAGATAACAAAGTATACCACAGAGATAGCAATGAAGAAATAGAGGAATAAAATGTCTATTTTAAGTGGTAAAAAAGTACTTCTAGGAATTTCAGGTGGTATTGCTGCTTATAAAACCCCAAATTTAGTTAGATGTCTTATTAAAAAAGGTGCAGAGGTAAAGGTTATCATGACTGACTCAGCAAAAGACTTTGTAACCCCACTTTCTCTTTCTACAGTTTCAAAAAATCCTGTTCATTCTTCGTTCAAATCAGATGATGGAGATGGTGTTTGGAATAATCACGTAGAGTTGGGGCTATGGGCTGATTTTATGCTTATATGTCCAGCCACTGCTAATACTCTGTTTAAAATGGCTAATGGTAATTGTGATAATCTTCTGCTTGGAGTTTATTTATCGTGTAAGTCTGAAACCTTTTTTGCACCAGCAATGGATTTAGATATGTATAAGCATCAATCGACAAAGGAGTCTATAAATAAACTTATTTCATTCGGAAACATACTGATTCCTCCTGCTCATGGAGAACTTGCAAGTGGACTTTCAGGTGAAGGTAGATTGCCAGAACCCCATGAAATTGTAGATTTTATCGAGAAACATTACACTAAAAATTTACCGCTTGCAGGAAAAAAAGTTTTAATTTCTGCTGGGCCAACAATCGAAGAGTTAGACCCAGTAAGATATATTTCTAATCATTCATCGGGAAAAATGGGTTATTCCCTGGCTGAAACTGCGTTAAGCTTAGGAGCTGAGGTAAAATTAGTTAGTGGACCAACAAACCAATCTATTTCTTCAAAAAATATTAATATTGTTCATATTAAAACTGGAAAAGAACTACATGAAGCAATTCTTAATGACTACACTAAATCAGATATTGTTATAATGGCAGCAGCAGTAAGTGATTATAAACCCATTAAATTTTCTGAAAAAAAGATTAAAAAAGACAATAATGAATTAAATATTAAGTTTGAAAAGACAACAGATATTTTATTTGAATTAGGTCAAAATAAAAAAAATCAGATTTTGGTTGGTTTTGCACTAGAAAACAATAATGAGCTTTCACATGCAAAAAATAAATTACAAAAGAAAAATTTGGATTTGATAGTATTAAATTCGTTAAATGATGAAGGTGCTGGATTTGGTTGTGATACAAATAAGATTACAGTTGTTGATTATTTAGGAAAAGTTACTCCCTACAAGCTCAAAAAAAAGGATGAAGTAGCTGACGATGTTTTTAAACACATAATTGAATTAATGTGAAGAATTTTTATTTAATATTTTTTTTATTATTAACAAACATTTTTGTTTCACAAGAATTAAACTGTGAAGTGGTTGTTGAGGCTCGTCAAACTGGCAATGAGAATCTTCAGATATTTAAAACATTACAGACACAACTTACAGAATTTATTAATAGTACCAGTTGGACAAATATAGCTGTACGACAGAATGAAAAAATTGATTGTACAATGTTTATCAATATAAGCTCATATGAAAATGATGTTTTTCAAGGAACCCTACAAATACAGTCATCAAGACCAATATTTAATTCTTCATACAATTCACCAACATATAATTTTAATGACAGGAATTTCACTTTTAATTATCAAGAATTTCAAAATTTCACTTTTAACGAAAATCAGTTTGAAAATAATTTAGTTTCTGTTATTGCTTTTCACATTTATGTCATTTTAGGAATTGATGCAGACACTTTTAAGTTGAATTCTGGTGCACCTTTCTTTGAACAAGCTCAAAAAATCCTTGATTTTTCACAACAAAAAGGTTTTAAAGGCTGGGGTCCTGGCGATGGCTTGCAGTCTAGATACTATTTAATTGATAATATTTTATCACCAACTTTCAAGGAATTTAGGAATGTAATGTATGATTATCATATAAAAGGTTTGGATATTATGGTCAGTGAAACTAAAGCAGGAAAGGAAGCTGTTGCTAAATCATTAATGATGCTTGATCAAATGAATAGAAGAAGACCAAATTCCTATATTTTGAGAGTTTTTTTTGACACCAAAGCAAATGAAATTCTTGATGTTTTTAGTGGTGGCCCAAAAGTTCCTGTTACTAATCTAATATCAACTCTCAATAAAATTGCTCCAAATCATTCTGATAAGTGGAGAAATATTAGTTTTTAATAAAAAACAATTTTATTTTTAATAACTATATTTTCTAAAATTGCTCAAGAATCTATCCATAAAGAATTACTTGCTGATCGATGATTTATCAGTATCGTTTAATAATGGTTTTACTGTTATTACAGGTGAAACGGGTGCAGGTAAATCAATTCTTGTTGGTGGTATTTCTTTAATTCTGGGTAAGCGAGCTGATTTATCCGTAAATAGAGATAAATCCAAAAAGTGTATAATTGAGGGAGTATTTGATATTGGATCATTTGATCTAAAGTCTGTATTTGATGAAAATGAATTAGATTATGACACTGAAACTATTTTAAGAAGAGAAATTTCAGTTTCAGGTAAATCTAGGGCATTCATAAATGATAGCCCTGTTAATCTTAGTCAATTATCTAGAATTGGTTCTAAAATAATTGATATTCACTCACAACATCAAAATATTGAGGTTTTAAGCAGTAGATTTCAATTTGAACTACTTGATTTAATATCAAAAAATAAAGATAGAGTCTTAAATTACACTGAAATATTTGAGGAATATCGGATTAATTCAAATAAACTTAATGAACTAAAAGATAAGAAGCAAAACCTCATACAGTCTATTGACTACAATAAATTTATACTGGATGAGATTGACAGAGCTGATATACTTAACGAAGATTTGGAAAAGCTTGAAAATATGCAAAATTCATTATCAAATTTTGAAGAAATTTCAAGTGAATTAAGTTTGGGTTCACAAATCATCTCTGAAGAAAATATTGGATTGATTTCTAATTTATTAAAATTGAAAAATTCTATTGATAAAGTATCAAAGAATTTAGAAAAATTCAAATCAATATCACAAAGATTGGATGCGATTAAAATTGAACTAGAAGACATTGTCTATGAAATTGATTATTTCTTAGATTCATTTGAACAAAGCCCAGAGAACTTAGGTAGGGTGATTGACAAAATTGACTTAATTAACAACTTGTTGAGAAAACATTCCTTGCACTCAATTGACGAATTGTCAGTGTTTAGAGATAATCTTGTAAAAAAAGTTGATACTACGGAAAATATTGATAATGAAATTCAGAAAATTAAAACAAATTGTGATGAATTGAAAAATAGGCTTGATAGTATTGCACTAGAAATTCATAATAATAGAAAATTGGTAATCCCCGATTTGACTAAAGAAATTGAAAATATATTACACGAATTAGGAATGAATAATAGTAAATTTAAAATCAATTTACTTTTTTCTAATGAACTACATTTAAATGGAAGGGATACAATTGAATTTGAATTTCTTGCTAATAAAGGATATGAATTTAAAAAAATTAAAGAAGCAGCATCAGGAGGGGAAATGTCAAGAATTATGCTGGCAATAAAATCAATAATGGCTAAATATAAAAAACTGCCATCGATTATTTTTGATGAGATAGACACTGGTGTTTCTGGTGAAATTTCAAAAAAAATGGGTTTTATTATGAAAGATTTAGGTGCGAAAATCCAAACATTTTCGATTACTCATTTACCACAAATTGCGGCTATGGGTGAATCACATTTTAAAATATATAAATCAGATGTTGATGGTATTACAAAAACTATGATTTCCAGATTAAATGAAAATGATAGAATTATTGAAATTGCTAAGATGTTGGAAGGAAATAATGCATCAAAATCCGCCTATACACATGCTAAACAGTTGCTTAATTAATACTATATTTGCTTAACAAAAATTTTTTACATGTCAAATAATCTGTTGAAAGGAAAAAAAGGAATAATATTTGGGGCGCTCGATCCGAATTCAATCGCTTGGATTACTGCTGAGCGGGTATTTGAGGAAGGCGGTACATTTGTTCTAACAAATGCTCCAGTTGCCATGAGAATGGGGCAAATTAACGAACTTGCAAAGAAGACAAATTCAAAAGTTATTCCTGCTGATGCGACATCCCTAGAAGACTTAGAAAATTTAATTACCAAATCAACAGAAATTTTGGGAGGAAAATTAGATTTTGTTTTACACTCAATTGGAATGTCAATAAATGTTAGAAAAGGTAAATCATATACTGATCAAAATTATGATTGGACACATAAAGGCTTAGATGTTTCGGCAATGTCTTTTCATCGTGTTATGCAGACCCTATACAAAAATGATGCAATGAATGAATGGGGTAGTATAGTTGCTTTATCTTATATGGCTGCACAAAGAGTTTTTCCTGATTATAATGATATGGCTGACAATAAAGCTTTTCTTGAAAGTGTTGCGAGAAGTTTTGGCTACTTTTTTGGAAAAGATAAAAAGGTAAGGGTTAACACTATTTCTCAATCTCCAACTCCAACTACAGCTGGAAAGGGAGTAAAAGGCTTTGACGGGTTTATAAAATATGCAGATAAAATGTCTCCACTTGGAAATGCTACTGCAATGGATTGCGCAAATTACACTATTACTTTATTTAGTGATTTAACAAAAAGAGTCACTCTTCAAAACCTTTATAATGACGGTGGATTTAGCAACATGGGGGTAAGTGATAGTATCATGGATATTATCGATAATGCATAAAACATACATTTTGTTTTTCAATCAGATAAAATAAATTGAAATTATTGTCAAATTATTCACAGGTAATTAATTGTTTTTTAATACATTAGAAACTTATAAATTAATATCTCATGAAAAAAAATTACCTATTTTCAATAATTTCAATCTTTTTATTTACAATTTTCTCATTTTCTCAAGTTTCTGTAGGAAGTGAGATATGGACAAATCAGAGTCAGCCTGTAGAGCCATATTATGAATACTCCTACAGTCAAACTATATATAATGCAAATTTAATTAATGCATCTGGTCAAATTACCGGTTTAAAATATTTTGCAACTCCAACTACCGACTTGGAAAATACGGGAACATGGGATATTTACATGGCCCATACAGATTTAAATGAGCATCCACAAAATGAAGATGGTGAATATTCCTTTGTTAATGCATCCGAATTAACACTTGTTTTTAGTGGTCCTGTTGAAGTTATAGACCAAACAGTCACGATTATTTTGGATACACCATTTGATTACAATGGAACTCAAAATCTTATTGTTGCAGGCCATGATACTATGGACACTGGTACATATGACGGATCTGGAGATGATTTTTATGCTACTCTCTATGACGGAAGTTCTAGAATAGCACTGGTCTACTATAATGATGCAACCCCACCTGACCCGTTAGCACCTCAATCACCCACAGATGCTTTACTGAGATATGCTAATATAGTTTTTGAGGGAATCACACAACAATGTCCAAATCCAACAGACATAAGTGTATCTAATATTTTAGGTACTTCTGCAGACTTTACATGGTCTTCTGGTGAAAACGCTACTGGGTTTGAATATGCTGTTTTACCTGCTGGAGAAGAATTTGAATCTGGAACAACCATTACTGAAAATTCAGTATCAATTTCAGGTCTTGATCCTCTAACAGATTATGTTTTTTATATCCGTTCCCAGTGTGATGAAGAATATAGTGGTGTTGTAAGTTATGCATTTACAACAGGTTGTGCAGATTTATTTGAACTGCCTTTCTCTGAAAGTTTTGAACAAGATTCAGAAAACGAAATTTGCTGGACAATCATTGATTTAAGCCCTGAAGCTGCACCTAACAATTCCTCATGGAATACTAATGTAAGCAATGCTTTTGAGGGAAGTCAAGCAGCCTATTTATATACATTTGGAAACCAAGGTAAAAATGATGATTATTTAATTTCTCCGAGGTTTAATTTATCTGGAAATGATAGAATTAAATTTGCAGCAAAATCATACGGAAATGGTGAGCCAAATAATTCTATGGCAGTATTAATGTCTACAACAACATCAAACCCAGAAGACTTCACCATAATTTTGAGTGAAACGACTGAGTATTCAGGTGATTGGACACAAGTTAGTATAGATTTATCTGCTTATTCTGGACCAGCATTCATCGCGTTTTATGTGCCACCTACAGATGATGAAGGATATGCAATGTATGTTGATGCAATAGTTGTTGAGGAAATGCCAGATTGTGATATTCCAATAAATATTTCTGTTTCAAATGAATCACTTAACGGAGCAGATGTGGTTTGGAGTGCTGGTTTTAGTGAGGAAACAGAATGGGAATACGTTGTTCAGTTAGCTGAGCTTGATCCACCTACTGGCCAAGGTACAGCTGTTGAGAATACTGAACTTGTCTTAGATGAATTGCAGTCTGGTTCAGACTACACTTTTTATGTTAGAGCTGTCTGTTCGGAAGGTCTTTACAGTGAATATACTTCAGTTGGAGGTGATTTTTCAACTGTTTCCGTGGGGGACAACTGCGCAGCAGCTATTCAGATTGATACATTACCTTATAATATGACTGACGATACCGCTAATTACTCAAATTATTATAGTGGTTCACCAGGTGATGGTTGTGTAGACACTATTTATAGTTATATTGGTGGAAATGATGTTGTTTATTCATACACTGCAACCAGTGATACATCAATAAATGTTTTAATGAGTCCTGATGCTACCTACGCAGGAATTTTCGCTTATGATTCATGTGAAAACATTGGTGTACAATGTTATGCAGCTGCGTTAAATGGTTCTTCCATGGATAATTTATCTTTTGATATGGATGTTTCTGCGGAAATGACATATTACATTGTTATATCAACATGGCCATCTCCGTACACTGTCGGATATGATCTTGTCATAACAGAAAATAGTTGTGCAGATCCTGTTGTAACTGCAACAGCATCTTCATGTGCAGGTGATGAATATTATATTGATGTTGATTTATCAGAAATGGGATCCTCTACACAATATACAATTTCAGATAATTTAGGTAACGAGCAATCTTTAGATGCAGTTGGTATTGTTACTTTTGGACCCTATACAGGAACATCGCCTGTAGAAATAAGTGTGGTAGGTGATGATGTAAACTGCGATAAATATATCACCGTATTATCAGCTTGTCAATCATGTGTTCCAACAGGAATCAATTGTGCACTTGGTGACGGTTTCTTGGGTCTGGTAATTGCAGATATTGACAACTCCGATTCTGGATGTTCAACTGATGGGTATGGTATTTTTCCTGAATTAACCACTGATTTGGAACAAGGAGTTACATACCCTGTTACTGTAACCACTGGATACTCAAATCAGTACGTTAGGGCTTGGATAGATTTTAATGATGACTATGAGTATACATTAGATGAATTAATTATTGATAATGTTCTAATCCCAAATACTGGTACAACAGAAATTGAAGCCACTATTCCGGCAGATGCTATCTTAGGACAACACTCAATGAGATTTAAAGCAAATTGGAATACTGCAGTTCCAGATGATGCATGTGAGGTTACTAATTATGGAGAAGTGGAAGATTATTTTGTCACTATCGTTGAGTCTTTGAGTATTAATGAAAATCAGATTGATGATTTAAGAATTTTTCCTAATCCAGTAGATGGTGATTATGTTAATATATTTTCATCTTTAAACGGTGATAAGTACGTAGAGCTGTTTGATGTTAACGGAAGAAAAGTCCTTTCAACCTCTATTTCTGGTAATACGCTTGATATTTCTGTTCTTGAAAGAGGTTTTTATATAGCAACTGTTACGATCGATGGAAAATCAAGTACTTCAAAATTAATTATCAATTAAATTAAACCAATTTAATTTTGTAAAAAGGGTTTAGATTTTCTAAACCCTTTTTTTATATAGAAATGTTTAATTTTGATTATGCTTTTAAAAGATATTTCCTTTGTTATTCCTGTTTATAATAGACCTAATGAGATTGATGAACTTCTCAATAGTTTTTCAAATCAAAAAGGATCTAAAGATTTTGAAATAGTAATTATTGAGGATGGTTCTTCTAATAAATGTGATAAAATCATAACGAATTACAAAAATCTAAATATTTCATACTACTATAAAGAAAACTCAGGTCCTGGTGATAGCAGAAATTTTGGAATGAATAAAGCAAAAGGAAGCTATTTTATAATTTTAGATTCAGATATAATTCTTCCTGAAAATTATTGTACAATTTTGATAGATAATTTATCAAAAAATTATTCAGAATGTTTTGGTGGAGTTGATGATTCACATAGCTCTTTCAATAATTTTCAAAAGGCTGTCAGTTTTTCAATGACTTCGCTGATAACTACTGGTCATGTTAGAGGTGGAAGTAGAAGTAAGAATTTCCAGCCCAGAAGTTTTAATATGGGGATTTCTAAGGAAGCTTTTTTAAAAAGTGGAGGATTTGGTAAAATTCATCCAGGTGAAGATCCTGATCTCTCCATAAGACTCCAAAAAGCAGGTTTTAGAACCGTACTATATGAAAATTTGAAGGTATTTCATAAACGTAGGGTTTCGGTTAAAAGTTTTTTTAAACAGGTTTACAAGTTTGGAGTTGCACGAAGTATACTAAACCATAAATTTCCTGATACTAGAAAAATCACATATTGGTTCCCATCAATTTTTTCATTTGTATTTTTCATTTCTATCATCTTGGTGTTATTTAAAATAGAAAGTTTGATATTCACTATTTACTTATTTTATTTCTTGTTAGTTTTTATACTATCGTCGATGAAGGATAATGTATGGGTGGGTTTTTTATCCATTTTAACAACATTGATTCAGTTTTTTGGTTACGGATATGGTTTTTTCATATCATTAATCATGATAAATATTTTTCCAAATAAAAAAATTGAAAGTATATTTCCTAAAATGTTTTTTAATTAATCATAATGAAAGTTTTTTTAAGTCAGGGTAAGTTTAATGTATTTGTTATTTTTTTGATACTTGCAATTTTATCATCATTAGTTGGAAAATTAACATCGACATATGATAAGGATATTCTTTTTGAGCTGGTTTTAACGGATTTGCCTCAGGATAAAGTTATTTATGATAAATCACATGATTCAGTAATGCTCAAGGTTAGAGGATATGGATTTAATTTAGCAAAATATTATTTTGAGACCCCCAGTCTTAATATCTCTGTGAAAAAATTAAAAGAATCCAACGATACATATTTATGGAATCAAAAAGAAAATTTTAATGATACAAAGTTGTCTTTTGATTCTTCAATTCAACTTTTAACAATTTCAGAGGATTCATTATTTTTTTATTATGATCTGTATATTTCTCAAAACAAAAAAATTAAACCAAATATTTCAATTGACTACAAGTCTGGTTATGACTCATTTAAGTCTTTTTCAATGAATAATGAATATGTCACAATTTTAGGACCAAAAGATATTTTAGAAAAAATCGATTACATAGATACTGAGCTTGTAAGATTAAATAATGTTGATTCTGATATTAAAATAGATTTAAACCTTTTGAAGCCGCCATATGAAAACCTTAAACTTGATTTTAGTTCTGTAGAGTATGAGCTAGAAGTTGACCAGTATACCGAAGAAATTATCTCCATACCAGTAACTATTCTTGGTAATACTGATCTTAAATATAATTTCTATCCTAAAGAGCTTTTGGTTAAGTATTTTATCAGTGTAGAAAATTATAGAAAAACCACCCCAATAGACTTTAGAATCGAGTGTATTTTTGATGAGAATGAAAGTACTCTTATACCAAAATTAACTAAAAAACCTGATTTTATTAAAAACTCTAGGCTTAGTTCGAATAAAGTTCAATTAATCATTTTATAATGAAAAAAATAGGTCTTACTGGAATTGTTGGAAGTGGCAAAACTACTGCTGCTTTATATTTTAAAGGTTTGGGAGTTCCTGTATTCATTGCAGATGATTGTGCAAAAGAATTAATGGAAAATGATAATAATTTAAAAAATCAAGTTACAAAACTTCTAAGTGACGCTGCATATTTGAATGGTAAACTAAATAAAGAATTTATTTCTGAAAAAATATTTAATGATACAGAGTTATTAACTCACATTAATAATATTGTTCATCCAAGAGTCCATGAATATTTTAATAAATGGATTTTAGAACAGAGTTCTAAATACATTATCTATGAGGCTGCATTAATTTTTGAAAATAACTCTCAACATATTTTTGATAAAATAATCTGTATAAAAACCCCCTTAAATCTTATTCTTGATAGAATTAATAATAGAGAAAATTATTCAGAAGAAAAGGTAATGAGGATTTTAAACAGTCAGATATCCCAAGACCTAAAGTGCTCAAAATCAGATTTTTGTATTGAAAATATATCAAAAGATAAATTATACAATGAATTATTAAAAATTCATACTTCTCTAATTTGATTTATATTGTTAATGTTTTATTAAATATCAAAATTTCTCTTTGATTAAATGATAAATTTGGAATATGAGTAAAAGGATATTTGTATTACTTCTAGTTTTAATGAGTGTATCGTTAATCGGTATCATATTCATACAATACTTTTTTATTTTAAAAAATTATGAAGAGAATGATAAGCAATTTTCGATTAATGTGAACTATGTCCTAGAAGAAACCACATCAGATGTCGAACGAAATGAATTTAGAAAATATGTACAGAAATTTCGAAATTTAATAGCAAATGAGGCTCTAGTTGATGTTGATACATTATCAATTCAAAATTTAATAATTATTGACGAAAATCCCGAAAAAAGAGAAACAATAATTTATAAAAATGGTGTAATCGAAGAAAGTTTAATTATTCCTAAAACCAAGAGCTATTATGAAGATATTATTGATGTAATTTCAGATGGTGAAAATATTTCTATTAAGAGACTTTCTAATCAGCGTGAAGAAAAGGTGTTTACAAACAGAAGAATTGAAGATAATCTAAGCCCTGAGCAATTTTTATTAAAAGTTGGAAAAATATCAAAAAGTAAAGAAGTTTTATTTGAATCTGCATATAACGATTTATCAAAAAGTAATCCAATTGAAGAAAGAATAGGTGATATTAATAAATTTGAAAAGATTTTAGGAAGAAACCTTGAAAGAATGAATATTAATCTTGATTTTGAATACGCTATTTTCAATCAGGACAGTATAACTGAAATATCATCTGAAAAATTTGACTCATCAAACCAAAGTTATTCATCACTTATTTTTAAAGATGAAAATGATTTAAGTGATTATTCTTTGAAGGTTGCATTTCCAGGAAGGACTCCATTTTTGTTGGGATCCTTGGTTTCTGTTATTATTACCTCAATCATTTTTACTTCGATTATTATAATAGCTTATGTTACTACTATTCTTTTGTTATTAAGGCAAAGACAAATTTCTCAAATCAAGACAGACTTTATAAACAATATGACTCATGAATTCAAAACACCAATTGCAACTATAAATCTTGCTTTATCAGCCATCAAAAACCCTAAAACAATAGTTAATAAACAAAAGGTGAAAAAATATCTTCAGATGATTTATGATGAAAATAATAGAATGCATGATCAAGTTGAGAATGTTCTTATGATTAGCCATCTGGAAAGAAACCAGCTTAATATTGAAAAAACTAAGCAAGATATTAATGAAATTATAGATTTAGCTATATCTCACGTTAGTTTGATAGTAGAAAATAACAACGGAAATATTATCACTGAAAAAGATGCAGATAATTCTATGGTTATAGGAAATGAGACTCATTTGATAAATGTTATGGTTAATATTTTAGATAATGCAATAAAATACAACGATAATAGCCCTGAAATTATCATCAAAACATTAAATATTGGGAGCAGAATCCTAATTGAGATCAAAGACAATGGGATTGGAATGAATAAAGCCGTACAATCAAAAATATTTGAAAAATTTTACAGAAAACAGACTGGCGACCTACATGATGTGAAGGGTCATGGGTTAGGATTAGCTTACGTTAAAAAAATTATTGCTTTTCATAACGGAAATATCACTGTTGACAGTGCTGTTGGTAAGGGAAGTAAATTTACAATACAATTAAATACATTAACCAAATAATTACACATGAATAACAAGAAAAGAATATTATTAGTTGAAGATGATCCTAATTTTGGAATCATATTAAGAGATTTTCTTAAAATGAATGAATATGATGTGATTTTGGCTAAAAACGGCATGGAGGGGTTTGAAAAATTTAAAAAATTTGAATTTAATCTATGTATTTTGGATGTTATGATGCCCTATAAAGATGGTTTTACTTTAGCAACTGAAATAAAAAGTGTTTCACCAGATATTCCCATAATTTTTTTGACAGCTAAGTCAATGAAGGAAGACGTATTAAAAGGCTATAAGGTTGGAGCAGATGATTACCTTAAAAAACCATTTGACAGTGATGTTTTATTATTTAAAATAAAAGCAATATTAAAGCGAAATAAATTATCATCAGTTATAGACTCAGAAGAGACTGAATTTAATTTTAGTTCATTTTATTTTAATTCAAAACTAAGACATCTAAAATACAAGGATGAATCTCCAGTTAAATTGTCTCCAAAGGAGAATATGTTACTAAAATTATTAATAATACATATAAATGACCTAATGCCAAGAGAATTAGCTTTGACAAGAATTTGGCATGATGATAATTATTTTACTTCAAGAAGTATGGATGTTTACATTGCAAAACTCAGAAAGCAACTTCAAAAAGATTCCAAGGTTAGTATCAATAATATTCACGGAGAAGGCTTCAGGTTGATTGTTGAATAGATTGGAAAGATTTAATCATATTTAATATAACTTTTAAATCGTAATCATAACTGTACCAATTTACTTTTTTATTTGATTTAAACCATGTTAATTGCCTTTTAGCATATCTTCTAGAGTTTGTCTTAATTTTATCAATTGCCTCCTCTAAATTTATCTTGTTTTCTAAATATTCGAATATCTCCTTGTAACCAATTGTATTTAATGCATTTAATTTTTTATACTTAATCAGTGCATTAACCTCATCTAAAAGCCCTTTTTTTATCATAATATCAACTCTAGAGTTAATAAGAGAATGAAGTTTTGGTCTATCACAATCTAATCCTATAATTATTTCATTATATTTTGATTGTTTTTCAGAGCTATTTAAAAAGGAAGAATATGGTTTATTTGAAGATATTGATACTTCCAGCGCTCTTATTATTCTTCTATGATTATTCAAATCAATTTTTTTGTAAGTTATTGGATCAAGTTTTTTAAGCTTTGTGATTAAATTTTTTAAACCGTTAATATTGAATTCTTCATTTAAATTTTCTCTTATCGAGATGTCAACTTTTGGGATTTCATCAATTCCATACAAAACGCTATCAATATAAAGACCAGAACCACCAACCATAATTGCAAAATCCTTCATTTTAAAAAGATTATTTATTTTTTCTCTGGCATCTGATTGAAATTGTGAAATATCATAGTCATCCGTTACTGAAATGTTATTTATTAGATGATGTTTTACTGAAGATAGCTCTTCACTTGTTGGTTTAGCAGTACCAATATTTAATTCTTTGTAAAACTGTCTAGAATCGGCAGAGATTACTTCTGTTTTGTAATGCTTTGCTAATTTAATTGCAAGTGATGTTTTACCTATAGCAGTTGGTCCAACAATCGTTATTAAAAATTTATTTATTTTCAAAACTTACAAGTTTATCGAGTTTATCTCTTTCAATATTTTTTGTTAGCAATACAAATAAATTAAGTGTTGCCTCTGCATCTCCATAGGCCCTATGTCTATTTTTGATTTCAATTCCTAGATTTGAAACTAATTTACCCAGGCTGTATGATTTCATTTCAGGAAAAACAATTTTTGATAATTCAATCGTACAAAGTAAATCACGTTGGAATTCCATACCAATTCTTGAAAACTCCTTTTTTAAAACTCTGTAATCGAATTTAACATTATGAGCAACAAAAACACATCCCCTTGTAAAGGAATTAATTTCTTGTGAAATTTCACTAAAAACAGGTTTATTTTCTAACATTTTATTATTCAATCCTGTAAGTTTTTCTACAAATGGTTGTATTTTTTTTTCAGGATTAATCAATTTATGGTATTTGGAAATATTACCGTTCATAGACAATTTAAAAATTGCAATTTCGGTTATTTTTTCCTCATTGAATTTACCTCCAGTTGTTTCTATGTCAATAATTGTATAAATAATATCAGTAGTTTCTTTCACCAAAAATTAAACTTCCCAATCTAATCAAATTACTTCCGCATTCAATCGCAATTTTATAGTCATTACTCATACCCATTGATAAAATTTCGAAACTTTTATCTCTATTGTTAATTTCATCAAATATCTTCTTGGCATGAACAAATTCTGATCTAATAATTGATTTTTCGTTTGTATTACTAGCCATGGCCATCAGCCCCTTAATCTTTACATTTTTCATCTCTTTGTACTCATCTGAATGAATTATTTCTTTAAATTGTTTTTCACCAAGTCCAAATTTTGATTCTTCTTTAGAAATTTTTAGCTGTAACAAGCAATTCAAAATTCGATTATTTTTAACACCTTCTTTGTTTAAAATTTTTATTGATTTTAAAGAGTCAATTCCGTGTATTAAATCTACATATGGCGCCATGTATTTTATTTTATTGCTTTGTACATGACCAACCATATGCCATTTTATGTCTTTTGGTAAATCTTCGTACTTAGCAGACATTTCCTGAATTTTATTTTCTCCAAATACTCTTTGACCTGTTTCGTAAGCCATCATGATATCTTCGGCAGATTTTGTTTTTGAAATGGCAACTAACTTGACATTTTCAGGAATATCTGAAATTATTCTAAGAATATTTTTATTTACCATTAACTAAATCTTTTAGAAACAAATTCAGCTTTTTTTGAATCAGAATAGTCATAAAAGCCTTCACCAGACTTAATTCCTAATTTTCCATTACTAACTAATTCTATTAGTAGCTTATTAGGTCTATATTTTGGATTTTTTAATCCATCAAGCATCACCTCTAAAATTGATTTACATACATCTAATCCAATCAAATCTGCAAGCTGTAAGGGACCCATTGGATGCCCCATACCTAACTTCATTATTCCGTCAATATTTTTGACGTCAGCGACACCTTGATCTAAGGATTCTATCGCTTCATTTATCATAGGCATTAATATTCTATTTGAAATAAATCCAGGAAAATCATTTACCACTAGTGGAATTTTTTTTAGTTGTTCTGATAGAGTTATAATCATATCAGTTGTTTCTTTACTTGTATATTTAGAATTAATAACCTCGACCAGCTTCATGATAGGAACGGGATTCATAAAATGCATACCAATTACTTTATCTTTTCTTGTTGTAGCTTCAGCTAATTTGGTTATGGAAATTGATGAAGTATTTGAGGCTATAATGGTGTTCTTTGGACATTTCAAGTCAAGTTCTTTGAAAATTGATTTTTTTAATTTTAAATTTTCACTTACAACTTCAATTACCAAATCTGCGTTCAAGATTGAGTCAAAGTCAGATGTATATTTAATATTACCTATTGTGTTTTCTGCCTCAGATTCAGTGATTTTCTCTTTATTAACCATTCTTTGAAGATTTTTGAAAATGGTTTGTTCACCTTTCTTTAGGTTTTCCGAGTTTATATCATATAATTTAACATTGAAATTGAATAAAGCAAATGTCTGGGCAATTCCATTTCCCATTGTTCCAGATCCAATCACAGAAATATTTTTCATATTTATTTGAAGTTTTTAATTATTTTAATCGCTACATCTAATGCATTATGACCGTCAGAAATATTAACTCTAGGCTTTTCATTATTTTTTATTGATAGTGCAAAGCTGTTTAATTCATCCAAAATGGCATTATTTTCAGATATCTCAGGTTTACTAAAATAAATCTTCTTCTTTTTTCCGTTTTCTGCCTCAAGTATCATAATTGGTAATTCAGATTTTTTTTCATCAATTTCTATAACTTCTGCTTCTCGTTTTAAGAAATCAACAGAAATATATTTACCAGATTGAAAAAATCTGGTTTTTCTCATATTCTTCAGGGATACTCTACTAGCAGTTAAATTAGCTACGCAACCGTTTTCAAATTCTATTCTAGCATTTGCAATATCAGGACTGTCACTAATAACCGAAATTCCATTGGATGAAATTGTTTTAACTGGTGATTTAACAGAATTTAATATTATATCAATGTCATGAATCATCAAATCAAGTACGACTGAAACATCAGTTCCTCTAGGGTTAAACTTAGCTAATCTATGAGACTCGATAAACATAGGTTTGCTAATGTTTTCTTCAACTGTAATGTAAGCAGGATTAAACCTCTCAACATGTCCAACTTGTATCTTAATGTTATTAGATTCCGACAGCCTGAGTAACTCTGAGGATTCTTCAGTATTTGAGCAAACAGGTTTTTCTATAAATAAGTGTATTCCCTTGTCAATAGCTTTTTTAGCATAATTGAAATGAAAAGGTGTAGGAGTAACAATATCTAATACCTCGATATCATTTAACATATCTTCAAAACTAGTATATGCTTTACATCCATATTCTTTTGCTGTTTCATTAGATAATTCTGCATTAATATCATAAACGCCTATGAGTTTATAATTTTCAGATTGAAATAGCAGATTTGTATGAATTTT
>CACHNE010000002.1 GCA_902581145.1 uncultured Bacteroidota bacterium | reverse complement strand
TATAAAATTTTTAATGATTAGTTCTCTTTTACTGATTGCAGGTAATAGAGATATTGATACAGTAGAAACAATAAGTAAGAGCGATAAAAAACCAAATATTATCTTTATTCTTTCTGATGATCATACAACCAATGCAATATCAGCATACGGTAGTATTTATAAGGACATTGCCCCTACTCCAAACATTGACAAAATTGCCAAAGAAGGTGCAATATTAAAAAATACATTTGCTACAAATTCAATTTGTGGGCCAAGTCGTGCATCCATTCTAACTGGTACTTACAGCCATATTCATGGCTATAACAAAAATTATAAAGGAGGTGTTTTTGACAATAGTCTTTGGACATTCCCAAAAGAACTTCAAAAAAATGGATACAACACTGCACTAGTTGGTAAATGGCATCTTGCCTCAGAGCCAACCGGTTTTGATTATTATAAATATCATGATAATCTTGGTCAACAAGGATTTTATTGGGATCCTGTCTACAATGAAAATGGTAAGAAAGTTAAAGAAAAAGGTTATGCTACTAATTTAACAACTGATTATGCTTTAGATTGGCTTGACTCAAGAAATGAAGAAGAACCTTTTTGTTTATTACTTCAGTTTAAGGCTCCTCATAGAGAATGGGCACCCGATAAAAAATATGAGGATCTTTGGGAAGATATTGACCTAGCCTATCCAGAAACTTATAATGATAATTATAGTTCCAGAGAACTAACAGCTGGAAATACCGAAATGACAATTGATTATTTTTCAAGAAGAGATATGAAATTAACCCCTCCTGATTCTCTGTCAAATAAAGAAAAAAGACAATGGTTGTTTTATGGTTTTAAAAGGAACGAAACTGTTTTATTAGACTCAACACTTTCGCTTGAGGAAAATAGGAATATGAAGTTTCAAAAATATATTAAAGACTATTTGGCTACCGTTAAGTCTGTTGATGATAATGTAGGTAGAGTGTTGAATTATCTGAAAGAAAATGATTTAGAAGAAAATACGATTGTTATATATACTTCTGATCAGGGCTTTTTCATTGGTGAGCATGGATGGTTTGATAAGAGATTTATGTATGAAGAATCTAGCAGAATGCCATTTGTAATTAGATATCCAGGGAAAATTAAACCAAAAACCGTTAATGAAGATATCATTACAAATATCGATTTTGCACCAACATTACTTGAAATAGCCGATATAAAAATTCCTTCTGGTGTTCAAGGAAAAAGTTTTTTAGAAAATTTAATCAGAAAAAACTCAAAAAAATGGAGGCAATCAATGTATTACCATTACTATGAATACCCTTATTACCATCATGTTCAGCCTCATTATGGGATAAGAACTGAGAGGTATAAATTAATACATTTTTACTATGATATTGATCAATGGGAGTTATATGATTTAAAAAACGACCCTAATGAGCTTAACAACTTAATTGGTAATGATAAATTCACAGATATAATTTCTAACTTAAAATCTGAATTATACAATCTTAAGAAGAATTATGGTAATAATTTATCATTGGATGAATTGAGATTTATTTCCGATAATGATTTTGGAGGATTAGAATCAAACAAGGGCAAAAAATGAAAATTTTAGTCATAGTTTGAAAATTAAAGTTACATCACCTGGAAGAGTAAATCTAATCGGAGAACATACTGATTATAATGGTGGATATGTACTGCCTTGTGCCCTAAATCTTTCGATTAATTTAAATTTTGAAATCAATAATAAACAATCATTCGTTAAGACCGATTTAGGTTATTCAATGATATTTAATATCAATGATTCTTATAAAAAAAGTTCAATCCACTGGGAAAATTATGTTTATGGTGTAATTGAAGAAATTAGAAAAATAAAACCTGATTTAAATAATTTTTCTTGTGATATTAAATCCTCACTTCCCTATGGTGCTGGGATTAGTTCCTCATCTGCACTTGTATGTGGGCTAATCAAAGGATTAAGCATTTTAAATAACTTAAATCTGGATAATTCAGAAATAATTAACCTTAGTAGAAATGTTGAGCACAATTATATAGGCTTATTAGGGGGTATTATGGATCAATATACAATACTTAATGCAAAAGAAAATAAAGCTATTTTACTGAATTGCAATGACCTCACAAATAAGTATATTGATATTGATTTTGTTGATTTAGAGATTCTTCTACTTGACACTAATATTAAACACAATTTAGCAAGTACAGAATATAATACCAGAGTAAATGAATGTAAGCAAGCCTTAAAAACTATAAATCGAGTGAGCAATAAAAAATATGAAAATTTATCTCAGGTTTCATTAGAAGAAATTAACGATGCAAAAAATGATTTAAGTAAAAATCAATTCAACAGAGCGGTTTTTGTATATAATGAAAATAAAAGGGCAATTAAATCTGCAGAATTAATTGAAAAGAATAATTTATCAGAATTCGGAGAACTTATGTATCAGTCACATGAAGGACTTAAAAATAATTATGAAGTAAGTTGTAAAGAATTAGATTTTTTAGTTGATCAAACAAAAAAAATTGATGGAGTTATTGGTGCTAGAATGATGGGTGGTGGATTTGGAGGCTGCACTGTCAATTTAGTACACTGTAATGAAACCTCCGCAATAGTTTCAAAAATCAAAAAGAATTATAAATCTGATTTTGGAATTAATCTTAAGGCTATAATTGCCAAATCCGGTTCTGGAATAAAGGTCATGAAAAATTAGATTACTCTACCCATTCGGCAATAAACAAATTAGTTTCCCGAGTACCACCGTTATTTCTGTTTGAAGAAAATGCTATTTTTTTTCCGTCATTTGAAAATACCGGAAAAGCATCAAAAGTATCACTGTATGTAATTCTTTCTAAATTTTTTCCGTCAATATCAATAATATATAAATTAAACGGAAAACCAAGAACAGCCTCAAAATTTGAAGAAAATATAATTTTTTTACCTGAAGGATGAAAAAATGGACTCCAGTTGGCGTTTCCTAGATAAGTAATTTGTTTAAGGTTACTACCGTCACTGTCACATATGAATAATTCCATCTCAGTAGGTTTTACCAATCCTTTTGAAAGAAGATCCTTGTATTCTTCTACCTCTTCTTTTGATTTTGGTCTTGAGGCTCTAAATATTAATTTTGTTCCATCTGGCGAGAAAAAAGCACCTCCATCATATCCTAAATCATAAGTTATCTGCTTTACATCACTACCATCAATATTCATAGTGTATAACTCTAAGTCACCACTTCTATCAGAAGTAAAAACAATTTTATCTCCATTGGGAGAAACAGTGGCTTCTGCGTCATAACCAATTTGATTAGTTAATTTACTTACAATGTTACCATCTAAATCAGCAACATAAATATCATATGTGTCATAAATTGGCCAAACATAATTTCCGTCAACTCTTAGTGGTGTCTCAGGACACGATTCATTCGACTCATGAGTTGAAGCATATAAAATATGTTTATTATCAGGCATAAAATAAGAACAAGTAGTTCTACCCTTTCCAGTGCTAAGCATCTTTGGAGTTGTAGACTCAAAACTTTCATAATTATCCATTAAAAACATTTGATCACACTCTACACCCCATTTATTATGGTTTGATTGAAACACTAGTTGTTTATCGTCAAAGCTCCAGTAGGCCTCAGCATTATCACCACCAAATGTTATTTGCTTAATATTTTTGAAATACTTTTCTCCTTCAAATAAAAGATCTGTATTTAATTCTTTTTTACAACTTATTAATAATAGTATAGATAAAAGTGGTAATAAATTTTTCATTCAGTTATTTCGTTATTAATTTTGCAAAAATAATTGGTATTAAATGAACAATCTAATAAAAATAACATTTTTTGTTTTTCTGCTTTCTTGTGGCCAGGATATAAGTTATGAGAATAATATTAAAGCAGATTTAATGTTCCTAGCTGATGATAAGTTAGAGGGAAGAAAAACTGGAACTGAAGGAGAAAAATTAGCTGCTAAATATATCTCTGATAGATTTGAGAAATTAAATTTAAGTGATAAAGGAACTAAAAATTATTATCAAGATTTTTATTTCGGAAATAATAATAATCCACACGAAGAAATAGAGTTTAACAAGAAAAGTGATGACAGTAAAATACATGCAAGAAATGTGGTTGGTTTTCTTGATAACGGTGGTAGTAATACAGTTGTTATTGGTGCTCATTATGATCATTTAGGATATGGTGAAGAGTCTTCTTTATATTTTGGAGATCAAATTTTGATTCATAATGGAGCAGACGATAATGCAAGCGGTACAAGCCTTTTATTAGACTTAGCAAATAGACTATCAACAAAAGAACTTAAAAGTAATTACCTTTTTATAGCTTTTTCGGGTGAAGAAATGGGGCTTCTCGGTTCTAATTATTTTTTAAAAAACCCTACAGTTTCAAAAGAAGAAATTAATTATATGATTAATATGGATATGGTTGGAAGACTTAACGAGGATAATAAATTATCAGTATCTGGAGTTGGAAGTGCAAAAATCTTTAAACAGATTGTAAATTCTAATAACTCTAAGTTCAATCTTGTTGAATTTGGATCATCAAGTACCTCAAGCTTTGGTTCGTCCGATCATGCTTCTTTTTATTATGAAGATATTCCTGTTCTTAGTTTTTTCACTGGTCAGCATGAAGATTACCATAAACCGTCAGATGATTATGATAAAATTAATTTTCAAGGAATTGAACAAATTTCAGATTATATTGAAGATATAATTGAAGAGTTAGACTCAATGGATAAACTTGAGTTTATAAAAGCAGAAGAAACCAAAAATGCTACTCCAAGATTTAAAGTAGGCTTAGGTGTCATGCCAGACTATTTGTATAACGAAGGTGGTATGAAGATATCTGCGATTACATCTGAGGAAAAACCTGCAGGAAAAGTAGGATTACAAAAAAATGATATAGTCATTAAAATGGGAGATATAAATGTTATTGATATGATGTCGTACATGAATGCCTTGTCAACTTTTAATAAAGGTGATACCACCACAATACAAATTAAAAGAGACGGTCAAATTATTGACTTTACTATTAAATTTTAACTATGGGAAAAACTGTTACTGAAGCCATTGAATACAGGAGATCAGTTAGAAAATATCTTGATACCGATTTAAACGAAGAAAAAGTTAAGAATTGTATCAAAAATGCAACACTTGCACCTAATAGTAGCAATATGCAACTTTGGGAATTTTATCATATAACCGATAAAAAAGTGTTAAATCAGTTATCCAAAGCATGTTTTGACCAAAACGCAGCAAAAACAGCCGTTAATATGGTTGTATTTGTTGCAAGAAGAGACAAGTGGAGAGAAAGAGCAAAGTATAATTTAGATTTCCTAGAGGATATGTTTGACAAGCAAGAAAAAAAAGGTATTGATGTTGGGAGAAGAAGAAAAGTCTCAAGAAGATACTATAAAAAATTGATGCCAACTATATATACCGACTTTTTTGGTTTAATAGGAGTTTACAAAAAAATATTATCATTTTTCATTGGCATGTTTAGACCCATATACAGGGAAGTCATGTTTTCGGATTTAAGGGTTGTTACACATAAGAGTGTGGCATTAGCCGCAGAAAATTTTATGTTAAGTATGGCAGAAATTGGGTATGATACATGTCCAATGGAAGGGTCAGATACTACTAGGGTAAAAAAAATACTTAATCTACCCTCAAAAGCCGAAATTACTATGATTATTGGGTGCGGGATTCGAGCAAAAAATGGTGTTTACACTGAAAGATTTAGAGTACCGTTTGAAAAAGTTTATAAAAAAATTTAAAATAATAAAAATGAAATCAAAATTTATATTTTCATCTTTTCTAATTATAAGTGTGATTTTAACTTATGGTCAGGATAAAATTTTAATGGAAGCCTCTAATTCAATTAAAATTGACGAGTTAAAGGAAAAAATGTACACTTATTCGTCTGATGAATTTGACGGTAGAGGCACTCCTAGTAAAGGTCAGCAGCTCGCTGTCGAATATTTGGTAAACCATTATAAAAACTTAGGTATTCAATCTGTAAAAACTGATACTTATTTACAGGCAGTACCACTCCAATTTGAAGAAAAACCTAACATAAGTCTAAATATTTCAGGTCAAAAATTTATTTATTATCAAGATTATGTGTCCTACCTAAATGGTCCTGACAGAGAATATAAATCTGAAGAAATTGTTTTTATAGGTTATGGAATTGATGATCCTAATTATTCAGACTACAAAAATATTAATGTAAAAGGTAAAGTAGTCGTTGCATTTGGAGGTGAGCCAAAAGATAAGAATGGCGAGTATTTTATAAACGGAAAAAATAAGTCAAAGTGGTCTATTTTAAGACAAGAAATTGACAATAAAAAAAGAGTGGCTAGAAGTAATGATGCTTTAGCTATAATTATTATAGATAACTATCTTCACAGTAGATATAGCGGAAGATATAAAAACAGTGATATCGGATATTCCGAAAAAAGAATGACTCTTTCAAACAATAAAGAAAATAATTTTCACGTATTGTTATTCCCTGAAAAATTTAAAAATTTTTTAACAAAAGAAAATTTAGCTTTTGACATGTCATTTGAGAAAAATATTGAAAAATTTAGTGCAGATAATGTCGCGGCCATTATTGAAGGCTCTGAATTTCCAGATGAATATGTAGTCTTAACAGCACATCTAGATCATGTTTTACCAAGAAATGGAAAAATTTATAATGGTGCAGACGACAATGGCTCTGGTACTGTTGCAATGCTTGAAATAGCAGAGTCTTTTGCTTTGGCAAAAAAAATAGGTAAAGAACCTAAAAGATCAATAGTTTTTTTACATGTTACGGCTGAAGAAAGAGGATTGCTAGGTTCTAAATATTATACAGATTACGAGCCATTAGTTCCAATCAAACAAACAATAGCAAATTTAAATATGGATATGATGGGTAGAGCTGATCCGGAACGTGGTATAAGAAATTTAAATTATGTATATATCATTGGTTCTGATGTATTATCAGATGATTTACATGATATTAATATTGATGCCAATAAATATTCTAATCTTGAACTAGATTTTAGATTTAATGGTATTGATCATCCTGACCAATTCTACTACAGGTCCGACCATTTCCATTTTATAAAAAATAATATACCTGCTATTTTCTATTTCAGTGGAGTACATCAAGACTATCATGAGCCAACAGATACAGCAGAAAAAATCCTATATGAACCTTATAAAAAAAGGGTTAAATTAATTTTTCACACTGCATGGGAGTTGGCAAATAGAGATGAAAGAATAAAGTTAAAATGAATAAAAAAACCCTCAATTTTTTGAGGGTTTTTTTAAATATTTATTAATTGAGATCTTGTTTAGTCTGTGACCAGCTTATCAATTTACCATCTTCAATTTGATACCATTCCATATAGAAACCATCAGTACCTTGAAAACCTGCACAAACCCACTCTCCTCTGTTGTTAGGATAATCTGTTCCTTCAGGTTTGCTCGGTTTAATTGCAAATGCGTAAGTAGTTGTCCAACCCCATCCTTCATCATTTTGCATATTATCGTTATACTCCTCTTTTATTTTTAGAATAAATTCTTCTCCGTTAGAGGCAGTCTGTCCATCTTCAAATGTTAAGGTGGCACCATCAGCTACAAATGATGCAAGTAAATCCCAATCTTCTGCAGCCCAAGCAGCGTCTATTTGATTAAAAATATCAACAGTTTCCTGACTACCCATCATAACGGTTTGACCATCAAAAGGAGCAAAACCATTTGATTTTTCATCACAAGTATTTTCGCTCTGTGAACAAGATGCCAAAAGCAATAAACAGATTAGATAAATGTAATTTTTCATAATTTAAATTTTAGTTAGTTTATATTTATTTTATAAATGTAATATTAATATTTGATATCAATGAAATTAGTCTTCTATATAAAATGTTTTTTCAACATTAAATATTGTATTCTTTAGGTCTTCATCCCTTGATGAATTACCCACAAGGATATCAAAATCACCTGACTCAACAATATAATTCATCTCTGAATCATAATAAGCAAAAGCTGATTTGTTCAATTCAAATACAACTTCTTTTGATTCCCCAGGCTTCAAACTAACTCTCTGGTAGGCTTTTAATTCTTTAACTGGTCTGGTTATACTACTATATTTGTCAGAAATATAAAGCTGAACAATCTCTTCTCCGTACATTTCCCCTATATTTTTTACAATAACTGAAACACTCAGGTTTCCATTTTTAAATTTTGAGCTATTTAGTTTTGGTGTGCTAATATCAAATTTTGTGTAACTGAGACCAAATCCAAATGAATAAAGCGGTTTATTAGTTTGCATAGCATAGTCTCTAAAGTACATTGAGTGCTTATGATTGTAAAACATTTTTAATTGTCCAACTGTCCTTGCTACAGTCAGAGGTAACTTTCCGCTTGGATTTGTTTTACCAAATATAATTTCAGCAACTGCCAAACCACCAAAACTTCCTGGCTCCCATGCTTCAATTATTGCATTTATATTTTCTGATATCCATGGCTCTGAAATTGGTCTTCCGTTAACATAAACAACAATTACATTCTTTCCAGACTCCTTTAATCTCTTTGCTAAATCTAATTGCTTTCCTGCTAAATTAAGTTCAGATCTTGCTGTGTTCTCTCCAGCTGTTTTTTGATTCCACTTGTATCTCATTGAATTATCTCCAACTATAAGTACAACTAAATCATATTTATTAGCAACTTCAATTGTTTTATCGATATCTTTTTCTGAAATCTTCTTAATATTTTCATTGGAATTGTGGTAATCAACTAAATAACCCATTTCAGTACCAATTTTTTTAATTCCTTCAAATACCGTGTATACATTTTCATCAGGCTGAGCACTATGCCAATCCCCTAATATTGATTGGTTATTTGCATTTGGTCCTGTTACCAATATTCTATTTTTTGAATTTAAGGGGCTTGTTAGGGGTAAAACATCATTGTTTTTTAACAAAACTATCCCCTGTCTTGCTAGTTTAAGAGCTGTTTCTCTATGGTGCTGATTAAATATTTTTTCTGAAATATCATCTTCATCTACAAATCGATTTTCAAATAAACCCAACTTAAATTTTGCCTCCAATATTTTTGAACATGCATAGTTAACCCTTTCTTCTGATAACATTCCTTCATTTACCAATTCAACAACTAATTCAGGAAAATTTGGACCATGCATGTGCATATCAATTCCTGCATCAACGGCAAGATATACAGCTTCTTTAAAATTTCTTGCAACTTTGTGTAAGGTTTCTAATCTTTCGATATCTAACCAATCACTAACATAAAAACCATCAAACCTCCATTCATTTCTAATAATATTAGTCATCAGTTTTTTATTTGAATGAGATGGCACTCCATTTACCTCATTATGAGCAGCCATAATCGAAAATACACCTGCATCAACAGCGCTTTTGTAAGGGGGAAGATAAATCTCATTTAAGGTTCTTTCAGAAATATCCATTGGTGATAAATTTAGACCATTAATTGGTTCACTTCCAGCTATTAGATGTTTTGCACAAGCAATAACTTTATTAATGCCTGTGAAATCTTCCTGTTGAAGTCCATTTATCATAGCAATACCCATCTGGGTTACTAAGTATGGATCCTCTCCAAAGGTCTCACCAACTCTACCCCATCTTGCGTCTCTCATAACATCAACATTAGGTGTAAATGCCCAATGAGACCCTGTGGATCTCATTTCAAATGCGGTCTGTAGACCAACATCATATGAATTATTTTCATCCCATGTGGAAGCGATTGTTATTGGAGATGGATAAACAGTGGCACCTCTATACAGGGCATTTCCGTGTATTGCATCAATTCCAATAAGTAATGGTATTTTTAACTTAGATTTATTAGCCAACTCCTGTAAATAGTTAGCTTCCTCAGCGGTAATTACATGTAAAAAAGATCCTATTTGTCCATTAATTACCATTTGCTTCACATCATCAGAAAATATACCCCTATAAAATCCTTGAGCATCACTTTTTTTCATATCCTCAGGCGATAAATCTTTTTCTGCTTTTTTCATATGCTCAAGTCCAACGAACTGGTTCATTTGGCATGCTTTTTCATAAAGAGTCATTCTGCTTAGTAGGTCATCAACTCTGACGCCAATCTCAAGATTAGAATCAAGATATGGATAATAGGTATTTTGAGAAAAGATGAATGGTGAAGTAAGAACAAAAAGTATGTGTGAAATTTTCATTTTATAAAAATAAAAATAAAAATAAAAAACCCTCTTTTTGGAGGGTTTTTTTATCTATCAATTAAAAAAGTGGATTGTAAACTACTTTACAATTAGTTTTGATTTATGTAATTGACCATTTACATTAATTTCAACAATATAAGTGCCTTGATTTAAAGATGAAATGTCAACTCTATTTTCGTTTGTCACTAAATTATATACTTGTCTCCCCATAATATCAAAAATCTTAATTACTTTAGAATAATCATAATTCATTTTAATGTTTAAATATTGTTCAGATCTTTCAATAGGATTAGGAAATAGACCAATCTCATTAATATTAAATTCGTCCGTTGATAACTCATTGTTTGATCCAATAACTAAATTCATTAATGATGTGTTATCTTCCACATAATTATAGTAATCACATGTTGAATCAATCCATGAGCCAGTTTGAACAGCAGGGTAAGGATAGTTTGTAGCATCCTCTGGTAGAACTGTGAAATCTGATAAATTTCCTGCTATAAACTTCCTAACTCCACCCTCAAATCCAGTTGAAGTCTCATCACCAGGACCCATCCAGACCTGAATAATTATGTCATCATTTGCAGAAACCTCAACTCCATTCCCATTCATGTTACCAAATCCAGGTAAAAATTCTAGTGGAACGGTTATAACAGTTTGATGATCTTCAGGTGTTATCTCAAAATTTAATTTAAATGCGATCTGCTCCCAGTATGCTTGTTGTTGTCCTACATTACTTGTTCCAACCCCACCATTGGTTTGCCTATACAAGAAAATATTTTGATATGATGTTCCTGCATAATCTGTAACTGGTAAATCAGGGTTATAGTTACCTTCAGCATCAGAATACCAGATACCCAATTCAACAGCTCCAATTGTTACAGTACCCTCATATCCAAAATCAGCAGGTATATAACTTCTTGTATAAAGTTGAGCTCCCACAGATGTAAGTGCATCAGAATTTGCATTTTGAGAAATTATTGAATAGCCAACTTCATAAAACCATGACCCTTCATTAACCCACTGTGTTGAAATCTCATCACCAGCATATGCATCAAATGTATATTCAGCTGAAAACCCATTTTCCAATGTAAGATCGTCAAGAACAACAGAACCATTCACAAGAACATCTAAAACTGTCTCATTTCCAACTATATTTCCTACCCATCCATCACCCCAAGAATCAGTGATTGTAATTATATAAGGGCCATCTGACTCAGCAGTAAAAGTCGTTTCTGGGCATGAGTACCCAGGATCAGTATTCACCCCTGCAAAAATAAAATCAAAAGCTGCCTCTGTTGATTCACAAATTTGTGATGGTTCGTGAGTTATTTCTTGGGAAGTGTTATGTGAGAGTGTATTCTCAGCAGAAAATTCTCCTGGCTCCATGTTAGTGTACCAAAGGTCTGGACCATTATTCCCATTATCATTCCAAGCACTTGCAGAGCCATCATTACAAACCCCCCGATTAGTAAAATAATAAGGAGTTCCAGGAATTAGTCCAGTAATCGTATGCGGAAATTCTGAAAATGTGTAGGTTTGTGCAGTACCATCTCCTGGAGTAAAGGTTTCGTAAGCTTTATATTCAATTTCATAATAATCAATTTGACTATTATTATTTCCATTAATAAATACAAAATCCTGCCCTGTCTCAAACCAAAAAATATCAGGATTCGGACATTGAGAGTAAATATTTGTAGATAGTAAAATAAGTACCAAAAAGTAAATTTGTTTCATAATAATGTATTGTTTCTTTGAATTTAATGAAATATTATCAATAAAATATAAAAAAAATTAAGGAATTTTAAATATTATAATGTCAATAAATAAATCAAAATAAGCTATGTAATATAAAAAAACCCTCAAAATATGAGGGCTTATATTTTGGGTGGAAGACCGGATTCGAACCGGCGACTTTCTGAACCACAATCAGACGCTCTAACCAACTGAGCTACAACCACCATATTAGGATTGCAAATGTAATTTTTTTGTATTTCTCTGCAAAACGAGAGATAAAATTTATTTCAAGTCGCTAATACTTTCGATTAGAGGTAATCGTGCAGCAATAAAGCCTTCAGCATAATCAACATTGGTTAATCTTCCTAAATCTCTAGCCCTGTATTCGATACTATCAATAAAGTTTTTAGTAGAAATAGGAGTATTATGAACCGGTTCATTCTCATTATAAAACTGGGACTTGAATGACTTAACAGCTTTAATTTTTGTAACAAAATAATCACTAATATCTACAACAAAATCAGGCTTCAAACTTTTCCATTGTATATAGTGGTAAATATTATTGGGTCTCCATGGCTCTTGAAAAACACCATCTTCAATGGTCTCAATCTTTTTGAGTCCACTTAAAAAACAAGAATCAACGACTAAATTAGCTCCCTTTGGATGATCTATATGTCGATCATCAGGCGCGTTACACAAAATTAAATCTGGCTTGTATTTTCTAATTACTTTTATCAACTTCAATTGATGATTTTCATCATTTTTAAAAAAACCGTCTTTAAAATTTAAATTTTCGCGAAAAGCAACATTCAAAATTTTAGCAGCATCGTTTGCTTCTTTTTCTCTGATTTCAGCAGTACCTCGAGTACCTAACTCACCCTTGGTTAAATCTAATATCCCAACTTTTTTATTGTTTGCAATTTCCTTTGCGATTGTCCCAGAACAACCTAACTCAACATCATCTGGGTGTGCCCCTATCGCTAAAATGTCAATTTTCATAATTATCTTTATTTACAATTTTTAAAGGCTTGCTCTATATCATTTTGTATATCTGGAACATCTTCTATTCCAACAGAAAATCTAATAAGATTATCAGTAATACCCTGCGCTAATCTATCTTCAGCAGTAAGTAGATAGTGTGATGTTTCAGCTGGAGATAACATTGTGCTTTCTACACCCGCAAAACTCATAGATGGATTAATCATTTTCAGAGATTTTAAAAAAGTTTTTGGATCAATCTTTTTATTTAATTCAAATGAAATTACCGCACCAAATCCAGTCATTTGTTTTTTTGCAATTTCGTGATTTGGGTGTTCTTCAAGACCAGGATAATAAACCTTGTTAATAAATCTACATCCGGTTAAATATTTCGATAATTCCTCTGCATTTTTTTGCTGAGCAAAAAATCTTACTGACAAAGTTTTCATACTTCTTTCTAAAAGCCACGCAGTGTAATCACTTAAACTACCTCCAATATTTTTTGAAAGGTTCCAAATAATTTCTCTGTGTTCAGTAGAAGCGGCAACTGCACCAGCACAAATATCACTATGACCTCCAAAGTATTTAGTAGCACTATGTAAAATTATATCAATTCCTAATTTGTGTGGCTTTTGAATTAAAGGAGTTGCAAACGTATTATCAATAAATGATATTAAATTTTTGCTTTTAGATAAATTAGCAATTTTTTGAATATCAACCAGCTTTAAAAGAGGATTTGAGGGAGTTTCAATATATATTGCTTTGGTATTTGGCTTTATTTCTTTTTCAAATGACTGCACATCTAATCCATCAGTAAATGAATACTGTATACCATATCTCTTAAACTGTGCTTCGACAAGATTTCTTGTACCTCCATAAATATCATTTTGAAGAACTATGTGATCTCCTGAATTTAAAAAAGCCAATAATGAAGTACTAATTGCAGCCATCCCAGAACCCAATATTATTGCATCTTCAGTTTCCTCAAGAGCAGATATTTTTTTTGCAAGAAATTCCTGATTTGGTGTTGAGCTATATCTAGGATATCTGTCTGTTTCTTTGTCAATATACTCGTATGATGTGCCAGGATAAATTGGAGAAACTGAACCGCCAAATTGTTCATCCTTAACTTGACCCACATGCGTACATATAGTATTTACACCCTTGTATGTGTTTTTATCAGACATTGGAGGCGTAATTTAACGATTATTTTTTAGATATTTTTTGTACTTCGGGTAAGCTAAAAGTGAAAGAATAAAAATAATTGCTAATGTGATAGAAATAAATACTACACTTATCTCTTGATCATCTTTTGCATATGAGTGTAGACCAGCTAGATAGAAATTGACTCCGAAATAGGTCATTATAATCGATCCAAATGATAAAATTGAAGCTACAGTGAAAGCAAAATTGCTTTTTAATCCTGGAATTAATCTCATGTGGATAACAAAAGCATAAACCATAATACTTATCAGTGCCCAAGTTTCTTTTGGGTCCCATCCCCAATATCTTCCCCAACTCTCATTTGCCCACATACCCCCTAGAAAATTCCCAATTGTGAGCATAACTAGACCTATTGTCATTGACATTTCATTTATTAGAACAAGCTCATTGACATTTATGTTTAATAATTCCTTATTTTTTTTATTTGCAAGAATCATCAGTAGGAGACAAACAATACCCAAAATCATACTAATTGTAAATGGACCATAGCTTCCAACAATAACAGCAACATGAATCATCAACCAATAGCTATCTAAAACAGGTACCAGGTTTGCGATAGCTGGATCCATCCAACTCCAATGGGCTATCATCAGTATCATTGAGGTTACAAAAGTTGTAGATGCAAGGGCTAACTCACTTTTTTTACCAAAATAGATTCCAAATAACATTGTAGCCCAAGCTACATAAATCATAGACTCATATCCGTCACTCCAAGGAGCATGACCTGAAATATACCATCTTGCAATCAATCCTATTGCATGAATAAAGAAAAGTATATAAATAGAAAATTTAGAAATCGAAATAAGTCCATTAATTAATTTATTTCTGTTGAAAATCTGTATGATTAATGCGATAAATAAAATAGTACTGGCGTATAGATACCAACTAAACAGAGCTTTAAAAATATCATACTTATTATATAGAATTTCTGCATCAACTTTATTTTTTGTCAACATTACTTCAGAACCATATCTATTCTGAGTATTTGTTATTGCTAACAAGATATCATCAGCTCCACTGTATTCACCCGATTTTTTACCCTCGTTTAAAAAATATAAATAAGTTTTAAAACCAGTATTTATGAAATTTGAATATAATGAGTCGGTAAGAACAACATCAAACCTATTTTCACTTGGTGAAATCCATTCGTTATTTTCATCATTTGGAATAGGGAAAATTTTGAGTGTTGTCCCTTGAATTGCATTATAAAGCAAGTTTACACGCTGATCGGTTTCTCTGAATTCTTTTTGAAAAGCATTGGGGACTGCTGCTCTGTAAGCTTCCTCTAGATAGGGTCCTAATTTGTATTCTCCCCTTTCAGTAAAAAAATCAACTAATGATGCATGTTTTAAATCTTTTGGTACTCCAATTATACTTCTTATAGAATCTGCTTTTTTACTTTTCAAAAATATTAGAGGAACACTGTACCAAAGTAATGGGCTTTCCTGCATCGACAAATAAACCTGATTCGCGTCAAAATCATTGTAATGATCTTTCTTGCTTAGCTTACGCAAAAGCTCTGAGGAATAAGTATTAATCGGCATCATTCTACCACCCAAATCCTGGATTACCAGTCTGCCAAATTTATCAGCTTGTTCTTTAGACGCAATATTGTTTGATAATATGGAGTCAATTTTCTCGATATCAGAAGAAGATGAGCTGTGCACTCCAAATCCTTGAGCGCTAACAGAAAGAGTGAATAGAATTAATAATGATGTTAAAAGTTTAGTCTTTTTATTTCTAGCGACCTCAAGTTGTTTTTTTAAGGAATCAAATCTTGTAAATCTTGCAAACAGAATAACAACAAGTCCTATATACAAGAGAATATATCCAATGTAAGTTAACAATGTACCCCAAAAATCATGATTGACCGAAAGTATAGTACCCTGCTCATCCGGATCGAATGAAGCTTGAAAAAATCTGAACCCTTGATAATTTAGAATATTATTCATGTATATTCTATAATCAAAAGTTTCTTTATCCAGAACAGTAACTTCACTTGCAAATGACGAATAACTCTTATCAGTTCCTGGATATTTTTCAGCGATAAAATCATTAAGCTTTATACTAAAGGGTAAATCATATACTTTAGACCCGTATCTAATTGTAAAATCTTGATTTCCAACTGTAAAGGTTTTGAAAGCATTATTTGTACCCTTACCTCCTATTACTCTAACAAGTTTGGATTCCTCAGGGGTAGACACCAAAAGTTCAAGGCCATCTTGATCAGATTTGAGAAGCTCAGATTTTTTAACAATATCAAAAACCCCTTTGATTACTGGCTTAGGGAAAACGAGTTGTTGATTGTTAATTATGTATCTAGCCCTCAAATTTAATGGCTCAGAAATATTTTTTTCTAAAAGACCTTGGGTCATTGAGGCCATAACGATGTATTCTCCGTCATAGGGTGAATTTATAAATAGGTCATAATTTTCATCAAATGATATATTTACAGCACCTTCAATAAAGTTATTTAAAGTATATAAAGTCCCATGAATATTTTCTGTTGATCCATCTTTTAAGAAATGATTGTGAGGCATTCCTCCTGCTGACTCTACAATTTTTAAATAGTAATCTCCATTTTCGTCAAATACAACATCTTCTTCAGCTCCATTTATAAATTGGGTTAATTTGATAGAAATAGGTATATCTGCATAGTTGGCATTAAAGCTAAATTTATTTTCCATTCTTGGAGAAAAATCAACCAGCCTTTCAGTGTACCATCTCTGCGGTAATCCATCTATCTCATAATCACCATCAATGTAAACTGTCAAGTAGGTTTTTTCGGAAAGAAAAGAGCTTTCAGTTGCACCTTCACGGATACTCATAACCCCTTCATAACTTATGTATCTAGTAACAAATGCTCCAAGTAAAATAAACACCCACGATAAATGAAGAACAAGTACTGGCCATTTTCTTTTGTTGAGTAAATTATACTTGAAAATATTACCAATAAAATTGATCACAAATAGAAGCATAATCGCTTCAAACCACCATGCGTTGTAAATTAAATTTCTTGTAAGTGGAGTTGGTGAAGTTTCCTGACCGGCGTCCATAAAAGTTCCGATGGCCATTGCTACTGCAAATGCGATAAATAAGACACCTGTTAGCCTGTTAGAAAATAGAATTTTTTTAAGTGTATCCATTAGGTTTTTATGGCTTACAAATTTAATACCATTTTAGCTTTTTTTATACCTAATTATATTATTTATTTTGTAAATTTTACACATTCATTTTTTATATGATAAAAGTTACAATTATTGGATCAGGGAATGTTGGGTTTCATCTAGTAAATTTATTCCACAATTCAACCAAAATAAATTTAAACGAATGGTGCTCAAGATCTATAGACTTTGATGAAAGGGTTAAAGTAATTAATAAAATTGAAAATCTAAGTGAATCCGACATTTATGTCATCTGTGTCAGTGATAAATCAATTACCGAGGTTAGTGACAAGATTCAGTTTAAAAATAAGCTTGTAGTTCATACATCTGGTAGTACACCATACAACTCGCTTAATAATAAAAACAGAAGAGGTGTATTTTACCCACTACAAACGTTTTCTAAATCGCAAAAATTAAATTACTCTGAAATTCCAATTTGTATCGAAGCTGAAAACAATAAAGATTTAGAAACCCTCAAAAAATTATCTCAGGATCTTAACTGTAAACATTATGAGACAAACTTTGAAGAAAGAAAAACTCTACATCTTGCTGCTATAATTTCAAATAATTTTACAAATTTTTTGTTTGGTATTTCTAAAGAAATTATTGATTCAAAAAATTTAGATTTTAATATTTTAAAACCTTTGATTAATGAAACAGTTAATAAAATTCATAAATTAGACCCCATTAAGGCTCAAACAGGACCAGCGCGTAGAAATGATGTAAACATAATGAAGATGCATGAAAATATGCTAAAGAATGAAGAAATTAAGTCACTGTATATGGTCATAAGTAAGATGATTAAAGAAAAATATGGAAATTAATTACAAACAAAAATTAATCAAAATCAAAGCTTTCATTTTTGATGTGGATGGAGTTCTTACAGATGGTAGTTTATTGATAAGTGAGACAGGTGAACTACTAAGAACAATGAATGTTAAAGATGGTTTTGCTATGAAGTTTGCAATAGACAATGGATATAAAATTGGAATTATCTCAGGGGGAACTAATGAAGCAGTCAAAAAAAGATTAAATAATCTAGGTATTGAGGAGATACATTTAAGATCCCATGATAAAATAATCCACTTCAACGATATTATAAACAAGTACGGTTTAAGTAATGAAGAAATTCTAGTTATGGGTGATGATATTCCTGATATACCTATAATCAAAGCAGCGGGTATAGGTTGCTGCCCGCAAGATGCCGTTCCGGAAGTAAAAGCTGCAGCTAATTACGTTTCTCAAAAAAATGGAGGTAATGGTTGTGTCAGGGATGTTATTGAACAAGTAATGAAGATTCAAAATAAATGGATTTAAAAAAAATCAAATGGAATAAAGAATACACAATTCTTCTTCTTCTAAACTTTTTCTATTTTTTAATTTTTTTATACATAACCAATAAGTTTTAGCAATGCAAAGTTTAGACTGGTTTGTGTTAATTTTTACTCTGTTGTCCATTGTAATTTATGGTACCGTAAAAACAAGAGGTGCTAAAACAGCAAATGCTTATTTAAAAGCTGGTAACGATGCAAAATGGTGGACAATTGGATTATCTGTTATGGCTACGCAAGCAAGTGCAATTACTTTCTTATCCACACCTGGTCAAGCATATAATGATGGGTTAGGCTTTGTTCAGTTTTATTTTGGTTTGCCAATTGCAATTATTATCGTTTGTAGCATATTTATTCCTATTTATCATAAATTAAAGGTATATACAGCATATGAGTTTTTAGAAAGCCGTTTTGATTTAAAAACAAGATCTTTAACAGCTGTTCTTTTTTTGATTCAAAGAAGTTTATCTGCAAGTATCACCATTTTTGCTCCTGCTATAATTCTATCAACAGTACTAGGTTGGGACTTAATAACAACAAATATCATTATAGGTTCACTAGTGATAATTTACACCGTTTCTGGGGGGACAAAAGCTGTTAACTTCACACAGAAATATCAAATGGGTGTAATTTTGATAGGACTGGTTATAGTACTTTTTACAATTTTCAACCTTCTTCCAAATGATATTAACTTTGACAAAGCAATTAAGGTAGCCTCAGCTAACTCAAAAATGGAAGTTTTGAATTTCTCATTTGACTTTGAAAATAGGTATACCGTTTGGAGTGGGATTATTGGAGGTACATTTTTGATGATGTCATACTTCGGCACTGACCAAAGTCAAGTTCAAAGATATCTTTCAGGAAAATCTCTCAAAGAGATGCAGTTAGGGATGATTTTCAATGGTATATTTAAAATTCCCATGCAATTTTTTATACTTTTCATTGGGGTAATGGTATTTGTATTTTATCAGTTTAACCCCTCTCCATTAAATTTTAATCCCCAAGGTGAAGAAGTTATTGTTAATACAGTTTACCAGAATGAATACATCGAACTGAAAGAAAGTTTAGAAGACAATTTTAAAGAAAAAACATTAGTTGTTAACCAGTTTTTAATCAACGAAAATCAAGAACTTAGAGATAAAATTAACAGTCTTAGTAAGCAAGAACAAAATTTAAGAGACAGAGCCAAAACTTTAATTGGTAAAGCGGCAGTAGTAAAGAATCAGAAAATTGAATCCAATGACAAGGATTATGTTTTTATACATTTTATTCTTGAAAATCTGCCCAAAGGTCTTATTGGATTACTTTTGGCGGTTATTATTAGTGCTGCAATGTCTTCAACTTCAAGTGAAATTAACGCTCTAGCTACAACAACGTCAATAGATATTCTCAAAAGAAATTTTAGCTATATAAACGATGATAATATTGTTTTTTTTACAAAACTAATGACACTATTTTGGGGCTTGTGTGCCATAGCTGTAGCTTGTGTAGCATATCTTGCAGACAACCTGATTCAACTTGTAAATATTATTGGGTCAATATTTTACGGAAACGTACTAGGAATATTTTTAATTGCGTTTTTCGTGAAGGCATTAAAATCAAATGCAGTATTTATTGGAGCAATAATAACACAAGCAACAATAATTATTGCATGGTTTTATGATTGGATGCCTTTCCTTTGGCTAAATGTTTTTGGTTGTGTTATGGTAATATTAATATCTTTTTTAATTCACCTAACATTAAAAGGCTTTAAAGCTTCTTAGACCATTCAGCAATAGACTCTCTATTCATTTTTACATAACCTTGGTTATCAGACTTAATTGCATCATCCAATGATTTATTTGCGGCATCAATTGCCTCGGAGAATTTGTTATTAGCTGCCATTAACAAAGATTGTTGTCTGTAATGGTAGAATCTTGGATTTTCAAACATTTCTATTGCTTTATTCATCCACAATAATGCTTGAAATAAATTAACATTCTCTTGTCTGTAAAAAACGGCTGCAGCATAATAATCAGAGGCCTTTGGATTATCATTAAGGACACTACTAATATCCTTTTCAACCATTGATCTTGTAGGAACTTCAATTTTGATATCTACTAACGTATTTTCCCAAGAAATACTCATATTTACATCGTTGTTAGTTAAATCATTAAAAGAAATTGTAAAAGTCTCTACGGTATTACGTTTCTTTAACTTTTTAACATCAAACATTGATGAAAACACTATTTTATTTTCTGACCAATCTCTAGGAACTCCCCAAAGTTCAACATCAGAGTAAAAGATAATCTCCCAACTTTCTTTGTTAGGAATAGAAAAAATTGAATAGGTTCCTGACTGAATTGTTTTTCCGGAAATTATGACATCAGTATCAAAACTAATCTTAGTGCTATTATCTGCTCCAGTTCTCCAAACTTTACCAAAAGGAACTAAATTTCCAAATACTTCTCTTCCTCTCATCGATGGTCTACTGTATTCAATCTCAATTTCGGTTAAACCAACCATTTGTTCAACTTCAGAAGCTGGGCTAAATCTAGGTGTGTTAATTTGAGAAAAACTCAAATTAACTGTGAATAATAACAAAGTGAAAATAATTGCTCTCATGTTCTTTAAATAATTTTTATATTCGAATTAGGTTTCAAATTTAAAAAATTATTCATGAAAAAATATATAATAGAACTAATCGGTACTTTTTTTCTCGTATTAATCATTGGTTTAACAGAAAATCCAATAGCAATAGGTCTTGGATTAGCAGTTTTAGTTTACATGGGAGCTCATATTTCAGGAGCACATTATAACCCAGTTGTAACCCTAGCAATGTATATAAACGACCAAATTGATTTAAAAGAATCTGGTAAATATATCGCAAGTCAATTAACAGGTTCAGTAGTTGCGGTATACACCATGATTGGACTTGGACAAGATTCATTTTCAGTAGTTTCTAAAACTACTGAAATACAAAGTTTTTTTGTTGCAGAAATTTTATTTACGTTTTTATTAGTTTTTGTAATACTTAATGTGGCGCTCAACGAAAGTCTAAAAGGAAATCAGTTTTATGGGTTGGCGATAGGTCTTACAGTTACTGCTGGAGCTTTTTCGGTTGGTGATATCTCCGGGGCTGTTTTTAATCCCGCTGTAAGCTTTGGCCCGTCTTTATTAAGTTTTATTGACCCACAAGTAATTGGTAGTAATGTATCTTCTAGTGACTTTTTTGTTTATTTTTTGATTACAGGTATAATTGGTTCAGTTCTTGCATCTTTTCTTTACAAAAAAGTTTTAAAGTAAATGCATTTTGACGAAGAGCAAATTGAAAATCTTGATAAAATATTCAGAATTAATTTAATTAATTCTTGCTCAGGATACAAGTCAGCAAATTTAATTGGAACAATTTCGGATAAAGGAGTAAAGAATTTAGCTGTATTTAGTTCGATAACACATCTTGGTTCAACCCCCCCTTTGTTAGGTTTTTTTTTAAGACCAACAGAAATTGTCCCAAGACACACTTATTTAAATATTAAACAAAACTCATATTACACCATTAATTCTGTACAAGAAGACTTTGCTGATCAGGCCCACCATACCTCAGCTAAATATGACAGAGACGTTTCTGAATTTGATATCGCAAATATTTCATCAGAGACTATCAATGGTTTCCCTGCTCCATTTGTTAGCTCCTCTTCGATAAAGATTGGAATGAAGTTTGTAGAAGAGATAAAAATCAATTACAATAAGTCAAGATTAATTGTGGGTAAAATTGTTGAATTAAATGTGGATGATGCTCTTATTTCTAAGGATGGGTTTATAAATCTAAACTCAGCAAAGGTTGCAACAATTAGTGGTTGCGATGGATACTCATTCCCAAAAAGAAATATCAGAAAAGGATACCAGAAACCTAACAAAAGTTGAAAAAAACTTATCTACCCGAAAAGACATGTCCTGTATGTAAATTTCCATTCAAATGGAGAAAAAAATGGAAGCGAGACTGGGATAACGTGATTTATTGTAGTAAAAAATGCAGTAAAATTGGAAGAAGTAAACATTATATTTCCTAATCAACTTTTTGAAAAATCTCCCCTATTCAATTATAAGTTCAAAACGTACTTAATTGAAGAGTTTCTTTTTTTCAAACAATATAAATTCCACAAGAAAAAGATTTTTTTTCATAGGGTTAGTATGAAAAAATACTACGATTACTGTTTAAAATATTTTGATGAAGTAGAGTATATTAACTCAAGTGATAAAAATTCTGATATTACGGTTCTTTTAGACAAGCTTTCAAAAAATAATATTAAAAAAATAAATTATATAGATCCTTGTGACAATTGGCTTGAAAAAAGAATTAATAATATTGATTCTATAAAAATAAATCGAATCGAATCGTTGCAATTTTTAAACACCGAAGCAGAGAATCAAGTTTTCTTTAATCCTTCAAAAAAGAAATATTTCCAAACTAGTTTTTACAAATTACAAAGGAAGAAGATGAATATTTTAATGGTTGGCAACGATCCTAAAGGTGACAAATGGACTTATGATGACGAGAACAGAAAAAAATACCCCAAGTCTAAAACTCCTCCAACTATTAGATATCCAAAAGAAAATAAAGAATTTTATGAAGATGGGATAAATTATGTGAATACACATTTCAGTGAAAACTACGGAGTTTTAAATGGTGCAATATCCTACCCGACTGATTTTACATCAGCTAAAAATTGGTTTAATGATTTTTTAAATGAAAGGTTTGCTGAATTTGGTGATTACGAAGATGCAATTGTTGAGAAAGAAGCAATTCTTAATCACAGCTTACTGTCTCCTCTTATTAACTCTGGATTATTAACCCCTAAATATGTCATTGATGAATTAAATAAATATGGTATTAAAAAAAGCATACCAATTAATTCATTTGAAGGAATAGTTCGACAAATAATCGGATGGAGGGAATTTATAAGAGGTATTTATGTTGCAAAAGGAAGCATTGAAAGGACTAGAAATTATTGGAATTTCGATAAGAAAATGCCTAAAGCCTTTTACAATGCTACAACAGCAATTAAACCGATTGATGACTGCATAAATAAAGTTAATGATAATGCTTATTTACATCACATTGAAAGATTGATGGTAATTGGAAATTTTATGTTTTTATGTGAGATTCGCCCAGATGATGTATATAAATGGTTTATGGAGTTTTTTATTGATTCATATGACTGGGTTATGGTTCCTAATGTTTATGGTATGAGTCAATTTGCTGACGGGGGTCTAATGTCTACAAAACCATATATAAGTAGCAGCAACTATATTATGAAAATGGGTGATTATAAAAAGGGAGATTGGCAGAAAATTTGGGATGGCCTTTACTGGAGGTTTATATATAAAAATCAGTCTTTTTTTCAATCCAATCCAAGATTATCAATGATGGTAAGAACACTAAACAAAATGGATAAGCAAAAGCTTGAATCTCATCTCAAAATCTCAGAGGAATATTTATCAAATTTAGTATGATCTATAACTCCACATATAATGATATTGAAAAAGAGATTGAAACAAATAATCTTGTTGGAAAAAAGTTCAATTTAATTAAATCAATCAGGCTTGGTGGTATTGGGTCTAAAAGATTAATTGTTGAAGACTTGAGTGTAAATTTTAAAAAAATGATTCAACAGAAGAATGATTTAATCTACTCAAACATTGAATTGAGAAATAAGGGAATAATTGTATATGTTGTTGAGGGACAAAAGAGATTTACATGGGTGATTCCATTTTACAAGCTAGTGGTATATAAATCTCCTTCATTTTCAATACACTCTGATGGTAATTTTATTAGATATAGCAATCAATTAAACCATAAGCAAAATTTAACTTTTTTTAAAAAAGTTTTAGACCACAAATACAACTTTAATAAACATAATAATCACATATAAATTGAAAAATTTAAATGGCATAGATATTGATAGAATCATACAAATGGCCTGGGAAGACAGAACAACTTTCGATGCTATTTTTAAAACATTTGGTTTAAATGAGTCTGAGGTTATTTCAATTATGAGAAAAAATCTCAAGTCTTCTAGCTTTAAACTTTGGAGAAAAAGAGTTACTGGAAGAAAAACTAAGCATGAGGCTAAAAGAAATTTTCAGCTTGGTAGATTTAAGTGTTCCCGACAAAAGAATATAAACCAAAATAAAATAAGTAAAAGAAATGGAAGTAAAAGAAACTGAAATTGTAGAAAAGGCAACCGAATTTGAAAATAGAAGGCACGTATATAAAAGTACCAATGAAAAGATAGTTGCATCAAGAGAGGTTAAGAGTCTAATCCTGAATCTAAATGAAATCTACAAGGAAACTAAAGACCCTGAAATTATGGAAATGATGAAAAGACTTACTCTTATCAAAAGAAAGGTCGAAAAGAGACTAAAAGGAAGACCAGGAGCATAATGAAGAATATTGTTATCATTGGAGGAACCAAAGGAATTGGAAAATCAATCGTAAGTGAGGTTGTGGAAAATCATAAAGTGGTTTGTTTAAGTAGAAACCAAACAGATTTTAGTCACGACAATTACACTTTTCATAATTTTGATGCATTAGTAGACGATTACCCAGATTTAGACTTTGTTGATTGTTTGATATATTGTCCTGGTTCAATCAATCTAAAGCCAATCTCCACACTAAGTCTTGATGACTTTAGAAATGATTTTGAGCTTAATGTCATTGGAGCTGTAAGAGCTATAAAAAAGTATTTAAACTTGCTAAAAAAATCAGAGTCAGCGTCTATACTTCTATTTAGTACAGTAGCTACAAAACTTGGAATGCCATATCATGCTTCTGTTTCAGTTGCAAAATCAGGTATTGATGGTCTTGTCAAAACTTTAGGATCAGAGCTTGCACCAAAAGTTAGGATTAATGCCATTGCTCCAACCATTACTAATACAGAACTTGCTTCAAAAATACTCAGAAATGATAAAGTAATCGAAAATATGGTTGAGAGACACCCACTTAAAAAAATCCTTTCATCTAATGAAGTCGCTAAAATGGCCTCTTTTTTAATTTCAGAAGACGCCTCTTCTATTTCTGGTCAAATATTTAACATGGATGCTGGTATAGTATCTTTTAAAAGCTAGTTAATATGTTAAAAACACTTAAAATAATATTATTAGTTGGTCTCTCTCTCATTAATGGAGATTTTGATTCAAAAAAATTAAATAACACTCCTATGTCTATATATGATATACCTATCAATAGCATTGATGGCAATAAAATAAATCTAAATGAATACAAAGGAAAGTTCATTTTATTTGTTAACGTGGCTTCAAATTGTGGCTTTACAAGACAATACAAAGATTTACAACAGCTTTACAATGAAAACTCTGACAAACTTGTAGTAATTGGGGTGCCATGTAATCAATTTGGAGCTCAAGAGCCTGGAACCGAAGAACAAATATCAATTTTTTGTTCAGAAAAATATGATGTAACATTTCCAATGACAGAAAAAATTTCTGTTAGGGGCTCTAATCAACACCAACTCTATAAATGGCTTACTTCAAAGGAGATTAACGGTAGAAAATCCTCAAGTGTAAAATGGAACTTTCAAAAGTATTTGGTTGATAAAGATGGAAATCTAATAGATTATTGGTACTCTCTAACAAGTCCTATGAGTTCTAAAATTACGAACTATATCAAATGAAGATTTTTAGACTAGAAAAATCTATCAATTTACCGATTACAATAGAAGAATGCTGGGAGTTTTTTAGCAATCCTAAGAATCTCAAAATTATCACCCCAAATTATATGGGTTTCGATATAATTGACTTGGAGTATACAAAAATGTATTCAGGTCAAATAATCAAATATAATGTAACTCCTTTACTAGGAATTAAAATGAGATGGGTTACTGAGATTTCTCATGTTAAGGAAAATAGTTTTTTTGTCGATGAACAAAGATTTGGACCATATAAATTTTGGCATCATAAGCATAAATTTGAAATTATTGATGGGGGTGTTAAAATAATAGATATTCTAGATTATTCTCTGCCCTTTGGTTTAATTGGTTTATTTTTTCATCCGTTTTTGGTAAAACCAAAACTTGATGAAATTTTTAAATACAGAGAAAAAAAATTAATTGAAATCTTCGGAAGATTATAATGGAAGAATTAAATATTTTTTGGTTTCGAAGAGATCTAAGGCTATATGATAACTCAGGATTATCTGAAGCAACAAGTGGAAAACTCAAGGTTATTCCCTTATTTATTTATGACACCTCTATAACTGATAAACTTCCTCATGATGACAGGCGGATAAATTTCATATATGATAATCTAAAAAAAATAAATGAAGATTTAAAAAAAGATTTTAATTCTTCTATCACTGTTTTTAAGGGTAATCCAACAGAAATATTCAACAAAATTACTTCAGAATATAAAATAAATACTGTTTTCACCAATAATGACTATGAACCTTATGCGATATCAAGGGACAATTCGATAAAGAAAATTTTATCAGATAAAAATGTTGAGTTTAAGTCATTTAAAGATCAGGTAATCTTTGAAAAAAACGAAGTTGTTAAAGACGACGGAAAACCATATGTTGTTTACACTCCATACATGAGAAAATGGAAAAGTATTTTCAATGAAGATTTAACATGCATTAACGAAAAAAAGGTTACTAGTAACTTTTATGATAAATCTATTTCCAAACTTTTAAATCTAAAAAACTACGGTTTTTATGAAAACAAAAATAAAATCGAGCCTTTTAAATTAAACAGTAAAATTGTTGAACAATATGCTGAAACAAGAAATTTTCCTTCCCTAAATTCAACCTCAAAGATTGGGCCTTATCTAAGATTTGGTACCGTAAGTATCAGAAAGGTTGTTTCTGGACTATTAAGCTTCAAAGATGAAACTTTTTTGAATGAATTGATATGGAGAGAATTTTTTATGCAGATTTTATATCATTTTCCTCATACTGCAACGAATAGCTTTAAACCTAAATATGATAAAATTGTGTGGTTAAACGAGCCCAATTCTTTAGAAGCATGGAAAAAAGGAGAAACTGGATTTCCTTTAGTTGATGCTGGAATGAAAGAACTTAATAATACCGGATTTATGCACAATAGAGTTAGAATGATTACCGCCAGTTTTTTATGTAAACACCTGCTTGTTGACTGGAGGCTAGGAGAAAAATATTTTGCTCTTAAACTGAACGATTATGAAATGTCTAGTAATGTTGGTAATTGGCAATGGGCAAGCGGCTCTGGAGTTGATGCTGCTCCTTATTTTAGAATCTTTAATCCTCATACTCAAATAACCAGATTTGATAAAAAACGAGTCTATATAAACAAATGGGTAGATTGCGATTCATCTGATTATCCAGATGAGATAATTGATCATAAAATTGCTAGAGAGAGGTGTCTTTACACGTATAAAAAATATTTAGACTAAAATTATTATATTTAGTTAAATGTATTTTTTATGAAATTCACAAAATTAATTTTATCATTCTTATTCTTATATAGCATCACTGTTTATTCTCAAGATTACAATCAAACAAAAAAAAATATTATTCAATCTATCGAAAATCATGAAGAAGAAATCATAAAGATAAGTGATAAAATATGGGAGTTAGCAGAAACCGCATTCAATGAACATGAATCATCTAAACTTCTTTCAGATTATGCAGAGGCTAATGGTTTTACACTCGAAAGAGGTGTCGCTGGAATGCCAACAGCATTTGTTGCAACTTACGGAGAAGGTAAACCAGTTATTAGTGTTTTAGGTGAGTTTGATGCTCTTCCAGGATTATCTCAGGATACTACCCCGTCAAAAAAACCCTTAATTGATGGTGGAAATGGACACGGATGTGGTCATAATTTATTTGGAGCTGCAAGTCTTGCTTCTGCTATAGCGATAAAAGAACAAATTGAGAAAGGAGATCTAAAGGGTACTATAAAGTTTTTTGGGACCCCTTCTGAGGAAAAATTCTTTGGTAAAATCTGGATGGTAGATGCTGGATTATGGGATGATGTGGATGTAAATATAAGCTGGCACCCTGGATATTATACAGAAGCTGATGTTCAATCGACATTATCATTAATAGATTTTCAGGTTGAGTTTTTTGGTCAAGCAGCCCATGCTTCAATGGATCCTTGGAATGGAAGAAGTTCCTCAGATGCACTAGAATTGTATACCTCAGCAATAAACTATTATCGCGAACATGTTCAACCTACTGTTAGAATGCATTATCATATTCAAGATGCAGGAAAGGTGGTTAATGTTGTTCCTGATTATTCAAAAGTATGGGTTCGTATACGTGATTCCAATAGAGCTGGAATGACAACTGTGTATGAAAGAGTTATGGAAATGGCAGAAGGAGCTGCGATTCTTGCAAATGTTGATCATAAAGTGACATTAATCTCCGGAATATATGAGGTTTTAGTAAACAGACGAGGAGGTGAAATAATGCAGGATAATTTAGAGCTTTTAGGTCCAATTCAATATGATAAAGACGAGATTGAATTTGCCAAAGAATTACAGTTAACTCTTGATAAACCACAAGTTGGTTTAAATGGTAAGATATATCCATTAAGAGAAACAATAATTAATGGTGGTGGTGGCTCAACCGATGTTGGTGATGTAAGCTGGAATGTTCCTAATATTAATTTATCTGTCACAACAGCCCCTTACGAAACTCCATGGCACTCATGGGCAGTTGTAGCATGCGGTGGCATGAGTATTGGACACAAAGGCGCAATCTACGCATCAAAAGCAATGGCTTTTACAATGTCAGATTTATTTAAAAGCGATAAACTAATCAAGGAAGTTAAAGATGAGTTCCTAATGAGAAAAGGTGATCATGTATACAAACCAATGATTGATGGTCCTCCGCCAATAAATCAAAATTAGATTCTTTCTATTGATGCGCCAAGTGTTTTTAGCCTTTCATCAATATTTTCATAACCTCTGTCAATTTGCTCAATATTTTGAATAACAGATACACCTTTAGCAGAAAGTGCAGCTATAAGAAGTGAAATCCCTGCTCTTATGTCTGGCGAGCTCATTGTGGTAGCTTTTAACGAGGATTTGAAATCATGACCAATAACGGTTGCGCGATGAGGGTCGCATAATATTATTTTAGCACCCATATCAATTAGTTTGTCTACAAAAAAGAGTCTACTTTCAAACATTTTCTGATGTATAAGAACACTTCCTCGTGCCTGAGTAGCAATGACTAAAATTATACTTAATAAATCTGGACTAAATCCAGGCCAAGGGGCATCAGAAATAGATAAAATCGATCCATCAATGTAATTACTTATTTCATAACCCTTGTCATGCTCTGGAATTACAATATCATCTCCTTCTTTAATAAGGGATATTCCTAAGGATCTAAAAACATTAGGAATAACCCCTAGATTTTCCCAACTTACATCCTTTATCCTAATATTACTTTTAGTCATAGCAGCCAATCCAATCCAACTTCCTATTTCAATCATATCTGGAAGGACTGAGTGTTCTGCACCTCCTAACGAACTTACACCATCGATAGTTAATAGATTTGATCCTTCACCACTAATATTTGCACCCATTGAACTTAATAGCTTACAAAGTTGTTGAATATAAGGTTCACAAGCTGCATTATATATTGTTGTTTTACCCTCAGCAAGTACAGATGCCATTAAAACATTAGCTGTTCCAGTTACTGATGCTTCATCTAATAAAATGTATGCGCCTTTTAACTTCTTTGATTCAACTCCATAGAAATAATCTTCTTTATTATAGGAAAATTTAGCACCAAGCTTAATAAGACCCTCGAAATGAGTATCCAATCTCCTTCTTCCAATTTTATCACCACCTGGTCGAGGAATATATGCTTTCCCAAATCTGGCAAGAAGCGGACCCACAATCATTATTGAGCCTCTTAAACTTTTACCATCAATTTTAAACTGTTCTGACTTTAAATAATCAAGATCAATATTATCAGCTTTAAATGAATATTTATTTGAATTTAATTTTTCGACTTTTACCCCAAGGGATATTAATAATGAAATGAGCTTATTTATGTCGATAATATCAGGAATATTGTTGATGATTACTTTCTCAGGTGTCAAGAGAGTTGCACAAATGATTTGAAGGGCCTCATTCTTAGCGCCCTGGGGTCTAACCTCCCCTTTTAATTTTTTTCCACCTTTTATTCTAAAAGCTTGCATTCTTAAATCAACTAATACCTTTTTCTGTTTTTGTTATTTTTCTTTGGAAACTTCTTATTTGAAAACTTTTTCTTAGATCTAATTAATAATGCAGAATCTAATAATTCTTCTTTGGAGTCTCTAATATCAATTTTAGTATCAGATAATTCGTATAGATGATCAAAAATGACCTGGTCCTTTACACTATCTTTATTCCAATTTAAAAAACACTTTTTCATATGATTTGCTATAGTTAACACTAAAGCATCTTTCATTTCACCAGAATCCCATTTCACAGCTTCATCAATCATTATTTTAATGTTATTTCCATAAAATCTATACTTTGGAAAATTTTGAGGATAACTAAGGGGTTCAGGTTTAGCGTTTAAAATTTCTTTAGATGGTTTTTCAAACGGAGAATCTGCATCAAGTTTGAAATCAGACATAATAAACAACTGATCCCATAATTTGTGCTGAAAATCAGCAACATCTCTTAGATGTGGCTGTAGGTTCCCCATCACAGAAATAATAGCATTTGCTAATTTATTTCTCTCTTCTTTTGTTTCTCTCGAGGAAGCATAGTTTATCATTTTCTGAATATGTCTTCCATACTCGGGTATGATTAAATCTTCTCTTACTGTGTTATATTCTAAATTTTCAATCAATTTTTTATGTTTGGTAAGTTAACAGGGGGCAAAATACAAAAAATATGGGCAGAAATTATAATAAAATAACATTTTCAATCTGCTCAGCTACCTTCTTATAATTATTAATTATTAAATCAGGATCTTTTGCAATAATTTTAACAGAAACTGAAGTATATTTTTCGTTCTTCGATTTTTTAATATTAAAATGAGCATTTGAATCTTTGAAAATATCTTTTAAAATATCAATATTATTTTCGTTCGACTTGTAAATAAACTTATAAATATATTCTGAGGGCCAACTACTGGTTTCGTCTAGAAGATTTTTTAAGTTTTTGTAAAAGTCTTTATTTTCTTTATCCATAATCAATAACAAATATATTGCTAATTATTTTTTCGGTTTAAACAATATTATCGAATTTTACAAAAAATATTCTGATGAAAATTGTAATAACTGGAGGTCCAGGAACAGGAAAAACTTCAATAATCAATAAGTTAGAAGATATTGGCCACACAGTATTTCATGAAAGCTCAAGGGAAATTATACAGAAATACAAAAAATTAGGTCATAATCAATTGTTTTTGTCAGATCCGATTAAATTTTCCGAAATACTTCTTGAAAACAGAATTCGACAATTTGAAGATGCAGATAAATTAAATTTTAAGAATGTTTTTTTTGACAGAGGAATTCCTGATATTTTAGCATATCTAAGCTATAAAAATGTTTCTTTTGGAAAGAACTTTGATGATCCGTCAAATAATTTAAGATATGATTATGTTTTTATCGCTGAACCCTGGGAAAAAATTTTTAAGAATGACGAAGAGAGGTATGAAAGTTTTGAAGAACTGAAAATTATTAATAAGCATATAAAAACAACATATTCTGGGAATGGCTACGATTATTTTATACTTCCTGAAGACTCCATAGAACAAAGAGTTAATTTTATTATCAAAACTATCAAGTGAAATTTAAAAATATAAAAATAGTTTTTATGGGTACAGCCGAGTTTGGAATACCTACTTTAAAAATTTTAAATGATGTATTTAATCTGGATACCATTGTTACAAATTTTGATAAGCCCTCAGGAAGAGGTCAAAAAATTAGATTTTCACCTGTAAAAGAATATGCAATTACAAATAATATTAATTTATTACAGCCAAAAAATTTGAAAGATGAAGCATTTGTAAAAAAAATACAAAAAATTAATCCAGACTTTATTGTAGTTGTTGCTTTTAGAATGATTCCAAGAATTGTATGGAATATCCCCAAATATGGTACAATAAACCTCCATGCTTCACTACTCCCCGACTACAGAGGTTCAGCCCCGATTAATTGGGTTATAATGAATAATGAAAAAATTACAGGAGTAACAACATTTTTTATAGATGATAAAATTGATACAGGAGACATACTAATTCAAGAAAAAATTAAAATTGACAAAAAAATTAATGCTGGTGAACTTCACGATAAGTTAAAATTAATAGGCGCATCGATAGTTGAAAAAACTTTGAAAGGCATAGTTGAAAATTCTCTTCAACGTGTTAAGCAAATAGAAAAAAATGATTTTAATACTGCATATAAGTTTGACAAAAAAAATATTAAAATAGATTGGAATCAAAATTGTCTAGAAATTTATAATAAAATTAGAGGATTAAGCCCATATCCAGGAGCTAAAACTTCTTTAATTTCTAAATCTGGTGAAACTGTGAATTCAATTTTGTATGAATCGGAATATTTAGTCGAAAAACATAATCATAACAATGGAAAAATAATACATGAAAAAGGTAAAATAAAGATTACTTGTAAAAATGGCTATTTAATAATAAAAAATTTGAAAATTGAAGGTAAAAGAAGAATGGATACAGAATCATTATTAAACGGATTTAAGATTGAAAAATACGAAATGGTAAAATGATAAATAAAGGAGATTTTTTAATTTCAACGCCTGAAAGTTTAGGCGATTATTATTTTAATAGATCAATCGTTATACTTACAGAGGTCAATCAAGATGAAATTGTTGGATTTATAGTTAATAAAGAGCTGGATTATACACTAAAAGATTTAGATAATTCGGTCTTGGATAAAGAAATAAAAATTTTTAGTGGAGGTCCGGTTAATCAGGATAATTTATATTTTATACATGCACACCCAGAGTTAATAAATAATGGAATTAATTTTTATAATAAATTATTCTGGGGAGGGGAATTTAAAGAGTGTATTAAAATGATTAATGAAAGTAGAGTTATTAACCCATCGGTAAAGTTTTTTTCGGGCTATTCAGGATGGACTCATGATCAATTAATTGACGAAATAAAAAATGGGTCTTGGATTATTAAAAAAAATGAAACAAATGATATGTTTTGTAATGATTCAAAAAAAATGTGGAGAGAAAATATGAAGCAGATGGATGAGAAATTTAAAATATGGTCAAATGCACCAGAAGATCCGCAAAATAATTAAGTTGAACCTAATACCTTTTTTAAATCTGAAATCTGATTAGTCCATAATAATTTTGACTCTTCCACTTCTTCCTCGTCATCAGCAAAATCTGTAACTATCAATGACACATCCTTAGTAATTTCATCAAATTGAATTCTAAGCTCAAAATAATAATCAGAATCTTCATCATCAAGCCATTGAAATTGAATTTTTTCGTTATTATTTTTTCTTAAAAGTTTAGCACTTTCTTCAGAATCATCCCAAATAAAAATAAAAATTTCACCTCTTGAATTAACATTATCTGCAAACCATTCAGACAGTCCCGATGGTGTAGAAATATACTGAAATAAAAGTTTTTGGGAAACCTTTATCGGAAACTCCATTTCAAATTTAATTCTGTCGTTCATATTGAATAATTAGTGTTGTAATATATACATTTATTCTATTTTACAACAAGATTTATTTAAATAATTTATTAAACATATGTTGAATCTAAAAAATTTAAATTTTATATTTGCTGCCTCTGAAAATGGCGAGATAGCTCAGTTGGTCAGAGCGTCGGATTCATAACCCGGAGGTCCCGAGTTCAAATCTCGGTCTCGCTACCAAACAATAAAACGGTTACTAAATAATTTAGTCTAACCGTTTTTTATTTTTTGAATAAATATGATTTTTTAAAGGGATAAACTGTACCAATTAATTTTCAACTAAAACTTTTAAAAGTTGGTCTTTGCTAAGCTTTTGTTGATTTCCTGAAATCATATCCTTTAAATTGAAATAAAGGTTCTCCTTCTCCTCTTCTCCATAAAAGAGAACGTACGGTATCATGTTTTTATTTGCATAATTTAGTTGCTTTTTCAATGATACAGAATCAGGATAAAATTCTGTATTTATATTACTTTTTCTTAATGAATTAGCAATTTGGATTAGATCATAAGAGAAATCATTTCCAAAATTTAAAATTAGGACTTTAACCGAATTAATTGGGGTCTCCGGAAATAAATTTAATTCCTCAATAATAAGAAACAATCTATCTAGTCCAAAACTTATTCCAATACCACTCATGTTTTTTAATCCAAAAATTTCAGTTAAATCATCATAACGACCCCCACCTGCAAGTGAACCCATACTTATATTTTTAGGGGGTGTAACTTCAAATATTACTCCTGTATAGTAGTCAATACCTCTAGCCAATCCAATATCAAAAATAAGCTCTGATTTAATTAAATTATTTTTTGAAAAATATTTAAAAATATACTCTATGTCAGAAATTCCCTCTGTACCGATTTCTGATGATTTAAAATAAGATTTGAGTAATTCTGAATTATCAGTAAAATTTTTGGATAAATCGATTACATCAAAGATCGAGTTTACAACATTTTGTTTAAAACCTGCTTTTATAAGATTGGCCTTTACAACTTCATTGTCCAACTTGTCCAACTTGTCCAATTGATTTGTCAAAGCTGTAAACTTGTCTTGACAATCAAATATATCACAGATTGCTATCAATAATTTTCTTGTATTTATTTTTATCTGGCATCCACTTAATTTTAAATCAGAAAATACACTGTCAAACAAAGAAATAAAATCTATTTCCTGCATTAGGGATTTAGAACCAATAACATCAGCATCACACTGTAAAAACTCTCTAAATCTTCCTTTTTGTGGTCTATCTGCTCTCCAAACATTTTGAATTTGATACCTTTTAAATGGAATAGTAATATTGTTTTGGTTTTGAACCACATACCGAGCAAAAGGTACTGTCAGGTCATAGCGTAGTACCTTATCTACTATCTTTGGCGATAAATCAGAGTATTTTAGCTCTTTTATTTCATCAACGTTTGAGTCTTTCAGAAAATCTCCAGATTTAAGTATTTTAAAAATTAATCTTTCCCCCTCTTGGCCATATTTTCCCAATAGGGTTTCTGATCTCTCAAAACTTGGAGTTTCAATTGGGTTGAATCCAAATCTCAAAAAATTATCTTTAATTATGTTAATTATATAATTTCTTTTATATAATTCCTCAGAATTAAAGTCTCTTGTACCTTTAGGTAAAATTGGCTTTTGCATTTCTCGATTAAATTTAAGTTAAATTAAAAAAAAACACCTACTGAAGCAGGTGTTTTTATTTTCGAATATTATATATCTATTTTTTTTCTGGAACTACTTCAAAAGGAAAATCAAAAATTACCTCACGATGTAACCTAATTTTTGCAGTATATTTTCCTGTTTGTTTTATGTTGTTTCCAGAAATCATTATAGACTTTTTATCAATTTCAACTCCGCTTTCTGCAAGTTCTTTTTGAACATTTATGTTATTAACAGAACCAAATAGCTTTACTCCCTCACCAACTTTAGCCTTAATTTTTATTTCAAGACTATTTATCTTTTTAGCAAGTTTATTTGCGTCATCAATTACCTTTTTGTCTTTAACAACCTGTTGTTTAATATTTTCTGCTAACACTTTTTTTGCTGAAGGTGTTGCAAGAATTGCAGAACCGTTAGGAATAAGAAAGTTTCTTCCAAAACCGTTTTTAACGGATACTATATCATCCTTGAATCCAACTCCCTCAACATCTTTTTTTAATATTATTTCCATATCGTCAATTTTATTTTAATAAATCAGCAACATATGGCAGAAGAGCTAAATGTCTTGCCCTTTTAACCGCAACTGAAACCTTTCTCTGATACTTCAATGAAGTTCCTGTCAATCTTCTCGGCAATAACTTACCTTGCTCATTTATAAATTTTAATAAAAAATCTGAATCTTTATAATCCACATACTTTATTCCATATTTTTTAAATCTACAATACTTTTTAACCGTACTGTTATCAATATTCAGAGGGGTTAAATATCTTATTTCACCACCTTTTTTTCCTGATGCTTCGTCTTGAATACTTGCCATAATTATGATTCTTTGTTGTTAATTTTAGTTCTTCTTTTTTCAGCCCACTCAATAGCATGCTTATCAAGCTTTACAGTAAGATATCTCATAAACCTTTCATCTCTTCTAAATTCTAACTCAAGATCAGAAATGACAGTTGGATCTACAGTATACTCAAAAAGGTGGTAAAACCCACTCTTTTTGTTCTGAATTGGGTAAGCTAACTTCTTAAGTCCCCAATCCTCTTTAGATACCATTTTTGCACCTTTCGATGTTAAAAATTTCTCATATTTTAGGACTGTTTCCTTTGTCTGTTCTTCAGACAAAACGGGATTAAGAATGAAAACAGTTTCGTAATGATTCATTTTATTGTTTTTAAATTTAATGCGTGCAAAAATAGATAATTTTATAATGTTTTGACAATTTTTAGTGTCAAATATTTAATATTTAATACTTTTTATTTACTTGAGGAGTAAAAATTCAGATTAAAATCAGAACAAATCTGCTAATATGGATCAACGTCAATAACCACTTGCACTGATCTAAAATCGGCAATAGAATGGAATGATAAAATTGATTTTTTCAATATGTTTTTAACCCCAGACAAAGATTGTTCAGCAGGTATCTTAATAAGAATATTTTTTTGATATTTATTTCTAATTCTTGAAATATAAGGAAATTCAGGGCCAAGTATATTTTTTTTAAAGTAAGGAAGTATCTTTTTGTAGAACCAGTTTGATGAATTATTTACCCTATTTATATCTTTATGTTTAATCGTAATTTTGATAAGTTTTACATATGGTGGATAATTAAATTTTTTTCTGTCTTCAATTTGATCTCTATAAAAAAATTCATAATTACCTTCAACAATTTGGTTAATAACATTGCTATTTGAACTGTATGTTTGTATCAAAACCTCTCCTCGCTCTTCTGATCTACCAGCCCTTCCTGAAACTTGCTGAATTAATTGAAAACTCCTCTCATGAGACCTGAAATCAGGAAAATTCATCGAACTATCAAGATTTAACACACCCACCAATTGGACGTTCTTGAAATCTAATCCTTTCGTTATCATTTGTGTTCCGATTAATACATCATATTCATTATTATCAAATGCATTAATTATTTTCTTAAAATTATTTTTGGCTCTTGTTGTATCATGATCTAACCTAGCTATCTTAAAATCTGGAAAAATTTCACCAAGTTCAAGCTCAACCTGTTCAGTTCCAAATCCTTTGGACAGCAAGTCATCACTATTACATTTTATGCAATTATTATTTGCCTTCTCAGAGAATCCACAATAATGACATTTCATTAGTTTTTTTGAATAATGATAGGTCAATGTAACATCACAGTTAATACATTTTGGTGAGTGTCCACAAGAATTACACTCTAATACCGGTGAGTACCCCCTTCGATTTTGAAATAAAATAACCTGTTTTTTATTTTCAACAACTTCCTTAATTTTTTTTAATAAAAGATCTGAGAAAAGACCAAACATATTTCCTTCTTTTATTTTTTCAGAAATGTTTATTAATTTAAGTTGTGGAAGAGGTATATTACCATATCTTTCATTGAGTTCAACTAAGGATAATTTTTTGGATATTTTTGAATTATAATAACTTTCAATTGACGGAGTTGCTGACCCTAACAAAACCCTTGAGTCATGTATATTTCCAAGCACCAAAGCTGAATCCCTGGCATGATATCTAGGAGAAGGCTCATATTGTTTATATGATTGTTCATGCTCTTCATCAACAATTATTAATTTTAGCTGGTTATAAGGTAAAAAAATTGCTGATCTAGCACCAATTATAAGCTGAGGTTGTTCATTATTATTTATTTCATTCCAAAGCTCAGCCCTTTGATTAATATTAAGACCTGAATGATAAACAAGTAAGTTTTTTGGGAAAAAAACCTTTAGTCTCTCTACTAATTGAGTTGTTAATGCGATTTCGGGAACTAAAAATAAAATCTGATTTTTGGAGATTAATAAATTTCTTATCAAGTTGATATATATTTCTGTTTTACCCGAGGAGGTTATTCCTTTAAAAAGTATATTATTTTTATTACTTAACTCATCTTTTATTTTTTCGTATGCTTTTTGTTGTTTTGGTGATAATATTAAGTTATTGTAATCAATATTTTCTTCTAACGTGTTTCTTTTTATTTCAATTTCGTAGAATTCAAATATCTTTTTCTTGACCATGCTATTCAAAATAGCAGAATAGCCCTTTTTAATTTTTTTAAACTCTGAAGTTTTTATGTCTTTAACTAAATCATTTTTGAGCTTATTATAAAAATCTAAAAATTGGATTTGAACTTTGGCATTCTTTAATTTTGATATATCAGAATTATTATCAAAATCCTTATGTAGTCTTACGCATCTTTTAAGCTTGGGCTTATACTTTGAATATATTTTTTCATCAACCCTAATTAATTCCTTATCATTCATTGAATTTATAATTGAAAAAATGTTCTTTTTCTCTAAAATTTCAGAAACATCTTTAACGGAAAGCTGCTTGTTAATATTTAGTGCTTCGACAACTAAGTATTCAGAATCATTTAAGCCACCCATTTCGATTTCTTTGTCGTTATTAAGGGTTAAGACTGTTTCGCTCTGAAGAATCAAATTACTAGGTATAGAAGCTCGCATCACCTCTCCAATTGAGGTGAAATAATATCTGGATACCCAATCCCAAAATTTCAATTGATATTTATTTACAACCGGCAGATCGTCAATAATTTGAATAATAGATTTTAATTCATAATCACTTTCATAATGATTATAAGTTTTATATGATACAGATGTATATAATTTCGATTTTCCAAAAGGAACAATAATTCTCATTCCAGGTTTAATAAAATCATATTCATCCTTACTTATTATGTAAGTAAATTTTTGATTTACAGCAATCGGTAATATTACGTCAACATAATAGGCCATGAATTTTTTTTAATTATAAAGTGATATTTTTGATATTTGTTAGTACTAAATTTACTTACAAAATATCTAATGAACATCAAGCTAATTTATTTAAGTAGAAATAAAAATAACAATATTGAATTATTAGTAAATGATTATGAAAAAAAAATAAATCATTTCGTTAAATTTTCAACGTTTTGTTTAAAAAATAAAAGCCAATCAAATGAAAAGTCTCAAATAATAAAATCTGAAAGTGACTTAATTCTAAAAAACATAAACAAGAAAGATACAGTTGTTTTGCTTGATGAAAAAGGAAAAGAGTATTCAAGTTATGAGTTGGCAGACTTAATATCAACTAATATGATGGATAGAACAAAAAACTTAACTTTTGTAATAGGCGGAGCCTATGGTTTTTCAAAAAAATTAAAAGAGATATTTAATTTTAAAATTTCATTGTCAAAACTAACTTTTCCACACGATATGGCGAGATTATTTTTCTGTGAACAATTATATCGATCATTTACTATTAATAATAATATTCCCTATCACAACAAATGAAAAAATTAATTTTTGCAACTCATAATGCAAATAAAGTAAAAGAGGTTAGAAATCAACTAATAGGAACTTATGAGATATTAGGATTAAATGATATCGGTTTCCACGAAGAAATAATAGAAGATAAAAAAACAATAGTTGAAAATTCTATTGCAAAAGTTAGATTCGTTAAAGAAAGGACTGGATATGATTGTTTTGCTGACGATACAGGGTTAGAGGTAAATGCATTGAATGGAAGGCCTGGGGTTTTTTCAAAAAGATTTGCAGGGCAAAATGCTAGCTCTGATGATAATATTAATAAATTACTACACATGCTGAAGGGTAAGCAAGATAGAAGTGCTCAATTTAAAACCGTCATATCATTATTTAATAATGGGGAAATTCAAACATTCGAAGGAATCTGCAAAGGAAACATTGGTTTTAAAAGGAGCGGAAATTTTGGATTCGGTTATGATCCAATTTTCATTCCTGAAAATAAAAATATATCATTCGGACAAATGAGTTTAGAAGAGAAAAATAAAATTGCACATCGAGCAAGAGCTGTAAATAAATTAATCGGTTATTTAACAAATCTTTATTAGTATTTAAATTACGTTTGGTCTGATTAGTGTATATATTTATAATATGAAAAGGGTATTTCTATTATTGTTGTTTTTCGTTTTTACAAATACGTTTTTTTCTCAGGACGATAAAATTGTTAGTGGTACGATACTAAATTCTAAAACAAATCTTCCTCTAGAAAATGTGAATATTGTTAATCTTAACAAAGTTATCGGTACAGCAACCAGTAAAGAAGGTAAATTTGATATTAATGCACAAGTTAATGACACCTTACATTTTTCATATTTAGGTTATAAATCTATCAAGGTTAGAGTTACAAATGACTGGATTAACTTTGGCACCAATACAACAATAGAACTTACTGAGTTAGCTTTAGCCTTAGAGGAAGTAGTTGTTTATGAAATGAAACTAACAGGTTATCTAGAATTAGATATCAAGCAGGTACCTATAAATAATAACTACAGATATAGTATTTCTGGTCTTCCAAATGTTGGATATGAATCTAGTGTTCGTCCAACAAAAGCTGTTACAAAAGCTTTGAATGCCATATTTAACCCTGTTGATTTTCTTTATCAAATTTTTGGAAGGGAACCTAATCAACTGAGAAAGTTGAAAAAAATGAAGAGTGATGATCAAATCAGAAATGCTCTATCTAATAGGTTTGACAGAGAAATGCTTATTGAACTTTTAGATATTGATAAAATTGACCTTGATTTCTTAATAGCCCAATGTAACTATTCTGATGAATTTATTTCAAGAGCAAATGACTTACAAGTTATGGATGCTATAAGTGAATGTTACGAGGAGTATAAAGTTCTTAACAAAACAATAAAAAATTAGTCAATTAACTGAGTTTCTTACCCCTGAGATTGTGATTTTATTTCTTCATAAAATATTGCTGTTATAACAAAAGAAAAAGGGATAAACCATAGAAGACCAATAAATAATGTAAATATTGAAATTGGTATCATCATCAATAGCAATATAACATTTAGCCACAGATAGCTTCTTTTGAATCCTTTCATCATCTTCCAGCTTTGTTGAATTGCATCCCAAGCATCAGTCGAAGTATCCTCTGCCATTATATAAAATGTCATTGCAAAAGGGATGGAAACAATAATCCAAGGAAGAATTAAAGAAAAACAGAAACTTATGACTAAAAATAAAACCATTAAAATTGAGTTAAGTATACCAAGATCAAAAAATAATCTAAATGGACTTAATAGAGCTTCCCAATCCATAGATAATGTAAAAGCTTCATAAGATTGAGAGTAATAAACAGATAAAATTAAAAGGTAAATGGAAAAATTTATGGCAAGGAACAAAATCATCAAAACAAAACCTGAAACAAGTATAATAGGGATTAAAATGAAATATGCTAAAATTCCATTACCCAAGTTAAATTTAAAACCAAAAATTAAATCTTCAGCCTTGGGGAAATTATCTCGAATAATATTTAAAGAATATACACAAATCCCAACGGTCAATGGTCCACTTATTATTAAGCTTAAGAAACCTCCAATTCCAGGGATTGCCTGAACTACACCAATCATCAGATTGAAGACGAAAAAAACACATATAGCTTGGAACCAGTGGCCTTTTAATGCATTAAATGTTTTTGAAAATAAATTCGAGACTACAATCATATAATATCGGTTATCTTGTAAGATGAGCAAAATTAACCATAATATGTAATAATTTGATTAACTTTGCAAATCTTTAACATTTCAACAATGGGTGAACATAATTTAAATGCAATTTCTCCAATTGACGGTAGATACGCTTCAAAAACATCTGAGCTTAATGGTTTTTTTTCAGAAAAAGCATTAATTAAATACAGATTGGTTGTTGAAATCGAATATTTTATTAGCCTGTGTGAGTCTGGAATTCCTGAATTAAAAGATTTTGATGCAACTAAATTCAGTTCTTTAAGAGAAATCTATCTCAATTTCTCAGACAAAGACGCTATGCAAATTAAAGAGGTTGAAGAAATAACTAACCATGATGTAAAGGCAATTGAATATTTCCTAAAAGAGAAATTTATAATATTAGATATAGAAAAGTATAAAGAGTTTATTCACTTTGGATTAACCTCGCAAGATATTAATAATACTGCTATACCACTTAGCTTAAAAGAAATGTTTGAGCAAGTTTATTTTAATTCTTTGGATACACTTTTAAAATCGCTAGAAAGAATTTCAGATGAATGGAAAGATATTTCAATGATTGCAAGAACTCATGGTCAAGTAGCATCTCCTACCAAACTTGGTAAAGAAATAAAAGTATTTATTGTAAGAATTAACGAACAATTAAATCTTCTTAAAAAAATTCCAATTTCAGCAAAATTTGGTGGTGCAACTGGAAATTTTAATGCACATCATGTTGCATACAAAGATTATGATTGGCTTGAGTTTTCTAAGAATTTAATAGAAAAAAAATTCGGTCTGAAGCATTCTTTCCCTACTACCCAAATTGAACATTATGATAACCTTGCTGCAATTTTTGATAATTTGAAAAGAATAAATACCATTTTGATTGATTTTAACAGGGATATATGGAGCTACATTTCAATGGATTACTTCAAACAAAAAATCAAAAAAGGAGAAATTGGCAGTTCAGCTATGCCCCATAAAGTTAATCCGATAGATTTTGAGAATAGTGAAGGAAATTTAGGCTATGCCAATTGTATATTTAGTCATCTTTCAGAAAAATTACCGATTTCAAGATTACAAAGAGATCTTACAGATAGTACAGTATTAAGAAATATCGGGGTGCCCATATCTCACACACTAATTGCATTTAAGTCAACAATTAAGGGTATAAGTAAACTAATTGTAAATGAGTCTAAGATTAAAGAAGACCTAGATAATAATTGGGCTGTTGTAGCTGAAGCAATTCAAACTATTTTAAGAAGAATTAATTATCCAGAGCCTTATGAAGCATTAAAGGATTTGACAAGAACAAATAAAAAAATTGATAAGAAAAGCATACACAAATTTATCGATTCCTTAAAAGTTGAAAAGTCTGTAAAATCAGAATTAAAAAATATAACACCAGAAAACTTTACAGGAATTCACTAAATTTAATTGATGAAATCAACTAAATTTTTATTCCTGTTATTTATCCCTTTCATTTTTTTAAGTTGCTTTGAAGATGACGATGATAATGGAGCATATGCAAGTGAAATAAATGATTTTATTTGGAAAGGTATGAATGCTGCATACTTATACAAGTCAGATATAATTGATTTATCTAATGATAGATTTAATGACTCAGAAGAATATGCAAGTTATTTAAACGGTTATGAATATCCTGAACAATTATTTGAATCACTGATTTATGAAAGAGAGAGTATTGATAAATTTAGTGTTATAGTTGATAATTACATTGAATTAGAACAATACTTATCCGGATCTTCTATTTCAAATGGCCTTAATTATGGATTGAGTTATATACCAAATTCAAATAATGAAATATTTGGTTTTGTTAGATATGTAAATGAAGGGTCTTCGGCTGATATTGCCAATATACAAAGAGGTGATATTTTCAGAGGGGTTAATGGAATTAATCTAACAATTGATAATTACAGTGATCTTTTGTCTCAAGAAATCTACACTTTAAATTTTGCCAGCTATTTAAATAATAATACTAATGATATAAATGATGACATTGTAGAGTTTAATAATATAAATATTGAAATTCAAAAAACTCAACTGCTTAAAAACCCAGTACATCACTATTCAATTTTAAATTCTTCCAATGGTAAAATTGGATATTTGATGTACAACCAATTTGTTTCAAACTATGATCAATATTTAGAATCGATTTTTTCTGAATACAAATCAAACTCTGTAAATGAACTAATTTTAGATCTTAGGTATAACCCCGGAGGAAGTATTAATTCGGCCTTAATTTTAGCGAGCCTAATTACAGGCCAATTTGAAAATGATATTTTTAACACTGAGGAATGGAACACGGAAATTCAAAACTACTGGATTAATAATAACCCAGAGTATCTAGTGAATAGATTTCTAAGTCTGGAGAGTAGTTTAAATTTAAATAGAGTATTTATACTTACAACTAGATCTTCTGCATCAGCAAGCGAATTAATTATTAACTGTTTAGATCCATATATAGATGTAATTCAAATAGGCACAACAACATATGGAAAATATCAAGCTTCAGTAACTTTGTATGATTCAGAGAATTTTTCGAATCAAAATATTAATCCTTCACACAACTATGCAATACAACCCTTGGTACTTAAAACATTAAATGTATTAGGAATAACAGATTACTTTAACGGCATTAATCCTGAATACGATTTTGAGGAGAAGGTATATAATATGGGGATTATTGGTGATTTAAATGAACCAATGCTGAACTTTGCAATGGGATTAATAAATTCAAGAGCAGAAATAAATATACAACCTGAAACACTAGAATTTGTTGACGATAATTTTAAATTTGATTTTCTAAAGAGAGAGATGTATATTGAAAACAAAGAGATAAAAATTAAAGATGGAAATTAAATATAATAAGTTTCAAAAAATAGTACTTTTAATTATAATTTTCGGATTCCTCTGCAGGCTTATTCCCCACCCTCCTAATTTTTCTCCAGTGACCGCAATTGCATTATTCGGTGGACTTAATTTTAATGATAAAAGAGTAGCTTTTTCAATTCCCCTTTTGATTTTATTTTTATCGGATTTAATAATTGGAATATCAATTATAAATTTATTTGTTTACCTAGGTTTTATTTCAGTAGTTTTATTGGGCTCCCAAATTAAATCTATTAAGTTTGGTAATATTTTACTTGCAAGTTTTCTTTTCTTTTTGATTTCTAATTTTGGTGTATGGATTTTAGGTTATCCTAAAAATTTAGAAGGTCTTCTACTTTGTTATACTATGGCGATACCTTTTTTCGGGTATTCAATTGCCGGAGATTTATTTTTTGGATACTTATTTAAATTCTCTTTTAGAAAGATTTCCTCAATTTTACCTAAATCAGCTAGCTAATCTTCTGAATTAGGCTTATCAATTAATTCTGTATCAATTTCTAATTTTGAGGTGCCTGAAATTCTGATAATATCTTTGTCGATTTTTTTAAATTCTTTAGTACTATCATTATAATGGTTGACGGCTGTACCTAAAGTATTACCTAATTTGTCATGATATGTTTTATATGCATTCAAATGATTCGAGAGCTTTTCAACATTTTTAATTATATCATTAATTGAATCTTCAACTTTCATATTATGCAGAGCTTTCACAGTTATTTGCAACATTGGAAATAAACTCATTGGTGAAACTATCATTACCTTTTTTTCATATGCATAGTTAACCAGGTCTCTTTGATTAATCTTTAGGGAACCTACTCTGCTGTTAAGCAAATCCTGATACAAACCATCAGCTGGAATAAACATGTAAGCATAATCCGTTGTTTTTTCATTTGGCCTAATATATTTAGCAGTTTCATCTATTCTATTTTTGATATCAGATTTAAATTTTTTTTCTAAATCGATTAACTCATCTTTATTCTCTGACTCAATCATTTTATTATAATTATCAAGTGAGAACTTAGCGTCAATTGGAATAATAAATTCTCCAACTCTAACAATAGCATCGACTGTTTCCTTGTTAGAAAAACTATGCTGCATTTTAAAAAGTTCAGGAGGCAATACATTAGCCAATAAGTTTTCAAGCTGTATTTCACCTAAAACACCTCTTTGTTTCTGGTTACCAAGAATTTTTTCAAGGGTTTTCATTTGATTAGCAAAACTCAAAACCTGCTGGTTAGTTCCTTTTATTTTTTCTAACTCAGTTGTTACGTCTTTTATAACCTTATTTGACTCTTTAAATTGCTGTGTAATTGATTCTGATGATGACTTATGGAAATCATTAATTTGTTTATTAATTGTATTTAGTTTTGCTTCAATTTCGTTTCTGCTTTCTTTAGAATTACTGCTGATTTCCTTTCTTATGTCTTGTATTTGAGAATTTAAACTATTTGAAAAGTTCATCAAGTCATTAGCTTCAATTGATCCTGAAGCTGAGTTAGACTTAAAAATTAAATAAATAAGTATTAAAGAAACAAAAATCAGTAAAACTAATATGATTATATCCATAACTAACAATTTACAATTAATTTACAGAAATATGAAAGAGAGAGTTTAATTCTATTTACTTAAGTACATTTTCCTTCTTGAATACAACTCGTAAAATTTGTCATCTTGTAAACTATCAATAAATAATATGCTTTCCCCTGTACTTTTCATTTCAGGGCCAAGTTTTTTATTGACATTAGGGAATTTACTAAAAGAAAAAACAGGTTCTTTAATTGCATACCCAGTATATGTTGGTTTAAAATCAAAATCCTTTACTTTATTTTCACCAAGCATAACTTTTGTTGCATAATTCACATAAGGCTCTTTGTAAGCTTTTGAGATGAAAGGAACTGTTCTTGAGGCACGCGGGTTAGCTTCAATTATATATACCTTATCATTTACAATAGCAAATTGAACATTAATTAAACCAACAGTATTTAATGCCTTAGCAATTTTTTTAGTGTGATCTTCAATTTGTTGAATCACTAAATCTCCAAGATTGAATGGAGGTAAACAAGCATTACTATCTCCTGAATGGATTCCGCATGGCTCTATATGTTCCATAATACCAATTATATATACATCCTTACCATCACAAATTGCATCTGCCTCAGCTTCTATTGCTCCATCTAGATAATGATCTAAAAGAAGTTTATTATCAGGAATTCTTCTTAAAAGATTAACCACATGCTCCTCTAACTCTTCTTTATTTATAACAATTTTCATTCCTTGACCACCCAAAACATATGAAGGTCTTACAAGAATTGGGAAGTCTAGTTTTTCCGCAACAGCCAGTGCTTCGTCTGCAGTGGATGCAGTATCGAACATCGGATAGGGAATATCATTATCCTTTAAAAGAGTAGAGAAAGAGCCTCTATCCTCTGCTAAATCCAAAGATTTGAAATTAGTGCCAATAATCTTAATACCATACCTTTCTAGTTTCTCAGCTAATTTTAAAGCAGTTTGACCACCTAACTGAACAATAACTCCCTCGGGTTTTTCATGTCTAATTATATCATATATATGCTCCCAAAAAACTGGCTCAAAATACAGTTTGTCAGCTATATCAAAATCTGTTGAAACCGTTTCTGGATTACAATTAATCATTATTGTTTCATAGCCACATTCTGAACTTGCTAAAATTCCATGTACGCAACAGTAGTCAAATTCTATTCCCTGACCTATTCTATTAGGTCCTGAGCCAAGAACTATAATTTTTTTCTTTTCAGAAACAACACTTTCATTTTCAGAATATTTAGAACCGTCTTTTGTTTCAATTTCGTTTTCAAAAGTTGAGTAATAGTAGGGTGTAAAGGCTTTAAACTCTGCTGCACAAGTATCTACTAACTTATAAACCCTATTTATGTTCATTTCATCTCTTTTTGAATAAACTTGGCTTTCAAGACATCCAAGGATATGGGCAATTTGCCTATCCCCATAACCCTTTTGTTTTGCTTCTAGCAATAAATCTCTGGGTATTGATTCAATCTTATAATTAGCAATTTCGTTCTTTAAAATATGAAGCTCTTCATATTGTTTTAAGAACCACATATCAATTTTGGTCAATTCATAAATTCTACTTAGTGGAATTCCCATTTGAATAGCGTCATAAATAACAAAAACTCTATCCCACGATGCAATTGATAATTTTGAAATAATAGTTTCGTAATCGGTAACACCCTTACCATCAGCTCCTAGCCCATTTCTTTTTATCTCAAGTGATTGTGTCGCTTTGTGTAATGCTTCCTGAAAAGATCTTCCAATACCCATAACTTCACCAACAGCTTTCATCTGAAGCCCTAGTCTTCTATCACTTCCTTCAAACTTATCAAAATTCCATCTTGGTATTTTTACTATAACGTAATCAAGAGTTGGCTCGAAAAGTGCAGAAGTAGATTTAGTAATCTGATTTTGAAGTTCATCTAGATTATATCCAATTGCCAACTTAGCAGCGATTTTTGCAATAGGATATCCGGTAGCTTTACTAGCTAAAGCTGAGGACCTAGACACTCGTGGGTTAATCTCAATAGCGATTATATCCTCTTTATCGTCAGGGCTTACTGCAAATTGAACATTACAACCACCCGCAAAATCTCCAATACTTCTCATCATTTTAATTGCCATATCTCGCATTTTTTGATAAGTGGTATCACTTAATGTCATCGCAGGTGCAACCGTGATCGAGTCTCCAGTGTGAATTCCCATCGGATCCATATTTTCAATGGAACATATTATAACAACATTATCATTTGCATCCCTTAAAAGCTCCAATTCGTACTCTTTCCATCCTATTAATGCTTTATCAATCATGACTTCATGAATTGGGGACGTTTCTAATCCCCTAGTCAATAGTTCGTCGAAATCTTTTTCTTCATATACAAAAGAAGCACCGGTTCCACCAAGGGTAAATGATGCTCTAATTACCAGAGGAAATCCAAATTTTTGAGCAATTTCTTTCCCCTTGAGATATGAAGTAGCGGTAGCTTGAGGTGCCATAGGAATTCCAATGTCTAACATTAAATTCCTAAACTGCTCTCTATCTTCAGTAATATTAATTGCATTGATATCAACCCCAATAATTTTTACATCAAAATCATCCCATATTCCTTTATCGTCAGCCTCAATACAAAGATTTAATGCAGTTTGACCTCCCATGGTTGGCAACACAGCATCAATTTGAGGATGTTCTTTTAAAATTTTAACAATAGAAGAAGTAGTAAGTGGTAATAGATATATATGATCAGCCATCACTGGATCAGTCATAATCGTTGCAGGATTAGAGTTTATCAAAATTGTCTCTATTCCATCTTCTTTAAGAGATCTCAGAGCTTGGGAACCTGAATAATCAAATTCACATGCTTGACCTATAACTATTGGTCCAGAGCCTATTATTAAAAGTGATTTGAGGTTAGAATCTTTCGGCATTGAATTAAAGTTTTTTAAATGTACTAATCAAAAAAATAAAAAAAAAGGTGTTACTGTAAGTAACACCATATTATATATTAACAATTGTTAATCATTTTATTTCGGGCTATTTTCCGATGAAACTGAAAGTTTCTTTCTGCCCTTAGCTCTCCTTCTGGAAAGCACCTTTCTTCCAGCAGCGGTAGACATTCTTTCTCTGAAACCGTGCTTATTTTTTCTTTTACGCTTTGAAGGCTGAAAAGTTCTTTTGCTCATCTTTTAAATATTAACGTTTTAAAACTAAAACTGCGGGCAAATATACAAAGACTTTTTACTTAAACAAATCAATTTATTTAATTATTATCAAATTGTTTTTTATTAATTTTAGGCGAATTTTTAATCCGAAATTAAAATGTTTAACAAGTATATTAAAATAGTATTAGCAATCGCAGTTTTTGCTTTGTCAATTCAACAATTCATTGATGGAGCTGTAGGATCAACAGGAAATGGAATAATGCTAATTTTACTATCACTTTTATTCGTTCTTCTATATTTTAAAAATGAATTTTTAATCTTAGCTTTTTTTCAGCTTAGAAAACAGAATTTAGTTGGTGCTGATAAGTGGTTAAATAGAATTAAAAATCCTAAATCAGCTTTAACAACCAAGCAACAAGGATATTATAATTATTTGAAAGGGTTAATTATTTCACAAGAAAACATGAATCAAGCTGAGAAATATTTTCGAACAGCGATAACATTGGGTTTAAATATGGATCATGATTTAGCAATGGCTAAATTAAATCTAGCAGGAATATTATTTTCGAAGAGAAGAAAAATAGAAGCCCAAAAGCTACTTAAAGAAGCTCAAGATTTAGATAAAAATGGTATGATGAAAGATCAAATAAAAATGATGAAAAATCAAATGAAAAAAACAAACATACCAAACCAACATTTTGGCAGAAATAATATGAGAAGAAGGTAGTTTTACCCCTCAATTAATGAAACCAGATTTTCATTAAACCATTTTGCTCTTAATATAATCATTTCATGCCTTCCTCCTTTTATTCTTATACAATTTGAAATATTATCAATAGGAAAAACCTTATCTTTTTCACCATGAATATGGATTATATCTTCCCTGAATTTATCTTGCCTCCAATTTAATAATGTCCACACAGCCCATTCAAGATATTTTTCGTCTCTTTCGGTTAGATATCTTTCAGCCAAGTCGATTCTTTTGTATAATTTGTTTATGTTAAGTTTAAGCGAAAATTTTATAAAGTTATCAAACATTCCAAATGGTAATGCATTATTTAGCTGATAGTCTCTAGCTATCTTAAAAACCATTGGGTATTCATCATGACTCTTGACACTAGAAACTATTACTATCTTTTTTGCATTTAGAATTTTATCTAATTCTTGTACAATAATACCACCAAAAGATACTCCCAATAAAATAGGTTGTTTGTGTTTTATTTTTTTTGATAATCGGAGGCAATATGACTTTATAGATTCATTTTTTTTAGGCTGAATCCAATCAAGCCTGTAAAGTTGATAATTAGAGTTTTCAAGTCTGATATTTTCAAAAACCAAGGAACTGGCAGCTAATCCAGGCATCATGTATATATGGTTATTCATATTCGTAATTACTATGATAATTAATGATTTAGTATAAATTTATTATTTTTGCACTTAACTTTTTAATAAAGAAGTGTTAATATGGAGATTGTTGATAACAGCTTTTTAAGACAATTTGAAACTAAAGTTAGTGGTGGTTTGGCTATCATAGAATATTCTGTTCAAGAAAGAAAAATCTTCTTAACAAAAATTTTTGTTCCTGAAATGAAATCTAAAGATGAATTTTCTGAACTATTTATCTCAGAAGTTTTGGAAATAATTCGTGATAGAAATATTAGTGTTGTTCCAACAGCGGCAATTATTACAAAGTTTATCAGAAAAAACAGAAAATATAAGTCTTTGCTACCAGTAGGTATTAGAATATAAATATTCTTTGTTTTTTTCATTTTTTTTATCGAAATCCTCAACCCTCACGAATCCTTCATTATCTATCTTTGAAAGTTTTGCGTATATAATCTTATTTGAAAGACTAGGACTCCAAGGATGCCTAACTTTTATATAATTGTCTGTGTACCCGTGAATGTATCCAAATTTATTTTCAGTTTCAAAAAGAATGGGCCTGATCTTATTAAGCTGAGAATTATAAAATATTCTTTTCTTTTTTTCTGAAAGTGACCTAAGCATTTTACTTCTTTTATTTCTGATATTTTTTGGAATATTATCATTCATACTTGCAGCCTCAGTATTATCTCTTTCAGAGTATGTAAAAACATGTAAATATGAAATTTCAAGATTTAATAAGAAATCGTAAGTGTCTTGAAAATCTGAATCGGTTTCGCCTGGGAATCCAACAATAACATCAACGCCAATACAACAATTGTCAATTTTTGAATGTATATGATTGATTCTATCTTCATAAAGCTCTTTTTTATACCTTCTTTTCATTCTTGCTAATATTTTATTCGATCCACTTTGAAGAGGTATATGAAAATGAGGAACAAATAAATTACTTTTTGAAACAAAATCTATAATATCATTTTTTAACAAATTTGGTTCAATTGACGAAATTCTAAATCTATCAATTTTACTGGTTAAGTCTAATTCTTTAATTAGTTCTAGAAATGTTGTTTCATGTTTTTTATTACCAAACTCACCTTTTCCGTAATCACCGATATTTACTCCAGTTAAAATAATTTCTTTAACAAACTTAGCCGAAATCTGCGAAATATTATTTTTTATATTTTCAAGGCTATCGCTTCTTGAAACTCCCCTAGCTAATGGAATTGTACAATATGTACACTTGTAATCACATCCATCCTGTATTTTTAAAAATGATCTGGTTCTATCATCAACCGAGAAACTACTTTCGTATGAATTTACTTTATTGATATCACATGAATAGACATGAGTATTTTCCTTACTCAGTGTATCTAAATAATCAACTACATTAAATTTTTCATTAGCCCCCAACACCAAGTCAACTCCTTGAATTTTAGAAATTGGTTCTGGTTTAAGTTGAGCATAACATCCAATAACAATTTTAAATGCATCAGGGTTATTTTTATTAGCCTTATTTAAAATATTTTTAAACTTCTTGTCAGCATTATCAGTAACAGAGCAAGTGTTGATTACATAAAAATCAGCTTTATTTGAAAAATCTGTTAATTCATAACCATTTTCAACAAATGATCTGGCAATGGTTGAAGTTTCAGTAAAATTCAATTTGCAACCGAGTGTATGAAATGCGACTTTTTTCTTTGCTAACATTTTTTTATCCTAAAAGGATTGTAAATTTACGACTAATTATGTTTATCAAACACGACATATTAATTTTTAAGGAAAATCTATACTTTAAATTGATTGCTTTACTTATAATTTTTTCATCATGTGAAGAAAGAAAGTCTACAGATTTAAATACTGTTTTTAGATATAATGAGCATAAGAATATAAATTCATTAGATCCAATTTTTGCTAAAGATATTGCAAATATTCAAGCAGTAAATCAACTTTTTAATGGTCTAGTTGAAATGGATAAAGAATTAAATGTTGTCCCCTCCGTAGCTAAAAGTTGGAAAATTTCAGAAAACGGTAAGCTTTACACATTTATTATTAACACATCTGTGGAGTTTCATCCACATCCAAGTCTTGAAAAGAGGAATGTTACTGCCTATGATTTTGAATATAGCTTCAATAGATTATTAGATCCCAAAAATGCCTCACCAGGACGTTGGATATTTGATAAAGTCGATAATTTTGAGGCAAAAAACGACTCAATTTTTCAAATTAAATTGAAAAACCCTTTTAACGCATTTTTAGGCCTACTTACCATGAAATATTGTTCAGTTGTACCAAAAAATGTGGTTGAATTCTATGATGATGACTTTAGATCAAATCCAATAGGTACAGGACCCTTTAAATTTAAGAGATGGGAAGAAAACATTAAACTAGTACTTAGAAAAAATGAGAACTATTTTCAAAAAGACTCTATTGGAAACCAATTGCCTTACTTGGAAGCTGTTGCAATAACATTTTTGCCCGAAAAACAAAGTGAATTTTTACAGTTAGTTAAAGGTAAAATTGACTTTATTTCTGGACTTGACAACTCATATAAAGATGAAATAATAACTAACGATGGTAGACTTAATGAGTTCTATAAAGATAGAATTAAAATGTTGCGTGGGCCTTATTTAAACACTGAGTATTTAGCCTTTTTCCTGAAATCTGAAAAAAATGAAATAAAATCGGAACTAATTCGAAAAGCAATTAATATTGGATTTGATAAAAGAAAGATGCTGAAATTTTTAAGAAATGGAGTTGGTATTCCGGCAGAAGCAGGATTTATACCTTCAGGGTTACCGGGTTACAAAAAAAATAATATAAATAAATACAATACAGAACTCGCTAAGTCATATGTAAACAATTATAAACAAAAATACAATTCTACACCCTCATTAACATTAACCACTTCAAGTAATTATCTTGATTTATGTGAATTTATTCAAAAAGAACTTGAGAAATTAGGTATTGAAATTAATATCGATGTTATTCCTGGATCTGCATTAAAGCAAGCTAAAGCAAATGGCAATTTAGATTTCTTCAGAGCTAGCTGGATAGCTGACTACCCAGATGCAGAAAATTATTTATCTCTTTTTTACAGTAAAAATCTTGCCCCAGACGGACCTAACTACACTCATTTTAGCAATGATGAATACGACAGAATGTATGAGAATTCATTAAAGGAAACAAACCCTGAAAAATCTAAATTATTGTATCAAAAAATGGATTCTATTATTACATCAAAATCGATAATAGTTCCTTTATTTTATGACGAAGTCGTAAGATTTATTTCTGAAAATGTTGTTGGTATGGAAATAAACTCTACTAATTTATTGGATCTGAGGAATGTTAGAAAAGTAGATTAGAGGTATTTTTTCATTACAATATTATTAACCTCAAAACCATTTCTTGAATAAAAATTAATCAGCGATTCTTTGCAAAATAATGTTATTCTGTAGCATCCTTTTCTTTTGGCAACTTTTACCAATTCTTTGATAAGAGACACACCTATCATTTTACCTCTGACCTCTGTGTCAACAACTATATCCTCAATATGACCAGCAACCTCACCTCTAACTTTATTTTCAACAACAACACTACCATAAGCAATAATCTTATTATCATATATTCCAACAATTGAGTTGGAACTAGAATTACTTACAAAGTTATCCCAAGCCTTTTCAGGGTCAATTTTTGAAATATCTATAGGTTTTAATTGGTTTAAAAGAACGAATACCTGATTTAAATCTTCTTTTTCAATATTCCTAAAATATACTTTTGACATATAATTAATTATGTAAATGGTTAAATGTAAAAAAAAAACCTCTCAAATGAGTATTTGAGAGGTTTTAAGTTAATATTTTTTGCTACTATTTTTTGTTGAATTTAGCATATTTAGTCTTGAATTTATCAATTCTTCCAGCAGTATCAACCAACTTAGCTTTTCCAGTGTAGTATGGATGAGAAGTTCTTGAAATTTCTAATTTAATCAGGGGATATTCAACACCTTCAACAGAAACAGTTTCATTGGTTTGAGCTGTTGACTTGGCTAAAAATATATCATTATTAGACATGTCTTTAAAAGCAACAAGTCTATAGTTTTCAGGGTGTATTCCTTTTTTCATTTTACTGATTTTGAGGTGCAAATTTATTGATTTTTTAATACTAAACAATAGTTGTGGTCATTTAATTTGATTTTTTTGGAATATCGTTTTTGTATATTTGAATCAAATTTTATAAAATCATGGAAACTAACCTTAAGAAAAACACAATTGATCTGGGAATTAAGCTAGGTACATTTTTATTTGTTATCACCGCTTTAATTTATGTTATTGATCTGAAATTATTCACAAATACATGGATAATGCTAGCTTACATGTTACCTACACTCGCTGTAAGTATCTACTCTGTATACAGTGCAAAAAAAATACAAAACCAAATTATAACTTTCAAAGAGGCCTTTACAGCGTATTTTTTGTGTGTTGCCATCGGATATTTGATTGTTACAATGGGTAACATTGTACTATTTAAATTTATTGATCCGGCTGCTGCGGATTTAATTCATGAAGAAATAATGGTCTTTACAAAAACCATGATGGAAAATTTCAATTCTCCTTCTGAAGTTATTGCTCTCACAATGGATGAAATGCAAAAAAACCACTCATTCTCATGGATGGCTATTGTTCAAAATTATGCAAATGCACTTCTAAGAAATGCAATTTTTGGACTAATTATAGCTTTAATCTTTAAAAAATCTTAAAATCAGGTGAATATATCCGTTGTAATACCGCTTCTTAATGAAAGTCAATCACTGAATGAATTATGCAATTCTATCTGTGAAGTTATGTCTAGTTACGGCTTTACATATGAAATTATCCTAATAGACGACGGTAGTACTGATGAATCTTGGGAGGTAATTCAAACACTTTCTAAAAATTCCGCCTGTATAAAAGGAATAAAATTCAAAAGAAACTACGGCAAATCTCAGGCGTTACACGCTGGATTCTTGAACTGTAATGGTGATGTTGTTTTTACCATGGATGCTGATTTACAAGACGATCCAAAAGAAATACCTGAAATGTACGACATGATTATAAATGATAATTATGATTTGGTCTCTGGATGGAAGAAAAAAAGATTTGATTCAATTTTATTCAAGAACATACCTTCAAAAATTTTCAATTTTGCTGCAAGGATTACCTCAGGAATAAAGTTAAACGATTTTAATTGTGGATTAAAAGCATATAAAAAAGATGTCATAAAAAATATTAATGTCTATGGTGAAATGCACAGATATATTCCCGTTTTAGCCAAAAATGAGGGTTACCATAAGATTGGTGAAAAAATTGTGAATCATAGACCAAGAAAACATGGAAATACAAAATTTGGACCTAGCAGATTTTTACATGGTTTCCTGGATTTAACTACCATATGGTTTATTTCTAGTTTTGGGAAAAGACCGATGCATTTATTTGGTTCATTAGGAATGATTATGCTAACAACAGGTTTTTTATTTGCTGGTTTTCTAGGTTACGATAAAATTTTTGTAAACCCAGGTGGCCGGCTAATTACAGAAAGGCCTGAATTCTACATAAGTTTAGTTACAATGATAATCGGTAGTCAATTTTTCTCAATGGGCTTTATTGGTGAATTAATCTTGAAAAGTATTAATAAAAGCCCTCAGTACGTAATCCAAAAGCAAACAAATTTGTGATATATTTAACAACATTACCTCTGAAATAATATTGTTAAACTATAATTTTGAATTTAATTCATTCAATGAAAGACACAGCAAATAAAAATATTGAAGAGTGGTCTAAATATCCTTTTTGTGAGCAAACTCAAAAAAAAATAAATATTCTTGCAAAGGATAAAACCAAATTACATGATGCATTTTACAAAAATTTAGAATTTGGAACGGGTGGTATGCGTGGACTTATGGGTGTAGGAACTAATAGAATAAATAAATACACAATAGGAAAGAACACTCAAGGAATATCAAATTACTTAAACAAAAACATTGACGGTAATAAATCTGCTGTTATCGCCTATGATTGCAGACACAACAGTGTTGAGTTAGCAAGAACTGTAGCCGAGGTATTTTCTGCTAATGATATAAAGGTGTTTTTATTTTCACATTTAAGGCCTACCCCAGAACTTTCATATGCGGTTAGAAAATTAAATTGTTCATGTGGAATTGTTCTAACCGCTTCTCATAATCCACCTGAGTATAATGGGTTTAAAGTTTACTGGCAGGATGGTGGTCAAATTGTTCCTCCGATTGATAACTTATTAATAAACGAAATCGAACAAGTTAATTTCAATGATATCAACTTTAATTTTAAGGAGGAATTAATTGAAATTATTGATACAAAAATTGACAACTTATTCATTGATGTTTGTTTAAAAAACGGATTAAATACTGACTTAAAAAATAGATCTAGTAAAATTATTTTCACTGCTTTACACGGAACATCATCCACTATAATTTCAAAATTATTAAAAAGAGCGGGGTATGAAAATGCTAAATATGTTAAATCTCAAATGGCTCCTGATGCTGATTTTTCTACAGTTGAATCACCAAACCCAGAGGAAGTTGAATCACTTGACTTAGCTTTAAAGTTAGCAGAGGATGAAAATGCAGAAATGATAATAGGGACTGATCCCGACGCGGATAGATTAGGGGTTGCTGTAAGAGATTTTAATAATAATTTGGCCTTGATTAACGGCAATCAATTAATGGTATTAATGTTTGATTATATTCTAAAAAGAAAAAAAACAGCAATTACACTAAATAAAAACTACTTTATTGCGTCAACAATAGTTTCAACACCAATGATTAAAAACATAGCCAAATATTACAATGTTGACTACAAATTAAGTCTAACAGGCTTTAAATGGATTGCCAAAATGATTGAGGATTTTCCAGATCAGAAATTTATTGTTGGTGGAGAAGAAAGTTATGGACTGATGATAGGTGATGATGTTCGTGACAAAGACGCTTTGACAGCGAGTTTAGCTGCTTTCGAAATGATGTCTTACTATAAAGAAAATAATAGTAGTGTATTCAATGAATTAGTGAAGCTTTATGTTCTTCACGGATTTTACAAAGAAAAATTAATTTCAATTGTTAAACGTGGTCAAAAAGGTCAAGAAGAAATAAAAAGTCTTATTGATAACTACAGAAAAAACCCATTGAAATTTATTTCAGAATCAAGGGTGAAATATTTTTGTGATTATTCAACGTCGATAAAGAGTAATTTAATAGATAAAACGAATGAAAAAATTTATTTTCCAAAATCAAATGTTATCGAATTTGAATCAATTGATGGCTGTAAAATTATTTTAAGACCAAGTGGAACCGAACCGAAAATTAAAATGTACATTAGTGTTAATGCTGATTTGGATAATATCAATGAGTTTGAATCAGTGAATACTACATTAGAAAATAAAATTAAAGAAATAGTTGAAAGTATAGATTTATGAAAACTAACTATTTTAACAGAATTTTCGGATATGCATGGGTTTATAAAAAGTATTTTATACTGAATATACTCTCAAATATTTTTTATGCATTTTTTGGGACACTATCCATGATTTCTTTGTTTCCGATGCTAAAGGTACTTTTTAATCAGACAGAACAACTCAATAATCCACCTGTTTGGCAAGGAATGTCTGAAGCAGCTAATTACGTTGAAAATTATTTAAACTACTTTGTAACTACAAAAAAGGCTTCTGGAAGCGATGATGTACTAATTTTTATGGTCTCTATAATCATCATAACATTTTTATTAAAAAATATTTTTAACTATCTGTCTATGTTTTTTATAACCTTTCTTAGAAATGGTGTTGTGAAAAACATTAGAAATGATATATATGAACAGATGATTAAATTATCTCTTTCCTTCTACTCTGAAAAAAAAAGAGGAGATATAGTTGCAAGAATATCATCTGATGTTCAGGAATTAGACAATTCATTTTTATCAATTTTTGAATTAATTGTAAAAGATCCTCTAATGGTCTTGTTCACTCTAATTTCAATGTTTTTAATTAGTCCAAAGCTTAGTCTATTTGTAATAATATTTATTCCAATATGTGGATTTGTTATCTCTGTTGTTGGAAAATCACTAAGAAGAAAATCTCTAAAAGTTCAAAAAGAACAAGGTCAATTTATTTCGCTTGTAGATGAAACCCTTTCCGGGATGAAAATTTTAAAAATATTTAATGCAGAAAAAAATTTTTTTAAAAAATTTACCGACTCAACAAGTAGATTCTATAAATTTTCAAACAGTGTTTTAAACAGAAAAAATCTTGCTAGTCCATTAAGCGAATTTTTAGGAATATCATCAATTGCCGGAGTGTTATGGTTTGGTGGAATTATGGTTTTAAAAGAAAACACTTTAGATGCAAGTGCTTTCATAGTTTATCTTGGACTTGCATATAATATTTTAACACCTGCCAAATCCTTAAGCAGAGCTACATACAAGGTCAAAAAAGCTTCTGCAGCTGCTGAAAGAATATTTCACATAATTGATAATGAAACAATGGTTGTTGAAGATAAAAATGCACAAAATATTGAATCTTTTAGTAGTGGTATTGAAATCAATAATATCACTTTTTCATACGAAGATGAAACCATTGTAGACGGTCTAAACTTAAAAATCCCAAAAGGTAAAAGTTTTGCTTTGGTAGGACAATCAGGAAGTGGAAAATCTACATTAGCTAATTTAATATGTAGATTCTATGATGTTAACTCTGGTTCAATAAACGTTGACGGAATAAACATTAAAAATTTAAAGAAAGATGCCTTAAGAAATCTTATCGGACTAGTAACCCAAGATTCAATTCTGTTTAATGATTCTATTAAAAATAACCTCCTCATAGCTAAACCTGAAGCGACAAATGAAGAGATAATCGAATGCTTAAAAATTGCAAACGCTTGGGAATTCGTGAGCAAAATGCCAGAACATATAGATTCTAATATTGGAGATTCTGGAAATAAACTTTCAGGAGGTCAAAAACAAAGATTAAGTATTGCAAGAGCAGTTCTAAAAAACCCTCCAATTTTGGTTTTAGATGAAGCAACATCTGCTCTAGATAGTGAAAGTGAAAAGCTTGTTCAAAATGCTTTAGAAAATCTGATGAAAAATAAGACTTCATTAGTTATAGCTCATAGATTATCTACAATCCAAAATGCTGATAAAATTATTGTTTTAGAAAAAGGAAAAATTATTGAATCAGGTGTTCATAAAGAACTTATGAAAAATGATGGTATTTACAGCAATCTTGTTAAAATGCAATCAATATAAATTAGTGTTTAAAAGAGGTGAATAACTATTTATTTAAGTGTATTTTTTTTACTAGTTTATAAATTAATTTGGACTAAATTTAGCATTCATATTCCTTATTAAATGATATCTTTTTTTGAATCTCAAAACCATTCAATTTTTGCAGTACAAACTGATCATACTATTTCAAAGGATGAAATAAAAAAACTTGAATGGTTGTTAGGAAATGCATCTTTACTTTCAGATGTTCAAATTAAAAAAGAATTTATTGGTCCAAGAGCTGCAATGATATCTCCATGGAGTACAAATGCAGTTGAAATATGTAAGAACATGGGATTAGATTCTATTCTAAGAATCGAAAAATATACCGAAAGTAAAAAAACTACAAATGATTTTGACCCTATGTTAAATGAAAAATTTGAATCTTTATCACAATCGCTTTTTAAGATAAATTTAGATCCAAAAAAAATCACAAGTATTTCTAATATTCAAGAGTATAACGAGAAAGAGGGTTTGTCACTAAGCGACGATGAAGTTGACTATCTAAATAATATTTCGAAAAAAATTAATCGGAAATTGACTGATTCTGAAATTTTTGGTTTCTCACAGGTTAATTCTGAACATTGTAGACATAAAATATTTAACGGTAAATTTATAATTGATGGTGAAGAAAAAGAGTATAGTTTATTTTCATTAATTAAACAAACATCTAAAGAAAACCCTGAAAATATTGTATCTGCCTATAAAGACAATGTTGCTTTTATAAAAGGTCCAAAAATAAATCAATTTGCACCTACGACGTCAGATAAACCAGATTTTTATGTTTCTCAAGAAATTGATAGCGTAATTTCACTAAAAGCTGAAACTCATAATTTTCCGACTACAGTTGAACCATTCAATGGAGCTGCTACAGGTTCGGGAGGTGAAATCAGAGACAGGCTAGCTGGAGGAAGAGGTTCAATTCCTCTTGCAGGTACTGCTGTATACATGACTCCCTACTCAAGAATTGATGAGAAAAAATGGGAAAAAAATATAAAAGAAAGAAAATGGCTCTATCAAACTCCGTTAGATATTTTAATAAAAGCATCTAACGGTGCTTCAGATTTTGGTAATAAATTTGGACAGCCTTTAATTTCTGGGTCAGTTTTTACATTTGAAAATGAAACAAATGGAGAAATACAGGCATATGACAAAGTAATTATGTTAGCTGGTGGCATCGGATATGCAAATAAAGACCACTCTTTAAAGAAAACTCCTGAGAAGGACGATTTAATTGTAATTATGGGTGGAGATAACTATAGAATTGGAATGGGTGGTGCGGCAGTATCTTCAGCAGATACTGGAGAATTTTCCACTGGTATTGAACTTAATGCAATTCAAAGATCAAATCCAGAAATGCAAAAAAGAGTTGCTAACGCTATTAGAGGTACAATAGAAAATAATAAAAATTGTATAGTTTCAATCCATGATCACGGAGCAGGTGGCCATTTAAATTGTTTAACAGAATTAGTAGAAGATACTGGAGGTTTTATTGAGTTAGATAAGCTTCCCGTAGGCGACCCAACACTATCTAACAAAGAAATTATCGGCAATGAATCTCAGGAAAGAATGGGGTTAATCATAAAAAAGGAAAATATTAACGAATTTATAAGAATTTGTGAAAGGGAAAGGGCTCCTATGTATATTGTCGGAAAAGTTACGGATGATAAAAGGTTCACAATTTATTCAGAAAAAACAAAACTCAGTTGTGTTGACCTAAGTCTGGATCATTTTTTTGGAAGCTCGCCGGAAACTATTTTAACTGATAAGACAATATCAAAAAAATACAACGAATTACAATATTCAGAAAAATTAATAAATGAATATGTAAAAGAATTATTTAGTTTAGAATCAGTTGGGTGTAAAGACTGGTTAACTAACAAAGTTGATAGATGTGTAGGGGGAAAAGTTGCTAAACAACAATGTGTGGGTGAGCTACAGCTACCACTAAATAACTGTGGAGTTATGGCGTTAGACTATTCAACTTCAAATGGAATTGCAACTTCTATTGGACACTCCCCTATTTCCGCATTAATTGACCCAATTGCTGGAAGTAAAAACAGTATTGCAGAAGCATTGACAAATATTATTTGGGCGCCTCTACAAAATGGAATAAAGGGTGTTTCTCTTTCAGCAAACTGGATGTGGCCATGTAAAAATCAAGGAGAAGATACAAGACTTTATGAGGCAGTTAAATCTGTTTCAAAATTTGCAATTGAATTGGGTATTAATATTCCTACAGGTAAAGATTCACTCTCAATGAATCAAAAATATGATAATATTGAAGTAAAGTCTCCAGGAACCGTAATCATTTCAGCTACAGCTCATTGTAATGATATTTTTAATATAGTAGAACCTGTATTCAAATTAAATCGTGGATCGATTTACTATGTAAATTTTTCGTGTGATAATTTTAAACTTGGAGGGTCTGCATTTTCTCAAATAATCGGAGATATTGGAAATGAAACCCCGTCAATTAATGATGCGAAATACTTTTTAAACGCATTTGAAACAATTCAAATTCTAATAAAAAATAATCATATAGTTGCTGGTCATGACATAGGATCAGGTGGATTCATTACCACGTTGATGGAAATGTGTTTTTCATCAAACAATATTTCAGCAAATATTGATCTCTCAGTATTAAATGAAAAAGATATAGTTAAAGCTTTATTTTCAGAAAATAGTGGAATAATAATACAGGTTTACAATGAAAAAGCAGAAAAAACCTTTTCAAAAAATGGAATTAATGCATTAAAGATTGGTGAAGTTATAAGCGGTAACACACTAAATATCAAAAATTTTGAAAATAAGTATTCATTTGACTTGGAAAAATTTAGAGATTATTGGTATCACACGTCCATGCTATTAGACAGAAAGCAAACTTCAAATAATTTAGCTGAGGTTAGATATAAAAATTATAAAAAACAACCACTTAAATTTAAATTTCCAGATGATTTTAAAGGAAATTATAGATTTAATTCATCACTGGTAAAACCAAAAGCTGCAATTTTGAGAGAGCAAGGCAGTAATAGTGAAAGAGAATTAGCAAACGCACTCTTCATGGCTGGTTTTGAGGTTAAAGATGTTCACATGACTGATTTGATTAGCGGAAAGGAATCCCTAAAGGACATTCAATTTTTAGGTGCGGTTGGAGGGTTTTCCAATTCTGATGTTCTTGGTTCAGCAAAAGGATGGGCAGGGTCATTCAAATATAATGAAATTGCAAAAAAATCATTAGAGGACTTCTTTTCAAGAAAAAACTCTTTGTCAATTGGCATATGTAATGGATGTCAATTGTTTATGGAACTTGATTTAATTTATCCAACACACAAAGAACATGGTAAAATGACTTTTAATGATTCTAAAAAACATGAAAGTAATTTTACTTCCGTCAAGATAAACAAAAACAATTCAGTAATGTTGAATAACCTTGAGGGTTTAACATTAGGTGTTTGGATCAGCCATGGTGAAGGAAAATTTAAACTACCCTACTCTTCTGAAAATTATAATATAGTTGCACAATATGGTTACAGTGATTATCCGTCAAATCCAAATGGTTCTGATTTTAACTCTGCTATGCTTTGCAGTGATGATGGCAGACATCTTGTTACCATGCCTCACATAGAAAGGTCAATTTTTAAGTGGAATTGGGCATTCTACCATAATGACAGAAATGACAAAGTAAGCCCTTGGATATTAGCCTTTAAGAACGCAAAAGATTGGATTTTAGAAAATTCAATGATTTCGGAATAATATTTGCCCTATTCTAGAAAACTTTTAATGAAAAAGTATCTGGTTTTATTAGTATCACTTTTGACATTCCAGTCAACATTTTTACAAAACAAAGATGTTTTTCACAAAGTAAAAATCAATTATTCTAAAGCATCAGATTTAGTAAAACTTGCGAATAACGGAGTCTGTATTGACCACGGAATTAATAAAAAAAATCATTTTTTCATTTCTGATTTTTCCACTGAGGATTTAAATAAGATTAACCTTTTGGGGTTTTCATATGAAATCTTAATTGAAGATGTTATAAGCTTTTATCAAAGTAGAAATAAGACTGACTTTGAGATAAAATCAAATGATTATTGTGAAACTACTAATGATTATTTAACACCAGAAAATTATGACTTTAAGGAAGGTGATGATTTTGGAGGCTTTTACACCTACAACGAAATTTTGGATGAATTAGATGATATGTATTTCCAATACCCAAATCTAATTTCAGAAAGGGTTGATATTAAAGATCCTAATTACACAAATTCTCCTCATATTCACGAAACATATGAAGGTAGATTTTTACAATTGGTAAAAATTTCAGATAACCCTGGAAATGATGAAGAAGAGGAGCCTCAAATTCTTTATACAGCTCTTCATCATGCTCGTGAACCAGGATCTATGCAACAACTAATATATTTTATGTGGTACTTACTAGAAAATTATGACTCCAATGAAAGTATTAAGCAAATCATTGACAATTCAGAGTTGTATTTTGTACCCTGTGTAAACCCTGATGGATATATTTATAATGAAACAAGTGAGCCAAGTGGAGGTGGAATGTGGAGAAAAAATAGACGAGATAATCATGGGGTAGATAATAATAGAAACTATTCTTATGTTGATAACAATGGTAACGAAGTTTGGAATACGTCTGGGACATCAAGTAGTCCTAATGGAAACACCTATGCTGGTGACGAACCATTCTCAGAAGCTGAAAACAGAGCTGTAAGGTATCTGGTTGAGTCAAAAAATTTCAAACTAGCTCTAAATAACCATACATATGGTAATTTACTTTTATACCCTTATGGATATGATTATAATCAACCAACTGATGATGATGAAATCTATCAATTTATTTCGTCTGAGCTTGTGAGTGAAAATAATTATGAAAATATAATAAGTGCTGATCTATACCCAGCAGCTGGTGATAGTGATGATTTTATGTATGGTATGCTTATAACAGAAAATAACCAAACAAGAGAAAAAATATTTGCCATGACACCTGAAATTGGTAGTTCATTTTGGCCACAGTCATCAACAATTGAAGACCTTTGTAAAGGAATGCTCTATTTAAACTTAACAGCCGCTAAAATGATTGGGAATTATGCAAAATTAGATGATAATACTTCAAACTTTATTTCAAGTCTCAATTTTCAATCGGATTTTAGTATTCAAAGACTTGGAATTTCTGATGATGAAGAATTTTTAATTTCCATAATACCAGTATCCTCAAATATTAGTAATGTTTCATCTTCAATTAGTATCAGTTCAGCTCAAATTGGTGAAATCATTAACGATAGTTTTGATATTTCTTTAAACGAGTCTATTGTTGTAGGGGATAACATTATTTATAAATATGTTTTAAATAATGGTTTATTTGATGAGGAAATAGAAGTAACAAAGATTTATGGGCAAACACAAATAATTATTGAAGATGAAAGCGATAATTACAATAGTTTCTGGGATGACAGTTCTGAATGGTCTAACACCTATGAAGAATATTTTTCACCACAAACTAGTATTACAGATTCTCCATATTCTAATTACAGCAATAATTCTGAAGAAATAATTCAACTAATTAATCCTATAAATCTTTCTGGATATGTTTATGCTGAAATTAATTTTGATGCTAAGTGGAGCATTGAATCAGGGTATGATTATGTTCAATTGGAAATTTCAGTTGATAACGGAAACACTTGGATTCCACAATGTGGAGAATACACTAGGAAAGGAATAGAAACACATGATTATGCGCTAGATGAACCATTATATGACGGAAATCAACCACAATGGATTAATGAAAGTATTTTGCTTACAGATTATTTAGGCGATGAAATTTTTGTGAGATTTAAGCTTTACACAGACGGAGGCCTCAGAAGAGATGGGTTTTATTTTGATAATTTTAAAATAAAGGGGCTTTCAGAAAATTTAAACATTTCTGAAATTGAACAATATGGTTCAAGAATTTACCCCAATCCTGCAAATGATTATATAAATGTAGTATCAGAAAATAAGATAAATAGATTAGAAATATATGACTTGCTAGGAAAAAAACTTTTGGTAAAAGAAGAACCTAATATCTCAAGGATAAGATTACCAATGTCAAATCCTGGTGTTTATATAGTCAAATTATTTTCAGAGTTAGGTGTTGAAAATCATAGGATTATAAAAAAATAAAATATTTTTTTAAATTTACTCTGCAAGCATTATATATTGTTAACTAATGTTATTATGATAATTAATAAAGATTTTAGAAGAAGGGTTGATTTTGTTGTTAGACAAACTTGGAAAAACATAGAGAAAATGTATAATCTTGAGGCTTCTAAATATGATGTTACATTCTCAATTAGTTTTACTTTAATAAGTATTGACCCAGAAAACGGAAGTCCATCAACTTCAATAGGCCCTGTAATGGGGTTAGAATCTAATAGTATTTCTAGGATATTAAATTCTATGGAAAATAAAAACCTTATTACTAGAAGACCTGATCCTAATGATGGTAGAGGTATAATAATTTCACTAACTAAGCTTGGCTTAAAAAAAAGAAAGATTGTTATTGAAAAAATAAGACATTTCAAAAGTTTGGTTAGATCAAAAATAGATGCGTCTGACTTAGATGCTTTTCACAGGGTTGCTTCCCAGGTTAATGATATTATAGAAGAAGGTGATGTATTTAAAATTTAAAACTCTCTTTTTTTGTTAAGTTCATTCTCCTTCTTTAGCTCTTTTTGAGGAATTACCTTTAAAAAAGTTTCATGTTGCTCTATTGAGTGTGCAATTTTGTTAATTATTTCGTCCGTTGACTCTTTATCATAATCAATTTTTAAAGGCTTTTTTATAGTCATTGTTTGAAGGATGTTTTTTTTCTTTACCCTTAAACCTTTTTTATCAAACGATCTTCTAAAACCATCTATAACAATAGGTACTACTACTGGTTTGTATTGCTTAATTAAAAATGCTGTTCCTTTTCTCACGGGCTTAAATGGAGTGGTTGTTCCCTGGGGAAATGTTATTACCCAACCGTCATTTAATGCTTTTCCGATATTAGAAATATCGCTAAATTTTACTTTTCTATTTACGTCTTCTCCGTTATTTCTCCATGTTCTTTCAATACTTACAGAACCTGCATAAGCTAAAATTTTTGGAATTAATCCCGCATTCATAGTTTCTTTTGCTGCAATAAAATAAATATTAAGTTTTGGATCCCATAGATAACCTATATTCTTAATGGAATCTACTCTTCCCTTTAAACTTGCGTTAAATACGTGAAACATAGCAACAACGTCAGCAAAATATGTCTGATGATTGGAAATAAATAAAACATTTGAATCTTCTAAATCTCTAATAATTTCAGAGCCTTCAATTTTAAGTTCGTTAAATCCTCTGTATCTCCTATGACTATAGGCACCAATAATTCTGATAATCCACTTTTTAATATATAGTATATGGCCAAAGGGATTTCTTTTAAAAAACTGCATAGACTCACTAAATTAAAAAATTTACTTAGAAGCTAAGTATCTTTCGGCATCTAATGCTGCCATGCAACCTGTTCCTGCTGCTGTAATTGCTTGTCTATATGTATGATCAGCTGCATCTCCAGAAACAAATACACCTTCAATATTAGTTTTTGTTGAACCAGGTTTATTTATTATGTAGCCTGTCGAATCCATATCTATGTATGGTTTAAAAATATCTGTATTAGGTTTATGTCCAATAGCAACAAAAAACCCTGTAGCAGGAATATCCTTTATTTCACCTGTTATATTGTTTTTTGTAAGAATTGACGATACTAATTGACCGTCACCTTTAACCTCTAATGTAGATGTGTTAAAAAGTATTTCAATATTTTCAGTTTTCATAACCCTTTCTTGCATAATCTTGGAGGCTCTAAATTCGTCTCTTCTAACTAACATAGTCACTTTGCTACATAATTTTGAAAGATAATGAGCTTCTTCACATGCAGAATCTCCACCACCAACAATTACAACTTCTTGGTTTTTATAAAAAAACCCATCGCATACTGCACAAGCTGATACTCCACCGCCAGATTCAAGATATTTTTTTTCAGAATCTAAACCAAGATATTTTGCAGACGCTCCAGTTGATATTATTACTGAATTACATTCCAATTCATGCTCATCATTAATCCATAATTTTAACCTATCAGTAAAATCAACTTTTGTTACCCAACCATTTCGGATATCAGTACCAAATCTTTCTGCTTGTTTTTGTAATTCTACCATCATTTCAGGACCAGAAACTCCGTCTGGGTATCCAGGAAAATTTTCAACATCCGTTGTAGTTGTTAACTGGCCACCAGGTTGAATCCCTTGATATAAAACTGGATTCATATTTGCTCTTGCAGCATATATTGCTGCTGTATAACCTGCCGGACCTGAGCCTATGATAAGGCAATTTACTTTTTCACTCATTTACATTTAATTTGATAAACAAAAATATGTAATTATTGTTGATTTGAAGCATGCATTTAACCATTTAATAAGTAGTTTTTTGTAATTTCATTATATGAAGAAGTTTATATTATTTTTTACAGTTTTTTGTTTTTTTAATAATTCATTTCCAAATGAATTGAAATACGAATTAATAGTTGATAATTTAGATGTACCATGGGCATTTGTTTTTTTGCCTGACGATTCAATTTTGATTACTGAACGTAGGGGTGAGTTAATTCACTATAAAAACGGTATAAAAACGGTTATCAAAAATCTTCCTGAAATTATTTCTAAAAATCAAGGTGGTTTACTTGATATCGAATTACATCCCAATTATTCTGAAAACAAATGGATTTACATCTCATACTCATCTTCTAATGATAAAAATGAGGGAACAAACACATCTATATTAAGATTTAAATTAAATGGAAATCAAGCAACTAATCAGCAAATAATTTATAAAGCCTTACCAAATAGTAAAAGAAGCCTTCATTATGGAAGCAGGATGGTATTTGACAAGGATAATTATATATTTTTCAGTATTGGCGACAGAGGAAATCGAGATCTTAACCCGCAGGATATCAATAGAGATGGTGGTAAAATCTATAGATTACATGATGACGGAAGAATTCCAATTAACAATCCTTTTGTTAACGAGAAAAATTCAAAAAAAGCAATTTTCAGCTATGGCCACAGAAACCCCCAAGGAATGTTTTATGACGAAAAAAATAATAAAATATGGATTCATGAGCATGGCCCTAGAGGTGGTGATGAAATAAATATCATTGAAGCTGGAGAAAATTATGGATGGCCATTAGCCAGCTACGGCATTAATTATATCGGAACAAAATTTACGGATAAAACTTCCATAGATGGTATGGTTGACCCAATTCACTTTTGGGTTCCGTCTATTGCACCCAGCGGAATGGTTTATATTGACAACCCAAATTATCCGTCACTAAATCAAAGTATTTTAATAGGATCGTTAAAGTTTCAATACCTACACCAATGTGTTATTAAAGATGGTAAAGTAGTAGAAGAAAAAAAATTATTTGATCAAATTGGCAGAGTAAGATCTGTTGAGTTAGACAAAGACAAAAATATTTTTGTGGGGGTTGAAAACCTTGGAATTATAAAACTTATTGAATAAAATGTTCATTATAGGAATTACTGGTGGTACTGGAAGTGGAAAAACTACAATTGTTAACGAAGTCATTAATTTATTTGATGCATCAGAAATTTGTTTGTTGTCTTCAGATTCATATTATAAGAATAATGCCAGTTTAGATTTTAACCAAAGGGATAAATTAAATTATGATATACCTGAGGCAATTGACTTTGACTTATTAAATAAACATATTGATTTACTTAAACAAGAAATAAATATTAATGTACCTAACTATTGTTTTACTACACATTTAAGACTTGAAAAAACAACAGTATTAGAACCAAAAAAAATATTAATAATAGAAGGTATCTTAATTCTTACAAATAAAACTTTAAGAGACAGTATTAATTATTCGGTATTTTTAGATTGTCCACGAGATGTAAGATTCCAAAGAAGGTTGGATAGGGATATCAAAGAAAGAGGAAGAAACTATAATGATGTTATAAACCTATTTGAAACCAGACTTGACATTATGCACTCTGAATTTGTTGAACCACACAAAACATTTTGTGATTTAATTTTAAACACCAACGAAAATATTAACATTAATCCTTTGATTAACGTAATAAAAAAGAATTTGCGATGAAAAATAAAATTTTAAAATTCGTTAAAAGCACCTATGGAATTATTATAATATTATTTATTTTTTGGATGATATTTTTTGATAGTAATTCTCTAATTATTCACAGAGAACTAAATAATGACATTAAAGAGTTAAATGAGCAAAAAACCTACTACGAGAAAGAAATTTCAAAAGATAATATTGAACTTGAAATGATACAATCTGACTCTGGGCTTGAAAAATATGCAAGAGAAAAATTATTTATGAAAAAGGATAATGAAGAAATTTTTTTAATAGAATATGACACAATTTCAGATTAGATGAAAGTTGGAAATACTACACATAATCAATGGGCTTCGAAGATAATAAATGACATTGGGGAAAAGGAGTATTGTGATTTATTCTCATTATCAAACGAAGAAATAACTATTTCACCACACTATTCAAAAAACGCTGATTCTATAATCAATCCTGATAAATTATTATTTCCAAAAACCTGGAATATTATGGGCGATATTGATTGCAGTAATAACATTGATTTAAATGAGGAAATAAAAAAATTATTAGAGATTGACATAAATAATTTCACATTATATAATTATGCAAATGAGGATATTGATAAGTCCGTTATTTCAAGGGGTAATTTTTTTATCAGCTCTGATAAATTTATTGAAAAGACTGATCTAAATATTTTAATTGAACCAAAATTGGACTCAATAGATGATTTAAATTTAAATGATTGTGTAAATGAAAAATTTAAATTAAATATTTCATCAGAATTTTTTAAAAACTCTGGAGCTAACATAATACAAGAAATAGCCTTTTTAATCTCAGCGGCTTCAGAATTAGTAGAAAAATATGGAATTAATCTTATTGAAAAAATATCATTTGAGGTAATCCAGGGAAATAATTACTTTTTTGAAATAGCAAAAATTCAAGTTTTAAGAATTATTTGGAGTATAATTTCAAAAGAATATGGTAAACAGATCGATAATTGTATCATTACTGCTAAACCATCCACAAAAAACAAAACAATTGAAAATTATAATAATAATATTATAAGATCAACTTCAGAGTGTATGTCTGGAATTTTAGGGGGTTGTAATTTTATAAAATCCATCGCATATGACATTAAATTTAAGAACAGAAATGAATTTTCTGATAGAATTAAATACAATCAACTATTAATTTTAAAAAATGAAACTTCAATTGACAAGGTTAATAATGCCATCAGTGGTAGTTATTATCTGACTTATTTAATCGAAAACTTAGCTCAAAAATCTATTGATTTATTTAAAAAAATAATATCAAACGGAGGTTATTCTGAGAGTTTAAAAAATAATGGGCTTTTTAATCATATTTTACTAAACTCAAAAAAAGAAAAAGAACAATATAATTCAGGGGAAAAAATTTTAGTTGGATTCAATAAATATATAGATGAATAAAAAGAATTTTTCCAATATAACCCTAAAGGACTTTAGTCCAAAATCTATCAAAAAAGAAAAAAATGTGTTTTTTGAAACCGATGAACAAATAAAAATTAAATCTAATTATTATTCAAAGGATTTTTCAAAAATAAAAGTATCTGAGTCAATCGCCGGATTACCACCGTTTGTTCGTGGGCCTTACTCATCTATGTATACCAAAAAACCATGGACAATTAGACAATATGCAGGTTTTTCAACGGCAAAAGAAAGTAATAAATTTTATAGAGAAAATTTAAAAGCTGGACAAAAAGGCCTTTCTGTTGCTTTTGATTTGCCAACCCACAGAGGTTATGATTCCGATAATCCCAGGGTAATTGGAGATGTTGGGAAAGCGGGGGTAGCCATTGACAGTGTTGATGATATGAAAATATTATTCGATGGGATTCCACTAGACAAAATGAGCGTTTCAATGACTATGAATGGAGCCGTATTACCGATTATGGCATTTTACATTATTGCTGCTGAAGAACAAGGAGTCGATATTACAAAACTTTCTGGAACTATACAAAATGATATTTTAAAAGAATATATGGTAAGAAATACATTTATATATCCTCCAAAAGATTCGATTAGAATCATTGCAGATATTTTTGAGTTTACAAGCAAGAATATGCCAAAATTCAATAGTATTAGCATTTCCGGATATCACATGCAAGAAGCGGGAGCTAGTGCTGATCTAGAGCTTGCATATACTCTAGCTAATGGGATTGAATATGTAAAAACAGGAGTTAATGCGGGGCTTAAGGTAGACGATTTTGCCAATCGATTTTCGTTTTTTTGGGGTATTGGGATGAATCATTTTATGGAGATAGCTAAGATGAGGGCTGCTAGATATCTTTGGACTAAACTAATGAAACAGTTCAAACCTAAAGAAGAAAAGTCATACTGCTTAAGAGCACATTGTCAAACAAGTGGTTGGAGTTTGACTGAACAAGAGCCATTTAACAATATAACACGTACAACGATTGAAGCTTTATCAGCAGTCTTTGGAGGAACCCAAAGTCTACATACAAATTCATTGGACGAAGCGATAGGATTACCAACAAAATTTTCTGCAAAAATTGCAAGAGATACACAATTAATAATTCAAGAAGAAATTGGAGCATGTGACACAGTTGATCCCTGGGGCGGAAGTTATTATGTTGAATATTTAACGGAAGAACTTATAGAAAAAGCAATGGTTCATATAAATGAGATAAATGATGCGGGTGGAATGACTAAAGCCATTGAAAAAGGGATTCCCAAGATGAGAATTGAACAAGCGGCAACAAAAAAACAAGCAAAAATTGATAATAAAGAATTTGTGATAGTGGGAGTAAATAAATTTCAATTAAATGAAGATGAATCAATAAGTTATTTAGAAATAGATAACGAAGAAGTAAAAAATAATCAAATAAACAATTTAAAAAAGATTAAAAGTTCAAGAGATGAGTCTGAAGTTCAGAAAATTTTAAATGAGTTAAGAATTGCAGCAAAAGAAAAAAATAAAAATTTACTAGCTTTAGCTGTAAAAGCTGCTCGTGCTAGAGCTACATTAGGTGAAATTAGCTTAGCTTTGGAAAAAGAGTTTGGAAGATACAAATCAGAAATTAAAAGCTTTTCGGGAGTATATAAATCAGGTATGAAAGACAATAGTTCTTATATAAATGCTGTAAATCTTTGCAATAAATTTGCAGAAATTGATGGTAGAAGACCAAGAATTTTGATTGCAAAAATTGGTCAAGATGGCCATGACCGTGGTGCAAAAGTGATTGCTACTAGTTTTGCTGATATTGGGTTTGATGTAGATATAGGGCCATTATTTCAAACTCCTGAAGAAGTTGCCAAACAAGCAGTTGAAAATGATGTTCATATAGTAGGAATTTCATCACTTGCTGGTGGTCACAAAACACTTGTCCCAAATTTAATTAAAGAATTAAAAAAATATGATAGTGATGATAAAATGATTGTTGTTGGAGGTGTTATACCAAAAAATGATTATGAATTTCTATATGAAAAAGGGGTTAAATGTATTTTTGGGCCAGGGTCAAATATTGGTAAATCTGCAAGTACCATATTAGAATCTTTAATTAAAACTTATAGTTAATTTTTCCTGTTAATATTTTAAAATTTCTTTAACAAGAATTAGTTCTAATTAAATTTTATTAATCGTACATTTAAATTTATTTCTAGGTCAAAAATATGAGTAAAATTATTGCCATTTCTAATCAGAAAGGAGGGGTTGGAAAAACCACAACTTCGGTGAATCTATCTTCTTCACTTGCAGCTCTAGAAAAAAAAGTATTATTAATAGATTTTGACCCACAGGCAAATTCAACATCATCCATTGGAATTGATATAAATATTGGAAGTAAAACAATTTATGATTTATTGGAAAATGAGTGCTCATCGGATGATTGTATTAATAAAACTAATCTTGAATTTCTTGATGTTATTCCTGCTCATATAGACTTAGTCGGAATTGAAATTGAATCAATCGATATGATTGAAAGAGAGTATTTATTGAGAAATACAATTTTTGATTTTAAAGCCGATTATGATTTTATCATTATAGATTGCCCCCCATCTCTTGGATTGTTAACAATAAATGCTTTGACGGCAGCCGATTCAGTCTTGATTCCTATTCAATGTGAATATTTAGCGCTTGAAGGACTTGGTAAATTACTAAATACAATTAAAAGCATTCAAAAACTACATAACAAAGAACTTTCAATTGAAGGTTTGTTATTAACGATGTATGATACTAGATTAAATCTCTCAAATCAAGTAAAAAAGGAGGTTAAACTACATTTCAATGAAATGGTTTTTAAAACAGTTATTCACAGAAATGTAAGATTGGGAGAGGCAACCAGTTACGGAAAAAGTATCATAGATTATGATGTAAGCAGTAAAGGTGCAGATAATTATTTAAATTTAGCAAAGGAAATTATTTCAAAAAACTGATAATGGCTAAAGCAACAAAAAAACAAGTTTTAGGTAGAGGTCTAACTAGTATACTTAAAGATTCTAAAAACAAGGCAAGTACAATTTCCAAAATTAAAACAAACTACAGTACTGAAATTGAAATTTCTAAGATAATCCTTAATCCATTTCAACCAAGATCTGCTTTTAACAAGGAAAAATTAGAGGAATTAATTATATCTATCAAAAATATTGGATTAATCCAACCAATCACAGTAAAAAAATTATCAAAAAATGAATTTCAATTAATTTCTGGAGAAAGAAGATTAAGAGCATTTAAACAATTAAAAATTAATAAAATTCCTTGTTATATCAGAAAAGCCAATGACCAAGAATCATTAGAAATGGCTCTAGTTGAAAATATTCATAGACAAGACTTAGATGCCATTGAAATAGCAATTTCCTATAATAGATTAATTGAAGAAATTAAACTTACACAAGAGGAATTGAGTGATAAAATCGGAAAAAAAAGATCTACGGTAAGTAATTATTTGAGATTACTCAAGCTAAACCCAATAATTCAAAGTGGAATTAAAGATGGCTTTATTTCAATGGGCCACGGAAGAGCAATGATCAACATTGATGATGAAAAGCTTCAACTTTCGATATATGAAAAGATAATTTCAAAAAATTTATCTGTTAGAAATACCGAGAGACTAATTAAATCTTTAAAAAATCCGCATATAAAAAAGAAAAACGGTAAAGTACTTTTAGATTTCACCAAGGAAAAGAATAAAACAGAAAAAAATCTAGATACCAGAGTTGAATTCATTTTCAAAAATGATAACAGCGGTAAAATTATTTTAAGTTTTAAATCTAAAAGTGATTTTCAAAGAATAGTAAAGAAAATAAATGGATAAAAAGTCATTATATATTATCGTTTTTTTTATGCCAATTTTTATGTTTAGTCAAAATGAACTTCCTGATAACGATTTAGAAATGGCTTTAAGACCTTCAAAAGCTACGTTTTATTCCGCTGTTCTTCCTGGGTTGGGTCAAGCTTACAATAAAAAATATTGGAAAATTCCAATAGTTTATGGAGCTTTAGCTACTGGAATATATTTTTATAATCAAAATGATAAAGATTATAATAGGTATAGAAATGCATATAAGAGAAGATTAGCAGGTTTTACTGATGATGAGTTTTACGGTAATGGACTATACCCTTCAATTTCTAATGATGGGTTAATAAGAGCTCAAAATACATTAAAAAGAAATAAAGAGCTTTCAATTTTAGTTACGGTAGGACTTTATATTCTTAATATTATTGATGCTAATGTTGATGCACATTTACTTCAGTATAATCTTGACGATAATTTGACATTAGAACCAAAAATAAATTATAACGAAGTTCTAAATAAATCAAATTTTGGAATTTCTCTAAATGTAGAATTATGATTGAAATCCTATTTATTTTACTTTTTTTAAATATTATCCATGGAATTGGTACATGGAAATTATATAATATTTCGGGTAATAAGGGCTGGCAGTCATTCATACCTGTCTATAATATATTGGTTTTACTCAAAATAGTTAATAGACCATGGTGGTGGATTTTTATTTTAATTTTACCTGTTTTAAATATCATAATTATTCCTGTTCTATGGGTTGAAATCTCAAGAAGTTTTGGAAAAAACAAATATACTGATACTATACTTTCTATTTGCTCATTAGGATTTTATAATTATTATATCAACTATTTTACAAAAGCTAAATATGTTGAAAACAGAGACATAAATCCAAAAAGCTCTAATGGAGAGTGGATTAGTTCAATAATTTTTGCTGTAATAGCTGCTACATTTGTTCATACATATTTTATGCAACCCTATACGATTCCTACTTCCTCTCTCGAAAAATCTCTTTTAGTTGGAGATTTCTTATTTGTTAGTAAGTTTCATTATGGAGCAAGAGTACCTATGACTACAGTAGCAGCCCCTATGGTACATGACACTATTCCAATCATAAAAACACGTTCTTACATTAACAAAGAACAACTTCCATTTTTAGCAGAACTTCCATACATGAGATTACCGGGACTGCAAAAGATAAAGAGAAATGAAATAGTATGCTTTAATTGGCCAGTTGATTCATTTAAAAATATGTATTACACTGATAAGTATTATTACAAACCCATAGATAAAAAAACCAATTATGTAAAAAGAGCTGTTGGAATTGCAGGAGATACATTAGAAGTCATAAATGGTTATGTTTATATAAATGGACAAAAAAATCAATTACCAGAAAGAGCTAAACTTCAATTTTCATATTTAGTTCAACCAAAAAAAAATAAGTTTAACCAAAAAGTTATGATTAACAATTATGATATAACTGACAGGTTTGGACCAATAAACAGTGATTATACTTATAAGTTTATGGGTATAAGCAACTCATCACTTGAGAAGCTAAAAAAAGACACAAACGTTGAATGGATAAAAAAAGACACTTTTCCAAAGGGATTTAAAGACCCTTCTGTTTTCCCCCAAAAATCATCATTCAATTGGAATAATGATTTTTATGGACCTATATACATTCCTAAAAAAGATTCATCAGTTGAATTAAATAAAGAGAACTTACCTATTTATGAAAGACTAATTAGGGTTTATGAGAATAATGATTTATTTACTACGGATGATAAAATTTATATTAATGGAGTTGAAACAAAAAAATATACATTTAAGCAGGATTATTATTGGTTAATGGGTGATAATAGAAGTAATTCTCAGGATTCAAGATCATGGGGTTTTGTGCCTTTTGATCATGTTGTTGGAAAGCCGGTTTTCAAATGGCTAAGCATTGATTATAATGCAAAGGGTTTTAATAAAATCCGTTGGGATAGAATGTTTACTACGGTTCATGGTAAAGGTAAACCAACTTCGTATTTTTTATATTTTATTGCAGTTGTGGTTTTGTGGAATATAATTTCTTATTTCAGAAGAAAGAAATTACAATGACAATAATTCACCCAACTTATTTTCCCAATATTGAACACTTTAATCATTTATTAAACTCGAAATCTTTATGCTTTGAGATTAATGATTTTTATCAAAAACAAACTCATAGAAACAGAACATCAATTTATGGTTCAAACGGAAAATTGAACTTAGTAATTCCTGTAAAATACTCTTACAAAAACAAAGAAAAACTCAAGGATATTAAAATTTGTAATGATACTGAATGGCAAAAAAATCATTTAAAATCAATACAAATTTCATATAGGAGTTCTCCTTATTTTGAATTTTTCGAAGACTACTTTTATGAAATTTTTGAAAAAAAAGAAAAATTCTTAATTGATATTAATATTAAATCAATAGAATTAATATTTCAAATATTAGAATTAGAATTAAATTACTCTTTTACTAAGAAATACGAAGTCGAATATCATTTAACAAATGATTTAAGAAATATTAGTGACAGAAAAAGAGTGGAAACAAAAAATGTGATTCAAAGTTATCCCCAGGTATTTGACAATCGACATGGTCATATGCAAAATTTAAGTATGCTTGACTTAATCTTTAACGAAGGAATAGGATGCTTGAATTTTTTTAATGAATCTAAAATTTAAGTTCAGTATAGATTGGCTCGTGATCAGAAAGATTAAGTTTAAATGTTTTAAATGAATTTATTTTAAATAATTCCTCAGTAAAAACAAAGTCAATCCTCAACGGTATAAAATTATAATTATAAGTAATTCCAAGTCCATTACCTTTTGCTTTGAATGCATCATTGAGGCTTTTGGAAAGTTCTTTATAAACATAAGAAAAGGCTGTGTTATTTAAATCTCCTGTAACTATAACCTTATATGGACTATTTTTTATACTTTTTTTAAGTTCGTTGACTTGCTGCTCTTGCTGTATGAAAGTATCTGAAATATTTTTTATAACCATTTCATTCTTTTTATTAATATTAATTAAGGGATTGACCTTTTCAAAAGAAAATGATTGAAGATGGATATTATAAACTCTGATAGTGTCATTCATAATTTTTATATCAGAAAAAATTGCATTATTTGATGAACTATTAAAATCTACCGAGCCTTTATTAATAATCGGATATTTAGAAAATATTGCTTGTCCATATTTTAAATTATCACCTCTCAATTTTTCATACAAATACGGATAATTATGAATTTTGAATTCAGAATTTTGATATTCTTGTAAACAGATAATATCAGGATTCTTTTCATTTAAAAAATCTCTTATTTTTATATCGACATTATCCTCCTCAATCCATTTGTAAATATTAAATAATCTTACGTTGTAGCTAATTATTGAAATTTCATTACCTCCCAAAAATCTAGAATTATTAGAAAAATTTATAAAGCTTCTCAAGCTATCAATACCGATTATCAAAACAACAAGTGATAATATAAATTGTCTTTTGAGTTTTGCAATCCAAAAAAAAAGAAAAAGAATATTTGCTATGATAATTAGAGGAGAGAATAAGCTAAGAATTGAAAATTGAGAAAAAATTGATGGACTTAAATAAGGAATTAATAAGGAGCCCAAAAAAAGAAATGCAATTACCGAATTAATAAAAAAAAGAAACTTTTCAAAAAGACCTAGTTTTTTCATTTTTTTCCACCTTGTTTAAATAGGTATTCTTTCTCATCCTTGTCTAAGCTATCATATCCACTCTTACTAATTTTGTCTAAAATTTGATCAACTTTTGTTTGTTTGTTTTCATTAGAATATCTTTTCGAAGGGGATTTTTTTCTTTTGGTGAATTTTGGAAAACCATATAATGAATAATAGTAGTATGCACCTACCAAGTAGCCTCCCAAATGTGAATACACTCCAAATTGTCCAGGTGAAATAAGTTTTAGGAAGTCTGTGAATAAAATAAAAGCCATTAGGTACTTGTACTTAATAGTAAATCTAAATACCCTGAGCCCTAAATCTGGAGATAGTAATAATAAAAACATTAAAAGAGAAGAAATTCCAGCCGATGCACCTATGAGTGGAGATTGAGATCCTGAAAAAAGATAAATAATACCACCAAAAAAAATTCCTGTGAAAAAAAGATTAATTGAAATTTTCTGGCCTAACAAATTTGAAATTGAATTGGTTGTAAACAAAAGAAGAAAAATCATAAAAATAAGCTCAAATAAACCCTGATGTATAAAAGCATATGAGATAATTGACCACGGCTTTGTTAAAATATTTAAGTCAAGTGAAAGCAAAGAAATTATTTCTTCCTGAAAACCAAAAAACGATGAAAGACGATAGATGATAAACATCAATACATTAATCCCGATAATTTTTTGAAAGAAATTAAGATTTGAAAAATTCAAATTAAGATTATTTTGAAAATTCATTAGTACCAACGGTTTTGATTAAATTGGTTTTTTTTCCAATAGTACATAATCAGAAAGCCTGTTAGGGCTCCTCCAATGTGGGCAATATATGCTGTATTACTAGGACTGAAAATTGCTTGACCTGTAATTGCTGAAAACAAATCGAGAAGAATTATTCCAGGAATAAAATATTTTGCTTTAATGGGGATTGGAAAAAATATTAGCATAAGTTTACTTTCAGGAAAAAACATTCCAAAAGCTACTAAAACTCCCATAATTGCACCGGATGCCCCAACCATAGTAGCTAAAAATGAGGTGTTAAAGCTCAAGAGGCCGTCAGCCCCCAAAATATTACCCCAATTTGTATTATATCTACCTTCCATTAATAAATTCAAAACCGATTGAGAATCATAACCACTACTTGTTAAGATATCTAGATTAGAATAAAAAGAATAATACAGAAAGCCAATCTGAGCGAGGGCAGCACCTAAACCACATGTAATATAAAAAAATATAAATCTTCTAGATCCAAAAATAGATTCAATAGCAGAACCAAACATCCATAACGCAAACATATTGAAAGCCAAATGTAAAATCCCTCCATGCATAAACATATGCGTAATGAGCTGCCAAAATTTAAAGTCGGGATTTTCAGGAAAGTGTAAACTAAATAAAGAATAAATAAATTCAGTATTTAATGACATACTTGAACCAAAATAAAATATCACATTGATTATAAGTAGCTGTTTTACAGTGGGTGAAATTCTATTCATTTACTTAAACATATTTTCAATTTCAGAATAATTTATCTGAACATAAGTCTTAAGATTAAAGGGACATATCATTGTTTCCTTGCAAGCAAACAATGAGTTTATAATATATTGTTGCTCTTTTAAGTCTAGCGACTTACCGTTTCTTATTGACATAGATTTAGACATAATTTTACATATTAAATCAGATTCACTAAAACTATTGTCAGGGATTTCATTCTGTATATTATATATTAAATTTTCAAATATTTCTTTCAAATTATCAATGTTGACAAATGATGGTACCGCATTAATATTAATTTTTTCAGACTCTAAATCAAAGTCTAAGCCAAACTGATATAAAATATTTTTATTAGATTTTAATGTTTCAATATCGACTTTAGAAAAATCAATAACTATTGGATGAAGTAATTTTTGCGGATTAACCTTGTTTAACGTCAGTGATTTCAAAAACCTTTCATATAAAATTCTTTGATGTGCTCTTTCTTGGTTGATTATTATCAATCCTGATTTAGTCTTGTTTACAATAAACTTTTTATTTAATTGAATTGGGTTATTTAAATGAACATTTGATTCAAAATCTTCAAAATTAAATTCCTTTAGTTCGTTGCTTTCTGATGAAAACTCTAAAGAATCCATTTTTTCTTTGAATAAATCAATCTCCACGTATTTTTCTCTGGATTTATTTACATCAAAGGGGTTGTAGTTTGTGTTAATATCAATACCAACAGAGTTAGAATTACCATTCTTTTCAAAATCATATGGTATATCTAAAGACTTGTCTCTATTGAAGTCTAAAACAGGTGTAATATTATATTGGCCCAAACTATGCTTTACTGACGCTCTTAAAATAGCATAAATTGAATGCTCATCTTCAAACTTAATTTCCGTTTTTGTAGGATGTATATTTATATCGATTGAAGCAGGATCAACTTCTAAATTTAAAAAATAGGAAGGGTTATATTTTGGATCAATAAGGCCTTCAAATGCTGAATTAATGGCGTGATTTAAATATGGACTTTTAATAAACCTATTATTTACGAAGAAAAATTGCTCTCCACGGGTTTTTTTAGAATACTGTGGTTTAAATATAAATCCATCTACATTTAAAATTTCTGTATTCTCAGAAACAGGAACAAGTTTTTCTGATGATTTGACGCCAAATAAATTAACAATTCTTTTTTTAAAATTAGAAACAGGAAGATTGTACATTTCAGAGTCATCATTATAAAAAATTAATTTCACCTCAGGATGAGCTAAGGCAACTCTGATAAATTCGGTTATGATGTGTTTTAATTCAACATTGTTTGATTTTAAAAAGTTTCTTCTTGCAGGTATGTTAAAAAAAAGATTTTTGACAGAAATCTTAGTGCCAACTTCGCTTACTGATGATTTATTGCTCTTAATTTCACTACCATGAATTTCAATCTCGTTAGCTAATTCAATACCAGATTGTTTTGAAATTAAATTGACATGTGAAATTGCAGAAATACTAGCCAAAGCTTCACCTCTAAACCCTTTAGACTTTATATTAAATAAATCTTTTGCATCTGAAATTTTTGATGTTGTGTGTCTATTAAAACATATTGAGACATCTCTTTTTGACATACCAACTCCATTATCAATAACCTGTATCATTGTCTTACCTGCATCTTTGATTAAGATTTTTATTTCTTTTGCTTTGGCATCTATTGAATTTTCTAGTAATTCCTTTACTACAGATGCTGGCCTTTGTACTACTTCACCAGCTGCAATTTGATTAGCAACATTTTCAGGTAAAATATTAATAATGTCTTTCATCAATTAGTTATTTTAAATAAAAAAGAATAATAAAAATAAAGAGACTAAAATTGATAAAATAATTAGAAGTCTTGTTCTAACAGACTTTTCAGATCCTTTTTTATAATCATTAACAGCATTTCTAAATTTTTTTCTAAAACTATTATCATCTCCTACAGTAGTTCTATATTCATCAAACTTTGATTTAATTTTTTTTGGAACAGAATGCTTACCTAAATAGGAGTTGTCTTCAGAGTATCTACCTGAGTAACTGTAACGTTTATTTTTTTTTAGTTTAAAAAGACCCAAACCGTTATATATGAATTTAACTAAATATAATAAATATCTTACTTAAAAGATATCATTTTCAAAGCAGCAATTGCTGCCTCAGCCCCTTTATTTCCAAGTTTTCCTCCAGATCTGTCTAATGATTGATTTTTGTTGTGGTCAGTAAGAACGCAGAAAATTACAGGGATAGAACATGAAATATTTAATTGCATAATTCCATTTGAAACAGCGTTACAAATAAAATCATAGTGATCAGTTTCGCCTTTAATAACACATCCTATTGCAATGATAGCATCCAGATTTTGTTTAGATAATTCTTTACAGCCATATACAAGTTCAAAACTTCCAGGTACCCATGAAATTTTGATATTCTCATTTTTTATACCAAACTCTATTAATTTTTCTTGAGCTCCATTAAGCAAATTTGAAGTGATATCTTTATTCCACTCGGAAACCACAATCCCAATTTTATTTTTTTTCAAATTTGGGAAATCTTCTAAAGTAATTTTTGTGAAATTTTGGCTGCTTGATTTCATTTACTGATTTGATGCAATCGCTTTGGAGATAAATGCATCTATATTTTTTGCTTCAGGACTTTTAGGATAATCTAACTTAATACTGGTAAAGTACTCCTCAGCTTTTTTAAATTTACTTAATCTCATAGCAACTGTTCCAGCCTTATATAAAAATAATGGGGTTGTATAATTATTATCACTTTTTGATGCTTTTACATAATAATCATAAGCATCCTCGAACTGGTTTAACTCCGCAAAAGCGTCACCAATCGAGCCGGTGGCTAATGAGTTAAGCAATATATCATTAGAATTAAATTTTGATAAAAATTTAATGCTATTTTGATAATCATTCATATTTAAATACATCATACCAGTGTAATAATGTGCTAGATTTGCAGCATTTGTTCCGCTAAATTCCTCGATTACATCAAGCATCCCCATATTAAGATCATCACCGTTAAGTGCAATCTTATATAAGGAGTCATTATCAATCAAAATTGCTTCATCAAACTTTTTTTGTGCAGAGTACATTTCATTGAAAGCTTTACTTTCTTTCGGCTCAGTTATTAATTTAGAATAGGCGAAAATACCAATAACTAGGACTGATACAATACCTACAACACCAAGAATTTTGTTTTGATTTTTTTCAACCCATTGTTGAGTCCTGGATGATCCTTCATCAAGTGTATTAAATACATTTGCAGTTGTTGACTTATTTTCAAGAGCTTCTGCCTTATTAGAAGACGCTTTATTTTTAAAACCTCTTTTCTTGTAAGTTGCCATAATATTATTTTAGGCCGTAAAAATAAAATTTTTATTATTAAAATTGGATTATTTATTTGTTATTTTTGGGTTAGTTGGGTTACAATTCAATTTCTCTAATACGATTTACAATTTATGTTTTTAAAAGAGTTATCATTAACAAACTATAAAAATTTTGAAAGCCTCAAGTTTAGTTTTGACACTAAAATTATTTGTTTTGTGGGACTAAACGGTGTTGGTAAAACGAATATATTAGATTCTATATACCATCTATCTTACACAAAAAGCTACTTCAATCCAATTCCTTCTCAAAATATAAAACACGGAGAAACATTTTTTTTTATTTCAGGAAAATACATGATTGATGATAAAGAAGAAAACATATTAGTGTCACTTAAGAAAGGAGATAAAAAAATAATAAAAAGAAATAATAAACTCTACAAAAAATTTAGTGATCATATTGGAAAAATTCCGCTGGTACTTATTTCTCCCGATGACAGAAACTTAATAATTGAAGGAAGTGAAACGAGAAGGAAATTTATTGATGGGATTATTTCGCAAACTGATAAAGAATATTTAAATAATTTAATCGATTATAATAAAACACTCAAACAGAGAAATGCTTTATTAAAAATGTTTTATGATAACTCAGAGAATATAAGAAAAACCATTGATATTTATGATAGGCAACTTTCATCAGATGCACAAAAAATTTACGATAAAAGAAGAGAATTCCTAAATGAATTTATTCCAATATTCAAATCTAGATACAAGGAATTAAGTAATGATAAAGAAAATGTTGAAATTAAACATAGTAGTGATATTTCACCAGATCAAAATCTATATAAATTGCTAAAAAATAGTCTTGAAAAAGACTTAAGGTTCCAGTATACAACCAAAGGAATACATAAAGATGATCTTAATTTGAATCTTGATAATTTTCCGATAAAAAAATATGGAAGTCAAGGTCAGCAAAAAACATTTTTGATAGCCATGAAACTTGCGCAATTTGACTATCTTTCAAAACTTGATTCAAAACCTATTTTACTGTTAGATGATATTTTTGACAAATTAGATGACACCAGAGTTAAGCAGATTATTAATCTAGTTAATCAAGAAAAGTTTAATCAAATATTTATTTCTGATACGAATAAAACAAGGTCAGAGAACACTATAAAGAAGGTAAATAAATCGTATAAAATATTTGAAATTTGAAAAAAATTGGTTTAACAATAATAATTTTGTCTTTCCTGATTTTAAGTTCTTGTAACAATTCGAGAAATTTAAAATATCTTTCTGGATATTGGGAAATATCCTCTGTTAAAAAAGACAACAATAAAATTAAAAATTATCCATTTAGCGGTACAATTGATTATTTTGAATTGAATGAAAACTTTTCAGAAGGTTTCAGAAAAAAAGTTAAGCCCAGAATCGACGGTAATTTTGATATTACAATGCATCAAATTAATTTCAATATTGATGAAGAAAAAAAACATTTAAGGTTTTTTAAATTTGACTTAAATTTTAGTAATTCAATTAAACTAGTTTATGGTCAAGGTGAAAATTTTACTGAGAATGTAGTTAAAATTGACTCGATGAATTTAATAATTAAAAACTTTGAAGGGCTCACTTACGAGTACAAAAGATTTTATCCAAAAAATTATTTAGATGAATAATATGGAATTAAAGAATCTAATCAATACATTTCTCAAGGAAAATAAGCTTGAAAAGGGATTATTGAATTTAGATGTAAAGAAAGCTTGGTTTGAATTAATGAATAACGGAGTAGCGAATTACACTACTGATGTAAGTTTAAGAAAAAAGACCCTTTACATAAAATTAAGCTCACCTGCCCTCAAAGAGGAACTTAGCTATGGAAAAGAAAAACTTATTAAGTTAATTAATGAAAGATTAAAGGAAAATGTAGTTGAAAAAATAATACTTAATTAAAAAATCTCATCACTTGAAAAGTGAAATTCACATTCAATTTTAGCATTATAATCACTATCGCTTCCATGAATAGCATTTTCGCTTATTGACTTAGCAAATATTTTTCTAATGCTACCCTCCTCTGCCTCTTCAGGATTTGTTGATCCAATCAGGTCTCTAAAATCATTAACAGCATTATCTTTTTCCAAAATTGCAGCTACAATTGGACCGCTGGTCATGTAATCAACTAAGTCAGTATAGAAAGGTCTTTCTTTATGTATAGCGTAAAATTCACCTGCTTTCTCATTAGTCATTTGCGTAAACTTCATTGCCTTGATCTTGAAACCAGATTTAATGATCTTATCAAGAATAGCACCTATGTTTCCATTTCTAACCGAATCTGGTTTTAACATTGTAAAAGTAACTCTACTCATTTTGTATATTTTAGTTTGCAAAAATAACACTTTTTATTAATTTATTAGGTTTTACATTTAATGTTTATCTTCGCGAAATATGGATGTTAGAGAAATCGGTGAAATAAAAAGTCTTTTATCTAAAAAAAAGGAAATAGTAATAATTCCACACAAAAACCCTGATGGTGATGCAATCGGTGCTAGTACAGGCTTAAAGAATTATTTGGATAATTATAATCATAATGTAGAAATTATCAGTCCCAATAAATTTCCTAACTTTCTGAGATGGATGGATCCTGATAATCATATAAAGATATTCTCTGAAGATGAAAATTGTACTCAAAAAATTATTAATGCGGATATAATTTTTACACTTGACTTCAATAATCTTGTTAGAATATCATCAATGAAAGACCATGTTGAAAAATCTAATGCTATAATTATTATGATTGATCATCACGAAAATCCATCTAATTATGCAGATTTCATGTACTCTGTTCCCGAAATGAGCTCAACTTGTGAGATGATTTATCATTTTATTGATAAACTTGGAGATAAGAATAAAATTGATAAAACTATTTCACAATCCTTATATGCAGGAATTATGACCGATACTGGGTCATTTAAATTTCCGTCAACAACTCACGTTACTCATGAAGTGGTATCAAACCTGTTAAAAACAGGTATATCCCACTCAGACATACATAACCAAATTTATGATAACAATAAATTTGAAAGGGTTCAACTTCTGAGCTTTGCCCTTAGTCAAATTAAAGTAATTGAAGATTTAAATACATGTTACATATCATTGTCTCAAAAAAATCTTGATAAATTCAATTATGAAAAAGGTGATACCGAAGGAATTGTTAATTATGGTCTTTCGATAAAAAATATTAAGTTTGCCGTCATTTTTATGGAAAATTTAAAGGAAAACGTCATAAGAATTTCTTTAAGATCTAGAGGAGATTTTGATGTAAACGAATTTTCTAAAAATGTATTTGGTGGTGGTGGACATAAAAATGCTGCTGGAGCTGTAAGTAAAAAAACTCTAAAAGAAACAATAGATTATTTTATTGAATCGTTAAAAAATTATAAAGAATTATTAAAATAAAATTATGAAAACAAAATTTGCAATTTTTTTCCTAGTGTGTTCAATGGTTTTTGCATGTGATAATAATTACAGTAATTACCAAGATTTAGAAGACGGTCTGTATGCTGAATTTAATACCAGTATGGGTGTAATGCTAATTAAATTAACATATGATAAGACGCCAGTAACAGTTGCAAATTTTATTGCTCTGGCAGAAGGAAATCATCCAAAAGTTGATAATGATTTTAAAGGCAAGAAATTTTATAATGGAATAATCTTTCACCGAGTTATTGACAAATTTATGATTCAAGGCGGAGATCCAAGTGGAAATGGAACTGGAGGACCAGGTTATAAGTTTTTAGACGAAATCGACTTAACCCTTAGACACGACAAACCCGGAGTGCTTTCAATGGCAAATTCTGGGCCTGGAACAAACGGTAGTCAATTTTTTATCACCGAGGTTCCTACCCCTCACTTAGATGGTAAACATACAGTATTTGGACATGTGGTTAGAGGAATGGAAATACAGGACGCCATTTCAAATGTTGAAACTGCAGTTGCTGATAGACCAGTAAAAGATGTGACTATTAATAATCTTAAAATAATTAGAATTGGATCTGACGCAAAAGGTTTTGATGCAGTAAAAACATGGAATGAAATGGAACCAAAACTTTTTATCATGCAAGAGGAAAAGAAAAGAGCTGCCATTGAAAAAATGGATTCACTTGCTAGAATTGAAAAAGAAAAGAATAATAATTATAGAGAAAAAGCAACAAAATTAAGCTCTGGAGTTGAAATATATTACATAAAAAAAGGAAAAGGAATCAAACCTATTGAAGGTGATGAGATTTTCTTTTATTACGAAGGTTATTTAGCAATAAACGGAGTATTATTTGGTACAAATAGAAAGGATATAATGATTGCTTACGATAGATTCTCAGCTGAAGATGAAAGTAAAGGATGGTATGACCCTTCAAAAATCACCTATTCAAATAATATGCAGCTAATTCAAGGATTTAGAGAGGTATTAATGACAATGAGTGCAGGAGATAAGGTATATGCATACATTCCATCAGAAATGGGCTATGGAAATAGAGCTATGGGTAATAGAATTCCTGCAAATTCAGATTTAGAGTTTATAATTGAGTTAGTAGATATATCTAATTAACTTTTTCAGGAATATTACTAAGAATTTCTCTAAAAAATCTCCAAAATTTTTGAGTCGATGAAATTGAAGCCTTTTCGTCAGGTGAATGAGCACCTAATATAGTTGGTCCAAAACTTATCATATCCATTTCTGGATAATGAGATCCAATTATGCCACACTCCAAGCCAGCGTGAATTACATTAACCTTTGGCTCTGATGAAAATAACGTGATATATGAATCCTTTACCTCCTTTAATGTGGCTGAATTTAAGTTAGGCTCCCATCCGGGATACCCTCCTGAAAATTTACTATCACATCCAATATTTTCAAATATATTTGAAATAATCTTTGATAACTTATCCTTTGAATTTTCAGATGATGACCTTGTCAAACATTGAATTTTAAGTTTTCCCTCAATTAATCTAATATTGGCCAAATTATTTGATGTTTCAACCAAGCCGTCAATGTTTTCGCTCATTTCAAAGACCCCGTTCGGACATTCGTTTATTGCATTAATTAATTCTTTCGATTCAATAGCGCCAAGTGTTTGAAATCTATTTTCTAATAATTCAAATTCTAAATTTATATTACCATCTGTTTCTTCAAATTCATCTACTAATGTTTGTGATGTATTTTTCATTATTTTTTTAAATGAATTCAAATTATCTACATCAAATGAGATTATTGCGGAACTCTCTCTAGGAATTGCATTCCTCAATCCTCCCCCATCAATCGAACATATTTTAACATCAAAATCTGAATTAAGTTTTTGAATAAGTTCAAATAATATTTTATTTGAATTACCAAGACCCTTGTGAATTTCAGCTCCAGAGTGACCACCCGTTAATCCATTCAATAAAATTTTTACATTGATCTCATCTTCTTTTGATTCTTGTAGTGGATAATTTTTACTCATAGTTATATCAATTCCACCAGCACAACCAACACAAATTTCATCATCTTCCTCTGTATCAAGATTTAATAATATTTTTCCTGTTAGAATAGTGTCAGAAAGATTTAAAGCACCAGTCATTCCAGTTTCCTCATCAATAGTAAATAATGCTTCAATCTTTGGATGTGAAATTTCATTACTTTCTAAGATTGCCATGATTGCAGCAACACCTAATCCGTTGTCAGCTCCTAAAGTTGTCCCGTCTGCCTTTACCCAGTCACCATCAACATACATTTTGATTCCAGAATTTAAAAAATCAAATTCAACATCATTATTTTTTTCATGAACCATATCAACATGGGATTGAAGAACAACAGTTTCACGAGTAATCATATCAGGCGTTGATTCTTTTACTATTACTAAATTTCCAACTTCATCTTGCTTATACATTAGGTTATTTTTTGTTGCAAACGAAATTAAAAATTCTACAACACGATCTTCTTTCTTTGAAGGTCTTGGAACTTCATTTAATAAAACAAAGTTTTTCCAAACCTCTTTTGGCTCAACATTTGAAACTTCTACACTCATATTCACAGATTTTTTATAAAATTAACGAATAATAAATTTATAATTTCGTTAATATATTTTAAATATGAAAAAATTAAAGTTTTCATTGACTATAGGTTTAGTACCCTTTTTAATAATAATTAACTATTTAAAACCAAGCAATATAGTTTTTGAAAAATATTATTCAAATCTACTTTATCCTCTAATCTCAGAAAAACTACGATTAATTACAGGTTGGGTAGTTTTTCCTGTGGGAGATATTTTGTATTTATTTCTAGGTATTAGCTTAATTTATTTCATAATCAGTGATAGAAATAACATTTTTAACAAAATCGTTAATCTTGGATCATCTATTTTTATCTTGACTTTTTTATTTTACGTTCTATGGGGATTTAATTACAAGAGAATTACTATCAAAGACAAATTAAATATTAAGAATGAATTTGATAAAAAGGAGTTGGTGAGTTTTACAGAAAATCTTATAAATAAAATTAATGATAAGCATGAATTATTGTTTATTCATGATAGTGTTAAACCAAAAAACATATATAGTTTTGAAAAAAATATTCAAACTTCAAAAGAAAATACTGCAAAATTAAAAGGTGTTTTCAAAGAATCACTTTTAAAGTCTAATTATAAAAAAATATCTGTAAAAAAATCATTATTTAGCTTACCTCTGACCTACATGGGTTTTAGCGGTTATATTAATCCTTTCACTAACGAAGCCAATATTAACCGAAAAATTCCTTCAACCAGCTTAACATTTGTAATTAATCATGAAATTGCACATCAGCTTGGGATTGCCAGTGAAAAAGATGCAAATTTTATTTCATATGTAATGCTAATTAATAGTGATAATCATTATCATAAATTCTGTGGTTATTCCTATGCTTTAAGATTATGTTTAAATGAACTTTCCAAAATAGATTATAATCTGTACCAAGAGTTATTAAAAAAAGTAAATAAAGGAATAATTAAAGATTATGTTGAAATCAATAATTTTTGGAAAAAATATGATGGTAAAATTGAAGAGGTTTCGAAAAAAAGTTATGATTTATATCTAAAACAAAATAATATACAAACGGGTATTAAAAATTATAATGAAAGTATTTCTTTAATTTTAAACTTCAAGAATCAAATAAATGAGTAAAAGAATAACAAGCTTAGATAATAAAGAAATTAAAAATATAATTCGACTTACAAATAAATCTAGATTAAGAAATGAATCTAAATTATTTGTTGTCGAAGGTTTAAGAGAGCTAAGAATGGCAAAATCAAATGGCTTCAATATTAAAAAGTTATTTTGCAATACAAATATAGCTAATCTTGAATCTGTACAATCTGAATTTAAATCTGAAATAATTGAGGTTAATAACGAGGTATATTCTAAAATAAGTTTTAGAAATACAACCGAAGGGCTTGTTGGTGTTTTGGAACAGAAAGATGAAAAAATTGAGCTATTATCAAAAAAAAATAATCTTGTAATTATTCTTGACGGAGTTGAAAAACCTGGAAATATTGGTGCAATTTTGAGAAGTTGTGATGCTGCTAAGGTTGATCTCATTATAATTAATAATCAAAAATGTGACTTATATAACCCAAATGTTATAAGATCTAGTTTAGGTACAATCTTTTCGCAAAAAATAATCATTGATAATTATGAATCCACATATAATTTTTTAAAGAAAAACAATTTAAATGTTTATGCCACTTCGTTAAATGGGAAAAAAAATATTGATAAAATCAATTATAATAAATCCTGCGCTGTAGTTGTAGGGTCAGAAAACTTAGGAATATCAAAATTCTGGGACACAAAATCTGATGAATTAATCAAAATTCCGATGCTCGGATCAATTGATTCGCTAAATGTGTCTGTTTCTACCGCAATTGTTTTATATGAGATAAATAGACAGAATAACTTTAATAGATAAGTTCTTAAATATTACATAAAGAAATTGTCTATTAACCTTCTTTATGCTAATTTTAAGATATGCCTATTAATGATATCGAAATAGAAAAAAAAGCATTAGCTAAGGAATATAAGGAGCTTTTAAGAATTAGTTACCAGTCACTCAGCAAAGATGATAAAAAATTAATTCGAAAAGCCTTTGATTATGCTGTTGACGCTCATCAACACCAAAGAAGAAAATCAGGTGAAGCCTATATTTTCCACCCTATAGCTGTTGCCAAAATTGTTGCATCTGAAATTGGACTTGATGCTGTTTCAATTGCTTCGGCTCTTATTCATGATGTTGTCGAAGATAATAATGATCACACATTAGAAAGAATCCAAAAAGAATTTGGAGATAAAATTGCGAAAATTGTTGATGGCTTAACCAAGATAGGCAAACTTAACACCAAAGGATACTCTGATGTTTCAATTCAGGCCGAAAACTACAGAAAAATGTTACTTACCCTCAATGAAGATGTAAGGGTGATAATAATTAAGATTGCAGACAGGCTTCACAACATGCAAACTCTTGGCAGTATGCCCTATGAAAAACAGATTCAAAAAGCATCAGAAACCTTATATATTTATGCTCCACTTGCACACAGAATCGGATTATATAATATTAAAACAGAATTGGAAGATTTAGGTTTAAAATATACCGATCCAGAAACTTATGATGAAATATCAAAAAAACTGATTGAAAGTAAAAAAGACCAAGATGAGTATATCGATAAGTTTAATTCAATAATTAGTTCAACATTAACAAAAGAAAAACTTAAATACAATATTAAAGGCAGAACAAAGTCAATCTTCTCAATAAATAATAAAATGATAAGACAAGGGATTTCTTTTGAGGAAGTCTATGATAAATTTGCCGTTAGAATTATTTATAAGTCAAAACCAGAAAAAGAGAAATTTATTGCATGGAAAATATATTCGATAATCACTGATAATTTCACCCCTAATCCAACGAGATTAAGGGACTGGATATCAGCACCAAAATCAACTGGATACGAAGCACTACACATAACTGTTGTAGGTCCTAAAAGCAAATGGGTTGAAGTTCAAATCAGAAGTGAGAGGATGGATGAAATTGCAGAAAAGGGATATGCAGCTCATTATAAATACAAACAAAAAGATGATTCAAATGACAATTTAGATTCTTGGATTAATAAATTACAAGAAGCACTTGAAAACTCTGAAACAAATGCAGTAGATTTTGTTGAACAATTCAAATTGAATTTATATTCAAAAGAAATTTTTGTATTCACACCAACCGGAGATTTAAAATCTCTACCAAAGGGTGCAACTCCTCTAGATTTTGCGTTTGCTATTCATACTGAGGTTGGATTAAAAACAAGAGGGGCAAAAGTTAATGGAAAACTGGTTCCTTTAAATAAAGAATTATCTAGTGGAGACAGAGTTGAAATTTTAACTTCTGACAAAATTAAACCTAGTGCAAACTGGTTAGACTATGCAACAACTGCCAGAGCGAAATCAAAGATTAAGGCCACATTAAACGAAGAAAAGAAACTACTTGCTGATGAGGGTAAACAGATACTTAAAAGAAAACTAAAGCATTTAAAAATTAATTTTAGTGATAGTATCATAACTGAGCTTCAAAAATATTTTAAACTTAATACTAGTCAGGATCTATTTTACCGAGTAGGAATTAATACCATAGATAACGAGAAATTAAAAAAATTCGTTTCTTCAAGGAGTAATAAATTCATAAGCTATATAAGAAAAAAGATTTCAAGAGATGGTGACGTTAAAATTGATGAAAAAAATCAAGATGAAATAACTTCAAAATATGATTTACTAGTTTTTGGAAATGATGAAGAAAAACTTGATTATAAAAATGCTCCTTGCTGCAACCCAATTCCTGGTGATAAGGTGTTTGGATTCGTAACAATAAATGACGGCATTAAAGTTCATAAAAAGAATTGCCCTAATTCAGTAAGCCTGCAATCAAATTATGACTATAGAATAATAAAAGCAAAATGGATTGATTCATCCCAAGAAAAATTTACAGTTCAAATTAATATTACAGGAATTGATAAATTGGGATTGTTAAATAATATAACAAAAGTCATTTCAGAAAATATGAATATTAATATGAAAAGGCTTAATTTTGAAACAGCTGGAAATACGTTTGTAGGTAATATAATTATTTCCGTCAAATCAAATGTCGAGGTAAATAATCTCATAAAAAAACTAAAAGTTTTGAATGGAATTGACAAAATCAAAAGAACATAAATAGTCTTAATTAACTATGTCAGATATTATAAATAATCAAAACACTGTAAAGGATGTATTTACAGAATTTTTAGAAAAAAAAGGTTATCGAAAAACACCTGAAAGATATGCAATCTTAAAAGAGGTTTATGAGACTAAATTTCATTTTGATATTGAATCACTATATGTTAAGATGAAGAATAAAAAATACAGAGTTTCAAGAGCGACTCTTTATAATACTATAGAACTTCTACTTGAATGTTCTTTAGTTCGCAAACATCAGTTTTCAAATGACCATCAAGCATCATATGAAAAGTGTTATTTTAATAATCAACATGACCACCTAATTATTAGTAACTCTGGTGAGGTAATTGAATTTTGTGATCCAAGAATAAATACAATTAAGCAAACAATAGAGGAGGTTTTTGATGTTACTATTGATAGTCATTCATTGTACTTCTATGGAAAAAAAAATAAAAAAAAATAAATGGCCGTAGACTTATTATTAGGGCTCCAATGGGGTGATGAAGGAAAAGGTAAAATTGTTGATGTATTAACATCTAATTACGATATAATTGCTAGATTTCAGGGTGGGCCGAACGCTGGTCACACTCTCGTCTTCAATGATAAGAAATATGTATTACATACTATTCCTTCAGGAATATTTCACAATGACAAAATTAATTTAATAGGAAATGGAGTTGTAATAGACCCAGTAATATTGAATAAAGAAATTGAAAATATCAAAGAGGAAAATGTTGATATAAATAAAACTTTATTCATTTCTAGAAAAGCACATTTAATTCTTCCTACACACAGACTTCTTGATGCAGCCAGTGAAAAATCAAAAGGGAAAAATAAAATCGGCTCTACTCTAAAAGGAATAGGACCCACATATATGGACAAAACAGGGAGAAATGGTTTTAGAGTTGGTGATTTAGAGAGTAAAAACTGGAAAACTAAGTATTACGATCTATCAAAAAAACATCAACAATTGATTGATTTTTATAATGTTGAGCTTGATTTTAGTTTGGAAGATTTAGAGTCAGAGTTTTTTGAGGCTATTGAAAAACTTAAAAAAATAAATTTTGTGGACTCTGAAAATTTATTATTTGAATCACAGGACAAAAATAAATCAATTCTTGCTGAAGGAGCTCAGGGTTCACTTTTAGATATTGATTTTGGTACTTATCCATATGTAACATCCTCTAATACAACTGCTGCTGGTGCTTGTACAGGTTTGGGCATATCCCCAAACTCTATCAATGATGTCTTTGGGATTTTTAAAGCCTATACAACAAGAGTCGGATCAGGCCCGTTTCCAACCGAATTATTTGATGATTATGGCAAAACAATGAGTAAAGTTGGTAATGAATTTGGGGCTACAACCGGAAGACCAAGAAGGTGTGGATGGTTAGATTTAGTTGCTCTTAAATATGCTTGTAGAATTAACGGAGTTACCAAGCTTATGATGATGAAAACCGATGTTTTAAGTGGTTTTGATAAAATACTAGTATGTACAAAATACAAATATAGAGGGGAAACAATAGAGAATTTACCCTATAATCTTTCTGAAGAATCTCTTGAACCAGTTTATGAAGAGTTTGAGGGATGGTCTGAGGATTTAAGGGAGCTTAAATCTTCAGATAATTTACCCAAAAGTTTGAATAAATATATCGATTTTCTGGAATCAGAATTAAACATACCTATTGTTATTGTTTCTGTCGGACCTGACAGGAAAGAAACACTTTTTAGATAGTAAGGTGAAAAAAAAATTCTTTTTAGTTTCTATAATTCTTTTGGTTTTTTGTTTTTACACAAAAATCTTTGCACAAGAAAAAACAAAAATAAAAATTGAAAGAGCCGGATTCTTTGAAAAAGATAAAAATAAATTTCCTGACGCATCAGTCTTAACAAGAGATAAAGAACAAAAAGTACTTATTTCACATGATGGTGTATTGATGACATGTAATCAGGCATTTTTTTACGAAGAAAGAAATTTTATTGAGGCTTTTGGTGAAGTTTCATTAAAACAAGGAGATACGCTAGATTTAAAGTCCAATTATCTTGAGTATAACGGCGACACTAAATTAGTTTTTGCTAGCGGAAATGTTATTCTTAATGAACCAGAGTCAGAGCTTTATACTGAAACGTTATATTTTGACAGAAAGAAGCAGGAAGCATTTTATAATGAAAAAGGTAAATTGATCAGAACCTTAACCGATACAATATTTAGTGATAGGGGTACTTTTTTTGCCAATGAAAAAAAATATCGATTTGAAAAAAATGTTGACTTAAGAACGCCGAAGTATAATATTTACTCAGATATATTGAACTATTTTACTGAAACAGGGAAATCACATTTTTCAGGACCTACTGATATTATCACCGATGACTCAAAAATATATTGTGAAATCGGGTATTATGACACAACTAATGATAATGGATACTTTATTAAAAATTCAAAAATTGATTTCGAAGAATACGTGATTAACGGAGACAGTATTTACTTTGATAAATCAACAAATTATGCATCTGCAACTAATAACATTAAAATTCTTGATACAATAAATAAAACTTTGACTACTGGACACTATGCTGAAATTCATAGAAGTGTGGATTCAATGTTTATTAAAAAAAGAGCTTTAATTGCGTCATTCAAAGAAAGGGATACAACCTACATACATGGTGAATCAATTATAATAACTGGAAAAGAGAATGAACAAATTATTAGGGCTTTTATGAATGGTAAAATTTTAAGAAATAATCTTAGTGGAAAATGCGATTCAATACACTTCAATCAAATGACAGGAATTGCCCAATTAATTAATAAAGAAAATATAATCAATAGCAGGTCTAGAAAAACAAAAAAGCCGATTTTATGGAATAATAGAAGTCAAATCACTGGGGATTCTATTCACATTAAATTTAATAACGAGGATGAAGTTATAGATTCCCTTTTTGTCTTTAATAATGCATTTATCATTGAAAAGGACACCATGGAATTAGGATTTAATCAAATTTCGGGTAAAAGACTTAACGGAAATTTTATTGACGGAAAATTAAATGAGGTAGATATTATAAAAAATGCAGAGTCAATTTACTATTTAAGAAACTCAGAAAATGAGTTGATTGGCATTGACAAATCAAAGTCAGCTAAGATTAAAATATTTATTTCAGATCAAAATATTGATACTTTCACTAAAATAAATCAAATTGACGGAAAGGTATATCCAGAAGATGAATTCAATGAAAATGATAAATTACTTAAAGGGTTTTATTTTAGAGAAGACGAAATTATAAGATCAATTGATGACCTATTTTTAGAGGATAAAAAGTTCAAATTGACAAAAATTAAAAGTTTAGAATAAAAATTTATCATTTCAGAGTTTAAAAAATATCAAGCACAAACCACACCGTTCCCTTTGATGATTGAGGTTTCAAAGGCAAAGGGTAGCTATATATATGACCACAAAAATAAAAGATACTTAGACTTTGTTGCTGGAGTTTCCGCTTGCAGTGTTGGACATTGTAATAAAGAAGTTATAAATGCCATTAAAGATCAATCTGAGATGTATATGCATGTAATGGTATACGGTGAATTTGTTACAAAACCTTCTTTAGAATTAGCAAAATTATTAGCCAAGAACCTCCCTAATAGCCTTAACTGTACATACTTTACTAATTCAGGTACAGAAGCATTAGAGGGGTCGATGAAATTAGCAAGAAGATTTACTGGAAGAAAAAAAATTATTGCTGCAAAAAATGCATATCATGGAAGTACTATGGGTGCTCTTACTTTAATGGGTCTAGAGGAAAGAAAAAAACCATTTGCTCCGCTAATTCCTGAGGTTGATTTTATCAATTATAATTCATTTGAGGATATTGATAAAATCGATAGTCAAACTTCATGTGTTGTGTTAGAAACAATTCAAGGAAGTGCAGGCTTTATTTTGCCTAGAGACGGGTATTTAGGGGCGGTTAAAAAAAAATGTGAAGATGTTGGTGCATTATTAATTTTAGATGAGATTCAGACAGGTATAGGTAGGACTGGTAAATTGTTTGGGTTTGAAAATTTTGATTGCATTCCAGATGTAATTGTTTACGGAAAAGGATTGGGTGGCGGTATCCCTATTGGTGCATTTACAAGCTCTAAAAAATTAATGGATAGTCTACACATAAATCCTATCCTAGGTCACATAACAACATTTGGAGGTAACCCCGTGATAACGGCTGCGGCTCTTCAAACATTAAAAATTGTATTAAATACAAAACTATCCGAAAAATCAAGAGAAAAAGAAATAATATTCAGAAAAAAATTAAATCACAAACTAATTAGAGAAATTAGAGGAGTTGGTTTAATGCTCTGCTTAATAATGACTAATGCAGAAATTGCTAACAAGTTAGTTTTGGAAGCAAAGAATCAAGGATTAATCCTCTTTTGGCTTCTCATCGAAAAAAGAGCAGTAAGAATTACCCCACCCCTTACAATTTCTAAAAAAGAAATTAAGAATGGCTGTAATGTTATTTTAAATATTCTTGACTCTATTCAGTAAGTGTTAATTAGTTTGTTAAGAAGTTTAAAATCCATTGACTGATTTTAAAACAAATCATATTTATTTTTATTTAAAAGATGATTTGAGATGGATAATGTTAATGACATAAATTTTTCAATAAGTAGGTTTGAAAAAATGGTTAAAGAAAATTCTGTTCTTTTCTTTGACTCTCTAGAGTTCGAAAACATCATTTCATATTATTTAGATACCGGAAAACTTACATTAGCAAAAAAAGCTCTGAAGCTTTCATTAAGCCAACATCCCTCAAACACTAATTTGTCTCTTTATGAAATTGAGATTTTTATTCAAGAAGACAAACTTAAAAATGCTCTTGACTTGGTGAACTCAATTTTAATGATTGAAGCCAATAACTATGAAGCTATAATTTTAAAATCAAGTATACTTTCTAAGCAAAAAAAACATAATAAGTCTATCTCTTTACTCAAAACCATAATCGATGATTATGAAAATAAGTCAGAATTATTTTATCAGATAGGAATTGAATATCTATTTATTGAAAACTATACAAAATCTAATTATTATTTTAAGAAAAGCCTTAATTATGATTATTTAGATCACAGCGCACTATATAATATTCTCTATTGTTATGATATGATTAAAGATTCTAACGGTCTAATATTATTTTTGAAAGAATACCTTTCAAAAAACCCATATAATGAAATTGGTTGGCATAATTTAGGTAAAAGCTATGTAAAAAATAAAATGTATGATGAGGCTATTGCTTCATTTGACTATGCAATATTTTCAGATGATACATTTACAAGCCCATATATCGACAAGGGTAAGTTGTTAGAGAAAATGAAAAAATATGATGAAGCTATTAATAACTATAAGGAAATTATAAGTATTAATCCAAATTCCTCCTACGCCCTATTTAGGATAGCATTTTGTTATGAAAAAAAGTATGACTACAGTAATTCTCTAAACTACTATTTTAAATGCATCAATGAAGATCCAAATATGGATAAAGCTTTTTTTAGGCTGTCAATGTTCTATTATAGAGAAAACAAGTTTAAAAGAGCTAAAGAATATATCGAGAAAGCAATTAAGCTAAACCAAGAAAAATCCAAATACTGGAAAATATATTTAAACTGTTTATCTAAAACTTCAACAAAAAATTACTAGTTTAACACACTAGAAATTTAATATGCGAAGTAGAAATACATTTGATTTTATAAAGTTATTTTTTAAGGGTCTTTTCATGGGTATAGCAGATGCAATGCCTGGTGTTTCAGGTGGAACGATAGCTCTGTTGGTTGGAATCTATGAAGAACTAATTAAGTCAATTAGTGAACTAAATATTAGTCTTTTTTCTGAATTGAAAAAAAATGGTTTTAACTCTTTTTGGAAAAAATTAAATGGAAACTTTTTATTGGTCCTTTCTTTAGGAATTGGAATTAGCTTAATCTCTTTTGTCAAAATTTCAGCAAATTTACTTGAAAACTTTCCTTTGTATATATGGTCGTTTTTTTTAGGATTAATATTTGCAACAATATATGTTATTTATAAAATGATAAACCATTGGTCTGTAGTAAGTTTATTTTTTTTAGTTATGTCAATATTGTTTTCTTTATTTCTCTCATCTTTTTCAATTTATGAAACTACTGAAATAAGTTTATTATTTGTTTTATTTTCTGGCATAATTGCCTCATCGGCAATGATTTTACCAGGAATATCTGGATCTTTAATTCTTGTAATTTTAGGGGTTTATGCATATTTAATTAAGTCTATTGATAATTTAGAATTTATCGTAATATTTACCTTTATTTTGGGTGCAATAATCGGATTGTTAGGTTTTAGCAGAATTCTAAAATATCTTTTTAAAAATCACAGAAACGTTACCTACACTATTATGCTAGGATTAGTCATTGGCTCAATTGAAAAGGTATGGCCATGGAATAAAAGTTTTTCTGTGGAGTTATCAAATCTTAATTTATCACTCTCTGTTTCTCTTGTAATTTTAGGTTTTATCATAGTTTTTCTATTAGAAAAAACAAAAAATATTAAATGACAGATAAAAATTCAATATCTAATTATTTGAAAATTCTGATTAATGGTATATTGATGGGAACTGCAAACAAGATTCCAGGAGTTTCAGGTGGTTTAGTGGCTATAGCTATTGGTTTTTATGAAGAATTAATCTTTAGTTTAAAAAGATTTGATAAAACAGCTTTAAAATTTTTAATAAAGGCTAAATTCAAAGATTTTTTCAAATATGTTAATGGCAAATTTTTAGTCCTTATTCTTTCAGGAATAGTGATTAGCTACTTTTCTACATCGAAGATATTAGACCTTCTGTTAAATAATTTTGAAATATATGTTTGGAGTTTATTTTTTGGATTAGTTATTGGAACTATTTTTCATCTCAGAACAATTATTGAACTTAAAAACTTTAAAAATATTTGTTTCATAATTATAGGAACTTCAATTGGTATTCTTTTGAGTTTAGCAGATCCAGCACAGGAAAATGACAATTTATATTTTGTTTTTATTTGTGGAATAATAAGTGTGAGTGGAATGATATTACCAGGCCTTTCTGGATCCTTCCTTCTTATGCTGCTGGGAAACTATGTGTTACTATTGGTAGATTCAGTTAATGCTTTATACGATAGCATAAATGAAATAATCAGAGGAGACTTTTCAAACTTATTAAGCCAAGACCGTATCAATTATATAAAAGTATTATCAGTATTCACTCTGGGCTCGATAACTGGGCTTATTACATTGTCAAAAATTCTTAGTTATCTTTTAAGTAAATTCAACCAACTTTGTAATTCTATCATATTTGGTTTTATAATTGGATCTTTAGGGGTAATTTGGCCTTGGAAGTCAACTTTGAGTATTGAAAACGAATATAAAATAGTAAGGTATTTACCAGAAATTAATTTTGAAACTTTTTATGCCATTATATTTATATTTTTTGGAATAGCATTAGTTGTGTTTTTAAGTAGTTATGAAAAAAAATAGAAAATACGGACTGATTGGGAAAAATATAGATTACAGTTTCTCAAAGAAATTTTTTTCCGAAAAATTTGAAAAAGAAAATCTAAACTGTATATACTCAAACTTTGATATCGAGAATATCTCCCATGTAAAATCGATTTTACAGGATGATACGATTAATGGTTTTAATGTTACAATCCCGTATAAAGAAGAAATTTTAAAATTTCTTGACGAAATCGATGAAGCTGCAAAAACTATTGGCGCAGTCAATACAATCAAAAAAATTAATAATAAATACATTGGATTTAATACTGATTTTATAGGTTTTGAAAAGTCACTAATAGGCTTGATTGAAAATAAAAAGCCTGAAAATGCATTAATTCTTGGCAGTGGTGGAGCATCCAAAGCAGTGAAATATGTTCTAAATAAATTAAACATTAATTATTCTACAGTTTCAAGAAAATCAGGTAAATCTGAATTTATTTATGAAAACTTGAATAACGAGATAATTAATAGTTTTAAGTTGATAATAAATTGCTCACCTGTTGGAACCTATCCAAATACAAATGATAGTCCTAATATCCCCTATGAGTATTTAACTGAAGACCATATTTTATATGACTTAATTTATAACCCAGCTGAAACACTTTTTCTAAAAAAAGGGAGAACATCAGGTTGTAAAATAAAAAATGGGTTAGAGATGCTTGAAGTTCAAGCTAATGAAGCCTGGAGAATATGGAATAGTTAATTGATTATTCCTGAACCTATAAGTTCATCATTAATATACCAACTTACAAATTGACCGGCAGTAACTGACGAAATTGGTTTATCAAAAAGTATGTATAATCCCTTTTTAAATCTATACAAAGTTCCAGATTGTAGGGGCTGTCTGTATCTTATTCTAAATTCAATTTGCATCGTTTCATTTTCATCAATTTTTAAATCTTCTCTGATCCAATGAATTTCATTTGAACATACAAAGAGAGCTTTTTTAAATAATGCAGGATGAGATTCTCCCATTCCTACATAAATAATATTATTTGACACATCTGTTTGAAGAACAAAGAGAGGATCTCGAAAACCTCCAATATTTAAACCTTTCCTTTGACCGACTGTATAATAATATGCGCCATTATGTTCTCCTATCTCTTGACCATCAACAGATGAAAATGAATATGGAGAACTTAATAATTGCAATTCCTCTTCTTTAGAATTAAACATGGTCAAATCTGTTTTTTGTTGAATAAATTTAGAATCAATTTTTATAACCTTTCCTTTTTTAGGGGTCAATCTTTGTTTCAAAAAATCTGGTAATTTGACCTTTCCAACGAAACATAATCCTTGAGAATCTTTTTTTTCAGCAGTAATTAAATCATTATTTTTTGCAATATTTCGAACATCAGCTTTAGTTAAGTGACCAATAGGAAAAATAGCCTTTGAAAGCTGTTTTTGATTAAGTTGACATAGAAAATAAGATTGGTCTTTTTTTTCATCAGCACCAGCTATTAATCTGTAAATTTCTTTATCATCTTTATTAATTTTATTCACTTGACAGTAATGTCCGGTAGCTATATAATCAGCTCCAAGACCAAGTGCTATTTCGAGGAAGACATCGAATTTAATTTCTCGATTACAAAGTACATCAGGATTTGGAGTTCTTCCATTTTCATATTCGTTGAACATATAATCGATAATCCTAGAATGGTATTCTTTGCTTAAATCAACAGTTTGGAAAGGAATTCCTAGTTTTTCGGCTATCAACATTGCATCATTACTATCATCTAACCAAGGACACTCATCAGAAATGGTTACAGTTTCATCATGCCAATTCTTCATAAAAAGGCCGATAACTTCATATCCTTGCTGTTTTAATAACAAAGCACTTACACTTGAGTCAACACCTCCAGAAAGACCAACAATAACTTTTTTCACGGTGTAAAGTTAATAATTAAGATATTAATTAAAATATGTCTTGTAAGACGGTTTAATTGGGGATGAAATCTCAAATAGTTTAGATGCTTTTTGTGACTTTAGGAGTATATTTTTATTATCAGAAACAGTGAAGAAGTCTCCTTTTTTGAAATTGAACTCTTTAAGAGAAACCTCACCTTCATATAAGAAAAAGGAATGAATCTTATCGCTTTCAATTTTAATATCTAACGATGAAGATTTGTCAATAAAATATTCATTAATAACTATATCTTCAGAATCCATCCACATTTTAGAATTTTTATTTTGAATATGCTTTATGGAATAATTTTCAAATTTGGAGAACTTAAACTTATCATGTTTATAATCGTTGTAAGAAGCAGGTTTCTTTAGCGATTTTGATAAATCTGGATCGAACCATATTTGAAATATTTCCGATTTTTCAAGAATTTCTTCAGAGTGAGAAATTCCATTACCAGATCTTATGATTTGTACATCTCCTTCTTCAAGTCTAATCCATTTATTCAGCTGAGTATCGTAATGATTTATACTACCTTTTAAAACAAAAGTACATATTTCAAAACCCTTATGGGGATGCAAACCAATCGTACTTCTTTTTCCTGGAGTCCATGCATGAGCCCAGTAAAATAGATTTGAAAAAGGCTTCAATAGTCCCCCATCTTGTGGAAATCCAATTGGTTTTTTTTCAAGTATTTCACCAAAATTAAAGTTTCCAGAAGCTTGAACACTTGGTGGATAAAAATTAACTTTCATTTATTATATTCTCAAAATCTATTAAAGCTGCTTGAAAATCTTGATTAAGTCTTATATCAATGATGCCTTCAGCAGAATCAAAATTATTATTAAAGTTTGGTAGTGAAAAAAAAGGGATTTTAAATTTATAATTTCTGGAAAATCTACTATGAGCAGTGTCAAGTACTGTATTTCCACCTCTTGCACCGGTTGAAGTAGATAGCAAAAGCATTGGTTTGCTACACCATACATCAGCTTCAATTACAGAAATCCAATCATAAATATTTTTAAATGCTGCTGTGTAAGAACCATTGTGTTCAGCTAGTGAAATTACTAATGCATCAGAATTTGAGATTTCTCTTTTAAAATCAAATGCTTTTTTGGGGATTCCTGATAGGTTTTGTAAATCTTCACTGTAGATTGGCATTTCATATTGCCTCAGATCTAATTCTATAACCTCTTTTTTTAGGGAAACTAAATTTGCAGCATAACCAGCAAATTTTTTGTTAATTGAATTTGATGAGCTACTAGCACCAATTGCTACTATTCTTTTCAATTTAATTATTATTTAGGTGTGATCCGTCACAGTAACCGTTAGGGTTCTGAGTATTTCCACATCCACATTTTGGTCTATCCATGATATTATTATTTACTATAAAAGTATCAAAGCTTATGCCACTATTAGGAATGATTAAATGAGAAATCAGGCTAAATTATTGCTTATTTTTTTTCTGTCTCTCCGCCTCATCCATAATTGCTTGCATTTTCCTTTGAAATCTGCTAGGAGGTTTTACGGGCTGAGATTTATTAAATTGTATTTGTTGTCTTATTTTTTGCTCATCAAGAATATAATTCTTTATAGTAAACATTATACCAATTGACAATAAGTTTGAAATGAAATAGTATAAACTAAGTCCACTGGAATAATTATTAAAGAATACCATCATCATAATTGGAGCAAAATATATCATATACTTCATCATTTTAGTCATATCAGGCATACCTTCTTGTGGTTGGGGTTGAGACGCCATTTGCTGACCAGTAGTCATTTTCATATAGAAAAATATTGAAACAGATGCTAGTATTGGGAATAAGCTAACATGATCTCCATAAAGTGGTATATAGAAACCAAAATCTAAAATACTATCATAGGCTGATAAATCATCAGCCCACAAAAAACTCTTTTGTCTTAAATCAAATGCTGAAGGAAAAAACATGAAAAGGGCATAAAAAACAGGAATCTGAAGTAAGCCAGGTAAACATCCACTCATTGGATTAGCTCCTGCTTTTCTGTATAAAGACATCATTTCTTGTTGTCTTTTCATAGCATTATCTTTAAATTTCTTGTTAATTTCATCAAGTTCAGGCCTCAATATTTTCATTTTAGCTTGTGATAAGTAAGATTTGTAAAGAACAGGAGCAAGAACAATTCTTACAATTATTGTCATAAAAATAATTGCAATTCCATATGGGAATAAACTACTTAAAAACCTATATAAGGGAACAAATATATTTTTATTAATAAATCCAAAAATACCCCAACCAAAATCAACACTTTCCTCCAAGCCAATATCATATTTTGCAAGTTGTGAATATTGATTTGGTCCAAAATAAAATTTTAAAGAATTATCAAACTCACTATTTGAGTAATCAAAAGGAATTTTAGAAATAAATTTTTTGGTGTATAAAGTATCGGTGTTATTATCTTGAACTAGATCTTCAGATTTAAATTCAACATTTTTAAATGGATTTTCATTTTCAGCTATTATTACAGAGCTAAAAAAATGTTGTTTGAAAGAAATCCAGTTAACGTTTTCTTCATCATCTTCATCATCTCCACTAATTGATAAATAATCAATCTTGTCATCATCATGAAAGTATGTTAGATATGAATATCTGTTTTCATAAGAAATGCTCTTTGAGTTTCTAAATGCACTCAACTCCCAATTTATGTTATATCTTTTATTTGTATCAAGAATATTATAAAATCCTCTTGAATTGATATCTAAATCAATAATATAATCATCTAGATTTACCGTATACAAATATTCAATAAAAACATCCTCGGAAACCAAAAGCTTCATAGAAACTTGCTTAACCGAACCACGATCATTTATCGAAGAAACAAACGTCTGATCTTTTGTATTAAATATTCTTCCGTTTTTTGTTGTAAAGTCTAAATTAAATGTAGAGTTTCCAGATTGTATTAGGTTTATAGGTTCACCTAAATAATTTAACTGTCCTTTGAGTTCTAAAGATGATATCTGCCCACCTAATGTAGAAAACTCGATTATAAATTTTTCTGTATCAATTCTAATCAGCTCATTCTTTTCGGATAATGAATTTTCAAAGCTTAAATTAGAGTCTTGACTTTCATTTACATTAGATTCAGAAAGAACTTCTGATAAATCTTGTGTTGCAAATTTATTTTCGACATTTACTTCACTATTTTCTGTTTGAGTAACTTCAGGTGTTGGTGGGGGCGGATTTAAATATAGCCACCCGATAAATATTAAACCTATCAAGAAAAACCCTATTAATTGATTAATGTCAACCTTATTTTCGTCCATCTAATTATTCTTATTTAAAATTGCAGCATTAACAAAAGATACAAATAATGGATGAGGTGATAAAACAGTGCTTTTATATTCTGGATGAAATTGAACACCTAAAAACCATGGGTGATCTTTAATTTCTACAACCTCAACAAGGTTCGTATCATTATTTTTGCCCGAAGCTACTAGACCGTTATCCTCAAGCATATTCAAATATTTGTTATTTAATTCATATCTGTGTCTGTGTCTTTCATCGATATTTTCACTTCTATAAACTGAATGACATAAAGTTTCTTTTTTAATATTACATTTCCAGGAACCAAGCCTCATAGTTCCCCCTTTGTCAGTAATACTTTTTTGCTCCTCCATGAGATCAATGACAGGGTTTTTAGTGCTTGGATTAACCTCAGTTGAATTAGCATCAACCAATTTTAAAACATTTCTTGCATATTCAATTACTGCCATTTGCATTCCATAACAGATACCAAAAAATGGTATTTTATTTAACCTAACATATTTAATTGCTTCAATTTTACCCTCAACACCCCTTTCACCAAATCCTGGTGCAACTAAAACTCCATTAAAACTTTCTAATTTTTCTTGAACATTTGCAGATGTAATATGTTCAGAGTGCAGTGGAACTATGTTTACATCCACTTCGTTAATAGCTCCTGCATGAATGAAAGATTCGAGAATTGATTTATATGAATCTTGTAACTCAACATATTTTCCGATTAAAGCAATATTAATAGAGTCTTTAGGGTTTTTGTATTTATTAAGGAAATCATTCCAAGCAATTAAATTAGGTTTATTATAATTTAATTTAAGTTTTGTGAGTACAACTTTATCTAGACCTTCATGATACATATGATTAGGAACATCATATATAGTATTAACATCAATAGATTCAATAACGCAATCAACATTTACATTACAAAACCTTGCTAACTTTTCTTTTATTTCATCACTTAATTCGTGCTCTGTTCTACAAACAAGGATATCTGCTTGAACTCCGCTTTCCATAAGAGTTTTTACACTATGTTGGGTTGGTTTGGTTTTTAATTCTTTTGCTGCAGACAAATAAGGAATAAGTGTAAGATGGATTACAATTAGGTTATCCTCTCCCATTTCCCACTTTAACTGTCTCAATGCTTCAACATATGGAAGTGATTCAATATCTCCAACAGTACCTCCAATCTCAGTTATTATAATATCATACTCACCTTTACTTTCTAAAAATTTTATATTCTCCTTAATTTCATCAGTTATATGAGGGATTACTTGAACTGTTTTTCCTAGGTATTTGCCTTGTCTTTCTTTACTGATGACATTCTGATATATTCTTCCGGTTGTTATATTATTTGCTTGGGAAGTTGGGACATTTAAAAATCTTTCATAATGACCAAGATCTAAGTCAGTTTCAGCTCCGTCATTAGTAACATAACATTCTCCGTGTTCATAAGGATTTAATGTTCCTGGATCAACATTAATGTATGGATCAAGCTTTTGAATAGTTGTTTTATATCCTTGCGCTTGTAGAAGTTTAGCTAAAGAAGCAGCTATAATCCCTTTCCCAAGGGATGAACTAACACCGCCAGTAACAAAAATGTATTTAGTTTGCGAAGACATAATGCGTTATAAACGCGAACAAATTTAATGAAATTAAATCCAATGAAGGTAGAAAATCGAGTTGATTTTTTAATTATCAGATAACTCCTCAACTTTTAAGTTTTCAAACTTCAACAGGTATGCACCCACATTGTCAATTGATCCTGAAGAACTTCTCTTATATTTAAACTTATTTTCAAAATATTCAGTCTCTATTTCATGAAGTTCATAATCCTCAAAATTTCCATTACTAATCCTCAAAAGCATATCATAAACCAAATCATATGCTCTAAGTGAATATTTACTTGGAAAAAAATTATAGTTTGAAATGAATTCTTCAATAAAACTATTATCCTTTTGAATATCAATTTTTTTATTTGTTGATGCGTACTGGAATTTTAAATTTGACAGAAAATTATTTGAAATATTAACTCCTTCAAAAGCATTGTTTTTATTAGTTGTTACCAATTCGATATTAATTGTATCATTAATGAACGAATTTAGTATACTAGTAACATTTGAAACAAAGCCTTGTTCTTTAGTTTCAAGAAAAACAATGTTTTTGCCCTTAACAAATGTAGAATCTAAATCATCGTAAACTAAAGTTTTTGTATCAACTCCGGACTCGTCTACCTTAGAGTAAAATTGTTTTGCATTTGGAAAAATTTGCTTGATTTTATTACTGATATCAATACTTCTTGAGTCTGAAATAATATATTTTTCAGACAAAATAGAATCTTTTTTAACGTGAGAAATAATTTTATTAAATAGTATTGTATCGTTTGGTATAGTATTTACTATTCTCCTATCAATGTTTTGTTTTTTTGATAAAGGCTTAATAATTTTAATATCTAAATCTAATGTTGAATTAACGAAATAATCAAAAAGATTATTGGTAAGAGGTCCCAATACAAAATCATAATTTTCAAAGTCGTTTTCTGATAAAATTTTATCTATTTTTTGCTTATTTAATGCACTATCATAAACATCCATTTGAACATCTATTCCTATTTTGGAATAAGAATTAACTGCCATTTCAACTCCAAAAAGAAAATCCAAAGATATATTTAGAAGTTTATCATTTTTTAAAATTGGAGTAGATTTCTGAATAGAATCGTAGTTAAAATTATCTAATCTAAACGGTAGAATTAAGGCAAACTTCTTTGTTTCAAAATTGATAATATTTTTTTTTAAAGATTTTTTTGAAAGATTGATTACATCTTCATTTGTTTTGGTCAAAACGGGAACCTTAATTATAATACCTTTTTCAACTTTATCAATTATTTCTGGATTTAGTTTTACAATTGAATTTTTATTTAATCCTAATTTTTGCTCTAATACCGAAATTTGAATATTATTTTGAACTTCAAAGTAGTCTCGGTTTTCCTCTATACTTTTTAATTCTACTTCCTCTTTATTTGGAACAGCGATTTTTTGTCCTATTTTAAGGATTGTTCCTATTTCTGGGTTTATATTCTCAAGAATATCAATACTAATTCCATATTTATATGCAATCCTCCATTTACCTTCTTTTGGCTTAACTATATAAGATTTTAATCTGTCCTCATCAGGTGAATTAGATTTGACAACTCTTGGTATTTTAAGTATGTTATTTCTGCTAATATCTACACCATCATTATACTTTAGAATTAAAGTTTTACTAACTCCGTAAATTGACGAAATCTCCGAAAGATTTTGCTTTCTTTTGATTTTATGAGAAATAAAACTTATATCCTCTAAGTCATTGTTTTGACTTATATTGAATACTCTAATCAAATCTCCTTTGAAGATATTTTTATTTAAATCTAACTCTGAGTGATTAAATCTATTATTTGTATAGGCAGGATTTAGGATAAAAAAATCATTAGGTGAAATTTCAAAATCATTGATAAAACTTAAAATTTTTTGGTCTCTGTCTACTTCAATCGTTTCAATATTTTGAGAAAACGAGTTTAAAAAAAAGAGAAAAGCAAATATTTTGAAATAATTTATAATCATTGGTTATTCCCATTCTATTGTTGCAGGGGGTTTTGAACTTATATCATATACTACTCTATTCACTCCCTTAACCCTATTGATAATTTTATTTGAAATATCTTGAAGAAATTTATGTGGTAAATCTACCCAATCAGCAGTCATACCATCAGTACTTTCAACGGCTCTCAAGGCAACGCATTTTTCATAAGTTCTTTCATCTCCCATTACACCTACACTCTTCACAGGGAGCAGCATTGCACCGGCTTGCCAAATTTTATCATATAAATCTGCCTCTTTAAGCCCTTGTATAAAAATATGATCAACCTCCTGAAGCATTTGGACATTCTCTTTATTTACTTCACCTAGAATACGTATGGCTAATCCTGGTCCAGGAAAAGGGTGCCTTCCAAGAATTTTTTTATCGATATTTAGTGATTTACCAACTCTTCTAACTTCGTCTTTAAATAAAAGTTTCAAAGGCTCAACTACTTCAAGTTTCATAAAGTCGGGTAGTCCACCGACGTTGTGATGACTTTTAATTGTGGCAGAAGGTCCTCCTGTTGCAGAAATGCTTTCGATTACATCCGGATAAATGGTACCCTGACCTAGCCAATTAACATTTTTTATTTTATTGGACTCTTTTTCAAATGCCTCTATGAAGACCCTGCCGATTATTTTTCTTTTCTTTTCAGGGTCGGAAACACCTTTAAGTTCATTGTAAAATTCTTCAGAATAATCAACTCCAGAAATATTTAAATCCATTTCTTTATATTGATCCAATACTTCATTAAATTCATTTTTTCTGAGTAAGCCATTATTAACAAAAATGCAATGAAGATTTTTACCTATTGCATTATGCAAAAGAATAGCTGCGACTGATGAGTCAACACCACCAGAGAGTCCAAGAATTACTTTATCACTACCTATTTTTTCCCTTAGCTCAGTTATTGTAGAATCTATAAAAGAGTCAGGAGTCCAAGTTTGTTTTAAAGAACTAATCTTTGTTAAAAAGTTTTCTAAAATTTTTTTCCCTTCAACTGTATGATAAACTTCAGGATGAAACTGTAGGCAATATACATTTTGTAAAAACCTGTATGCAACATTTTCAACATCATCACTACTTGCTAGTAATGAAGAATTATCAGGAAGTTTCTTAATTGTGTCACTATGACTCATCCAAACTTGGGTATTATTTGAGATACCGTCAAAAAGAACAGAGTTTTTTTCTTTAAGAAAAAGGTTAGCCCTACCATATTCTCTAATATTTGATGCAGAAACCAACCCTCCCATTTCTTGAGCAATTAGTTGTGCTCCATAGCAGACAGCAAGAGTTGGAAATTTATCCAATAAAACATTTAAATTAACTCTTGGCGAATTAGGTTCTCTTACTGAATAAGGACTACCTGATAATATAAGAGCTTTAAAATAATTTAAATTTTTTGGGATTTTGTTAAATGGATGTATTTCGCAATAGACATTTAATTCCCTGACCCTACGAGCTATTAATTGAGTGTACTGTGAGCCAAAATCAAGAATTAGTACGTTGTTTTGCATGTGTAAAAATAGAAATTGATTCTCTAATTAAAAAGAATAGAATAGTATTATTATTAAATTTCGATTATTGAAAATTTTTGATTTAACGGATCTAAATTATTTTTTAATGTGTCTATTAAATTTGCACCCTCATTAACATAAAATTCAGAAAAATTTACAGATCGTTCTTGAAGTTTTTCGTTTGGAAATAATTTTTTTCTAATTTCAATCACTCTGTCAATTTTATTATTATGGGCTTTCTTCTCAGACTTGATTAGCCTCTTTTCAAGTATTTTTAATCCATTTAACTGCTTTTTTTCTTGAGCACTAAGAGCTCCAATAAAAGACTTATCAGTATGTTTTGCTTTCTTCTTCAGTGCAGAAAACTGATTTATTAATTGTTGTTTTAAATCTGTAAAATCTAATTCTAATTTAGAATATTTTCGAGCCAAAATATCTTTTAATTTTCTTTCAGATAAGAACATATCCTCAATTGAGATATCTAGCTTTTTTATTTTATTTAAAGTCTTTTTTTCTAACAACAAAGCGGAATTACGATTAAGAATAATCGGGAAATCTAAGTTAATACTATCAAAAACAGATTTTAATTGTAACCAATATGAAACTTCAGCTGGACCACCAACATAACATATATTTGGAAGAATATATTCTTGAAATATGGGCCTTAGTAACACATTAGGAGAAAATTTTTCCGGATTGTCACTAATATCTTTTTTAATTTGGTCTAGATTCCATTTTTTTGACCCACTCAATGTTTGAAAATTATTATCAGTTAATATGATTCTCTCTCTACTTTGTTTTTCTATATAAAAAAGATTTATTTCTCTTGGGTTTGCCTGAATATCATAACCAAGTTCGTTTAATATTTCTATTGATTGTTTTGATTCATTATGTATTAACTTCTCAGATACTTCTTTGAAAATTAAATCCTTAAATAGGGTTTTTATATTCTTGTTGTTAGCATCTAGTATAATTAAACCATATTTTGAAAAAAGAATATTAACTAGTTTCCTGGTTGCATTAGACAAATCAACCGAATTTAAATAACACTCTCTGATTATCTCAATTATCTCGGCTGTATAATTAAAACCTTTTATATATTTTTCAAATCCATCAATAGTACCTTCAATTGATTCAAGTTTGAATTCACCAACAATACCATTCTCTTTTGAAGGCCATAAAAATTTATGATCTTTAAAGGAAAAATGATTTATTTCTGCAAAATCATGATCTTCACTTGCCATCCAAAAAACAGGAACAAAATTATTTTCAGGATTATTCTTTTGCATATTTTCACACAAGTTTATAACCGAAATAATTTTATATATAAAATATAGTGGTCCAGTAAGAAGATTTAATTGATGCCCAGTGGTAATTGTGAAAGTGTTTTTTTCTAATAATTTATCAATGTTTTTCTTCTGAATTTCATTTAATTTAAAACCTTCATACTGATCGTAAATCTCTTCAACTAATAACTTTCTGAACGAATGATTATAATTTTTTGACTTGGACGAAATTTGTTTTTTCAAATTGTCAACACTTGGAAAATGAGAAATTAATTTAGAAAAATGCTTTTCGCTTTGACTATAATCAACAAGTAGTTTGCTAAAAGCATTCGTGTCGGCGTATTTAATTTCTCTTAAACTCATATTAAACAAATATACTGAACTGTATTATTCTTTCTATATTTGTTGGTCCTATTATAAATTACTTTTTATGAAATCAATATTTAAACTTTTTATTCTTTTTTCGATAGTATTTGATGCTAACAGTCAAAATTTAAAATCACCATCTGATTTTCTAGGATATGAAATTGGAACTCAATTTTCTCGACACAGCCAAGTTGTAGACTATTTTAATCATGTTTCAAAGGAAATGGATAAAAACACATTATTGATAAATTATGGCAAAACATATGAAAGGAGACCATTATTTTATGCTGTAATTTCTTCACAAGCAAATATTGCTGAAATAGAAAATATAAGATTAAATAACTTGTCAGCTTTAGATTTTAACGATAATGGTATTAATGATAAGGCTATTGTTTGGTTAAGCTACAATGTTCACGGTAATGAATCATCTTCAACTGAAGCGTCTATGCAAACAATTTATGAGTTACTTACTAAAAGATCTGATTTACTAGAAAATACCGTTGTCATAATTGATCCTTGCTTAAACCCAGATGGAAGAGACAGGTATGCAAATTGGTATAATCAAACTACAACTATTCCTTTCAACACAAATAAAATATCAATGGAACATAAGGAACCCTGGCCAGGTGGTAGAGCTAATCACTATCTATTTGACTTAAATAGAGACTGGGCATGGATAACGCAGGTTGAATCTCAACAAAGACTTAATGAGTACCAAAAGTGGATGCCTCATGTTCATGTTGATTTTCATGAGCAAGGAATAAATGAACCATACTATTTTGCCCCAGCAGCTGAACCATACCATGAGGTAATAACTAAGTGGCAAAGAGATTTTCAATTCATGATAGGAAAAAACAATGCTAAATATTTTGATGAAAATGGCTGGCTATATTTTACAAAAGAGATTTTTGACTTATTATATCCAAGTTACGGAGATACATATCCTACCTACCTTGGTGCAATTGGGATGACCTATGAACAAGCTGGTGGTGGAGTTGCTGGTCTTGGAATATTAAATTCAGAAGATAAAAATTTAACCCTAGTAGACAGGGTTAAGCATCATACAGTCGCTGGAATCTCAACTGTCGAAATATCATCTGCTAATTCAGAAAAATTAAATACGGAATTTGTAAATTTTTTTAAAAATAAAGATGCTAATACTAACTATATTATGAATGGTGATAGTGATAAAATCGATCAACTATCAAGATTTTTAAAAAAACATAAAATAGATTTTTATTCAAGTGATGAACAAAAATTAAGTGCATATAGTTACAATAAAAACAAAACTGTCAACTATAGTATATCAACTAGAGATTTAATAATTCCTAATTTCCAACCTAGAGGAAAACTGGTAGATGTGTTTTTAGAGAGAACTACAAAACTGAGTGACTCAATGACATATGATATTACTGCGTGGAGTCTTCCTTTTGTTTATGGTCTGAATGGATATAGTACATCTAAAAAAATTGAACTAAGAAAATATACAGAAAAAAAAGTTGAAAATATTATTGACAAAAAAGCAATAGCCTATGCGGGTATTTGGAATCATATAAATGATGCAAAATTTTTATCAAATTTGATTGAAAATGAAATAAAAGTAAGATATACGGAAAAAATTATTAAAAATGGAAGTTTAACTCTTCCTAGAGGGTCTCTTATAATCTACAAAGGAGATCAAACCAATGGAAATTATAAAAAAACACTATTTGAACTAGCTAATAATAACAATATTAAACTAAATTCAATTTACTCAGGAATTTCAGAATATGGTCCTGATTTAGGCTCTGATTCGGTAAAACTTATAAAGGAAAAAAATGTAGCCATCCTAGCAGGTGAGGGTGATAGCAACTCGGTATCATCACTAAATTATGGAGCCATATGGCACTTTTTCGAACAGGAAATGAAATATCCTCTGACTCATCTTGATGTTGAAAATTTCGAAAATGTTGAATTAGATGAATTTGATACACTAATCATCCCTAGTGGAGATTATGGAACTTTAGGAAATGACAAAAATCTTGAAAAAATTAAGTTGTGGATTTCAAAAGGCGGTAATCTTGTTGCTTTTGAAAATGCAATAAGAATTTTCACAAATAAAGATGGATTTTCTGTTAAATTAAAGAGAAGTAAGTCTGAAAATGAACTAAAGGACGTAAAATATGAGGACCTAAACAGAAACAGGATTCAAAATGATCTATCAGGTGCTATATTCAAGGTTAATTTAGATAATACTCATCCATTAGCATTTGGATATCCTAACGAATATTATTCATTAAAAACATCAACATCAGCATATGAAAATCTTAAAAGAGGCTATAATGTTGGTAAAATTAATGAAGATGAAGATTCAACAATTGGATTTGTTGGAAATAATATCAAAGATAAATTCAAAAATTCACTGGTTTTTGGTCATGAAAAATTAGGAAGAGGTAATATGATATACTTTACTGACAACATAATGTTTAGAAGTTTTTGGGAGAATGGAAAATTATTTTTGGTAAACTCGATCTTTTTTGTCAACTAACTTCAGCGTACAAGTCAAAGTCTGATGCTTCAATTATTTTAACATCAACAAATTCTCCAACCCTTAAGAAATTTGTATCAGCTTGTATTAATACTTCATTATCTACATCAGGAGAATCATACTGTGTTCTGCCAACATAGTAGTTGCCTCTTTTTCTGTCAATTAAAACTTTGAATTTTTTACCTATCTTTTTCTGATTAAGTTCCCATGAAATTTGTGACTGAATTTCCATTATCTCATTGAGTCTATCATTTTTTATTTTCTGAGGAACATCATCAATGAGTTTATAAGCACCCGTGTTTTCTTCATGAGAATATTTGAAACAACCTAAACGATCAAACTTAGTATGCTTTACCCACTCTTTTAATAATTCATAATCTTCATTTGTTTCTCCTGGGTAACCAACGATTAAAGTAGTTCTAATAGCTATTTCAGGAACTTTATCCCTAAACATTTGAATTAAATCATTAATTTTTTCCTTGGAAGCACCTCTTTTCATCGATTTTAAAATCTTATTTGAAATATGTTGTAGAGGGATATCAATATAATTACAAATTTTTGGTTCAGAATTAATAACTTCAAGGACGTCAACTGGAAAACCATTTGGGAAGGCATAGTGAAGTCTAATCCATTCAATACCATCAACTTTTACAAGCTCTTTTAATAATTTAGATAAGGATCTTGTTCCATACAAGTCTATACCATAATATGTAGAATCCTGCGCAATTAAAATAAGTTCTTTAATTCCCTTTTCTGCTAAAATTTTGGACTGAGAAACTAACTCTTCAATAGAAACACTTTTGTGTTTACCTCTCATTAGCGGAATTGCACAAAAGCTACACGGCCTATCGCATCCCTCAGAAATTTTTAAATAAGCATAATTTTTAGGTGTAGTTAAAAGTCTTTCACCTATTAATTCATGTTTATAGTCTGCGTCCAAATGTTTAAGTAAAGATGGCATTTCAGTAGTTCCAAAATACTCGTCTACATCTGGAATTTCTTTCTTTAAATCAGGTTTATACCTTTCGCTTAAACAACCAGTAACAAAAACTTTATCTATTAAACCTTCATTTTTCTTTTTTACATTTTCAAGAATTGTATCAATACTTTGTTGTTTGGCATTATCGATGAATCCACAAGTGTTAATTACCACAATATTACCTTTCTCCTCATGAACAACATTTTTGTTGTTGGATTTAAGTTGTCCCATTAATACTTCTGAATCATAAGTGTTTTTACTACAACCCAGAGTTATAACATTTATTTTGTTTTTATCTGAATATTTTGTTCTCAAATTTTAATCAAAAAAAGAATCAACAAATTCTAATTTATTGAAGTCTTGAAGATCTTCAAGTGCTTCTCCAACTCCAATATATTTTACAGGAATTTTAAACTCATCACTAATTCCAATTACCACCCCTCCTTTTGCTGTTCCATCAAGTTTGGTTATTGTTAGTGAGCTAACTTCAGTGGTATTAGTAAATTCTTTTGCTTGAATAAATGCGTTTTGACCTGTTGATCCGTCTAACACAAGCATTACATCGTGTGGTGCATTTTCAATTACCTTATTCATGACACGCTTTATTTTTGAAAGCTCATTCATTAGGTTAATTTTATTGTGAAGTCTTCCAGCTGTATCAATTAAGACTAGATCAGCGTCATTTGCTTTGGCGTAGTTTAAAGTATCAAATGCTACTGAAGCAGGGTCACTACCCATTTCCTGTTTAATTATTGGTACATCTACTCTATTAGCCCATGTAACCAATTGATCAATCGCAGCAGCCCTAAATGTGTCGGCTGCCCCAATTACAACCTTTAAACCTAATTTTTTATACTTATTTGCTAATTTTCCAATTGTTGTTGTTTTACCTACACCATTGACTCCAACAACCATTATGACATGTGGTTTTTCTGAGAACTTATTATTATTATTATTATTACTTAGTTCTTCTTCATTTTCGATTAATAAAGAAGCTATTTCAGCCTTTAATAAAATGTTTAATTCACTTAAATTTGAATATTTTTCTTCTGCTACTCTTGATTCAATTTTATCAATAATTTTTAAAGTAGTATTAACACCTACATCACTTGATATTAAAACCTCTTCAAGGTTATCTAAAACATCAGAATCAATCTTAGTCTTTCCTGTAACTAGTTTATTTAATTTTGAAAAAAATGATTGGTTAGACTTTTTTAAACCCTCATTAAGTGTATCTTTTTTCTTCTTTGAAAATATATTTTTAAAAAAACCCTCAGGCTCTGGTTCTGGTTC
>CACHNE010000001.1:2500-159325 GCA_902581145.1 uncultured Bacteroidota bacterium | reverse complement strand
TCGATAGGGTTTTTTTTAAATGGTTTTACCATTTTCATCCAAAAAATGGTACTCCAAATATTTATAAGCATCTCTTGGGATAATTTTAATCCATTTTTTATGTTTAAAATACCACTTGAGTCTAACAGACGGATATCCTTTTTCTAGATAAGCAGCTATGAAAGGATGAGTATTTAAATTAATATGACTTTCACCTTTATTAACTAGCCTATCGATATCTTCAGATATCTTATCTATGAGCACAATTGGAGCTTCAACTTCATTGTCAAGACCATTACTAGGGTTTTCTTCCCTAGTTTTAATATTCATTTCAGGTCTTACTCTTTGCCTTGTTACCTGGATTAATCCAAATTTACTTGGAGGAAGAATTTTATGTTTAGCTCTATCTTCCTTCATTTCTGTTTTCAGATGGTTAAATAGTTTTTTTCTGTTATCTGCCTTATTTTGATCAATAAAGTCAACTACAATAATTCCACCCATATCTCTGAGACGAAGTTGTCTTGCGATTTCTGAGGCAGCTATTAGATTAACTTCCAGTGCAGACTCTTCTTGGTTCTTAGCCGAAGAAGATCTATTTCCACTATTAACATCTATTACATGCAAAGCTTCTGTGTGTTCAATCACTAAGTAGGACCCTTTTGTCATTGAAACATTTTTACCAAATGAAGTTTTAATTTGTCTTTCAATTCCAAATTTTTCAAAGATTGGAATTTTAGAATTGTATAGTTTTACAATCGACTCCTTTTTTGGTGCAATTTTTTGTACATAATCTTTGATTTGAATGTGTAATGCTTCATCATTAACTAAGATTGATGTAAAACTTTCATCAAATAAGTCTCTAAGAATCTTGGACGAAATATTCATTTCATCCATAACTTTACTAGGAATATTTGCATTCCTAATTTTTTTACACATTGCAATCCATCTATTGTAAAGATTTTGTAAATCTCTGTCAAGTTCAGCAACTTTTTTACCTTTTGCAACGGTTCTGACAATCACACCAAATCCTTTTGGCGTAATGCTTTTTACCAGCCTCTTTAATCTATCTTTTTCTTTCTGATCTTCAATTTTTTGAGAAATAGAAATTCTATTTGAAAATGGAACAAGAACTAAAAATCTTCCGGCAATTGATAATTCGGAAGTTACTCTTGGACCTTTGGTTGAGATAGGTTCTTTTACAATTTGGATTAAAACAGATTGATTTGGGCTAAGTACATCTGCAATAGCACCGTTTTTATCTATTTCTTCCTCAAATTTATAATTATTTAAAGAGAAATTTCTGATTTTTCCTGAGCTAATACCCTTTATAAATTTTTGAAGGGTAGAAACTTTAGGACCTAAGTCGTGATAGTGTAAAAAAGCATCTTTTTTATATCCCACATTAACAAATGCTGCATTTAAAGCAGGCATTGTTTTTCTTATTTTGGCAAGATATATATCACCAACTAAAAATTTTGTATTGTCATTATCTTTATGAAACTCTATAAGTTTTCCGTCTTTAAGTAAGGCAAAATCAACATTGTTAGAACTTGAACGAATAAGCAATTCTTTATTCATTTTATCATTTTTTTTGCATTAATGCTGATTAATATATAAACTACGATTATTCATCTGTTGTAAAAGCAATTATTACAACGTACTAATGAATATTTTTCAAAGAACTTAAGTTGATATTAATGATAATTTAGAAGATCGATTAGAATTAATCCTTCTTCTTGTGACGATTAGCTCTACGTCTCTTTTTTCTCTTATGAGTAGCTACTTTATGTCTTTTACGCTTTTTTCCGCTAGGCATAAATTATATTTTAGTTAATTTTTAATTTCGTTTTCACACCATCAATAAAAAACTTTGATGGTTTAAAAGCTGGAATATTGTGAGCTGGTATTTTGATGGTTGTATTCTTCTTGATATTTCTAGCAGTTTTTTCAGCTCTTTTTTTAACTATAAAACTTCCAAAACCTCTTAAATATACATTTTCACCATTTTCTAATGAATCAATTATCTCTTTCATAAGTGATTCAACAGTAAGTTGCACATCAACTTTTTCAATTCCTAATTTTTCAGAAATATTTGCCACAATTTCAGCCTTTGTCATAAATCAATATATTTTTATCATTAATAATTCAACAATGCCTGCAAATATATGTATTTTTTACTTCAATATTTAATTGGTTTATAATTTAATTTATTACATCTATAGATTACCTTTACTATCCTTAATTATCTAAATGGCACTCAATAAGTTAATTTTAAATTGGTATGATAAAAACAAAAGAGATTTGCCGTGGAGACATACTAAAAATCCATATAATATATGGATATCTGAAATTATTTTACAGCAAACTAGAATGGAACAGGGAATTTACTATTATAATAGATTCATTTCCAGGTTTCCAGATTTGAAAACCTTGGCAACTTCAGATGAAAAAGATGTGTTATTATTATGGCAAGGCTTAGGTTACTATTCAAGAGCTAGAAATTTACATTATACATCAAAACATATATATAATCAATTAAATTCAGAGTTTCCTGAATCCTATGAAGAGTTAATTAAGCTTAAAGGAATAGGGGATTATACAGCTAGTGCAATTTCATCTATTTGTTTTGAAAAATCTCAGCCAGTTTTAGACGGTAATGTTTTTCGGATTATTTCAAGAGTATATGAAATCAAAAATCCAATAGATTTAAATAAATCAAGAAAAGTATTTAAAGAGAAGGCTAAAGAAATGATGCCAAGTGATAGATATGGTGATTATAATCAGGCATTAATGGACTTCGGATCAATTATCTGTAAACCTTTAAACCCTCTTTGCTCATCTTGTGTTATTTCAAAATTTTGTTCAGCTTTTAATAATAATTCTGTGGAATATTATCCGGTAAAGAGCTCCAAAAGTAAGATTAAGTTGTTGTATTTTGATTACATAGTTGCCAAGCATAAAAACCAATTTTTAATAGAGCAAATAAAAGAAGGGATTTGGAAGAACATGTTTCAGTTTCCAGTTCATGTTTCAGAATCTAAAAAGACAAAAAAAGAGGTTATAAAGTTTTTATTAGAAAAATATCAAGCTAAAAATTTGACGATTAAACTGATTGATTCTGAATTTATTCAGCATAAATTATCCCACATAAATATAAGATCTAGATTTTGGTTAACAGAGAATAAAATTAATGTTGATGAGGGAATTTATGTGTCTTCATTTAAGGAATATCCAATGTCAAAGTTAATGCACAAGTTTATTGAAAAATATACTCATGAATTGAGTATATCTTAAGTTAAAATAGTAAATTAGAAAAAAATAAAAACTATGTCAGGAACACTTAATAAAGTCATGTTAATTGGTCATTTAGGAGACGAGGTAAAAATTCACAGGTTTGAGGATGGAGGATGCGTAGGAAGATTTCCTTTAGCAACAAATGAAACATATATGAATAAGCAAACTAATGAAAGAGTTTCTAATACCGAATGGCATAATATCGTCCTGAGAAACAAAGCTGCTGAAATTTGTGAAAAATATTTATCAAAGGGTGATAAAGTATACATTGAAGGTAGAATCAAGACCAGAAAATGGCAAGATGATAAAGGAAATGACAGGTACTCAACTGAGATAAATTGTACTGAATTCACCTTTTTATCTAATAAAAATGATATGCCAGCTCAATCCGATAATTCACCAGTCATTGATGAAAAGAAAGTAGAGAGTGTTTCTGATTCTGTTGAAGAAACCGACGATTTACCATTTTAGAATTAAATTTTATTTTCTTTATATAGAATTTATATTAACATGGGTAAAATAATTATTTCACTACTCTTTTTTACTCTCATAATTTTCTCTTGTAATGAGCCGAATTTACCTAAGCAAAATGGCTTTCTTAGAATTGAATTTAAAGAACCATATTATTCGAATCATGAGGAAATAGATACTCCATTTAATTTCTATTATAATTCAAATTCCACTGATTTAGATCAAATTGGAAATAATCAATTTCTGTTTGACTACAGGGATCTAAACCTGTCCCTTAATTTATCATTTTATAACATTAAAACCAGTCAGGATATAGAAAAAAAAGTACGTGACTTTTATGTAATTTTGGACACCCACACAAAAAAATCAAATGGTGTTATTTTAAGAGAATATGATAATCATAATAAGAGGATATTTGGAAAACTTTATGAAATAAAAGGGGATGTAGCATCTCCCGTTCAATTCTATCTTACAGACAGTCTTTCAAATTTTATAAGCGGCTCGGTTAATCTAAAATTTAAATCGAATTACGATTCAATATTTCCGTCAATTCAATATGTTAAAAATGATATTTTAGTTTTATTTGAATCTATTAATTGGAATATGAAATGAAACTTAATAAGTGGTTTTATTTAATTGCTTTGTCGTTAATATGGGGAAGTTCATTTATTTTGATAAAAAAAGCTTTAGTCGGTCTTGAGGCTTCTCAGCTTGGTTCATTAAGAATTATATTTTCTTCAATTTTTATTTTTTTAATTGCATGGAGGAATATTCTTACAATTAAAAAAATAGAATGGAAATGGATAACGATTTCTGCATTTTTGGGAAGTTTTTTTCCAGCATTTTTGTTTGCATTTGCTGAAAAAGAAATTGATAGCTCAGTAGCATCAATAATCAATTCAATAGTACCCTTAAATACCTTAATATTAGGAATGATTATTTTTAAAATAGAATCTACCAAAAGGCAGATTATTGGAGTCCTTATAGGTTTTTTTGGTACATATCTCTTAATCACATCAGGACTTAAGCTAAATCCAGATCAAAATTATAATTATGCAGGATTGGTGATTCTTTGTTCGTTTTTATATGCATTGAACGTTAATATTATAAAAAAATATCTTCAACACCTTTCAGCTTTAACAATAACAGTAGGGCACTTTACAGCAATTATATTTCCTGCTATTTTGGTTTTTTTATTTTCTGACTTTGAGTTTTCAAGTTTAGAAAAGGGTGAGGTAAAAACTTCGATATTTTATGTATTTATATTGGCACTATTTGGAACAGCATTAGCTAAAATAATTTTTAATAAGCTTATAAAGATTTCAAGTCCAGTATTCGCTTCTTCTGTAACTTATTCAATGCTGATTGTTTCTATCTTTTGGGGAATCGTAGATGGAGAGAAATTCTCTATCTATCAATTAATAGCGACACTAATAATAGTATTTGGTGTTATATTAACAAATAAAAAATCAAATATTAAAAACTAGAATCTTTAATCTCTTCGTTTACTATAATTTCTGAAATACTTATTTTTTGCCCTTGTAACTCTAATTTAAAAGGGAAGATAATCCCGTCAACAGATCTAAAATCTGAATAATTAGTTGTAGTTACATTTTTGCTTTTATCTTCAGATTCAACCGAAAGTAAATAACCTTTGGAAATGCTATAGTATCTATAGGAAACATCAGATCCATCAGATATTTTTATCTTGTAAGCATCATCACCATCTACATTGCTAATGTTTATAAGTTCTAGCTGCTTATCAGTATAATATAGTTCTTCAAATATTCCCTGAACAGCTTTCATTTTTGAAATAGTTTCATCGTCCATATCCATTCTCCCTTGTGGACCTTGTATATATCCAGTTTCTCCATCAAATGATTGTCCACCCTCCATAACAACCTGGCCACCCATAAGAACCTTTTGCTTAACAGATTCTAAATTTGGCATTTTTTGTTTTACTGACAGCATTACCTGTTGAGGTGTACCGGCTGGTAACTCTAACTCTCCGTTTGTAATAAGAGTATTAACACCCTCTAATTTTTCTCTTCCACCGATTGAATTTATATAATTACTAATCACATCAGATGCTGTTAACCCCTCAGGAATAGGTTTGTTAAATACAGGTTTAGCTACAGGGTTAGCAAACTTGTCAAAATAATTTATTGGGAATCCAATTTCTTCTAGACCAGCTACAACCTCACTACCTCTACCAACAACAATTATTCGCGTATTACCAAGTTTAAGAAATTTATTAGCTGCTTTTTTAACATCTTGAGCAGATACATTATTAATATTTTCAATAAATGTTTCATAATAATCATCAGGAAGATTATTTAATCTTTGTCCAAGGGCAAAGCTTGCTATTGTTGAAGCTCTTTCTGTTGAAAAAATAAAATTACCAAGGTATGCAGCTTTTACGTCTTTAAGTCTTTGCGGATCTACACTTTCTGTTCTAATTCTAGAGATTTCTTTAACAATTTCAGTAACCGTGCTGTCTGTAACTGCATTTCTTACTTTAGCTTCAGCTGTAAATCTAGAAACTCCATACCTGCTAGATCCAAGACTCGAGTATGCACCGTATGTCCATCCATTATCATCTCTAAGATTTTTAAATAAATATCCTTCACTACCACCTCCTAAAATTTGATTTGCTATTAAACCAGCAAAGTAATCTTCATCAGATTGTTTTAATTGTGTGTTATTAGTAAAAATTACTGTTGATTGTGTTGCAGAAGGAACATCAATAAAGTTTATTTCAGTTAGAGCCACATTTTCTGTATAAGATGGTTCTGGATTTACAGGTAGCTTACCTTTTTTCCAACCTTCAAATTTCTCCTTTAAAACAGGTTTAATTCCCTTTGCAGTAACATCACCGACAACAACTAAATATGCATTATTTGGAATGTAATAAGTTTTATGGTGTTCAACTACATCTTGAAAAGTTACATTTTCAAGAGATTCTTGTGTTGTAAATTCACCATATGGGTGATTTTTTCCATAGGATAATGCAGAGCTTACTCTAGAAGCAATAGCATCAATATTGTTTACATCAGATTTCAAGCTTTCAATAAGTTTAGTCTTTTCTTTATCAAACTCTTCTTCTAATAATAGTGGATTGATTATCGCGTCTGACCAAAGTTCAAGAACTCTGTCATTATTTTTGGTTAAAGTATTCGCTGAACCACCACTAAAGGTTACACCTACTGATGCCCCTAAAAATTCAACTTCTTCATTATATTCATCTTTGGGGATATTTGTTGTTCCATTTCCAAGCATAGCGCTTAAAATACTCGAAACTCCAACTTTTTCTCCATCGATTATCGGATTTCTGTCAATTCTTAAGCTGTAAGTTACAACTGGTAATTTATTATCTTCAACTACCAATACTTGAATTCCGTTTTTTAACTTAAATGTTTTGGGTGTACCAAACTTAATTTCAGGATCGGGTCCTGAATTTGGCTGTTTACTTCTGTCAATTTGTGAAAAATTTATGTTGAAAACAAAAATTAACAGTAACGATATAATAATATTTTTCTTCATCATTTTATTATTTTTTTACATAATCCATATCAAGCCTTTGATTTGGCTTTAAATACTCATTTGCAACTCGCATTATATCTTCTCTAGTAATAGATCTGTATATTTCGATCTCATCATTTATTAATGATGTATCATCATACAAAAGATAATATTCAGCTAGACTACTGGTAATCCCTAAAATTCCAGTATTTTTTTGAACAAAGGAAGTCTCTATTTGATTATTTATTTTTTCAAATTCTCTTTCGGTTACCAACTCAGTTTGAAGTTTTCTGATTTGACTATCGATTTCTTCAGATAATGTTTCAAGTGATGTTTCACCAAGAGGCAATGCAAAAATTGAAAATGTTCCATATGCTTGATCATATCTACCATATGAAAATATTTGAAGAGCAGTCTTATCTTCGTCAACCATTTTTTTATAAAGTCTCGAGCTTTTGCCACCTGTCAGTATTTGTGAAATATAGTTTAAAACATATGAGTCTTTAGCACTATTTCTAGGAGTAATATATGAGAAAATTTTAGCAGGAATTTCGATATTAGCATCGTATTCTGTAACCTTGATTGTCTCGGTTATAGGTTTTTGAATAATATTTAGCTTAGCAGGCTTTGAATTATTATTTTCTATATCACCAAAGTAATCCTCAACTAACTTTATAGTTTTTTCGGTATCAAGGTCTCCACCAATTACCAGAACAGCATTGTTTGGATTATACCATTTTTTATAAAAATCTTGAAATTCTTCAAGACTAGCAGAATCTAAGTCTTCAAATGAACCGATTACGGATTGGCCATAAGGATGATTTGTAAACATATATTTGTCAATTTCTCTGTATCCGAATTTTGCATAAGGAGAATTGTCAATTCTGTCTCTTTTTTCCTCCTTAACTACTTCATTTTGTGTATCTACTTGATCTTGGTCAATGATTGCATGAAGCATTCTTTCACTTTGTAACCACAATGCCAATTCTAAATTATTGGATGGGAAAAAGTTGAAATAGTTAGTTCTATCTTTCCAGGTGCTTGCGTTTGCAACTCCACCTTTGGATGTTATAATTTGCTTCCACTGTCTTTTTTTGATATTGGGAGAATTAGCAGAGGATGAAGCACACATATGTTCAAAAAAGTGAGAAAATCCTGATTTTCCTTCAATTTCATCTCTACTTCCAACATGATACATTACTTCAGTAGCTATAACTGGAGCAGAGTTATCTTGATGAATTATTACATGTAAGCCATTTTCTAAGGTATACTCCGTGTACTCAATATTTTGAGAATATATACAATTAGTAACCAGAAAAGCTACAAATAAACTTAAAAATTTATTCATTGATATAAGTTTTAAATATTATGAAAACCAAATATAGTTTTTTCATAATAAAAGAATGTTAAAGAAAATCAAAAAAACGAATCAAGTAACCTATTAAATTTAATTTTTATAAAAATTTGCTGATTTGCTAATTAGCTTTATATTTGCAATCGCTTTTAAAGATAAAATGTACGCAATTGTAGAAATATCAGGTAAACAATTCAAAGTTGAGAAAAAGCAAAAGCTTTTTGTCAACAGGTTAGATGTTGCTGAAGGTAAAAAAATATCATTTGATAATGTTTTAATGGTAAACGATGGTTCAAAATCATCAGTTGGTACTCCTAATGTTTCTGGAGTTCAGGTGGACGCTAAGGTATTAAAGCACCTAAAATCAGACAAAGTAATTGTCTTCAAAAAGAAAAGAAGAAAAGGCTACAAAGTAAGAAACGGACACCGTCAAGCTATCACTGAAATTGAAATAAGTGATATTTTAACTGGTGTTTCAAAGAAGGCTACTGCAAAAAAAGCTGATGCTCCCAAAAAAGCTGAAGCAAAGAAAACTGTAGCTACAAAGAAGGCTGAACCTAAAAAGGCTTCTGCCAAAAAGGAATCACAAGATCTTTCTTCTATGTCCGTAGCCCAACTAAAAACCTTAGCTAAAGATAAAGGGATTACAGGTATTTCTTCAATGAAAAAAGCGGATTTAATAAAAGCACTAAGTTAATTTTATAAGAAATGGCACATAAAAAGGGAGTTGGAAGCTCTAAAAACGGTAGAGAATCAGAATCGAAACGATTAGGTGTTAAGATTTTTGGTGGACAGCTTGCTAAAGCTGGTAATATTATTGTTAGACAAAGAGGAACAGTTCACAACCCTGGAGAAAATGTCTATCTCGGTAAAGACCACACTCTTCATGCTAGAGTTGATGGTGTAGTTAAGTTTACCAAAAAGAAAGACAATAAGTCTTTCGTTTCTATAGTGCCTTCTTAATCTTATTTATCCTTGACATTACTTTGTCATACAAATTTTTAATACTTCTTATTAATCTTATATAGATTTGTTAGTTAATTAATAAATAACAAAATATGGAATGGTATTTAAAAGTAATGCGTGATAATTACGCAAATTTCAAAGGCAGGGCCAGAAGAAAAGAGTATTGGATGTTTGTACTTGTATATGTGATTATTCTGATTGCATGCATGGTTCTTGACAATGTACTTGGGACAGTGTTTATGATGGATGCAGGACCATTGGGTGAAATTAGTATGGGCTATGGATGGTTATACTCTATTTGTTCACTAGTACATTTTATCCCTGGACTGGGTTTGGTGGTAAGAAGATTACATGATGTTGGAAAATCAGGATGGTTTTATCTATTAATTTTGCTTCCGATTATTGGGTGGATATGGCTATTAGTACTATACTGTACAGAGGGTCAAAAAGAGGATAATAAATGGGGCCCCGACCCAAAAGCTTAAATAAACTTTTAAAAACCTCTTTAATTAAAGAGGTTTTTTTATACACTTAAAGTATCTTTAAAACAAAGAATTGATATTCTTATGCCAATCATTGATGATTTAAACTTACCACCAAAAACTAGAGTAGTCATATGGGAAATTAATGAATCTCTTCAAAATCTAGAGTCAAAAATTGTTTTAAGTGAAAACTCTTTAAAATTACTCAATCAAAAAAAGTCAGAAATTCAAAAAAAACAATTTCTAGCAATCCGAAATATATTCAAGCTACTTTCAATCAAAGACAATGAGGTAAAATACGATAAAGCAGGAAAGCCAATTTTTTCTCAAAACAAAGTCTTATCAATCAGTCATTCAGGAAATTATGCTGCAGTAATTATGAGTGATCACTCTGTTGGGATTGATATTGAAACAATTAATGACAGAATTCTAAAAATAAAAAGTAAATATTTGGAAACCGAACTTAACTATCCATTGGAATTAAATACGGAAACTTCGCTTATTTATTGGAATATTAAAGAGAGTGTATTCAAAGCAGTAGATAAATCTGGAATTGATTTTAAAAAAAATATTCTCGTTCCCCCCTTAGATATCAAAAAAAATGTGGTGAAAAGCTGGTATATAAACGATGATAAAATTTATTCTTTTGACACCCGTTTTAAAATTTCTAAAAAATATACCTTAGCATTTGTAATTAAAAATTAATGGGAGAAGTTTACGATTTTTTTCTCAGTTCATACTCTGACTATTCCAGGGTTGATATTGTTTTAGAATTCCTTGCATTTTGGTTTGGAATTATCAGTGTAGTTTTTGCTAAAAAACAAAACATACTTGTTTATCCAACAGGTATTATATGTACTATAATAACAATGTATTTGATGTATAAGGTTAGTTTATTAGGTCATATTCTTGTTAATTTACTTTACACAATTATTAGTTTTTTTGGATGGTGGAATTGGTCTAGAAGAGAGAATAATGATTTAGTAGTCAAGGTTTCAAAATTCACCTCTAATGACTTTAAGAAGTCATTATTAATTTTCTTTTTCATCGTGTTTGTTGCCTACTTTGCACACGATTTCTTTGCAACTAATTTTGAAGGTCAAATAAAGGAATTGGATATTTTAACATCTGGAATCTTTGTGACTGCAATGTGGTTAATGGCAAATAAAAAATTAGAAAATTGGATATTATGGATAATTGGAAATGTGATAACTATACCTCTGTATCTTTCCAGTGATAAGATTATATTATCAATTCAATATATTATTTTTACCATACTTGCAGTTCAGGCATATATAGAATGGAAGAAAAGCTTAAGCAAATAGAATCTAATTGTAAAAGGGTTGTACTTTATGGACCAGAGTCAACTGGAAAAACAACCTTATCAATTGAATTGGCGAAACATTTCAATGTTCACTGGGTTCCTGAATATGCTAGGGACTATTTACAGAAAGTTTGGGATAGCGAAAAAAGAATATGTGAACCTCGGGATATATTACCAATTGCGTTTGGTCAAATGGAGTTAGAGAACAAGTATGTTAAAAAGTCTGATTCACTTATAATTTGCGACACTAATCTTTTCGAAACAATGGTGTATTCAAAATATTACTATGGAGGAAACTGTGATCCTCTTCTAGAAAAATATGCGCTAAAAAATAATTATGATTTGTACCTTTTAACGGATATTGATATTCCATGGGAAAAAGATGATTTAAGAGATAAACCTAACGAAAGAGAGGAATCTTTTGAGATTTTCAAAAACGAACTAATCAAAAATAATCTTCCATTTGAATTGATAAATGGCACTAGAATTGAAAGATTAAAAAAAGCAATTAATTGTATAAATAAAATAATATAAATTTTATATTTTTAGCTCGTGAAAAAATTCTACAGTTTTTTTCTTTCAGTTTTACTAATACTTCCAAGTATCATAAGTTTTGCTCATCACATTTTTGAAGAGCACAAAGTATGTACTGAAACCGAAATTCATTTTCATCAAGATGAAATTAACTGTTCTACCTGCTTCGTATTAAATAACACAGATAATAGCTTTATTAGCTACATAGAGTTTAATTATAATTTGGTTTTAATAGATGAATTAGTCATTGATCATTATGAAAACCATAAGTCAAACAACTTAAGAACTTTTAATTTAAGAGCTCCGCCAGTTGTTTGATGAATTACTCGCACTTTCAATAAGCGATACTAATCGCGACACAATTAATATTAATTAAACTTTTAATTTAAAAATTATGAAAATTTTCAAATACGCCTTATTGGCAATACCTTTTTTATACTTCTCATGTGATGACGATAACGATACGCCAGAACCGATTAATGAAGAAGAAGTAATTACTACTATGACAGTAACTTTAGTGAATCATATGAATGGTGATGATGTTATCACGATGCAAACACAGGATTTAGATGGAGATGGTCCTAATGAGCCTGTAATTACAGTTTCAGGCCCTCTAACCGCTGGAACATCATATTCAGGATCTATTCAATGGTTAAATGAAATGGAAGATCCAGCTGAGGATATCACCGAAGAAATTTTAGAGGAAGACGATGAGCACCAAGTATTCTTTAGTGCTTCTGGTGTAGGAATGGAATTTGTCTACATGGATTTTGACGGAGATGGAAATCCTCTTGGAACACAGTTTGTACTTGCACCTTTAGGAGCTGGTTCTGGTTCTGTAACCATTACATTAATACATGAGCCTACAAAACCAAATGATGGTTTAGATACTGCTGGTGGAGAGATAGACATCCAAACTACTTTTTCAGTTACTGTACAGTAAATAAATGAATTGTAAATGCAAGAAGTGCGGTGCTAGTTTCTCATCGAAATTAGCACTTGCCTTGTATTCTTTCTTTTCATTATGTTGCATAAATTCGTTTGCCCAAAATTGTAATAAGAGATTATCGATTCAGGTAATTGATTTACACGATGGTACACCACTAGAAAATGCAACAGTCCAGACTAATGGCTTAAAGGGTGCAACTGACTTTGATGGTAACTTAATTTTTGAAAATCTTTGTGAGGATACTTATGTGTTAACAATTTCTCATGAGGATTGTGAATCTATGGTGCAAACTGTAGACATTAAAAAAGACACCTTCCGTAAAATAAGATTAGAACATCATTTAAATGAGTTAGAGGAGATTATGGTTATTTCAGATAATAGAAATAACTCCAGAACTCTTTTTGAAAATAAAATATCTAAAGAAGTTCTTGACGATTACAATAGTAGAACTATTGGAGATGTATTAAAAACAGTTACAGGTGTCAGTACTTTAAATTCAGGAAGTTATTTATCTAAGCCAGTAATAAACGGCTTGCATAGCAGTAGGGTTATTTTAATCAATAATGGAGTTCGATTAGAAGACCAGGATTGGGGAATTGAACATGCTCCAAGTATTGATATTAACTCCATTGATAAAATTTCAATCATCAAAGGTGCAAGTGCTTTAAAATATGCAGGTGATGCACTTGGTGGAGTTATTATTGCTGACACATCCAGAGAAAAATTATTAGATAGTATTCATGGAAATATAACTACAAGCCTTCAATCAAACGGAAGAGGTGGTGGTGTGTCAACTAATTATACTAAAACAAATAGTAATGGATGGCACTATAAATTTCAAGGAACCTTTAAAAAAATGGGTGATCATGAAACTCCAGATTATATAATGACAAACACCGGTTTTTATGAGCAGAATTTATCTTTTAAAGCAGGCCTTAATAGAATTGACCATGGATTTAATGTATATTATTCTTTTTTCAGTAATCGTCTTGGAATACTTAGATCCTCACACGCACATACCGCTATTGATGTCATAAATTCGATTGAAGATGAGGTGCCAAATGTAATTGAAGACTTTTCGTATGACATTAAGATTCCAAGTCAAAAAATAAGTCATCATTTAATTAAAGTAAGGGGGTTCAAAAACTTTGATTTTGGTAAGCTATCCATGAGATATGATTTTCAGTCAAATGACAGAAAAGAATATGACATTAGAAGAGGCGGTAGAAACAATCCTGCACTTGACTTAAATCTTCAAACACATTCTATTGCACTTGACCTCGAATCAAAATTTGACAATAGCTCAAACTTAAAATCAGGAATTTTAGCCAGATACCAAAAGAACTTTCCAGACCCAGCAACTGGAGTGAAAAGAATTATTCCTGACTACAAAAAATATGATTTTAGTTTGTATTCTGTGTACGATAAAAGCTTTAGCAACAATTGGTTCTTTGAAGCAGGGATTAGATATGATTTTTCTCATATTGATGCTTATAAATATTACAGAACATCTCTTTGGGAAGCAAGAAATTACGATGAGTTATTCCCAGAATTCGTTGTAGAGGATTTAGGCCTAAACACCTTAACTAATCCAAAATTTACTTACAATAATATTTCTACAAACTTAGGCACTAGATATTCAATCGACAAAAGTCAAAATCTATATTTTAATTATTCAATATCATCTAGAAAACCAAATCCTTCAGAACTTTTTAGCGAAGGATTACATCATTCCTCGGCTAGAATTGAAATTGGTGATTTAAGCTTTACTTCAGAAGTTGGTCACAATTTTTCTCTGACCTACAATGTAGCTAATGAAAAATCTAACTTAACGATTAATTCTTTTGCTAATTATGTTGACGATTTTATTTATATAATTCCCGTTGATTTAATGCCAACAATTGCAGGAGTTTTCCCTTACTGGGAATATAAACAGGATGATGCAAAATTATTTGGGTTTGATTTAAAATATGACAGACAATACTTCACCAATTTCTTTGTAGGACATCAGATTTCAATTATAAAAGGATATGAAAGAGATAACGATAAACCTTTGATTAATATGCCACCAGTGAATCTAAAAAATCAAATTTCGTACAGTATTCCAGAGATGAATAATTTGAACCTTTCTTTAGAAAGTGAATATGTATTTAGACAAAACGAATATCCAAATAATAATTTTGAAGTTTTTATTCCAACTGAAAATATATATTCAACTTTAGATACTAGTACACCACCAGGTGCATATCATTTATTAAACTTTGCATCTTCAATTGGGTTTAAATCTGAAAATGGAGGTAATTATAAAATCAATCTAAGGATTGAAAATTTATTAAATAACCTGTATAAGAATTATTTAAATAGACTTAGATATTTCACTCACGAAATGGGTAGAAATATTATGCTGTCAGTTAGTTGTAGTTACTGATTATTTACTTAAAATTTGTAAATTTGTTTCAATTAATAGGGGTGCTTTGAAGGCTGAGATTATACCCATTGAACCTGGAACAGGTAATGCTGTTTAGGAAATTGATAATTTCAATGTAGTTTTTGTAAACACTCCACTTAACTTAAACTATATATTCATGAAAAAATTTGTGTTTGTTCTATTGGCTTTTAGCTTATCGCTAAGCGCACAAGAATCCGTTTTAGATTCGCTAGAGGTTCAAAATCTAGAAGAAGTAATTGTATCTTCAGTAAGGGTTAAAGACAATATCCCAATAGCGTTTAATAATGTTTCAAAAGAAGAAATTTCAAAAAGGAATTTAGGTCAAGATATTCCCATTTTATTAAATTTTTTACCTAATGTAGTTACTACTTCGGACGCGGGTGCTGGTATTGGTTATACCGGAATTAGAATAAGAGGGGTTAACTCACAGTCAACGAATGTTACTATCAATGGAATTCCTTATAATGATGCTGAATCATTAGGAACCTTCTGGGTAGATTTACCTGATTTCTCATCATCTGTTGAGAATTTACAAGTTCAAAGGGGTATAGGAACTTCTGTTAACGGATCAAGTGCTTTTGGAGCAAGTATTAATATTTTAACTGATAAAATTTCTCAAAACCCATACTTTGAAAGTGCTAATACAATAGGAAGTTTTAAAACTGTTAAAAATAATTTTAGGTTTAGCACTGGTTTGTTGAAAGAGACTATCGAATTTTCAGGTAGACTTTCAAAAATAGATTCTGACGGATACATTGATAGAGCCTCATCAGATTTAAAATCTTATTTTCTTCAGCTTTCATACAAGAAAAATAAAACATTATTAAAGTTTTTAAATTTTGGAGGACATGAAATAACCTACCAAGCTTGGAATGGTATTGATCTTCAGACATTAGAAAACAACAGAACTTATAATCCATCAGGTCTTTATTATGATTTAAACGGAGTAGAAAGGTTTCATGAGAATGAAGTTGATAATTATAAGCAAGATCATTTTCAATTTCATTGGACCCAGTCATTTTCTGAAATTCTTTCATCAAATTTAGGATTGAATCTTACAAATGGTAGGGGGTATTATGAGCAGTATAATGAAAATGGAAGTGAAGACTTTATTACAAGAAAGTGGCTAGACAATCAATTTTATGTTATTAATTACACGTTAAATTATTTAAAAAATAATAATAATATAATTTTTGGCTCGACATACAGTGAATATGATGGAGATCATTTTGGAGAAACAATATGGTCACAAAATTCAGGTGATATTGAGTTCACAGATCTTTTTTATAATGGAAATGGTTTGAAAAAAGACTTTAGTAATTTTATAAAATCAATTTATCAGATTTCTAATGATGTTAGCATTTATGCAGATTTACAACTTAGAAATATTGATTATCAGACTTCAGGAAGTACTTCAAATATTGATCAATTAGTTGTCGATAAAAAATATTCATTTTTTAATCCAAAAGCAGGATTAAATTATGACATAAATCAAAAGAATAAAATCTATTTTTCTCTTTCAAAGGCACATAGAGAACCAACTCGAAGTGATTTTGAAAACAATATCAATATTCAGCCAGAAGAATTAATCGATTATGAATTAGGGTGGAAATATAACTCAGAAAAGTTTTTCTTTAATTCTAATCTCTACTATATGGGCTACAAAAATCAGCTAGTTTTAACAGGAGCTTTAGATGATGTTGGTTCACCCATTAGAGAAAACAGTGGTAAGAGTTACAGAACGGGTATTGAATTAGAGTCTGTATTTAAGGCTACCAACAAACTAAATATTTCTGCAAACATTAGTCTTAGCGAAAATAAAAATATAGACTATAAGACTAATTACAATGGAGTAATTACAGATTGGGGTGATACAGATATTTCATTTTCACCAAATGTCATCTCTTCAGCTGGTATTCAGTTTAGTGCATCTCAGGATTTAACTTTCACATTATTGAATAAATTTGTTGGAAATCAATATATGAGTAATACTGAATCGAATATCTCCAAGCTAAGTTCATATTCTACTACAGATTTAAATATCTTATATACGATAAAAAACTCAGCTTATTTTAGTGAAATTATATTTACGGCAATGATTAATAATATTTTTAACAAAGAATATGTATCAAACGGTTATTATTACACTTATGACGATACATGGTCAGATCCTAATTTAATCACAACTATTGAAGGAACCGGTTATTATCCTCAAGCTAAGAGAAATTTTTTACTAGGACTAACATTCAAACTTTAAAAGCTAGTGATTATCAATATATTTCCATTAACCTCAACTCTGTAAGGTTTTAATGAACATGTCAAGGCAATACCTATAGACTGTCCAGTGATTAGACTATAGGTGTTTTGTTCAGCACAACTAGAAGTTGCTTCTAATCCGTTAATACTTAAAATTGAGCATGGTAGGTTGGTATGGTTTGGATCTGCGGCATCCCATGCAAGAAAACCAGTGCCAGAGTTTACAACAATTATCCCGCCGTTACCTACATTAGGAATATAAACTGAATTGCTAATAAAATTTAGTTCATTATACTGAGGTAAATTTAGATTTATCTCATAATATATATCCAAATCAAGAAGAAAATTACATCGAGAATCATTAATGTTTTTAACACAGCCTACAAATAATATAAATAGGATAAAGTATAATAAATTTACTTGCTTCACCTGATAAAAATACAATAAATAAGTATGATTTAAATATTTTGTATATTTGATTTAGGTCTCGTGAAAGCGAGATTTTTCTTTTATAAGAGAAACAAACTAAAAACCATTGATATGAGTAAAATTTCATATTATACAGCTGAAGGTCTAAAAAAATTAAAAGATGAATTAAATCATCTTAAAGATGTTGAAAGACCAAAAGCATCAAATGCTATTGCTGAGGCAAGAGACAAGGGAGATTTAAGTGAAAATGCCGAGTATGATGCTGCAAAAGAAGCCCAAGGCATGCTAGAAATGAGAATTTCAAAGCTAGAAGAAACTCTTTCAAATGCTAGAGTTATTGATGAATCTCAACTTGATAATTCTAAAGTTCTAGTATTGTCAAAGGTTAAAATCAAAAATCAGGTTAATGGTATGGTGTTGGACTATATGATTGTTGCTGACGGTGAAGCAGATTTATCCAAAGGTAAAATTTCTGTAAACTCTCCCATCGGAAAGGGTCTATTAGGTAAAGCTGTTGGAGAAGTTGCTCAAATAAACGTACCTAGTGGAGTGATTAATTTTGAAATAGTTGAAATCACTCGATAAATGCCGACAATTTTCAGTAAAATTATTAATGGTGAAATTCCCTGTTATAAAGTAGCAGAGAACGATGAATTTTTAGCTTTCCTTGATATAAATCCAAATTCAACAGGTCATACATTATGTATTCCAAAAATTGAAGTTGATGATATTCTTGATTTAGACGAATCAACGTACAAAAATCTGATGTTGTTTTCTCGAATAGTTGCTAAATCAATAAAAAAAGTCATCGAATGTAAAAAAGTGTCAATTACCGTGATTGGTCTTGAAGTTCCTCATGTACATGTCCACTTAATCCCCTTAAACACAATGATTGATGCTAATTTTTCCAATAAGGTAAAATTATCAGATTCGGATTTTCGTGAAACTGCAAAGCTGATTTCAACTTCATTCAATTCCCTTTAATTTAATCATCATTTTTGTTCCTTGACCGATTGAGGATTCTTCAACCTTTATTTCCCCATTATGATATTCCTCAATAATTCTTTTGGCAAGCGATAGACCTAATCCCCAACCCCTTTCTTTTGTTGTGATCCCAGGGTTAAAAATTTTATTTCTTATAGATTTATTTATGCCAACTCCATTATCTATGATAAATATTTTTACGTATTCATCAACTTTTGACACTCTAATGGTAACTTTACCTTTTTCTTTGATTGCGTCAATACTATTTTTAATGATATTTTCTAGACTCCAACTAAATAATTGTTTATTCAATTCAACATAGATTTCTTGTTTTGAATTATCTAATTCTAAATTGATCTTTTTACTTAATCTTGCTCTTAAATAATCCATTGTTTTTTCAATTTCGTCATATATGTTAGTCTTATCCAATTTTGGTTTTGAACCAATCTTATTAAATCTTTCAGAAATAATATTTAGACGTTGTAAATCTTTTTCAACTTCTTTTAAATATTTTTTTTCACTAGGCTTATTTTTTAAAAGTTCTATCCAACCCATAAGTGAAGTAAGGGGAGTCCCAATTTGATGAGCGGTCTCTTTGGCCATACCAGACCATAATAAATTCATTTCAGCAATTTTTGAACTTCTAAAAAATAAAAAAGCAATAAAACCAAATACACCAGCTATTAATAGAAGAGCAGCAGGATAAAATTTGAGTTTATTTAGCAAATTTGAATTTCCATAGTACAAAGTTGAAATATGATTCCCAGACAAATAAATTTTTATGGGCTCATTCTCTGAGCTAAACTTTTTAATCAAATTATTTATTTTTAGGGAATCAGAAATATTTAAATCAACAATGTTATTAATTTCAATTTTACCACTATTATCAACTTTGATCATCGGTGTTGTTTTGTTCTTTTTAAGAACTTCTAATGTTAGATTTGAAATTTCCCCCTCAATATCAATAAGCTCTAGTGTTGCTAATGACCACAACTCCATCTTATTTCTTTCCTCAGTTTTATAGTTCTGAACAAAAACATAAGTATTCCATAAAATAAATGACACAATAATTGACGATAAAAGTATTATCAGCCAGTTTTTGTTTTTGTTATTTTTCATTAAAATTTAGACTTATTGATATTAAATATAATTAGTTAATATATAAATTTAACTTCAATAATTCTTATTTATTATCTATCTTCATATTTACTATAAAAATAAATATATATGGAAGTACAAGGGTCAATCAAGGTTATAGGAGAAGTTCAGGAAATCAGTGCAACTTTTAAAAAAAGAGAATTGGTTGTTTCAACCGATGAGCAATATCCACAAACACTATCCATTGAATTTATCCAAGATAAAACTGATCTGTTAAATAAATTTGAGATTGGTCAAAATGTTAAAGTTGGTATTAATCTAAGGGGTAGAGAATGGGAGAATCCACAAACTAAGGAAATAAAATATTTTAATTCGATTCAAGGGTGGAGAATAGAACTTTTAGAAAATTCTAGTTCTGATGATGACTTACCCCCACTCGATAATTTAAGTCCATTTGAGCCTGCATCTGAAACAAATGATGAAGACTTAGACGATCTTCCGTTCTAAATTATGTTATCATTTGAAGAATTAAATAAGCACAATGAAAGAGATGATTTTTTGTCTTTACTCAAAGAAAAGTTATCGGAGAAGCGCTACAATAAAATTATTCAAAAAAGTAATTACAATAAAGCAATCGTTGCCTTACAAACTGATCTAGTTAATCTTCAAAATTGGATTATAAATAATAATAAAAGGTTGTGTGTAATTTTTGAGGGTCGTGATGCGGCTGGAAAAGGAGGTGCGATTAAAAGATTTGTCGAGCATTTAAACCCAAGAAATTCACGTGTTGTTGCTTTGGCTGAACCAACCAATATAGAAAAAGGTCAGTGGTATTTTCAAAGATATCTTAAGCAGATGCCTAATCCTGGTGAGATGGTTTTCTTTGACAGAAGCTGGTATAATAGAGCTATTGTGGAGCCTGTAATGGGTTTTTGTAAAAAAAATGATTATGAATTATTCATGAATCAAGTCAATAATTTTGAAAAAATGTTGGTTGACGATGGAATTATATTATTGAAATTATGGTTTTCTATTTCAAAAAAGGAACAAAGAATAAGGTTCATAAATCGATTATCAAATCCGCTAAAAACTTGGAAGTTTAGTGATGTTGACATGGAGGGGCAGAAAAGATGGAATATTTACACTAAGTACAAAGAAAAAATGTTTTCTGAGACTAATATGGAATATGCACCATGGAAAATTATAGACAGTAATGATAAGCTAGATGCAAGAGTAAATTCAATAAAATATGTGCTATCAAAATTTAAAAAATTGAAAGAAATCGAAAACATCAAATTAAAACCAAAAGCTGTCAAAAATGAGAAAAAAATCAACTATTCAACCAAAGATTTAAAATTATTAAATAAAGATAAGGCCTTAATTAATTTATTGTCAAGAGATGATACAACTTTGATCAAAACACTTCGCTATGTTAAGTTTGAAAGAAGATCAAAAAAGTTACAATTGGAAATGATAAAGCTTCAAAACTGGGTTTATGAAAAAAATAAAAAAGTGATAGTTGTATTTGAAGGAAGAGATGCTGCAGGAAAAGGAGGAGCAATAAGAAGAGCAATTCAAAATCTTAATCCAAGGAAACTTAGGGTTATTGCTCTACCAAAACCGTCTGAGACTGAACAGGGGCAATGGTATTTTCAAAGATATGTTCAACATTTTCCTAAGCATGGGGAAATAGTTTTTTTTGACAGATCGTGGTATAATAGAGCGGTTGTTGAGCCTGTCAATGGTTTTTGCTCAAAAGAGCAGTATTCTAATTTTATGAATCATGTCAATGCCTTTGAAGAGATGATAATTGACGATGATATTATATTATTAAAAGTATACTTTTCAATTTCTAAAAATACTCAGCAAAAGAGGTTTAATGAGATAAAGGCTAGTTCATTAAAAAAATGGAAGTTTACAGAGGTTGATAGTAAAGCTCAAAAACTTTGGGATAAATACACCAAGTATAAAGATGAGATGTTTAAAAAAACAAATACTAAGACAGCACCTTGGAATATTATTAGTGCAGACAGAAAGATTGATGCAAGAATTGATGCCATAAATTTGATATTGAAAAATATTTCTTACGATAAATCAACCCAGATACACTCTAAGGAAATTAAATTTTAAGTTATATTTTTCTGATAAAACTCATCAATTTATACGACTTATCAACTGAATATTCTCCTATGGATGTTCTTCTAAGTTCTGAAAGATGTGCTCCAGACCCTAATTCTTTACCATAATCGTTTACAAGAGATCTTATGTAAGTTCCCTTGCTGCAGCAAACAGAAAACTCTATTTCTGGAAAATTTATGGATGTAATTGTAAAGTCATGAATTGTGATTTCTCTTTTTTCAACTTTTACATCTACACCTCTTCTTGCGAGTTTGTATAATCTTACTCCATCTTTTTTTACTGCCGAAAAAATGGGAGGTTTTTGTAAGATTTTTCCGGTAAATTTCTTTGCAGTATTTAGTATTAATTCGTCATTTATATGATCCGTTGGGTAATATACATTAGGTTTGGTTTCAAGGTCGTAAGAAGGGGTAGTGGACCCAATAGTTATTTTTCCGGTATAAGTTTTATTTAAGCATGAAAATTCGTCAATTCTTTTTGTCATTTTCCCTGTACATATAATAAGTAGTCCAGTTGCAAGAGGATCAAGTGTCCCTGCGTGACCAACCTTAATTTTTTTTAAATCAAGCTTCTTTTTTATTGAATTTCTGAGCTTACTCACAACATCAAATGAAGTCCAATTTAATTCTTTATCAATTAGAATTATTTCACCATTTTGAAAATCTAAGTTCATTTATTTTAAATTATAAAAATCGAAATAATTCCCAAAAGAAAACAATAGAAGCTAAAATATATCAAGTTATTATTTGCTACTATTTTCAACATTAGTTTACATGCCAAAACTCCAGTAAAAAATGAAGATATAAACCCAATTATTAGTATTGAGATTTTGATTTCATTATCAAAAATATCTCCTGATAAAATATCTTTTAGTATTGCTCCAAATATTACCGGGATAACTATTAAAAAAGAAAATTTAGCTGCCTCACTTTTATTATTTCCTAAAAAAAGTGAGGTACAAATTGTGGCTCCAGATCTTGAAATTCCAGGAATAACGGCAAATGCTTGAGATAATCCAATAATAAGTGCATGAACTTTAGATATTTTAAAATTTTTGGTTTTTAAAATTTTTGTCAGAAAAAGTAGTGTTCCGGTTATAATTAGCATTATACCTACGAGAGTCATATTTCCCGAGAATAAAAATTCTATTTGATCACTTAATAAAAACCCTACAAGTCCAGCAGGAACTATGGCTATTAAAATCTTGATTACATATGATTTACTGGTTTTATTTTCTTTGTCAAACAATCCTTTGATCAAATCATATATATCTTTTCTAAATACCAGAATTGTACTTAGGGCGGTAGCAAAATGCAAAACAGACGTCATCAATAAATTATCAGACGGTAGTTGATTTGTATTGAGTAATTCTCTTGTAATTTCAAGGTGGCCACTCGATGATACTGGTAAGAATTCTGTTAAACCTTGAATAACACCTAGTATAATAGCATCTATTTCATTCATTTTTATTTTTTTGGAGATTTTAGAATTGCGTAAACTTGAATTCCAAATCCAATCAAAATAAAAGCAGGTGCAAGTCTAATTCTTTGAAAATTATAAATCTCCTCGGTGAATATATTTGGATCTTTACTTCCTCCCCCAAGCATAAGTAAAAAACCAATAATAATAAATAGAACCCCAATTATAACATACTTATAATTAGACTTGTCAAACAAGAAATCTTTTTTCTTTTTCATATTAAACATCCAAATTATCAGCTTTTATTTTCAAAATATTTTGAGTGGCAAAGAATGTGCTAATATAACTAATAAACAATCCAAGACTTAAAATGATTAAGAATAAAGTTATAACAGATTCAATACTTATGTTATCAACAAATGAGATATTTAAATCAATATAATAAATCAATAAAATTATTGCTGATATTGAAATAATAGATGAAATTAAACTTAAGAAAATATTGATTTTTATAAATGGCTTTCTGATAAATGCCTTTGTTGCACCAACAAGTTGCATTGTTTTTATAAGTTGCCTATTTGAATAAATTGACAGTCTAATTGAACTATTAATAACTAGAAATGTAATTATTAATAATATGAATATTGAGGGCATTAGCCACAAAGAAATTCTTTTAATATTATCGTTAATTATATTAATTAAATTCTTATCGTAAACAATTTCATCAACATAATTTTTATTTTCAATAAGTCTAGAAATACTATCTAGTAAAGTCGCTTCTACGTATTCACTTTGCAAATTAAAATCAATCGAATTAACAAGAGGATTAAACCCCAACTCTTTGATAAAATCTTGACCATATTCATCTTTCATTAGCAGTACAGCCTCATCTTTTGAAACATATTTTAGTTTTTCTACATAATCACTCATTAAGAGTTCATTTTGTAGCTGAGTGATTTCAATATTTTTTGCATCTTCCTTAAAAAAAATTGAAACAGAAAAATTTTCTTTGAATGAATTAGCTATAGAATTTGAGCTTATAAAGAAAATACCAAAAAAACCAAATAAAAATAAAACTACAGACATTATGATAGTTATTGAAATGTATGATGTAAAAAGTCTTCTGTTTTTAATATTTGCCATTAAATAGTTCTCTCTTTTGATTTCTTTATAAAAGTAATGAAGAAATCAATAATTAAAAAGATTTTCTATTGTTAGTAGAAAATGTAAATTTGTTTTTTTGGTCAATATAAATATCATGGAATATAATTTTATAAGTATAGAAGAAAAATGGCAAAGATATTGGCGTGAAAAAAAAGTATACAGTTCTAGTAACAACTCTGACTTACCAAAATATTATGTTCTTGATATGTTTCCTTACCCGTCAGGGTCAGGATTACATGTTGGTCATCCTTTAGGTTACATAGCTTCAGATATTATTTCAAGATACAAAAGGACAAAAGGTTTTAATGTACTGCATCCCATGGGTTTTGATTCATTTGGATTACCTGCCGAGCAATATGCAATAAAAACCGGTCAACATCCTAAAATCACTACTGAAAATAATATCGTAAGATTCAAAGAACAACTGAATAAACTAGGTTTATCATATGATTGGGATAGAGAAATAAAAACAAGTGATAGCAGTTATTATAAATGGACTCAGTGGATTTTTTTAAAACTCTATAATTCATATTTTGATAAAGAAAAAAATAAAGCAGTCAATATTGATGATTTGAAAATTCCAAAAGGACTTGAAAATAATCAAATAAATAAATTCATTGACAGTAAAAGATTAGCCTATATTGATACAATCGATGTTAACTGGTGTGAAGAGTTAGGTACCGTTTTAGCAAATGAAGAAGTAATCGGAGGATTAAGTGAAAGAGGAGGTTATCAAGTTATAAGAAAACCAATGAAACAATGGGTAATGAGAATAACCGACTATGCAGATAGGTTATTAGAAGATTTAGAAGATCTCGATTGGCCTGAATCAATCAAATCATCTCAAAGAAATTGGATCGGAAAATCAGAAGGCGCTGAAATCAGCTTTCAAGTAGACAACAATAATAAAATAGATGTGTTTACTACAAGACCTGATACAATTTTTGGTGCTACGTATTTAGTTCTTGCTCCTGAGCACCCAATACTTGATTTAATTGTTGCTGAAAATCAAAAAGAAGAAATAAATAAATATAAAGAAATTGCTTCCTCAAAGAGTGATTTGGAAAGACAGGAAAATCAAAAAAATAAGACAGGAGTTTTTACGGGATCCTATGCTATTAATCCAATGTCAAATAAAAAAATACCCATATGGATTTCTGATTATGTTTTATATGGATATGGAACTGGAGCTATAATGGCAGTTCCTGCTCATGACGAAAGAGACTATGAGTTTGCCAATAAATTTAATCTTGAAATAGTAAAGGTTATAAATAGTAAAGACGATTTTTATTCAGGCTCAGGTGAAATAATTAATTCAGGCAAATATGACGGAATTGATAGTTTAGAATTCAAGGCTGTCGTTACTGAGATTTTAGAAAAAAAAGGAATGGGTAAAAAGACAACGAATTATAAACTAAGGGATTGGATCTTTACAAGACAAAGGTATTGGGGTGAACCTATTCCAATTTTACATTCTGAAAACGGAACTAAATCAGTTGACGAAAAGAGTTTACCTCTTGAACTCCCTGAGGTGGATTCATATTTACCAACAGCTGATGGCATGTCACCATTAGCAAGAAATGATGAATGGAAATCTGTTTCAATAAAAGGAAAAAAATATTTAAGGGAAACCAATACAATGCCTCAATGGGCTGGTTCGTGTTGGTATTATTTAAGATTTTTAGACCCAAAAAATGAATTTAACTTCGCATCTGAGGAAAGCATAAAATATTGGATGCCAGTCGATTTATATATTGGTGGAGCTGAACATGCAGTATTACATTTATTGTACTCAAGGTTTTGGCATAAGGTTTTATATGATTTGAATTTTGTGAATACTAAAGAACCATTCAAAAAATTAGTCAATCAGGGTATGATACTTGGTAACAGTGCATATATTTTTAGAAAAACTGATCAGACTGGATATGTTTCCGTTGAACTTGAAAAAAAATATTCAACACAAAAAATTCTGGTTGATATTAAGTATGTTAACGAAAAAAATGAACTTAACATTGAATTATTGAGAAATGAAAACTCACAATTTGAAAAAGCGGTTTTTGAGTTTGATAGTACTTTTAAAGTTCACCGGGAAGTAGAAAAAATGTCAAAATCTAAATATAACGTTGTAAATCCAGACGACATATGTGAAAAATTTGGCACAGACACTTTAAGGATGTATGAAATGTTTCTTGGTCCTCTAGAGCAATCAAAACCATGGAATACTGCTGGAATTTCTGGAGTTCACAATTTTTTAAAAAAGTTCTGGAAACTTTATTTTGATTCTAATGATCTGAAAGTTGATGATTCTAAACCAAACAACAATAACCAAAAGGTTCTTCATAAATGTATTAAAAAGGTTTCTTCAGATATAGAGTCGTTTTCTTTCAATACAGCAGTTTCAACTTTAATGATAACTGTGAACGAATTAACTGCACAAAAATGTAGAAGTAAAGAAATCTTGGAACCCCTATTGATAGTATTGTCCCCATTTGCGCCTCATATTTGCGAAGAAATTTGGGAAAGAATAGGTAATACTGAATCAATAGTTTATTCATCTTTTCCTGAATACTCTGAATCTTATATACAAGACAGTACTAAAATATATCCTGTTTCAATTAACGGAAAATTAAAATACAAAATTGAATTACCTTCTGATTTGTCTAAAGAACAGATAGAAGCAGCTATATTATCAGATGAGATTTTTATAAAAAAATTAGAAGGAAATAAGCCAAAACGAGTTATTGTTATTCCTGGAAAAATCATAAATTTTGTTATATGATGATATTTGCTGTGATTTTTACATCTTTACTCATAGCCCTTAGCGGTTATATTGTTAATGAAAAGAATGCAGATGTTTTATTGGCTGGTTATAATACAATGTCAAAAGACGAAAAAAACAGATTTGATTTGATAAATTACCTGAAATTTTTTAGAAGATTTATGCTAAATGTTTCACTTTATACAGCAATCATTTATTTTATTTCAACTATATTTTTTAATATCGAAACCAGTGCAATAATTTATGCTATCGCTATTTGTATTCCATGGCCTTATTTTATTATAATTTCTAATAAAAGATTTATAAAGTAATTTTAATCTCCTCTTTTTACAATAAAAAGACCATTTTGTATATCACTGATTATAATGTTTCTGCTTTCATGGAAAGGGAATACACTCCAAGCTCCGCTAAAACCTGTACCGTCTGCTTGAGGATATGAATCAAAGTAAGCAACTTCAGTCATTATCTCAGATTCAATTTGACTGATATCAATTTCTCTGAGCCCCGCTTTATAGCTTGCCAAATAAAAACTATTTTCGACTACATATCCATTATGATCAATTGCTAGAGTTGGTCCAATGTAGTCAAAATGAACAACAGGATTATCTAAATCTGTTAAATTTAAAACTATGCTTCTTGTATTTATTCCATCAGCAGTCTCATCTAACTCATCTCCAACTATAAAATATTTGTGATCTTCTGTTAGCCAACCTTGATGAGTATAATGTACATTATCATATACAATTGTCGATATCAAAATAGGATTTAGTTTATCGGTGACATCAACAATATCAACATGCTGTGCATTACTTCCGATAATAATTTCTTTACCTAAATGATCAGAGTCAGGGCCATTATATATTACAGCTTGAGCATCATGGCAGTAACCTGTATCACTGAAACCTCCTTCTAAAGTAGGAGATGTAGGGTTCTGTATATTAACAAATATAGGACCTCCATCAAACATACCACCTTCATGCCCAGGATCTCTTGAAAAACTTCTTCCAGGATCTTGATTTCCAACAGGATAAGCATATCCAGTTTCCTCATTAATAACAATATTATGAGCCCTTCCAAAATCTGTAAAATGAGAATCAGAATTAAATACAGTCGGAATATTTTCAGAATTCCTTAATCTTGTTAAATCAAAAATTTGCATGCCATGATTAGAGGCTTCACTAACAATAAATGCATAATTATTATAAACTTTTATATCTCTCCAAATACTATTAACTGACGCAGTAGGCAGGATTCCTATCAATAACAAGTTATCCGGATCACTCATATCAACAAAAGAAGTATGTGAAGAGAGTCCAACTATAGCATATTCTTTTCCCGTTACGTTGTCTTTCCATCCCCATGAATCATTAACTCTTGTATTTTCTTGAAAATCTATACACAAGTCCTCAATTGATAAATGACCCAATAAATTATAACCACTGCATGGATAAATTCCTGCAAATCCGTCAGTACACTGTAAAGAGGTAAAATCAACAAGATCACATGTATCTCCAATTCCGTCACCATCATTATCAGCTTGATTTGGATTAAAGTTTGATGGACAATTATCATCGCCATCGATTATCCCATCATTATCAATATCAGAGCATAAATCTCCAATACCATCGTAATTACTATCAATCTGATCTGGATTAGAGTCAAAAGGGCAGTTGTCTATTAAATCAGAATATCCGTCATTATCATTATCACCATAATTTTGATCAATTGACTCGTTTTGACAACTCTGTAAATTAATAGCAATAAAGATTATCGAAATAATAAATATATAATTTGTTATTACACTAATATTCATAAGAATTATTAAGGAAGGGCAAATATATTCAAATAAATATAAATAAATATTATAAGCTTATTTGCCTGTTTATTTGTTGTTCAAGAGATATATATGTTTCTGTTCTGGAAACCCCCTGAATTGTTTGAATTTTTTTTGTTAGAATTTCCATAAGATCTTCATTATCCTTGCAGATTAGCTTTGCAAGTACGCTCCAATCACCTGTTGTATAATGACATTCTAAAATTTCTGGAATTTCTTTTAGCTGATTAACCACTATTTTATTATTAGTTGCTTTATCTAAAAAAATACCAATAAATGCCATGGTAGTATACCCAAGAACTTTGGTGTTAACTATTATACTAGAGCCAATTATTAAATTTTTCGATTCAAGTTTTCTAAGTCTTTGATGTATTGCCGCTCCAGAAATGCCAATATTTTTCGCTATTTCAAGAATAGGTCTTCTTGAATTTTCCATAAGCATTTTTAGAATTTTTTTATCTATACCGTCTAATTTCAAAATATCATATTTCGTTAAATAAAATTCCAAAACTTTCTAGTTCTTTCAAAACCGGCTCGTAAATTTCTTTAATAACTGGAGTTTGAACACCTAGAGAATTTATTTGACCATTTAAAATCATTAAACATGAAATTGCAAGTGGCAAACCTACTGTTTTAGCCATTGCTGTAAATGTACTATCCTCTCCGATACATGCCATTGTTGACACAGTAGTCTTTTGCTTATTTAAATTATCTCTGTATTTGAATTCGTGATACATCACTATCATATCTTTGTCATTACACTCCAACCGCCATGCTTCTTTTAATATATGCTCTAAAATTTGTGCTGGAGAAGCTTTTTCAAAAGGAATTTTCTCTGAATTGCTAAACAGATTAATTTCATTAAGCTTAACCCAATCTAAATCTTTCTCATTTATATTTAATAAATTTTTAACCTTTTCTTCAACAGTTAAAGATTTATTATACGGAAGAAAACGATTTAAAAAATCTCTATAAGACAAGTCTTTACAATCAAACATCTTAAAGCTGTCATCGGTTAATCCTAACCTTATAAGCATATCCCATGAGTTTGGAAAACCTACTTTTCTGATAGTTCCCCTAATCATTGTTTCAATATCATCCAAATCATAAATTTCCCTATACTTCAATGAGTCCCTATTTGGGTATACATCAAATTCACCATATTCATTAATATTTATTCTTTCGGTATTTTTAAAAAGTCTATTATATGGTAAGTATTTATATTTTTTATTTTCAATGAATTTAGCAGGGGAGCCTTGACCTGCTAAGATAACATTTCTGGGATTCCATGTAAACTTATAATTCCATGAATTATTATCACTCTCAGGGGCAATTAAACCACCTGTATATGATTTGAAAGAGTATATAGAACAACTATTATCCTTAAGTTTATCTATTATTTTTTTTGCGCTCATATGGTCTATACCAGGGTCAAGACCCATCTCATTCAAAAAAATTAAATTTCTTTCTTTTACGCTTTTATTGATGCTTCTCATTTCATCACTAACATACGATGCGGTGATTAAATTTTTTTTGAGCTTGAGACATGTGTTAGCAAGTATCATGTGTAGTCTTGCAGGTAGCATTGAAATAATTATATCGTTTTTTAATAAAAATTCTTCTCTTTCATTACTGTCTAAAATATTTATTGTCGAAACTGAACACCTGTTGTTTTTTTTGTAATGTAGGAGATGATCAATTTTAATATCAGTAATGTGCAAACAAAGATTTTGTTCTTGAGATTTATCTAATAAATATTTAATCAGGTAAGGAGAAGATTTTCCTGCACCAACGATCAAAACATTTCTCATGTGATACGATTTACTGTATAATATTAGTAAATTAATATTACTAATAATTAAATTATTTAGATTAATTTTAGTATTTCACTCTATTGAAAAACTATTTATGAATCGAAACTCAAACGATTTAGAAAAACATACAATTTCATTAGAAGATTATGGGATAATTGATGCTAAAATTAATTATAATCTTTCCGTTGAAACTCTTTACAACATATGTATTAACAACAATCATGGAGTTTTAACAAATAAGAATGTTTTAGCAATTAATACTGGGAAATTCACAGGCCGTTCTCCAAAAGATCGTTATATCGTTTCTGACAAAATAACAAAGGATAAAGTATGGTGGGGTCATATAAACAGACCAATTGATTCAAATGTATTTGACAATTTATTTGCAAAGATCATAAATCATCTTAGTGGAAAAGAGCTGTATGTTAGAGATTGCTATGCATGCGCATCTCAAAAAAATAGACTAAACCTTAGAACAATATGTGAATATGCATGGAGTGATATTTTTTCTCATAATATGTTTTTAAGACCTGAAAAGAACGAGAAATTTGAAATAGAATGGACTGTGATATCTGCTCCAAATTTTTATGCAAATCCTGTAGAAGATGGTGTTGATAATAAAAATTTCTCAATTATTAATTTTTCAAAGAAAATTATTATAATTGGTGGAACCGGATACACTGGTGAGATCAAAAAAGGAATTTTTTCTGTTTTAAATTTCACTTTACCTGTTCAGAAAAATGTGTTACCAATGCATTGCAGTGCAAACTCAGGAGAGAATGGTGACACATCAATTTTCTTTGGTCTTTCTGGTACGGGAAAAACTACTTTGTCAACCGATTCCTCAAGAAAATTAATTGGGGATGATGAGCATGGCTGGGATCAAGATGACAATATCTTTAATTTTGAAGGTGGTTGCTATGCCAAAGTATTAAATCTTTCAAAGGAAAAAGAACCTGAAATTTTTGCTGCCATAAAGAGAGGAGCTTTACTGGAAAACGTCATTATTGATAATACCGGTGAGGTTGATTTTAAAAATAAAACAATAACTCAAAACTCAAGGGTTAGTTATCCTATTAGCTTTATTAGTAATATCAAGCTACCTTCAATAGGAAATAATCCAAAAAATATTTTCTTTTTAACTGCAGACGCTTTTGGTGTTTTACCGCCTATATCAAAACTAACTCCGAGTCAATCTGCTTATCATTTTATTTCAGGCTATACTTCAAAATTAGCTGGAACTGAGGACGGAGTTGATGAACCCGTCCCTTCATTTTCAGCATGTTTTGGAGCCCCTTTTATGCCCCTTCACCCAACTGTTTATGCAAAAATGTTAATCAAAAAAATGAAAGAATCTGCAGTTGATGTATGGTTAGTAAATACAGGTTGGACAGGTGGTCCATTTGGAATTGGTAAAAGAATGGAGCTAAAATATACCAGAGCGATGATAAATGCTGCTATGTCAGGTAAACTTGATAAATTAAATAATGGTAATTATCATATTCATTCGGTTTTTAATTTAATGCAGCCAAGAGTATGTCCTGATGTACCAACCAGTGTTTTAAGTCCCAGACAGACATGGAATAATGACTTAAAATATTATGAGAAGGCATATATGCTATCATCTGCATTTATTAAGAATTTTGAAAAATTTTCCAATGAAGCAGATGATCAGATTTTATCAGGAGCTCCAAACACCAAATAAAAATTACTTCTTTTTATTTGCCTTTAGTATATAATTATCTAAAGCCATAGACATTGATGGAAATTTTGGAGAAGGGGCATAGATGTCAACATTTAATCCTTTGTCTTCAACAGCTTTTTTAGTTATCGCTCCAAAAACTGCTATTCTTGTATTATTTTGCTTAAAATCAGGAAAATTGTGAAATAATGATTCAATTCCTGAGGGACTATAAAAAACTAGTACATCATAAGTTACATCAGCTAAATGAGATAAGTCGCTTATGACGGTTTTGTAAAAAACAGATTGTCTCCATTTAATTTCTAATTCATCAAGAAGTTTTGGAACTTCTGGTTTTAATTTATCTGTAGTAGGTAAAAGGAATGATTCGTTTTTGTGTTTTGTAATTAATGGACAGAGATCTTTGAAAGTCCTTTTTCCAACATAAATTTTCCTCTTTCTGTATACCACATGATTTTGAAGGTATAGAGCAACTACTTCAGATTGACAAAAATATTTCATTGAATCTGGTACTTTAAATCTCATTTTCTCGCAGATTCTAAAGTAGTGGTCAACAGCGTATCTACTTGTTAAAATTATCGCTGAAAACTTAGTTAAGTCTATTTTTTGAAGTCTTATTTCTTTAACCGTAGCGCCTTTAACGTGAATAAATGGAATAAAGTCAATTTTTAACTTTCTCCTTTTTTGTAAATCCAAAAAAGGAGAATTCTCAAGCTTTGGACGGGGTTGAGAAACAAGTATTGTTTTAACTTTCATTTGGCCACTCAATTTTATAAAACATTACTAATCAAATAGTAATAAGGTATAATTTCAAGTGTGCAAAGATACAAAATAAAATAAAACCAATTTTTATAAATAGCTTTTTTCATAGAAAAATAAATTGAAAAATAGCAGTATATAAAATATAATACAGAAAATGAGACAAAAATTAAAGTTATATTTTGATTATCAAAAATTGAATAGGCAATAAAAAAATTAAAAAATAGAATTAAAATTCCCAATGAATTATTATAAACAAACTTTAGATAAATATAGTTTCTCATCATGTTATTTAATGAAAATAAACCTCCAATAATAACATCAAATAGGATTTTTAATAGAAAAAAAATAATGAGATATTTAAAGTATTTAAAGTAAATAGAAAAATCAAAATTCTGATTATAAAAAAATGTCAATAGTAACGACAGATTTGAAACAAATAAAATTTTATAAATAATATCAGGTAATTTAATTCCAAAAAGATTGTTAGAGAAACTATTTCTTAAATCTCTGTGAAAAAAACTTAAATTTTGATAAAATATATTTGAATCAATTTTTTTTAAAATAATTAGAAGAAAAAGAGAACCAAATAATATTAATGTCAATGAGTCATTTGAAATTATTTCTCTAATCATAATTATTTATTAAATTATCTTTTAAAGTAAAAAATAATATTTTTGCAAAAAACAACTTGATGAATGAAGTTTTAGTAATAATTCCAACATATAATGAAAGCGAAAATATTATCAAAATCATTGAATCAATATTTAATATTCATCAAGACATTAATATCTTGGTTGTTGATGACAACTCACCAGACGGTACTTCAAGTAAAGTTAAAGAAGTAATATCAAAATACAACAATAAGCTTAATTTAATAACTAGGGAATCAAAAATGGGTCTTGGAACAGCTTATCTTAGAGGCTTCAATTGGGCAATAAATAAAGATTTCAATTACATTATTTCTATGGATGCTGATTTTTCGCATAACCCATCTGATATTTTCAGGCTTTACGAAACATGTGTTAATGAAAAAAATGATATTTGTATTGGTTCAAGATATATAAAAGGCATAAATGTGATTAATTGGCCTCTTCAAAGAATTATTCTTTCATATTTTGCCTCATTTTACGTTAGATTAATTACAGGAATGAATATAATGGATCCCACATCTGGATTTGTATGTTACTCTGTTAAATCACTACAAAAATTAGATTTACGTGAAATAAAGTTTAACGGATATGCATTTCAAATTGAAATGAAATTTAAACTATTTTTGAAGAAATTACGTCTAGTGGAAATACCTATAATTTTTACTGATAGAAAATTTGGCAAATCAAAATTGAACAGTTCGATAATTGGAGAAGCTGTTTTAGGAGTTATCTCTATGAAATTTAAGAGTTTTTTTAATTAAAATATGAAGAGAACAATAATCAAAAATGCAAATATTATAAGTGAAGGAAAAATATTTGAATCAGATATTTTAATTGAAGATTTTTTTATATCTAAAATTTCTAAATCAATTAGTCCTAATTTTCCAAATACTAAGATCATAGATGCAGAAGGAAATTTTGTTATCCCAGGACTAATAGACGATCAAGTTCATTTTAGAGAACCTGGACTAACTCACAAAGGAAATATATTTTCAGAGTCAAGGTCTGCTGTAGCTGGAGGTATTACCTCTTTTTTTGAAATGCCTAACACCCAGCCAAACACCACAACAATTGATGCTTTAAACAATAAATATGATATCGCGAGTGAAAACTCTATAGCTAACTATTCTTTTATGTTTGGAGGAACAAATTCTAATCTGGATGAAATATTAAAGATTAACACAAAAGAGGTACCGGCTGTCAAATTATTTTTAGGGTCTTCAACCGGAAATATGCTTGTCGATGATCTTGATTCTTTGGAAAATATATTTTCAAATGTTAATATTCCCATTGCAGTTCATTGTGAAGATGAAAAAACTGTAAAGGATAATTTAAAATTACATATTGAAACATTTGGTGATAATATACCAATTAACTACCATCCAAAAATCAGAAGTGAAGAAGCATGTTTTATTTCTTCTAGTATGGCAGTAGCTTTAGCAAAAAAAACGGGTGCAAGATTGCATGTTTTTCACCTGTCCACTGCTAAAGAACTGGAATTATTTTCAAATAAAATTCAATTAAAAGACAAACAAATTACTTCTGAAGTATGTATTCATCATTTGACTTTTTGTGATGAAGATTATGATAAGTTTGGTTCAAAAATTAAATGGAATCCGGCTGTAAAGACATCAAATGACAGAGAAAAATTATGGGACGCATTAAATAATGATTTAATTGATGTGATAGCAACAGATCATGCACCACATACAATCCAGGAAAAACAAAATCCATATATCTCATGTCCCTCTGGCGGCCCTTTGGTTCAACACTCGCTTGTTTCAATGCTTCATGCATATCATGATGAAAAAATTTCCTTAGAAAAAATAGTTCAAAAAATGTGTCACAACCCTGCAATTCTATTTGATGTGGAAAAAAGAGGATTTATCAGAGAAGGTTTTTATGCAGATTTAGTAATTTTTGATCTCAACAGCCCTTGGAAAGTATCAAAAGATAATTTACTTTATAAGTGCAAATGGTCACCTTTTGAAAATAAGACATTTAAATCTAGAATATTACACACATTGGTTAATGGTAATCTTGTTTTTTCAAATGGAAAAATTATAGAATCTAGTAAGGGAATGAAAATCACGTTTGAAAGATGAAAAAAACACTTTTTATATTACTTATTTTTTGTTCCTGTGGATTTGTCAATGACGAAAATTTAGTTCCAGATAATTTAATCACAGAGGAAAAAATGGTTGATGTTTTATATGACATGTCATTAATTAGCGTTTCAAAAGGGATTAATAAAAGGATACTAGAAAACAATGGAATGAAGCCAAAAAGATATATACTTAAAAAATACAATATTGATAGTCTTCAGTTTGTGTTAAGTAATGAGTATTACTCTAAGGATTTAGAAAAATATTTGAAAATATATGAGCAAGTTTTAAATAAACTTGAGATTAATAGGGAGTTTATTGTGGATAGCATTGAAAATTATAAAAAAGATAAAGCAAAAAGAAGTCAGGAAATTAAACTTGATACTACAAAAAATAATGAGTTATCGAAAACAACTTTAAGCGGAGACTTAAATTCTAATATCTTAGAAAATTAAACTATCTTTCGATAAATGTAAAAAAATTATAATGGTAGATTTTATAGATGAACTAAAATGGCGAGGTTTAATTCACGATTCTACTCCTGGATTGCAAGAATATTTAAAAGATTCCCAGAGAACTGCTTATATTGGTTTTGATCCGACGTCTGACTCATTGCATATAGGTAGTTTAGTTCCAATAATACTATTAGCTCATTTTCAAAAAAGTGGTCATCAGCCAATTGCTCTTGTAGGTGGAGCTACGGGAATGATTGGTGACCCCTCAGGAAAGTCAATCGAAAGAAATCTTTTAGATGAAGAAACCTTAAGAAATAACGAAAACAGTATCAAGAAACAACTTTCTCGGTTTTTATCATTTGATGAAAAATTTCCAAACCATGCAATGATAAAAAATAACTATGACTGGATGAAAGAATTTTCTTTTCTTGATTTTATAAGAGATATTGGTAAGCATATTACCGTTAATTACATGATGTCTAAGGACTCAGTAAAAAATAGGATTGATTCAGAATCAGGATCTGGAATGAGTTTCACAGAATTTACTTATCAACTTGTTCAAGGATATGATTTTTTATTTATAAACAGAAATTTAAACTGTTCAATTCAGATGGGAGGTAGTGACCAGTGGGGAAATATTACTACCGGAATGGAATTGATAAGAAGGATTGATAATTGTAAAGGTTATGCTCTTACATGTCCTTTGATGACCAAATCAGATGGTTCAAAGTTCGGTAAGTCTGAGGGTGGAAATATTTGGCTAGACCCTAAAAAAACATCTGCTTATAAATTTTATCAATATTGGTTAAACAGCTCAGATGAGGATGCAAAAAATTATATTAAGATATTTACTTTTCTAGAAAAGGATGAAATCGAAAGAATAATTTACCAACACGACAAAGAGCCACATCAAAGAATGCTTCAAAAAAAATTAGCCGCTGAGGTAACACTTATGGTTCATAACCAGAATGAGCTTGACAATGCTGAGAAAGCATCTAAAGTTCTTTTCAGCAAGAACTTTTTACAAGAAATTAATGAGATAAACGAAGATATTTTTTTAGATATTTTTGATGGTGTTCCAATGAGTGAGATAAGTTTAAATGAATTTAAAAATGGAATTGAAATTATAAAAATACTTCATGAAAACTCAGGATTTTTAAGTTCAAATTCTGAAGCTAGAAGGGCTTTAGTTGAAAATTCAATATCGATTAATAAAAATAAGGTTGATCAAAATTATATTGTTTCCGAAAAAGATTTAATAAAGAATAAATATGTTATTATAAATCGGGGAAAGAAAAAAACTTTCATACTGAAAGCAAAAGTTTAAATTAATAAGTTACATCCTCTTACATCACTATTGTCAACTCTTCCGATTAATTCAAATTCGTCATCGTTGATATACTTACCCATATCATCTGTAGCTATGAAACTACATGAATTATAATTAGCAAGGTCAATTATATTAATTGCACCTGATTTTTTATTAAAATCTAAGTTTTGAGCATCATTTATATCTCTGATAATTACTTTCATCCATGAAGGTGTTTTAAAAATACCATCACCTTTGGAATAAGCCTGCGAGAGTAATTCAGTCATGCCATATTCACTATGTATTTTACTTATCCCAAAACCACGTTTTAATTTTTCATGTAATTCTGTCCGCACCATCTCTTTTCTCCTACCTTTCATTCCTCCAGTTTCCATTATAATTGTATTGTTTAATTGAAATTGATTAAAATCAATAAGATCAAGTAATGCATAAGGAACTCCGATTAAGATTGTTTTTCTTTCTTTTTTTGTGTCTAGTTCGATTAGTTTTTTTGACAAATTATGGTAGTCGTCAAGAAAAAAACCACTTTCTTTTGATTTTGTCAATTTGATTAATTTTTCAATCATATATATAAGAGATGAGCCCTTATTATCATAATAGCTTGGAAGGAGAGCTAGAATTGTATATTGAGTTATGTCACTATAATTAAGCTTAAAATTATTAATGAAAGATTTTTGATAAAGTTTAAGACTGGAAATGAAATGTTTACTTCTTGAATTTGTTGTTGTTCCGCTACTGTAAAATACTTTTTCAAAGTTATCAGTTGATAATATTTTTTTTGTTTTAAAAAATGAAATCGGTAAAAATGGAATTTTATTTATTTCATTTACATTAGTTGGATCTTCACAAATCATATTACAATAATTTTGATATACCATATTGTTTTGATATTGAAAATTATATATATCCAAACATTGTTTTTTAAACTCCGAGTGATTTTTAATATCAAAAACTTTTTCAAAATTATGCATAGATTAAAAATATATTATTATAACGTTAAGTCAAGATTTTATCTTTTTTTTTTTTTAAATTTAGTATCTATAAATTCTATATTTTGGGTTCAGAAAATTTTAAAATTCTATTAGTTGATGATGAACCTGATATTCTTGAAATTATTTCTTATACATTAAAAAGCGATGGATATCTTGTTTACACTGCAGAAAATGGAGTTAAGGCAATTGAACTTGCAAAAAAAGTAAAACCTGACTTAATAATTTTAGATGTGATGATGCCGGAAATGGACGGTATTGAAGCATGTGAAATTATTAGGAATGATTCAGCAATTGGAAATTCTTTAATTGTATTCCTTTCTGCTAGAGGGGAAGACTACAGTCAGATAGCTGGTTTTAATGCTGGTGCCGATGATTATATTACAAAACCTATTAAACCAAAGGTTTTAAAAAGTAAAATTAAATCCCTATTAAGAAGGATTACTAAGGAGGAAGAAGATCTCATTAAATTAGGATCTTTAATTGTCGATAAGTCTGGATATAAAGTGTCTCTCAGTGGAAAAGATATTTCTTTGCCGAGAAAAGAATTTGAATTATTATTTTTGTTATGCTCAAAGCCTGGTAAAGTTTTTAAAAGAGAATTTATCTTAGAATCAGTTTGGGGTAAGGATGTTGTGGTTGGAGACAGAACCATTGATGTTCATATTAGAAAATTGAGAGAAAAAATCGGAGATTCTTACTTTAAAACAGTCAAAGGAGTTGGGTATAAATTTCAAAATTAATGCCATCAGAAAATAACTTTAACCCTTATAAATTTTCTTTACTTTCATCCTTATATATTTCAATAGGTTCATATTTTGTAATTAACTATAATGACTTAACTATTTCTTTAAAGTCGGTTTTAGTTTCATTTATAATTTTTATTGTAAGTTTTCTTATTATTCAGTTAAGGGTAAAAAAGTTATTTTTTGAAAGAGTCAGACAAATTTATAAGGATTTAGAATTTGAAAGTGACTCTTTAATTCAAACATCAGTTATCGACTCGGACATGAATTCCTTTGCAAAGGATTTAGAAGAGTTTGTAAAATTAAAAAGGTCCGAAATAGAGTCCTTAAAAAAAGAAGATCTTTACAGAAAAGAGTTTGTCGGAAATGTAGCACACGAACTTAAAACACCACTTTTTTCCATTGAAGGATATATATCAAATCTGTTAGACGGAGCAATGGATGATAAAGAATTACTTAAAAAATATCTAAAAAGAGCTGAAAAAAGTGTTGATAGACTAACATATATAATTAAGGATTTAGACCTTATAACTCAATTAGAATCTTCAACGCTAAAACTTCAAATTACATCATTTGATATAGTTAAACTAGCAGAAGAGATAATCGAGGATTTGGAAATTAGTGCCTCGAAAAAAAATATAAAAATCATTTTCAACAAAATATATGATAATGAAATTTTAGTAGATGCTGACAAGAATAGAATAGAACAGGTATTGACTAATCTTGTAACAAATTCAATCAATTATGGGTCTGAAAAAGGAACTACGGAAATTAGTTTTGAATCTGATGAAGAAAATATAATGATAAAGGTAAATGATAATGGTGAAGGTATAAGTGAAGAAAATATGCCAAGACTTTTTCAAAGATTTTTTAGAGTAGATATAAGTAGGAGTAGAAGTCAAGGCGGTTCTGGGCTAGGTTTAGCAATAGTTAAGCATATTATTGATGCTCACAATGAAAATATTTATGTACAATCAACCGTTGGTATTGGAAGTGAATTTTCTTTTTCTTTAAAAAAATCAAAAGTCCTATAAATCAATAGTTTTGGGTAGTAAAAATAAATTAAAGAGGTTCTCAGAAAATTTGACATTCAAAAATGTTATTCAACCCGAAAGAGATGTAATTGTCAATAACAATTTTAAATTCAAGGGAAATTGGAGCAAACTAATTTTTAAAAATAAAAATCCAATTGTAGTTGAATTGGGATGTGGAAAAGGTGAGTATTCAGTAGCTTTAGCTAAAGAAAATCCTGAAATAAATTACATCGGAATAGATATTAAGGGTGCGCGTTTTTGGAAAGGAGCAAAAGATGCAATTGAAAACAAATTAAATAATGTTGTTTTTTTAAGAACCCAAATTGAATTAATCGAAAAAATTTTTAACAAAAATGAAGTCTCTGAAATTTGGATAACCTTCCCTGATCCACAAATTAAACTTAAAAGAGAAAAACATAGACTGGTTAATTTAAACTTTATTAAGCAGTACAGAGAAATAATGGTTAGTGGAGGGATAATTAATCTTAAAACCGATAGTGAATTTTTACACGGTTATATGCTTGGATTAATTAGCGGGAATGATTTCCTTGAGTTGATCTATTCAAATCATGACATATATAAACAAACCGGATCTCCAAAATATGTAACGGAAATTAAAACATTTTATGAGTCAAAATTTTTAGAAGAAGATAAGCCAATAACATATCTCAGCTTTAGGGTTAATTAATATAGAATGGACTCAAAAAAAGATTTTTTTCAGAAAGTATATAAAGTTGTAAAATTAATACCACCAGGTAGGGTTAGTACTTATGGATTAATTGCTAGATACTTGGGGTCAATAAGCAGCTCCAGAGTTGTTGGTTATGCAATGAATGCCTCTCACCGTAACCCAACTATTCCTGCCCATAGAGTGGTAAATAGGCTTGGGATATTAACCGGTAAACATCATTTTGCGGGTTCAAATCTTATGAGAAATCTTCTTGAAAGTGAAGGAATTACAGTAAAAAATGACCAAGTCATAAACTTCAAAAATCTTGTTTGGGATCCATCCAAAGAATTAAATTAATTCTGTTTATTTTTTTTATTCAACGTATATTTGTAAAAAATTTTGATTTTGGAGTTATCTAAGAAAAATATTCTTTCACTTATTGAAAAAAATAAGAAGAAAGATTTTAAAATAATTAATCTGAATATTTTTGGTAATGAGATTTTATTAGATATTGAAACTAATAATCCCACATTACAATCAAAAAAAAACATTGAAAATTCAATAAAAGAAATTATTTCTGAAAATTTCATTGAAAAAGTTGAACTTAAGATTAATTTCAAGGTTGAAAAAACCGAATCACCTCAAAATCAAATTAAAGGAAATCCAATCAAAGGTATACAAAATGTTATCGCGATTGCATCTGGAAAAGGTGGAGTTGGAAAATCTACAGTTACTTCAAATATTGCAATTACATTATCAAAAATGGGATTTAAAGTGGGTATTCTAGATGCAGACATCTATGGTCCTTCAATTCCTATCATGTTTGATATAGCTAATGAAAGACCTTTAAGTGTAAATGTAGATGGTAAAAATAAAATGAAACCTATTGAAAGCTACGGTGTTAAAATTTTATCAATTGGATTTTTTACAAAACCAGATCAAGCTGTCATATGGAGAGGACCAATGGCCTCAAAAGCCTTAAATCAAATGATATTTGATGCTACTTGGGGTGAGCTTGATTTTCTATTGGTTGACTTGCCCCCCGGAACGGGTGATATTCATTTAAGTATTCTGCAAGCTTTACCGGTAACAGGAAGTGTAATAATTAGCACCCCGCAAAATATTGCTTTAGCAGATGCAAGAAAAGGTATTGCGATGTTTAATCAAAAGAGTATAAACGTTCCAGTTCTTGGAATCGTCGAAAATATGGCATATTTCACCCCTTTTGAATTACCTGAAAATAAATATTATATTTTTGGAAAAGATGGTGCAAAAAACTTATCTCAGGATATGAATGTTAAATTACTCGGCGAAGTTCCAATTGTACAAAGTATTAGAGAAGCTTCAGACTTTGGTCATCCTGCTTCATTACAAGAAAATTCTAAAATTTCATTAACTTTCGAAGAGATTTCTAAAAATTTAGTTTCGGAGTTGGTAAAAAGAAACAAAGATTTACCACCCTCCGAGATATTAAAAATTACAACAATGGCAGGTTGTTCTGCTGTAAGTAAATAAAATGAAAAAAACATTAATAAATAATATCGAAAATGCTCTTGAGGAAATTCGACCATTTCTAAATAATGATGGTGGAGATATTTCATTAGTAAGTGTTGAAAACAAAACTGTAAAAGTTAAGTTTGAAGGTGCATGTTCAACATGCACTGTTAATCAGATGACTTTAAAATCAGGTGTGGAAATGATCATAAAAAAACACGTACCTGAAATTGAAAAAGTAATTAGTGTAGAGGTCTAAATGATAAAAACGGACATTTTAATTATTGGGGCAGGTCCTGTGGGCTTATTTGCAGTTTTTGAAGCTGGTTTACTAAAAATGAAATGTCATTTGATTGATATACTCCCCAAAGCTGGTGGTCAATGCATCGAATTATATCCCAAAAAACCTATTTATGATATTCCTGGTTACCCTGAAATTCTAGCAGGTGATCTGATAAATAACCTTATCGAGCAGGGTCGTCAGTTTGAGCCAGGATATACCCTGGGCGAAAAAGCTGAAAAACTTGAGAAGAAGTCTGATGGTTCGTTCGTTATCACCACAAATAAGGGAACAAAACATAATGCACCAATAGTTGTAATTGCAGGCGGTTTAGGTGGATTTCAGCCAAGAAAACCGAATTTTGAAGGTATTGAGGAATTTGAGGATAAAGGAGTCTCTTATTTTATCAAAGAGCCAAGCATTTATAAGGATAAAAATGTTGTTATTTCTGGTGGAGGTGATTCAGCTTTGGATTGGACAATTGAGCTTGCAAAAATTGCAAAAAGAGTAACATTAGTTCACAGAAGAAACGAATTTAGAGGTGCAAGTGATTCTGTTGAAAAAGTTCAAAAATTAAAAAACGATAATAAGATAAATCTTATTACACCCGCAGAGGTTTATAAATTAAAAGGCTCCAAACATTTAGAAAAGGTTTTGATAAATAAAGAGAATGAAGAAATTGAAATAAGTGCTGATTTTTTTATTCCATTATTTGGTTTAACACCTAAACTAGGGTCAATTTCAGACTGGGGATTAGAAATTGAAAAAAATTCGATAGTTGTTAATAATTCTCTAGATTATCAAACAAATATTCCAGGTGTCTTTGCGATAGGTGATATAAATACTTACCCCGGAAAATTAAATTTAATTTTGTGTGGATTTCATGAAGCAGCATTAATGTGTCAAGCTGCATTTAAAATAATCAATCCTGATAAAAAGTTCATTTTAAAATACACCACTGTTTCGGGGGTTGCAGGATTTGACGGATCATTAAAGAAAGCTGAGGGATCAGTATTAAAGTCTATTAAATAGTCTTTTCAACAACATACGTTCAAGCTGAATTAGAATTTAAAATCAGGATTTAAATTTTTATAATCTTGAGAGTATGTCTCTTGTTCAGACGACCTCAAATCAGTCCATGTTTTATTTTCAATTTGTTCGTTAATAGCGTCCCATAAGAGAATTCTTTTTTCAAGTGCTTCAATTGAAATTTCTTCAATTTCTTTCCATTTTTCATGGTCATTTTCGGCTAACATTGATACCATTTCAAGTGCCATTGGACCGTGTTCGTCTTCGTCTAATTCAATATGTCTTTCAAAGTAATATATCAACTTAGATATATCTCCTTCAGTAACATTCTTTTCAAATTCTCTAAGAATTTCATTAAACATGTTTGGGATTAAATTCTCTCTTCCAAATGTAAAAATTGCCGCAATTTTATGAGGTTTACCTTCCTTGATTACAGAAAAAGTAAAATTTAAAAACTCCTTAATATTCTCATGAATTTTTAGATTTTCAATTGCATTGAAAATATCTTCAGAATTAACAATTTGATTAATTATTTCAACAGGTTTTTCAGTTTTAGCACCAATATCAATCATCGCATCTAAATACAACTCATAGTGGCTTTTTCTTTCACCAGCTTGGTTAATGTCAGTTTCTTCTGCCAGCACAATTTCATTAATCAAATATGCTGTTTGAGAATTTTTATTAGGAAGCCATGGTGTTTTTGTACAAGTCAATCTTATTTGTAAAGCCTTTAAAAGAGACATAAAGTCCCAAACGGCGTAAATATGATTCTCTGTGAATAACTGTAAATCTTTAATACTCTCAATATTAGAATACAATTTGTGCTCAAGTAGCCTGTCTCTATGATTCTTAATTTTTTCCTGTATATTATCAATGTTCATTTGCAATTTATTTAAAAGCATTTAATCCAGTAATATCTAATCCTGTGATTAGTAAATGTACATCATGAGTACCTTCATAGGTTATAACACTTTCTAGGTTCATCATGTGTCTCATAATCGAGTAATCTCCAGTAATCCCCATTCCACCTAAAATTTGTCTGGCTTCTCTTGCAACTTTTATTGCCATTTCAACATTATTTCTTTTTGCCATTGATATTTGTGCAGATGATGCTTTTCCCTCATTCTTTAATACACCTAATCTCCATGCCAGAAGTTGTGCTTTAGTAATTTCAGTAATCATTTCTGCTAACTTCTTTTGTTGTAATTGAAATCCTCCAATTGGTCTTCCAAATTGAACTCTTTCTTTACTGTATCTAAGTGCAGTATCATAGCAATCCATAGCCGCTCCTACAGCTCCCCATGCAATTCCATATCTAGCAGAGTCAAGACAGCCTAACGGAGCTCCAAGTCCAGATTTATTAGGAAGTAAATTTTCTTTTGGAACCTTAACGTCATTAAAAATCAGCTCACCGGTTGAACTAGCCCTTAATGACCATTTGTTGTGTGTTTCAGGTGTTGTAAAGCCTTCCATTCCTCTCTCTACAATTAAACCGTGAATTCTTCCTTCTTCATTTTTTGCCCAAACAATTGCAATATCAGCAAATGGAGAATTGGATATCCATAATTTTGCACCATTTAAAAGGTAGTGGTCTCCTTTATCTTTATAGTTTGTGGTCATTCCGCCTGGATTTGAGCCATGGTCTGGTTCGGTCAACCCAAAACAGCCCATTAATTCACCAGTTGCAAGTTTGGGTAAAAATCTCATTTTTTGTTCTTCATTTCCATACTTCAAAATCGGGTACATAACAAGTGATGATTGAACAGATGCTGTCGATCTAATTCCCGAGTCACCTCTTTCAATTTCTTGCATTATAAGTCCGTATGAAATTTGGTCTAAACCAGGCCCACCGTATTCTTCAGGAATGTAAGGTCCAAAGGCTCCAATATCTGCTAATTCTTTTATTAAATGATTTGGAAATTCTGCTTTTTGAGCATATTCCTCAATGATAGGTGAAACAGATTTCTTAACCCATTCTCTGGCTGAGTCTCTTATTAATTTGTGTTCATCAGTAAGAAGGTCATCTAGGTTGTAGTAGTCTGGTGCTTCAAACAAATCCGGTTTCATAATTAAATTTTTTACAAATTTAAATAATGGTAATCGAAGTTTAAATTATTTTGGGGTTTATTTCTCATTAAAAAAGCGTGAAATTAGCGAATGAAAATGATGCACGCCTTTTTCCTTTGTGGGAGAAAATCTTCCAGTATTATAAAATGCAGAATTTACACCCTTTTGTACGCTTTGAACAATTTCTTCATCCTCCATTTCAACTTTATCTAAATCACCACTTGCACCGGTATTTAATTTTGATTTATCAAAAACATAAGACCTAAACAAAATTTTAGTTTTTGAAATTTCAATAGGGCAGACAAGATTGACTGAAATGCCCCATGGATAAAAGTTTAACATCAAGTTTGGAAATAACCAGTAATAATAAGCAGCGATTTTTTTACCATAATCTTTATGGTTTTTTGGAATCGTAAAACATTCTTCATCTTTTTTAGAATATCCAATTTGAATATTATAATATTCATAAATTTCAGTTTCATAATTATTGTAATCAAGTACATCGTTAAGATCTTTATGAACAAAGGGTACGTGAAAACCTTCCAAATAATTATCACAGTATAATGCCCAGTTTGCATTAATTACATAATCTTTGGACAATGTCTCATCTAACTTTAATTTTTCAAGTGGTAAAAAAGAGATTCTGTCGTTAATTGTTTTAAAAATATTTTCAATTTGAAAACTTGGATTAAGACCAACAAATAGTAGACTATTCCAAGAAAATAAAGAAAAGTTGTGTAGATTATCACATTCTCTTGGGAAATTAGCGGTTTCCTCAAACTCTGGCATGTATTCATATTTTCCTGTGTTATCAAATCTTCTTCCGTGATATTTACATGTTATTTTTTTTGACTTACACTTTTCTTTAATTAATAAATTACCTCTATGAGTACAAACATTTGAAAAGCAGGTTAATTTATCTACCTCAGAGCAAGATACTAATACAGGTTCATCAAGAAATTCTGGTAAAATATTATAAGGAATGATTGTATTTTTTTCTTTCAATAAAGTGTCATCTCCGATCCAATGCCAAGATCTCAAAAAGATTTTTTTCTTTGTTATATCAAATAATTTTTCATTTTTATAAAATTTAGCTGGAAGAGTTTCTGCTAATCTAATGTCTTTATCTACATTTATTTTAGTTACCATAATTTCTAAATATAAATTTTTAACAAGCCTTCGGGAAGGTCCATTTTTATGGTTTTATTAATTCTGTCTAATTCTAAAATAAAGTCATCATTAATAGGGATTAATACTTCTTTATCATTGCTGTTAATTACAAAAAAGTGCTGAGGTGTTTGATCATTTATATACTCAATTTCTCCGATTTTACCATGTATAATATCTTCAACTTGAAAACCATTAACTTCGTGATAATAAAACTTTTTGCCGTCAAGCTTAGGAAGCTCACTAATTGGTAAAAAAATTTCTTTATTGATAAGATTCGATGCCATTGACTCATTTTCAATATCTTCAAATTTTACTCTGATACTATTGTTTTTATATTTTGATATGTCTGAAATAAAATATGGAAGGTAACTATCATCTTCTTTTACATACACCTTTTTTAAAGCGTAGTATGCTGAAGGGCTATCGGTATCCAAAAAAATTATTAACTCTCCTTTGAAGCTAAACTTTCTGGTTATTTTACCTAAATAGAAGAATTTACTTTGATTCATAGATTAGTATAGACTATCTATAAATTTAAAAAATTAATGATAATAACTTAAGTTATTTTGATTCCTCATCAGAATCCTCCTCTGCTGGAGCTTCCTCTGCTGGAGCCTCTTCTGTCGGAGCTTCATCTGCTGGAGCCTCTTCTGCCGGAGCCTCTTCTGCTGGAGCTTCCTCTGCTGGAGCTTCCTCTGCTGGAGCCTCTTCTGCTGGAGCTTCCTCTGCCGGAGCTTCCTCTGCCGGAGCTTCCTCTGCTGGAGCCTCTTCTGCCGGAGCTTCCTCTGCCGGAGCTGCTAAAGCTTCTTCTTGGGCTTTGATTCTTGCCTCATTAGCAATTTTTTCATTTTCAAGAGCTTTGGCCCTTTTCTCTTCTTTGAGCTTTTGAAGCACAGACTTCTTTTTGTCAATTCTTTGAGCTTTTTCTTCTAACCAAGCATCAAATCTTTTTTCAGCTTCTTCTTCACTGAAAGCCCCTTTGATTACACCACCCAAAAGGTGATATTTTAACATAACACCTTTATATGAGAGTATGTTTCTTGCAGTTTTAGTTGGTTGAGCTCCATTTTGAAGCCACTTAACTGAAGAGTCAATATCAATTTCTATTGTTGCTGGATTTGTATTTGGATTATAAGTACCTAATTTTTCAAGGTATTTTCCGTCTCTTTTAGACCGCGAGTCTGCTGCGACAATCCAGTAAAATGGTTTACCTTTTTTACCGTGTCTTTGTAGTCTTATTTTTACTGACATAATTATTAAATTTTAAGGTTCTCGACCAAGTTTATTAATGAGCTGGCAAATATAGTATAAAATTCTAATTCACAGACAATTCTTTGAATTTTTTGTATTACATTTACTCAAATCGATATTCTTAAATGAAAAAAATATTTATTGCATTATCTCTATTGCTAGTTTTTAACTGTGAAGATAATCTTACAAATAAAACGCCTGTATTTCAGGCTACTGTAAATGGTAATAACCAGTGGATTGCTGAAGATTTTAGTGCAACTATTCAAAATAACCAGCTTTCAATTTCTGGTATTAACCCTTTTGGTGTAATATCATTTGTTGTTAACTCTCCAGAGGTAAGCGGATTCAATTTTTATAGTTGGACTGATGATTATGCAATTTTTCAAGATACTTTACAGTACTCAACTCAAAACGATGGAATCGGAAGTATTGCATTTTTAAGCGATGGCTATTTAGATATTCAAGAAATTGACAGCGTAAACAATACCATTACTGGTCATTTTCATTTTGACGCATATAATGGTACTGGAGAATATACAATTAATGTTTCTGAAGGGGTTTTCTATAAAATTCCTATAAATTCTGGAGAACAGGATTAAACCTATAGTATAGAATGTATTTAATTTTTGATACCGAAACCACCGGTTTGCCCAAGAATTGGAGGGCGCCTATTTCTGATACTGAAAATTGGCCAAGATGTGTTCAGTTAGCATGGCAAGTTCATGACGAAATAGGTAACCTGATTGAAAGCAAAAGTTATATTATTAAGCCAGATAATTTCGATATTCCATACGAGTCTGAAAAAATTCATGGAATTTCAACTTTGCTAGCTGAATCTGAAGGTATTGAACTGGATAGTGTGTTGGATGAATTTAATGATTCAATTTCCAAATCAAAATTCATAATTGGTCATAATGTAAACTTTGATTTGAATGTAATTGGCTGTGAGTTTTACAGAAGAAATATTATTTCAAATATCGAATCTACGGATGTTTTAGACACCTGTACAGAACTCACTGCAGGCTTATGTAAATTACCTGGGGGAAGAGGCGGAAAATTTAAATTACCAACCTTAACAGAATTACACGAATTTCTGTTTGAATCATCTTTTGAAGAAGCCCATAACGCTTCAGCTGATGTTGAGGCTACTGCCCGTTGTTTCCTAGAGCTTATAAGAATAAAAAACTTTAAAAAAGAACAACTACAGTCGGCTGACGACTACTTTGAAAAGTTTTCTGAAAATAATCCCAGCACAATAGAAAAAGCAGGAATTAAACATGTAAATCTCAAGAAAAAATCAGACGATTTAAAGAGTAAACTTCAACAAAATAAAAATGAGTCTGAAGATCAAGAAATTATCGATTCAGCTAATACTAATCTTCATGATATTGATTTTACTCATCTTCACAATCACAGTCAATTTTCTATGCTCCAATCAACTATCAAAATTAAAGATTTGGTTGACAAAGTATTTGAATATGATATGAAAGCTGTTGCAATAACAGATCTAGGAAATATGATGGGAGCTTTCAGATTTGTAGATACTATAAAAAAGAAAAATAGAGTAATAAAAGAATTAAATGATAGTTCAGAAGAGAAAAAAAGTTTGATAAAACCAATTATAGGATGTGTGTTAAATGTTTGTGAAGATCATTTGAATAAAAATTATAGAGATAATGGATATCAGATTGTATTTCTTGCCAAAAATAAAAATGGGTATAATAACCTTTCAAAATTATCATCACTTGCTTACACAAAAGGCTTTTATTATGTACCCAGAGTTGATAAAAATTTAGTACTTAATTACAAAGAAGATTTAATTGTTTTATCCGGTAATTTGTACGGAGAGGTGTCCAATAAAATCCTTAATACTGGAAAAAATGAAGCTGAAGAATCTTTAATATGGTGGAAAAATAACTTTAAGGATGATTTCTATCTTGAAGTTAATCGTCACGGTCAAGATGATGAGGATACAGTTAATAATGTTTTGCTAGAATTTTCTAAAAAACATGAAGTTAAGCTAGTTGCAACAAATAATACTTTTTACTTAGAGAACTCAAGTGCTGATGCTCATGATATTTTACTTTGTGTTAAGGACGGAGAAAAACTATCAACGCCAAAAGGAAGAGGAAGAGGGTTTAGGTTTGGCTTACCAAATAGTGAGTATTATTTTAAATCTCAAGATCAGATGAGGGAGATATTTGCTGATATTCCAAGCTCACTTTCAAATACAAACGAGATTGTTTCTAAAATTGAGGCATTTGATTTAACTAATGAAGTTCAGTTACCAAAATTTGAAATCCCCAAAAAATTTATTGATTCAAAAGACAAAGTTGATGGAGGTAAAAGAGGAGAAAATAATTACCTAAGACATTTAACTTACATAGGTGCAGAAAAGCGGTATGAAAAAATTGATGATGATCTAAAAGAAAGAATCGAGTTTGAACTTGATACTATTAAAAATACAGGTTATCCTGGATATTTTTTAATTGTTGAGGATTTTATAAGAAAGGCCAGAGAAATGAACGTTTCTGTTGGTCCTGGAAGAGGTTCAGCTGCAGGATCAGTGGTCGCATATTGTTTATGGATTACAAATATTGATCCTATAAAATATGATTTACTTTTTGAAAGATTTCTAAATCCAGAAAGGGTTAGTATGCCAGATATTGATATTGATTTTGATGATGTAGGAAGAAATAAGGTTATTAATTACGTGATAGATAAATATGGCGAAAATCAGGTAGCTCAAATAATTACCTATGGTACTATGGCAGCTAAATCTTCTATTAGAGATACTGCTAGAGTTTTAGATTTACCGCTTGGAGATGCAGATAGAATTGCGAAGTTAGTACCAAATATGACAAAACTTAGTTCAATTTTTGAAACCGATCACAAAGAATTAAGAAATAAATTTAGGGCCGATGATCTCGATAAAATAAATCAGCTGTTAAGTATCTCACAATCTGATAATCTGGAATCTGAAACCATTAAACAAGCCAGATTACTAGAGGGATCATTAAGAAATACAGGAATCCATGCTTGTGGGGTAATTATAACTCCTGATGATATAAAAAATTTCGTACCGATTGCAACGGCAAAAGATTCCGATTTATTTGTTACCCAATTCGATAATGCCGTGGTTGAACAGGCAGGATTACTTAAAATGGATTTTTTAGGTCTAAAAACCTTGACCCTTATAAAGGACACAGTCAAAATTGTTAAAGCTAAATACGGAATTGATTTAGATCCAGATAATTTTCCAATAGATGATAAAAAAACCTTCGAATTATTTCAAAGAGGAGAAACGGTAGGGATTTTCCAATATGAATCACCTGGTATGCAAAAACACCTTAAAGACCTAAAGCCTTCTGTTTTTGATGATTTAATCGCTATGAATGCTTTATACAGGCCTGGGCCAATGGAATATATTCCAAGCTTTATCAGAAGAAAGCATGGGGATGAAAAAATTGTCTATGATTTACCTGAGATGGAGGAATATTTAAAAGATACCTATGGAATTACTGTATACCAAGAGCAGGTGATGCTCTTGTCTCAAAAAATTGGAAATTTCTCAAAAGGTGAAGCGGATATTCTTAGAAAAGCAATGGGTAAAAAACAAAAAGATGTTCTTGATAAAATGAAGCCCAAGTTTTTAAAAAATTCTGAAAAGAAGGGTTTTAAAACTGAAAAGGTAGAAAAGATATGGAAAGATTGGGAGGCTTTTGCTAGTTATGCTTTCAATAAATCTCATTCAACATGCTATGCGTGGATTGCATATCAGACTGCATTTCTTAAGGCTAATTATCCAGCTGAATATATGGCTTCCGTATTATCTAATAATATGAATGATATAAAAAATGTGACATTTTTTATGGGTGAATGTAAAAGAATGAAATTGGAAGTTTTGGGACCTGATTTGAATGAATCTTATTATAAATTTTCTGTAAATAAAGATAATGCTATTCGTTTCGGAATGGGTGCGATCAAAGGAGTTGGTGCTTCCGCAGTTAAGGCAATTGTAAGTGAAAGAAAACTAAATGGTCATTATCAATCAATATTTGATCTATCCCAAAGGGTTGATCTAAGAGCTGCCAATAAAAAAGCTTTTGACAGTTTAGCTGCAGCAGGAGCATTTGATTCTTTTGATATTAATAGGTCACAATATTTTCATGATAATGGTGATGGAATAACATTTATTGAAAAAATATTAAGGCATGGAAATAAATTCCAAGAAAACAAAAACTCCTCTCAGGTCAGTCTATTTGCAGGTACAAATGATTTACAAGTATCAAACCCGTCTATACCCGAGGTTGAACCTTGGCCAACCATTGAAAAGTTAACAAAAGAAAAAGAGGTTGTAGGTATTTATATTTCTGGTCATCCACTTGACGATTTCAAAGTTGAAATGGAATCTTTTTGTAATGGTGACGTAAGTGTATTTAAGTCTCCCAAAGACTTTGTTAATAAGGAAATTAATGTTGCCGGGGTTATCACTGAGGTGGAGCACAGAGTTAGCAGACAAGGAAAAGGTTGGGCATTTTTTGTATTAGAGGATTATGTTGATTCATATAATTTTAGAATTTTTGGAGAAGAATATCTTAGATTTAAACATTTCTTGACTTTAAATAATTTCCTGCATATAAAAACCAAGATTGTTGAAGGGTGGTTGAATAAAGAAACTGGAGTCAGAGGTGAGCCAAGGATTCAGTACACAAACTTCAAACTATTACAGGACGTTGTAAAGACATTTGCAAAAAAGTTATCAATTCAATTAAAATTAGACGATATAAAAAATGAAAAAATAAGCTCAATAAAATCTCTTTTAAGTCAACATGACGGAATACACAATCTCAGTTTTGTCGTGTATGATGACGAAGAAAAAATTATGGTTGAGATGGATAGTGAAAAACAAAAAGTAAATATTTCTCCTAAACTTCTTAATGAACTTGAAGGAAAAAATATTTTTTACAAATTAAATTAGAGAAAATACTTATTTTTGGCTTTTAAAAATAATATTATGGCATTAGAGATTACAGATAGCAATTTTGAAGAAACAGTATTAAAAAGTGACAAACCGGTGATGGTCGATTTTTGGGCAGCTTGGTGTGGCCCCTGTAGAATGGTTGGTCCGATAATAGATGAACTTAGTGACGAATATGAAGGCAAAGCTGTTGTGGGAAAAGTTGACATTGATTCTAATCAACAATATGCCGCACAATTCGGTGTAAGAAATATCCCCACGGTTCTTGTATTTAAGAACGGTGAACTTGTTGACAGAAAAGTAGGAGTTTCTTCAAAGAATGATTACGCTCAAGCATTAGATAACCTTATCTAAAAAAAATCATCTATATTTGTAAGTCTAACTAAAGACCATGAAGAGAATAAGGCTGACCATATTATTCATGTTTTTTTGTGTGCTCACATTTTCTCAGAGCATAAATCTTGTAAATTTTAATTCATCAGATACGTATGCCCCTGGTTCGGGAGTCTCTGTTCACATAAACCCAACAGGTGTTTTTGAACTCGCAAATCCCGCAAATCTACAAGATGGTTCTAACAATTCTTTTATTTTAGAATTATCAGGTCCTGCAGGAGATTTTACAAACCCAACGGTCTTGAGTACAGTTCATGATTTTTACACGCCTCTCATTAATGGTGTTTTACCTGCTGGATTATCTGCAGGTCAATACAAATTAAGAATTAGATCGACACAGCCAGCTTTAAGCGTTGAAACAAATTTATTTTCGGTTAATAATTCTTCATATGATTCTGTTCCTAGTGTAGTATCATCGATAAATTCTGATACTTTTTTTTCTGAGTGTTTAAACAACGGCACTAATACAACTAATCCCTTTATTGGCTCATTGAATCAAACCTATAGCGCACAAACAACAATCATCCCGACATCTTACAAATATTTCACTGTAACTCCATCAAACGAAGAAAATTCAATTTCGGTTAAACTCATAGATATTGAATCAGGATCTGCGACAACAATTTCTCCATTTCTAAATTACACATATGAAATTCCTGATAATTTATCTGTTGGAACTTATAATTTTGAGGTAAATGAAACAGATGCAGATGGAAATATTAGTGTTTTTAGCTATACTTTTTTATTTCACACCAGTTCAACTGCATTAGCTAATTTATCATCGGAGACTGTATGTGTTGGGGAAGAAGTTGTATTTGGTATTGGTGATATTGTTTCAAATTTAGGTATCACTAACAATTACATGGGATCATACTATGTTATTAATTTTGGTGACGGAACAACTCCTGAAACATACACGCAGGCTGAGTTATTAGCACGTTATAGCGCTACACCTGCTGATCCAATCACGCATATTTTTAATCAACCATCTTGTAATAATAGTGGTAGTTCAAGTTTTGAAGTTTCGAAAAAACTATATAACAAAGGAGTAAATCCTACCGGAAGTGATCCAGTTTGTGATACTTATTCGCCTAACGGAAATGGTACTACTAAAGATGTTGCTACAGCAGAATCTCCTGATGCAAAGTTTAATCTTAATCCTGAACAATGTATAGATGAGGATATCAGAGCAATCAATGCTACAATTGCTGGGTCTTACCCAACTGCTAACGGTTCGTGTGCAGGTGAAGTAAATTTAACCTGGGAAGTGAAGAAACCAAGTTCTGATGATTTTGTTCTAGCCTTTTTACTAAATAATAACTGGCTGGTTGGAGATGATTTAATTATTCCTGCTTCAGATATTGATGAACCTGGATGTTGGGAGATAAAGTTGAGTGCCCAAAATCCCTCTGGTTGTTTACAGGAGGACATCGAAATAAAAACGGTAAATGTTGAGGATATTCCTGATGCAGACTTTAATATCATACAATCTGGCTCACTTGTTCAAGATCTAAATATCGAACCAAATAATACTACCGGTGTAGGCTTTTTTAGTGGTCAAGGAAATGTATATACTGCAGGTCATACAGGAAAATTAACATCTGTATCTATGTTTAAAAATGGCTGTACACAATCCCCATACAGTTTCCAACCTACAATAAAAATATTCCAGGGTACTGTTTCATATGGCAGTGTAACTGGTAATGTAAGTGGCAATCTCCTATATGAAAAACAGTATCCCCATCAGTATTGGAATAGTTCAAATTCTAATCTTAATTCAGACGGAGTTTGTTCCGGTTGGTTTACGATGGAGATACCTGTTGAAGATGCTCCCACACTAAATTCTGGAACCCAATACACTATTCATTTAAAAGCATCAGGTTCATCTAATAATTTTGTCGCTAATATCGATCCAGGAAATACAGATATAAACTTCACCTCTAATGGTTATTGGGAAGACGGGTCACAGGTGGATTTAGTTGTATTGATGAAAACAACAATGTTAACAGACCCTACAAATGGTGAATTAGATGATGAGGTTAGCCAAATATGTATTAATGATGTAGTAACCCTAACAGATGCCTCAAATATTGTCAGTGTGGAATGTGATAGTGCACTTCCAAATGAGGACCCTACTTATCAGTGGAGTATTTCACCAAATTCTGGTTACAGTTTAGTGGATTCTACAACTCTAACATCTCAAAATCCAGAAATTAGTTTTACATCTGTTGGAAATTATACAATTACCCAGACCGTTACAACTTCCTGTGGTTCTGATAGCTATTCAAGTAATCTTGAAGTATTAGGAGATCCTACGGTTGGACTACCAATTTCTGAAATAACTTATTGTTCGCTATCGACTTTAGATATAGATTTTGAATCTGAAATTACTCCCATATATTCTACTGGGTTTATTGCGCCAACTGGTTATTTATGGACTGTTTCAGGTTCTGATATCACTAGCTCTGACTATACGTTTTTGAACGGAACAACTGCTACAGACCCATATCCTGAAATTAGATTAAACTCACCTGGTGTATATAATATTTCAGTAACAGCTGGTTCAAATTGTAATAATCCCCCGACTGCAACGGTTTCAATCACATTGAGTAAAACCCCCACAATTACGAATACTACTAATACTCAGGAGGTTTGCTCAAATCAAGCTTCAACACAGTTTGATTTCATTTCTGATGTAGATGGTACAACCTATTCATGGATAGCTGCCGAAAATGAAAATTTAACTAATTATGTGAATAGTGGTACTGATGGATTTATCCCATCACAGACAATATCAAACTTAACCAATATTGAACAAGATTTAGTATACACCATTACCCCAGATGCCGATGGCTGTGAAGGAGATCCATTTGATTATACAATGACTATTCAGCCAACTCCTGTTATTTCAGACAAAGAAATTACTATATGTGATGGTGAACTTTTAGAAATATCACCAACGGATGATTCACCAACTGAAATTGTTCCTGTAGGAACTACATACAGCTGGTCTGAACCAACTAGTAATCCCGTTGGAATTGTTACAGGTGGATCCTCTGCTTCTAATGAAACATCAATAAGTCAAGTACTTACAAATTCTACAGATTTTCCAGCTACATTGACATACACTGTTACCCCAGTAGTAGGTACAGATGGTTGCGAGGGTGCTCCGTTTGACGTGGTTGTAACAGTAAACCCTACTGTTGGAATAAGTCCTGTAGGAGACCAAATCTTGTGTAATGGTGAAAACACTTTTGATATTAATTTCACATCAGTTTTAGATGCAAATACTGAAAATCTAGAAGAAGGTGAGATAACATATTCTTGGATTAATGACAATCCTGATATTGGGCTTGCTGAAAATGGAACGGGAAATATTTCAAGTTTCCAAGCTAATAATTCGTCATCTGAGCAAATTGAGGCAAATATTACAGTTACATCTGTTTATACTTACAATGAAGTAAGTTGTGATGGAGATTCTACAACATTTAAAATAATTGTTAATCCTTCTCCACAGGTATTATTTTCCGAAGATAACCAATTTATAACCAGTGGTGAAACAACTGCTTCTGTTGATCTGACTAGTCCTACAAGCGGTGTTACTTTTGCATGGACTGCCGTAGCCGACAATGGAATTACAGGTCTTACAACAACCTCAGGAACAAATTCAATCCCTGAAGAGACATTATTTAATACTACTACAGACCCCCTTACGGTCATTTACACTGCTGTTGCATCAGGAAATATAGGTTTTGATTGCGAAGGTCTTCCATTTTATTATGAAGTTACTGTAAATCCGAAGGCTCAGGTTAATCCAGTAGATCCTCAAACAGTTTGTAATGATGAAGAACTTTTAATTGAGTTTACCACTAATGTAAACGGTGGAAATATGACTTATTCGTGGACTAATGATAATACTGCAATAAATCTTTCAAATGCTGGTGAGGGAAATATTGATATTATAGCTACTAATACTACTGATGCCCCTATTTCGGCAAATATAGTTGTAACACCAAGTTTTGAAAATGGTGGTGATATAAATGTTGGAGACCCTATTACATTTGTGGTAACAGTGAATCCAACAGGTCAAGTAAACACTGTTCAAAATCAGATTGTTTCAAACGGATTTGACACCTCTCTAGTTGAATTCTCAACAACAAATGTAAACGGTAATACAACATTTAATTGGGAAAACGATTTAACCTCAATCAATTTACAAGATTCTGATTCTGGAAATATTCCATCCTTCACTGCTACCAATACAGGAACTAGTCCTGTAACAGCAACAATAACAGTCACTCCAACATTCGAGAACGGAGGTGTAAGTTGTACAGGGCCTGCAACCCCTTTTGAAATTACTGTTAATCCAACTGCGCAGGTAAATGAAAATAATAATATTGTTGTTTCAGACGGAGACGAAATAAATATTCCATTTTCAACAATAAACACAGGTGGGATTACTACCTATACATGGACAAACTCGGATGATACTACTGGCTTAGAATTAAGCGGTAATAGTAATATTGGATTTACAGCCACTAATACTGGATCCAGTCCGGTTACTACAACTGTTGTTGTTACACCAACATTTGAAAACGGAGGTAATAGTAATTCCGGTCCAACGGAAACTTTTACAATTACCGTTAATCCACCTGCACAGGTTGATCCAATTAACAATATCGTTGTCTGTAATTTAGATGAGGTAGCGGATATAATCTTTTCTACCCAAAATACAGGCGGAACAACAACATATGAATGGACTAATGATAATATCTCAATCTCCAACAATGAGTTAACTGGAACTGGATCTACTTCAATGATAAGTGGATTTACAGCTACTAACTCATCATTATCTGCTCAAACTGCAACCATTGAGGTAACTCCTACTTTTACATTTGAGGGGAATTCAAATGTTGGAACCCCTATTGAATTTACAATTACGGTAAATCCTGATGCAACCCTTATTCAACCAGAAAATTATGTTTTTTGTAATGGTGACACAACAGAACTCATTTCTTTTGCATCTGAAAATACTGACGGAGTTGTTAGTTTTAATTGGACTAATGACAATTCAGATACTGGTTTGACTGAAACAGCCGGTGATGGAGATGTACCAGTATTTAACGCAATAAATAATACAAATGAGCCAATTGTATCCACTATTGTAGTAACACCTACCTATACAAATAATGAGATAAGTTGCCCTGGTGAGTCTAAAGAATTTACAATTACGGTTAATCCATCTGCTCAAGTCAATGAGATTGAAAATATAGAAATTTGTGATGGTGAACTAACAGATCCAATAATATTCGAGACGGTTAATTTAGGAGATCTTTCTGTAACATCGTACTCTTGGGTTAATGATACCCCTGATGTATTTGGATTGGGAGAAAGCGGTGAAGACACAATTGATACGTTTACGGCCATTAATACGGGGACAACTCCTTTGACTGCAACCATTACTGTGACACCAACTTATTCAAATCTTGGTATAGATTGCTTGGGTGAAGCTGAAACCTTTACAATTACAGTACATCCGGGCGCTCAAGTAAATGAAATAGATAATGTATTTTATTGTAACGGAGATTTGACGGAATTAATTGAATTTACCACTACAAATGAAGAAGGTACTACAGAATATAATTGGACTAATTCAAATGAGTCCATTGGTCTACCAGCAACAGGAATCGGAAATATTGAGCCTTTTGAAATTATAAATACTTCAACCACTGCTCAAACTGCAACTATTACTGTAACACCAACCTATACAAATAACGGTGTTATTTGTCAGGGAAACCCAGAGGATTTTGTGATATCTGTTAATCCATCTGCGCAGGTTAATGATGTTTCGGTTAATGATACTGTTTTGTGTAATGGGGATTTTACACCTGTTTATACATTTGAAACTTTAAATACAGATGGATTGACCTCATACGAATGGACAAATGATAATACAGAAATTGGGTTGTCTGATTCGGGACAAGGTGGAATTCCTAGCTTCCAGGCTATTAACACAACAGACTCTACTATTTTTGCAATAATTACAGTTACTCCATCTTATGATAATAATGGAATAATTTGTACTGGTGAACCCTCATCATTTTCGATTTCAGTAAACCCATCACCTGAAATGAATGTTGTTGAAGATATATTTTTATGTAGCAATGAAATAACCTCAATTATTGATTTTTCAACCTCAAACACCGATGGAGAAACAACATACGAATGGACTAATGATAATACTTCAATAGGTCTTCCAGTATCTGGAAACGGAGATATTCCATCATTTACTGCATTAAATAGTGGTTTGACAACACAATTTGCAAATATCAGTGTTACACCAACTTATACCTTTGAAGGAAATACGTGTGTAGGTCTACCCCAAACTTTTATTATTAGTGTATCAAGTGAAATAATTATAGTTGGTGATGTAACAAATGCTTATGATTGTGATGATCCAAATAGTGGAAGTATCAATGTAACAACCTCTGGAGGATATGGAGATTATGAATTCCTTTGGAATACAGGACAAGAAACGGAAGATTTAACCAATATTGGTCCTGGTGAATACACTCTTACTGTAACTGATTTACATGATTGTTCAAGTACCTCTGAAGTTTTTATAGTTCTTAGGCAAGAGGATTTAACTGTTGATTTAACCACTGAAGTAGTTCCTTATTGTGAAAATAATTTGGTAACTCAAGAGAACTCTATTTCCATCTCTGGTGGTTTCCCGCCATATACTGTAAACTGGTCTGGTGGAGCTGTTGATATAAGTGATAATACTTTCATGACCGCTTATCAAAATGGAGTTTATAATGTTTTAGTAACTGATCAGATTGGCTGTCAAGTAAATACGGAAATAATAATCGATTTTGAGGAAATCGGAGAGCCGTCATTTACATATGACAGCAATGGAAATATTGATTGTGGAATTAGTATTTATAATGAACTTGAATTTATGAATACATCTTCTGGAGACTATATCTCCGTTACTTGGGATTTTGGAGACGGAAGCTCACTAGTTTCTGGTGATGTGGTATCTCATCAATATTTAAACCCTGGTGAATATACGGTCACCCAGACTGTGGAGTATGGCTATGGATGTATTGATACCTATTCTGAACAAATTGAAGTTACGGATGGATATGATATTGTATTACCTACTGCTTTTTCTCCAAACAATGATGGTATAAATGATACTATGAGACCTGTTTATGCTTGTGTGAATAGTATTGAAATGAGTATCTATGATACTTTTGGTTCGCTAATTTACTATGAAAACAATCTTGAACTTAACGGATGGAACGGAAGCTTAAACGGTAAATTAGCTGAGAATGGAAATTATTTAATTGTTGTAAAAGGAACTACAATTTATAATGAAGAGATTAATCTAAGAGGAGTGTTTGTATTACTAAGATAAAATTATGATGAAAAGAATTATCTTGATATTGGCAATTATATTTTCTGTGAAATCATATTCGCAGGACCCAGCATTTACTCAGTCCTTTATGGTGCCTGAAAGTATCAACCCTTCATTTTCTGGATTTTATGAAACTACAAAAGCTGGATTACTTTATAAAAATCAGCAATGGTCCGGGTTTGATTTTAATCTTAATTCTCAATACTTGTATTTTGATGATTGGTATCCAGATTTAAATAGTGGCATTGGAATAAGCTTAATGAATCACCAGGAAACATTTACAAACTATTCCTTGAAGCAATTAAATTTTAGCTGGGCATATAAGGTTCAAATTAACTACGAATGGGACTTTAGGCCAAGTGTAACTTTTGGTTTTGCAACTAAAGATTTTGGTTTTGACAACTTATTATTTGAGGATCAGATTAATATATTTCAAAACATAATCAATTCAAACACATTTGATCCGATTGCATTGGGCGAAAATGCAAGATATGTAGATATTGGAGCATCATTTTTATTTAATAATGATAATCACTGGATAGGAATCACTTTAAGACACCTAAATAGACCAAATGTTTCTATGGTTTCACAAGGTGATATACCGCTAGATATATTCATTTCTGTACATGCATCACTTGAACTGCCTATTTTACAATATAATAGTGATAGCAGTGTTTATTTCATAACAAATTTTATGAAGCAAGCTAAATATGATAGGTTTGATTTAGGTTTTCAATATGTTTTTGATAGATTCTCTTTTGCACTAACTGCATCAACAAACCCTATTCAGACAGAAAATGAAAGCCATTTAGTCACATCTATTAACCCTATAATTGGAATGGCTTGGGAAGGATTTAAATTTGGATATTCATATGACTTTAATTTAAGTAAAATTGGAGGAGATGGAGGTATTTCTGAATTTTCCATCACTTATGATTTCTTAAACAACAAAGATTGTTTTGGATGTCCTGAGTACTAAATCAAAATTTATTTAAAAGAAAATATTTGTTCTAATCAAAATCAAATGTATATTTGCTCACGCAAAAAAGGTCTGGTAGTTCAGTTGGTTAGAATACATGCCTGTCACGCATGGGGTCGCGGGTTCGAGTCCCGTCCAGACCGCTTAAAAACCTTCTTAATTTAGAAGGTTTTTTTTATTTTTGTATTATGCCTAAGTATAATTTTATTTCCTTAATCATTCTATTGTTTTTTTGCAAAGCATTAACGGCTCAGAATTTCATCAGTCAAACAATTGAGTATGATGGAAATACTAGGGAATATGAATTGTATATTCCAAGCAGTTACACTCAAGATGTTTTATCTCCTTTGATGTTTAATTTTCATGCGGGTAACGATACTACTGAAACTCAGATTGCTATTTCTGATATGCGAAATTTAGCTGATGAGAATAATTTTATTCTTGTTTATCCTCAGGCATTAGCTGATCCATCAGATGACGGTTCTTTAAATTGGATTTTTAAAGGAGATTCCGATCATGATGACATATATTTTATTGATTCAATAATTTCAGAGCTTTCAAACCAGTATTCGATTGATATTGAAAGGGTTTATGCCTGTGGTTATTCTTTGGGTGGAGAGTTTGTATATGAATTGCTTTGCCGTTTGAATGATAAGATTGCCGCTGGTGTTGCAGTTGCTAGAACTATGGGGCAGTACCAATATGAAAATTGTAGCCCAGGACATCCAACTGCAATAATGACGATTCTTGGAACAGAAGATTATTATAATGGAATTGATTTCGCAGGTGTGACTTATTATATTTCTGCAGACGAAACTCACCAATATTGGACTGATTATAATAGTACGGATAACGACCCAATTGAAATTGAATTACCCGATAATAATACTAATGATGGTTCGACAGTGACTAAAAGAATTTGGGAAAATGGAAATTCTTGTGTTTCTGTTGTTGAGTTGCGAGTTAATGGTGGAGGACATGATTGGCCAGGCAGCTTTGGTAATTTGGATATCAGCTCTGATAATGAAATTTGGAATTTTGTATCGAATTACTCAATTAATGGTTTAATTGAAGATTGCAATCTATCCTTAAACAATAATGTAAATTATAATCAGTTTTCTTATTATCCAAATCCAATTGATTCATATTTAAGTATAACTAATCATTCTAAAAATAAAAGCATAATTATTTTTGATATAAACTCAAAAATTGTTTATGAATCTGATTTAAATCTTGGTAACAATAGATTTGATATTTCAGATTTAAATACAGGAATCTACAGCGTCAAGATTGGTGAGAAAACGTTTAAAATAATAAAGAAATAATTAAAACAAAACAATGAGTTTACTGATTAAAAAAAGTTAATTAAATGCTGCTAAAAAAGAGTAAATATCTTATTCCTCTGATAATCTTGATTATAGCTTGCTCCGAAAATAAAGCTGAAAAAATAGAAAATATCAGGCTTAATGATAAATTAGCTAATGAGCTGGTTTCTCTTTCTGTAAAATGTGTTGATCAAAAATATCCATATAAAATCGGATATAGATATAGTGATGAAAGTTGGTTAAAGCCACACTATGAACTTACACCTTCATTTTATGGATGTTGGGATTGGCATTCTGCTGTTCACGGTCATTGGGCAATGGTCAAAATATTAAAGGATTTTCCTGAAGTCGCTGATAAAGATGTTATTTTATCAAAACTTGATAAAAATTTAAGTAAAGAAAATTTAAACAAAGAATTTCAATTTTTCAAACAAGATTTTGCAAAGGGATTTGAAAGGACATATGGATGGGCTTGGTTAATGAAATTATATTCTGAACTAGTTTCATGGGAGCATAAAAAAGCTCAGAAATGGGCAAATAATATGAAACCACTTGTCGATCTCCTTAGTCAAAGAACCATATCATTTTTAGATAAACTTTCAACTCCTCTTAGACCAGGAACACATGCAAACACTGCATTTTCATTCTCACTTATGATAGAGTATTCTAAAGTCGCAAATGACAAGTTACTATTTAACAAGATTAAAGAATATAGTATCAAAAATTTTTTAGGAGACATAAATTGTCCCGTGCAATATGAGCCCTCAGGCACAGATTTTCTTTCTCCTTGTCTTGCTGAGGCTGCATTAATGTCTCAAATTCTTGAAAAAAGAGAGTTTAACGACTGGTTGTATAAATTTTTACCTTCATTTGATAAAAAGAGTTTTGGTAATATAATTAATATACCAGAAGTACTTGATCCAGAAGATCCGGGGATCGGTCACTTAATTGGTTTAATGTTTCATCGAGCATGGACTTTAAAAGATATTGCAATAAAACTTTATGATAAGAGTGACAAAAATTTATTTTTGAAAATTGCAAAAAATCATTCTGAACAAGGTTACAATATTATGTTTGATAGCGGGTACGGAGGTGAACATTGGCTAGCAACCTTTGCAATATATAATTTCTCCAAATAAATTTTGAAGCTAATGGATTAAGTAGCTACTATTAAATTATCTCCATCAATATTTGTTGAAAAACAAGGAAGGGAGTTTGATGCGTCACATGTAGATCCAAACGTATTACCATGTTCATTACATCTAAAGTCTGATCCAACAAGTTGCCAACGATTTTGAATACCAGCATGTGGGCATACATTTGTGTAAGCTTGAATGTGATCTGTGCTAATTCTTAAAAAAAGCATATTAAGGCCAATGTTATAACCATTCATCCAACCTCCAACCGAAGATAAATTTGTAAAATTTGGGTGATTTAGATCAATTGTGAAGACACTGCCAGATGAGGAATATCCTAAAGGATCATTATTATTATCATTATTATCTGATCCTCCATTTTGATTATCATCTCCTGAATCACTGACATTTGTATCATCACCTGATGAACATGCTTCTAAAAAGGATAGTCCAAAAAAAGCAAACGCAATTGTTGGACAAACCTTTTTTAAAAATTCACGTCTATTTTCTAATTTTTTTTTCATTTAAAATACTCTTAAAATATTAAATCCAAAATATATTTTACCGTCTTTCCAAGAACCTTCAGCATCAGTCATCACAGAAACATCATCAATGGTTTGTGTGTTTGAAAAAAGTAACTGAAACACATGACCACCAGTCTCAATATCTATGCCAAAACTCAATACATCATTAAAAGGTGATATTTCAGGTCTATCAAGATTTGCAGAATATTCTATGTTGAATGCTAATCTGTTTGTTATTCTGTAGCTAGAGGCGACACCTAACATAAAATTATTCTCTTGCTCAAAAATTGTTTCAGCAAACCCCTTCCGAGCAAAAGACGGAGACAGTTGTAATGAAATCTTATCACTAAAACTTTTTGATAGTAATAGCTGACCAAAAAATAAACTTCTGTCTGGATTACTTAAATTAGGGTAAATGTCCTCATCAAGAGATGAATTATAATTATAACTAGCATATATAGATGAATTGAAAGGTAGCTTAGAAGATTGAGTTGTTATGTTGTATTTAGCATTCAGAGCATATGTTTTTTTGAGTGATTCTCTGCTAAAGCCAATTTGTAGATTATTTGAAAGACCGTATAATAATTCAATTTTTGTATTGGCAATATCTAAACCAAATAATGTTTTTATTCCACCATTTATAGACCCAAATCTATGCGAAACGTATAGGTAAAGTTCTTTTTCGTTTGCCTGTTTAGTTGATTGACCGTTAATTATCTTATGAGCTTTAAAAGCCGATAATCCAACTTTATAATCTTCATCGTTGTAATCAATTTCTTCTAGTAAACTATTTTGACTTATAATCGAATTAGAAAATAAAATAATTAAAAAAAATGTGAAAAATTTTAGATTATTGTTTCCTTTCATAGACGAAATTTAAGTTAATTTTTACTTCTTCGTCTATTTTTTTAAAAACAATTTTTGGAATTTTGACTTTGTAGTCACTTAGCATAATTGAAAAACCAGATGAAAGTTCTATTTTTTCATCTATTTTTCTGATTTTAGCTTTTGTTATAATATCATTATTAATACCCTTAATGGTCAATACTCCTTCAATTTCATGATCTTTAAAGTCTTGATTTAATTCCTCTAGGTTAAAGTTTTTTATTTTACCCTCAAATGTTGACTTAGGATATACATTACTTTCTAAATAGTTTTCATTGAAATGTTCTTTCATAAGCCCTAATCTAAAATCAAACTCGCTGATAATTATAACCGCTGCAATTTGTCCATTAGAAGAATCTATTATGGAAACCGTATTATTATTACTTGCCTTAATAGGCTCAAAGGCTGCTTTGGAACCGTCAAATTTTGTCACTCCTTTATCAGTGTAAAATTGTTGAGAGAAAAGAACTTGTTGGCTAAAAATTAATATAAATAATAACAAAAGATGTTTCATTCCTTATAAAATCCAAATACTATACCAAAAAATTTATACATTAGCCGTTCGATTTTATATATGAAAAAAGTATTTGTAAGCGGTGGTTCTGGTTATATAGCAATGTATTGCATTAAAATTTTAATTAATAAAGGATACCACGTTGTTACTTCAGTTAGAGAAATTAATCAAATTGATCTTATTAAAAACTCTTTAGCTAAATATGGAATCAGTTTTGAGAATATAGAATTTAAAATTTTAAATCTTCTGAATGATGATGGTTGGATTGATGCATTAAAGGGTTGTGAGTATGTTTTACATTTAGCATCACCTGTTATCCCAGGAAAGGTTGATGAAGATCTTCTCGTGAAGCCTGCTGTCGAAGGCATGAAAAGGTGTTTAAATGCTGCAATCAAAAATGGAGCTAAAAAATTTGTACAAACATCATCTTATGCTGCAATTTATGGTAGAAAAAAACATAATAATCAGCATAGTGATAATGATTGGACAGATTTATCTAATAAGAAAATAATGCCATATGAGATAAGTAAGACTAAGGCTGAAAAAAAAATGTGGGAAATGGCCAAGAAAGCTAATTTAGATGCTTGTGCAATTAATCCTGTCCTAGTTTTGGGGCCTTCTATGACCGGGGTTTTAAGTATGTCAAATAGAGTTACGGTTAAAAAGATTTTTAGCTTGCCATTTATTCCTGATTTAAGTATCAGTGTTGTTGGCGTGCAAGATGTAGCGGAAGCACATGTTATGGCCATGGAAAATGATGACGCAATAGGAAATAGATTTTTACTTTCCGAAAAAACGATTAAATTAAAAGAGTTATGCGATATTCTTTTCAAGGCAGGATATAAAAAAGTTCCTAGATTCCCAATTCCCAATTTTTTATTAAAATTTGTTGCCTTATTTATTCCGTCACTAAGACTTATTGCTGGTAGACTTGGATCTGTCGAAACCTTACATACCAAAAATGCTAATAATATACTTGGATGGTACCCGAAAAGTGTTGATTCTGAGATTATAAACTCAGCTAAACAGCTTTATGATATTGGTATATTAAAAAAATAACTATCTTTGTAGTGTGTTGAACTTGTATTAATTTACAAGTGGTTTTAAACCGATGAAAGCTTTCCTTTTGGGAGGCTTTTTTTATTTTACGATATCGAAAACGTTTTCGTTATATATTATTTTAACATTATTATATTTTTATGAAATCGTTTTTTTTATTGAATTATTAATAATGAATAGTCATAATTTTTAAAAATTCAATAATCTGTATTTCTTTTTTAATTTTTTGTAAAAGAATAGGTGCACAAATTATTAAATTCAAAGTCAAATAAATTAATCTAAACATGAGAAAATCAATATTAAACTTTTTTATTGCTTTTATTGCTGTTTGTACTGCTTTACAAGCACAGAGTATTTCTGGGTATGTTACTGATTCTGAGGATGGTGAACCACTAGCGGGTGTCAACATCGCTGTTCAAGGACAAAATCAAGGAACAGTTTCTGATTTTGACGGTAATTTTACCATAGCAAATTTAGAATCTGGCTCAACTTTAGTTTTTAGCTATGTTGGCTATAAAACTTTGAACTTAAAAATTTCTTCAACTGATGTAATGTCTGATAATATTTCTGTTTCGATGGATAAAGATCTTAGTGAATTAGACGAAGTGATTGTAATTGGATATGGATCTCAAAAATTGAGTGATATTTCCGGAGCAGTTTCCACAGTGAATGCTGATGCAATTGAGGCTTCTTCGCCGGTAAGAGTTGAGGACGCTTTACAAGGTCAAGCATCTGGAATAAATATTATTTCAAGTGGTTCTCCAGGATCTAAACCTACTGTTCTAATCAGAGGTATTACTTCTTACGCTGGAAATGATCCACTTGTAGTAATAGATGGAATTTCTGCATCGATTGATGATTTAAATTCTTTAAATCCAAATGATGTTAAATCTGTAAATGTGTTAAAAGATGCTGCTTTAGCTTCAATTTATGGAGTAAAAGGTGGAAGTGGTGTTATTGTAATTACTACAAAATCGGGTGAAAGAAATTCTGAGACTAAATTTAGCTTGAGCACATCAATTGGTACTCAAGAGGTAGTAAGAACCATTGATGTTCTAAATGCAAGTGAATACGTTGCAATTCTCAATGAGGCAAGTGTAAATGCTGGGGAAGGAATTGTTTTTCCAAATATTTCTGATTTTGGAGTTGGTACAAATTGGCAAGATGAAGTCCTGTTAGATGCACCAATAGTTAATCATTCTATTACAGCATCAGGAGGTAGTGAAAACACTTCTTATTATGTTTCTGCAGGATACACTGGTCAAGACGGAGTAGTTGCTGGAGGGGAAAAATCATTTTTCAACAGAACAAATTTCACAACAAATATTAATACTGATTTATCTGAAAAAACTAAACTTTTAATTAATACCAACTATTCAAACATAAAAGGTAAAAGTTTAGCCGAAAACGGTATAACGAGTGTATTGTCAAATGCATTAAATTTTGATCCTACCGTAAACCCATACGAAAATGGCACATTCGGAATAAGTGAAACAATTACTCAAGAAATTGTTAATCCACTAGCTCAAATTGATAATACATATAATGAAAATAAAGTTGATAAGATTCAAGGTAAAATTGAACTTCAACACGAACTAATGGACAATCTCAATATTACTTCTAGATTTGGATATACATACGTAAATATTTATGATAAAGGCTTTGTTCCTTTCCAATTTTATGGAACTGGGCATAACCAAACAAATGCTAATCCAGATTTGAGCCCTATAGTTGCTGTTGATAGTGAGGGAAATATTACTTCAACACATAATAGGGTATTTGAAGGAAATACAAATTTCTTTAACTATACGTATGAGCTTTTCGGAAATTATGATTTTACAATCGATGAAATTCATAATTTTCAAACCGTTGCAGGATTTTCAATCGGAGAAGGTAAAGGAGGTAATATTTCAGCAACCAACGAAGATGTTCCATTTAACTCGTGGGATTATGCTGATGTAAGTGCTGCTACTGGTAATGCTACGCAGCAAACATCAAGCTCATGGCAATATGTTAATAGAAACTTATCTTACTTTGGAAGGATTTTATACGACTATGATGAAAAATACTATGCTTCATTTACAGGAAGAGTTGATGGTAGTACGTCTTTTGGAAAAAACAATAAATTTGGATTTTTTCCTTCAGCATCTATTGGATGGGTTATTTCAAAAGAAGACTTTTTTGACGAAGTTCCTGTTTTAGATTATCTAAAATTTAGAGCAAGTTATGGTACTTTAGGAAATGACAATATTAGCCCTCAATTTTCACTAATTTCAACATTCCCTAGCTATGTATTTAACGGTACTATTACTCCGGGTTCATCTCTAGGATCGATTCCAAATGATGATGTCTCCTGGGAAAATCAAGTGCAAATGAATGTTGGTATTGATACGAGAATTTTTAGCGATAAGGTATCTCTTTCTTTAGACTATTTTAAAAAGACAGTTGATGACTTACTATTTAGTCCAAATCTTTCCTTATATCTTGGTGTTCCTTCATATCCAACAACCAATATTGGAAGTACTGAAAGTACTGGAATTGATGCTACAATTTCATTGAACACTTCTTTAGGAGATTTATCAATATCATCCGATTTGAATTTCACAACAGCCGAGAATGAAGTTATTTCAATAAATAACGGAGATAAATACATTTGGGGAGCGGGTTATGGAATTCCTTACAGAAATATTGTGAGATTTGAAGAAGGATTCTCACCAGGTTATTTCTTTGGTTATGTAACTGATGGTATTTTCCAAACTCAAGATGAAGTTGATAATCACGCAACGCAAAATGGTGCAGTTCCTGGTGATATCAGATTTGTTGATATAAATGGTGACGGAATTGTAAATGACTCTGACAGAACACAAATTGGTGATCCATTTCCAGATTTTACAATCGGATGGAACTTAAATTTAGATTACAAAGCATTTGATCTAAGTGTATTTACATATGCTTCAGTTGGAAATGATATTTATAGAGCTTATGAAAGAAATCTAAATTACACCAATAGATTTGCATCAACTCTTGCGAGATGGACGGGTCCTGGAACTAGTTTTGATGAACCAAGGGTAACATTTGTTGATTCAAATAATAACAATAGAGCATCTGACAGGTATGTTGAAGATGGTAGTTATTTAAGAATCAAAAACATTCAGCTTGGTTATTCATTCCCAGATTCATTAACAGAAATATGGGGATTTGATGAAGTCAGAGCCTATGTTCAGGTTAAGAATGCATTAACATTAACAGACTATTCTGGGTATGATCCTGAAATTTCAGTTGGTGGTGTTCTAAATACTGGTATTGATTATGGAACTTACCCACAGCCAAGAATTTGGTCAATGGGTGTAAATATTAAATTTTAATATAAAATATTATGAAAAATTTTAAAACAATATTATTACTGATTTTAGTTACTTCAGTTTTAAATAGATGTACTGATCATGTAGATTATGAAGCGATTGAAGGTTATCAAATCACTTCTGAAATATATTTCCAACAAGAAGCTGATTATGATGCTGCATTAGTGGGGACATATGACGTTCTCCAATGGTTATTCTTTAATATTCAATTAGGTGCCATAGCATCTGAAATTTCTCTATGTGGTGGTGAAAGTGCTACTGACTACATTGGAATTCAGCAAATTGATGATATGACACATTACCCAGAAAATAATGTTCTTAGACAGATATGGCAATTTTTATATGAAGGGGTAAATAGAGCTAATTACATGGAACAGAACAAAGCTAATATCGATTTTGACGGAAAAGAATCTATGTATGGTGAAGTCTATTTCTTAAGAGCATATTATTATTTCGAATTGGTTAAATTTTTCGGAGATGTGCCTCTATTTACAGAAGCAAGACTTACTGCTGGAGAAGCTGGAACTCTTAGTAGAACTCCAAAGGAAGAAGTTTATGCACAAATCGAGTTAGATTTACAGAATGCAATTACATCATTACCTGATTCACAATCTCAGGTTGGTAGAGTTAATAAATATACAGCTTATGCGCTATTAGGTAAGGTACTTCTTTACCAAGATAAATTTGCTGAGGCAGCATCGGCACTTGATAATGTTATTGGAGTTTATTCTCTTGTATCAGATTTTGGTAGTCAGTTCTTGAGATTTGGTGAAAATGGTCCAGAATCAGTCTTCGAAATCCAATATTCAAATCAATCTAATTGGTATGATTGGGGTTGTGCTCATTGTAGTGAAGGAAACTATGCTATAATTATGAATGGCCCAAGAGGATGGAGTGGTCCTGAATATGCTCAGGGATGGAGTTTCAATGTACCAACAGCTGAATTCTATAACTCATTTGAAGAGGGTGATACAAGGAGAGATGCAACGGTTTTAGATATTGAAGCATTTGCTGCAGCAACTGGTGCTAATTACACTGAGGGATATGATCACACAGGATACTTTAATAATAAGTATATTCCAAGAGCTGGAGAATCCGGTGGTCAAACTGAGTTAAATTACCTTACCAATTTTAGAATCATAAGATACTCCGACGTATTATTAATGGCTGCCGAAGCATACAATAGAAGCGGTATTGATGATGGACTTGCTCAGGAATTTTTGAATCAGGTTAGAAGGAGAGCATTTGGTAATGATGATCATGATATTTCTGCTTCAGGAACGGCACTTACTGACGCGATTTGGGAGGAAAGAAAATTTGAACTTTCTCTTGAGGGTCATAGATTTTTTGACTTAGTAAGAACAGGTCGTGCATCTTCACTGATTGCTGGATTTGTTGAAGGAAAACATGAAGTATTCCCAATTCCACAACAGGAAGTTGATATTTCTGGATTAACTCAAAACGCTGGATATTAAACTAACAACAATAAATATGAGAATTTTAAGAAATTTTTTAGGATTATTTTTATTAACCGCCTTTATCTTTAGCTGTGTTGATGAAAATGAAAGTAATGCTGATTTTGTTGGCACTATTTCAGAGCCAACTAACATATCAGCTATGGTTAGTATTACTCAAGATAATACAGGACTGGTTACTATAACTCCAACGGGAGAAGGTGTTGTTACCTTCCATGTTGATTTTGGTGATGGTTCAGACATTTCAGGGTCAATTATTCCTGGTAATAGTATAGAACATTATTACAGTGAAGGAACTTATGAGGCAACAATAATCGCTACAGCGCTTGATGGTTCAACTAGTGAATCTACTGTCACGGTTGTGGTCTCCTTTATTGCACCTGAAAACTTAGTTGTAGATATATTAACATCTTCAGGATCGTATAATATTTTAGTTTCTGCATCAGCCGATTACGCTACATCATTTGAAGTTTTATTTGGAGATGAAGCAGGTGGCGAAGCAACTCCAATGCAAATTGGAGAGCAGCTTTCATATTCTTATGAATTAGCTGGCACATACAATGTTACGGTTACTGCTTTAAGTGGTGGTGCTGCAACTACTCAATACTCTGAGGAAATCACAATTACTGACCCTCCAGTCTTTGACGGATTTTCAACTTTTGAAGATTTTGAAGGTGAGGTGCCAGCAAACTTTTCTTTTGGAGGAGTTGAAAATGTACAGGTTGTAGTAAACCCTGATAATTCAGGAATTAATAACTCAGCTAATGTTATGCAATGCACAAAAAACCAGGGAGCTGAAGTTTGGGGCGGAATGGGCTTTGCTGTAAACGGACATATTAACTTTAACGGAAATAATGTATTAAGGCTAAAATCTTATGCTCCTGAAGCCGGTAAGACAGTTAAGGTCAAACTTGAAACTAGTGCTGGGAATGTTGCAGGGTTAACGCATGAGTTTGATATGGTAACAACTGTAGCAAACCAATGGGAAATACTTACATATGATTTTTCTGGTGCACCAGACTTAGACTACATATCCGCAATTGTTTTTTACGATTTTGGAAATCAAGATGCTGGAGTTTATCACTTTGACGATGTTGAGGTGGGTATTGGAGAATACATTCAGGGAATTGAAAACTTTGAAGGGGATGTGCCAGAAAGTTTCTCATTTGGAGGAGTTGGAGAAGTTGAAGTAATTCCTAATCCTGATCCTTCTGGTGAAAACACAACAGCTAATGTTCTGCAGTTTGTTAAAGATGAAGGAGCTGAAGTTTGGGGCGGAATGGGTTTTGCCGTCAATGTTATTGATTTTAACGGTGCAAGTCAAATTCACCTAAAATCATATGCACCTGAAGTAGGTAAAGTTGTAAAAGTGAAACTTGAGACTAGTGCTGGAAATATCGCTGGCCTTACCCATGAGGTAGATATGACAACTACCGTAGCTAACCAATGGGAAACACTAATTTATGATTTCACTGGTGCTCCTGATTTAGAATATGTTTCATTTATTGTATTCTATGATTTTGGGGATACTGCTGGTGCAACTTATAGAGTGGATGAAATTCAATTAATTGATTAAAAATAATATTATGAAAAGAATAAATTTTTTACTAATCGCATTATCTCTATTCATTTTCACAGCATGTGAGCAAGAAGATTATGAATTTGGAGATATTGTAAGTCCTACAGGTTTAACTATTTCTGCATCACTTCAAGGTGCTGACGCAGATAACCCTTACGGGGATGGAAGTGGATATGTGACTTTTACAGCTACTGCGGCTGATGCCATTACATATAAATTCATTCAAAATGGTGTAGAAACTATGGTACCGAGCGGTGTGTTTACAACTAGATTCACAACCACAGGAGTTCACGTTTATACAATAGAAGTTGTTGCTTCTGGAACAGCTGGTGTTATGTCTAATGGAGCTACATCTGTTGAGGTTCTTTACACATTTGAGCCACCCGCAGAATTAGTTGCAGCATTAACAACTGGAGGTTGGAGGGTTATGGCTGAATCAGCTGCACATTTAGGTGTTCACGCTGCAGACACTAACCACACACTTGTTGGAGATGATATTCCTGTTTGGTATAGTGCTGCACCGTTTGACAAAGCTGATACTGGAATGTATGATGATAGAATGGTTTTTTCATTTGACGGAAGTATGGAATATCAAACTCAAGGAAGTATTTTGGGTAAAGATGTTCCTTTAGAGAATGATTTTTCAGGCCCACAAGATCGACCACAAGATCAGATTGATGCGGGTGAGTATTGGTATTATGCGACGGATAATTTTACGTCAGGCTGGAGTATTTCTGAGCAAGATGGATACTTAGTGCTCAATCTAACTGGAAATGGTTTTACCGGATTCTACGTTGGAGGAGACCACACATTTAGAATAACCAATTGGACTTCAAATGAGATTTCTTTGAAAACTATTGGTTTTGATAACAATGCATGGTATACCAAAATAACAAATCAAGAATAAAATCATTTACTATTCAAATTTATAAGAGAGAAGTTGAATAAACTTCTCTCTTATTTTTTATATTTGTCAAACTCTAACCACCATCATGAAGAATTATTTAAAAATTATAATTTTCTCAACCTTTTTTGTAATAGCTTGTTCATCAGATGGACCAGCTGATTCAGACAATAACTCAAATAATCCTGAGGTTATAGTACCCTCAAACCTTACTCTTGATATCAGTATTCTTGGACAAAATGATTCAAATCCAAACGGAGATGGATCTGGTTTGATTACTTGTAATGCCTCAGCTAATGATGCAGTGAATTATGAATTTAGATTTGGAGGTGGTGTTACTCAGCAATCAAATAATGGTCAAATAGAATACTCTTATTCAGCTGAAGGTACAAATTCATATACTGTATATGTTTATGCTTACTCATCAACTGGACATTACACAAGTACTTTTCAAACATTTGATTTATATGTAGAAGGTCAAGCTCCCGAAGCCACTTGGTCTGAGGAATTCAATTATAATGGCGCAGTAGATCCTAACACATGGACTCACGAAATTGGAAATGGTGAATGGGGTTGGGGTAACGGTGAATTTCAATATTATACAAGTAGTTTAAATAATGTTAAAGTTGAAGATGGAGTTTTAAAAATTACAGCAAAGAGGGAAAATATTGCTGGATATGAATATACTTCTGCAAGAATTATTTCAAGGGATAAATTTGAATTCCAATATGGTAGAGTGGATATTAGAGCTAAATTACCGACAGGCAGTGGTACTTGGCCAGCTCTTTGGTTACTTGGGGCTAACTTCAATGAAGTTGGATGGCCAGCATGTGGAGAAATTGATATTATGGAACATTGGGGACATGAACCGACAGTTATAGCCGGATCAATTCATACTCCAATGAGTCATGGAGATACCTGGACAAATGGACATACCAATGTTAGTGATTATGATGAAGAATTTCACATATATTCGATTGACTGGGATGAAAATAGAATTCAGTTTTTTGTTGATGATGTTTTATATTATACATATGCACCTTCCCCGAAAGATTTAGAAAATTGGCCCTTTGATCAAGAAATGTTTTTTATTTTAAATGTTGCAATGGGTGGCCATTGGTTTGGTGTAGATCCTCAGTTTAACGAATCAACTATGGAAGTTGATTATATAAGAATTTATCAATAACAACTATGAAAAAAATAATTTATAGTCTTTTTATTTTACTTTTTATTATTTCATGTCAAGACTCTAATTTGACGGAAAAAGAAAAATTTATTGAAGATCTAATCTCTCAAATGACTCTAGAAGAAAAAGTTGGTCAAATGACGCAAATCAATTTAACAGTGATTGCTAAGGGTCCTAATAAATTTTCTTCATCGACGCCAATGGAAATTGATGATAATAGGGCAAATAAGGCTTTAGTAGAATACAAAGTGGGGTCGGTTCTGAATACAATCAATAATACAGCTCAAAAGCCTAGTGTATGGTTTAAAAATATTTCAAAAATTCAAGAAATATCAATGAATAATAATAGACTTAAAATTCCTGTAATATATGGTATTGATGCTATTCACGGAACAACATATACGGACGGAGCAACAATGTTCCCTCAACAAATTACAACCGCTGCGAGTTGGAATCCAGAAAATGCTTACAATATGGCGCAAGTTTGTGCTTATGAGACAAGAGCTTCAAGTATTCCATGGAATTTTTCACCCGTCTTAGATTTGGGCTTAGACCCAAGATTTCCAAGACAATTTGAAACATTTGGAGAAGATCCTTTATTGGTTGAAAGATTTGGTGTTGAAATGATTAAAGGCTATCAAGGATTAGATAATGATGTATCCAACAAATACAGTGTAGCAGCTTGCATGAAACATTTTGTTGGTTATCATGCAACTATTTCGGGAAAGGATAGGACTCCTGCTTACATTCCTGAAAATGTTTTAACCGAATTTCATATAGAAGCATTTAAAAAAGCAATTGATGCTGGTGCTAAAACTGTTATGATTAATTCAGGACTAATAAACGGAATTCCAGTTCATGCTGATTACAACCTACTTATTAACGTATTGAGGAAAAAATTAGATTTTCAAGGAGTTATTCTAACCGACTGGGAAGATATTAGAAAGCTACACGATAGAGATAAGGTTGCTAAAAGTCAAAAGGAAGCGGTGAAAATTGCAATTAATGCAGGTATTGATATGTCTATGGTCCCATATGAGTATGAGCAGTTTTTTAATGATTTAGTTCAACTTGTTGATGAGGGTGAAGTTAGTATGCACAGAATTGATGATGCAGTAAAAAGAATTTTAACACTAAAGTATGAATTGGATTTATTTAAAAATCCTGTTACTGATTATAAAGATTATACTGATTTTGGTTCAAAAAAACACCACCAACTCGCATACAAAGCTGCCTCCGAATCGATTACCTTATTAAAAAACAGTGATAATATACTACCCCTAAAGGGAAAGCCAAAAATTCTTGTTGCTGGACCTAACGGAAATAACATGAGAACTCTCAACGGTGCTTGGTCATATTCATGGCAAGGAGAGCTGACCGATAGATTTGCTGGAGAATTCAATACTATTTTTGAGGGTTTACAAAATAATTTCGGAAAGTCTAATGTTAAATATGTTTCTGGTGTGTCCTACAAGGAAAATGGTAATTACTATGATATGGTCGAGGACAATATCAATAATGCTGTTCGTGAAGCTAGAAATTCTGATTACATTGTACTGTGTTTGGGTGAAAATACTTATACAGAGAAACCAGGAGATTTAAACGATCTTAATCTGCACAAACTACAGCTCAAGTTAGCTAAAAAACTTGCAGAAACAGGAAAACCAATTATTTTGATTTTAAATTTAGGAAGACCAAGATTAATCTCAGATATAGAACCACTTATGAGTGCTGTTGTCAATGTTTATCTTCCAGGAAATTTTGGTGGTGATGCACTTTCTGATATTTTATCTGGAAAAGTAAACCCGTCTGGTAAATTGCCTTACTCATATCCTGCTTACCCTAATTCTTTGATACCATACTATTACAAGCCATCTGAGGTTCAAAATAATTCTCAGGGTGCTTATAATTATGTGGGAGAAGTAAATAACCTATATAATTTTGGCTTTGGCTTAAGTTATTCTGAATTTAAGTACAGCGATTTAAAAGTTAATAAAGAACGCTTTAATATGAACGATTCAATAAAAATTTCAGTAAATGTCCAAAATTTGAGTAAAATCGATGGTTTTGAGACAATTCAGCTTTATTCATCAGATTTATATGCTTCTGTAACACCTGATATTAAAAGACTAAGAGATTTCAAGAAAGTTAAAGTCAATGCAGGTGAAACTAAGACAATAATATTTAATTTACCTGTAAACGAGTTGGCATTTGTAAATTCTGAAAATGAATTTGTTGTTGAACCAGGAAGATTTAATTTATCTATTGATAATCTTTCTAAAGAAATATCAGTTAAATAATTTAAATATCTCAAACAAAAATTAATGATAACATTAAAAGAATTAGCAAAAGAACTAAAAGTTTCTATTTCAACAGTCTCCAAAGCACTACATGATAGTTCAGAGATAAGTGTTCAAACAATTGAAAAAGTAAAAAAATTAGCAAAAAAGCGCAACTATAAGCCGAATAAGATAGCACTTAGCCTTAAAAGTAATAGGACTCTTACAATTGGGGTTGTTATCCCTGATATTTTGAATCGATTTTATTCTAAAGTATTGGACGGTATTCATGATGCAGCAGATGAACATGGATATGATGTTATCACAGTCACGACTAAAGAATCAATTATAAAAGAAATGGATAGTCTTCAAATTTTATCAACTGGGAATGTTGATGGGGTAATTATTGCAATGTCTGAAGAGACTCTAAATAAAAATGATTTCTCTCATATCAGGGAATTTACTATGAAAGATACTCCTATTGTAATGTTTGATCGTGTAACTGATAAAATTAATTGTGACAAAGTTATTATTGATGATTTTAATGCGATATATAATGAAGTTAAAAGTTTGAAAGAATTAGGAAGAAAAAAAATCGGTTTTGTAACAACAATAAATGATTTAAATGTTGGCAAATACAGAGCAAATGGATTTAGAAAAGCGACCTATGACTTTTTTGGAAAGTTTGATAAAAATTTAATTCTAAGGATTTCAAAAAATCTTGATAAGCACATTGAAATACAAAAGTTTATAGAAAAGAATAAACCTGATGCAATTATCTCAGCTGATATAATTTGTGGTGTAATTTCTATTAATATTGCGAGAAGTTTAAGAATTAAAATTCCTGATGAGCTATCTGTCGTTGGTTTTGGTGATAAAACAATTTCAGAGTATTCTAGTCCAAAGTTAACCACTATTTATCAGCATGGTTCACAAATCGGAAATAGATCGGTGGAGTTGCTGGTTGATAGAATGAATTCAAAATGGTTTGGATTAGAAAAAAATATAAATTCTTTCACAACTGAAATTATCCCAACAATGACGATTGGTGGTGAATCAAAATAGGTTCTTAAAATTATTTAGAAATAAATTAATATAGATCACTAAAAATATAATCGATATTAATGCTTTTGTAAAACCGGAAACGATTAAACCTAGAAAAACACCAGCAGCAGCTTTAATTGATTTTTCAAAATTTTTATTTAGAAATAATTCACCAGCAATTGCACCAATTAATGCTCCGATGATGATTCCAAATGGTGGTAAAAATAAGCCAATTAAAGTACCAATTGAAGCACCTATTATTCCGAACTTACTTGCACCAAATTTTTTTGAAGTATATATTGGAATTATATAATCGAGAATAAAAATTATTAATCCAATAATTAAGCAAAAAATAAGTATTTTACTTTCTACTTGTACATTAGAAATATTACTAAAAATAAATAGTCCTAACCATGAACTTAAAGGGCCTGGTAAAACAGGAATTACGCTTCCTATAATCCCTACTATCATAAATACAAAAGACAATATCAATAAAAATATATCCATATGATAATTAAGAATATTCTAAATAAAATCAATTAACTTTATGAAATTAATTAATTAATATCTATTGTGAGAATAACTCTGATTTTTATTTTCTTTTTTTTGCTTAATTCGTGTGAATATGATTTTCAAATTGACAGAAAAATTTCAGTTGATGAGTTTATAAATGAAGAACTAAAGTCATTTAACTGGAATGAAGTTGATCAGTATCCCATTTTTGATAATTGTTTAGAGTTAAATAATGTATCACAAAAAAATAAATGTTTTGTTGAAACCATTACAAATAATTTTACAGCAAATTTGAAAAGAAATAATTTGGTTCTTAATAGAACACTTGTAGACACGGTTAATATGGTTTTAATGGTTGATAAAAGTGGTCTAATTTCAATTGAAAGTATAAATATTTCAGAAAAAAATCTCAAATATAAAGAAGTTATAAATAGTTCATTTAATAATACTGTTTCAAATCTCCCAAAGCTATATCCCGCTATTAAAAGAGGTCAGCAGGTTGATGTAATATTTACCATGCCAATTATAATTTCAACTGAATAATAATTATGAGTGAAAAAATAATTTTAGGTATTGATCCAGGGACAACAATAATGGGTTTTGGTATAATCAAAATAAAGGATAGAAAAATGTCTCTCATAGAAATGAATGAATTGAATTTGACAAAACATAAAGACCATTATTTAAAACTTAAATTAGTCTTTGAAAGAACTATTTCTTTAATAGAAGAGTTCAATCCTGATGAAATAGCTATTGAGGCACCTTTTTTTGGTAAAAATATTCAGAGTATGCTCAAACTTGGTAGAGCTCAAGGAATAGCAATGGCCGCAGGTCTTTCAAGAGAAATACCGATAACAGAGTATTCACCAAAAAAAATAAAAATGGCAATAACAGGTAATGGTAATGCCAGTAAAGAACAAGTAGCAAAAATGCTTCAGAATTTACTAGCCATAAAAGAGTTACCTAAAAATTTAGATTCTACAGACGGACTAGCAGCTGCTGTATGCCATTTTTATAATTCAAAAAATACTTTTGAGGGAACAAAATATTCTAGTTGGTCAAGCTTTGTAAATCAAAATAAAAATAAAATAAGAGGGTCATAAGTAGTATATATATTCATATTCCTTTTTGTAGAAAAGCATGTCACTATTGTAATTATCATTTTTCTACATCGTTAAAATCAAAAGATTTAATTATTGATTCAATTGTAAGTGAAATTTCTTTAAGATCAAATGAATTGAATGATGATGTTGGCTCAATATATTTTGGAGGAGGAACACCATCAATTCTTACTGAAACAGATTTAGAAAAAATTTTAAATGAAATTCATAAAAAATTTAAAATTTCTAATAATGCTGAAATTACAATTGAATGTAATCCTGATGATGTTCGTCTTGAAAAAATTGAAGTGTGGAAAAAAAATAGTTTTAATAGAGTTAGTCTTGGGATACAATCTTTTATTGATTCTGATTTAGTATTAATGAACAGGAGTCACAATTCAAAAACTGCGATTGATTCAATTGAAAAAATAAAAAATAATTTCACCAATTTTTCTATTGATCTAATCTATGGAATTCCTGAAAGTTCAATAGATGCATGGAAAAAAAACATTGAAATTGGATTAAATTATGATGTACCCCATATTTCAACTTATGTTTTAACTGTTGAGCCACAAACAGCCCTTAAAAAATTAATTGAAAAGAACAAGATTAAGGAAGTTGAAGACAGGGATCAGAAATTGCAATTTGAGTATGCTTATGATTTGTTGTTAAAATTAGGTTATTATAATTACGAATTTTCAAGTTTTTCAAAACCTGGTTATGAGTGTAAAAACAATCTCACATATTGGAACAGGAAAAAATATATTGGGTTTGGGCCATCAGCACATTCGTTTGATGGTTCCTCAAGAACATGGAATGTCAGTAATAATCAAAAGTATATTGAAAAAATTAAAGAAAATATTTTACCCAATGAATCAGAGGTTTTATCACAAATTGATGTGTTAAATGAAGTAATAATGATAGGTTTAAGAACCTCAGATGGAATTGATTTAGATTTCATTCAATCAGAATTTTCAGATTTGAATTTAGATAGTTTAAGTAAACAAATAGACCTTAAAATTAAAGAAGGTGTACTTATCAAAACAAACAATAAACTTCATACATCAAAAGAATACAAATTTTTAACTGACGGAGTTGCGTCTGACTTATTTGTAACAAATTAGAACAAAATAAATTAGCAAAAAAACATTATCTTCAATACAAAATCTCTTATATGGAATGGAGTGGAGTAATGCCGGCAATCACTACTAAATTTAGTTATGATGATAAATTAGACTTGGTCCTTTTTAATAAAAATTTAGACTTTCAGCTGCAAGCAGGTATTGATGCAATTGTTTTAGGTGGATCATTGGGAGAGGCAAGTACCCTAACCCAGGACGAAAAAAATATTTTAACCCAAAATACTGTTGATTTTGTTTCAAATAAAATTCCTGTTGTTGTCAATATTGCCGAGCAGTCAACAAAAGATGCTCTAAAAAGTGTTAAATGTGCAGAAAAATTTGGTGCAAGTGGGTTAATGGTATTACCACCGATGCGTTACAAGTCTGGAAAAAAGGAGACGGAAGAATATTTTGAAGCTATAGCTAATTCCACTGATTTGCCAATTATGATATACAATAATCCAGTTGATTATGGAATCGAAGTTACAATCGACATGTTTGAAAAGCTTTTAAAATGTGATAATATAAAGGCAGTTAAAGAGTCAACGAGAGATATATCTAATGTAACAAGACTTAAAAATGCTTATGGGTCCAGATTAAAAATCATGACTGGTGTAGATACGATTGCTCTTGAAAGTTTGTTGATGGGTGCAGATGGCTGGATTGCAGGATTGGTTTGCGCTTTTCCAGAGGAAACCGTTGCAATATATAAACTTCAATCACAGAACAAAATAAAAGAAGCAATAGAAATATACAGGTGGTTTTTACCTTTACTTGAATTAGATATAAATCCAAAACTGGTTCAAAATATAAAGTTAGCGGAAACAATACTAGGAATTGGTTCTGAAAATGTAAGACTTCCAAGAAAACCTTTATCGGGTAAAGAAAGAGAAAATGTTTTAGAAATTATAAATACAGGAATTAAAAATAGACCTGATTTATCAAAATATAGCTTTTAATTATGATTACTGGTAAAAATTATATTGGAGATAATTTATCTTCAAATTCGTCCGTAACGTTTCAGACATTTAACCCAAAATTAAATATTGAAAATGATATAACTTTCTATGAGGCGAGTGATTCAGAAATTCAAAAATCAGTGGAACTTGCATTCCAAGCATTTAAAAAATATAAGCTTGTTTCATCTGTAGAGAAATCTAAATTTTTAAATCAAATAGCAGATGAGCTACAATTAATTTCTAATGATATAGTAAATATTTATTGTTCTGAAACAGGTTTGTCCGAAGCTAGATGTCTGGCGGAATTAACACGTACGATTAATCAATTGAGGTCATTCTCAGAACTCCTTATTAACGGAGACTTTCAAGAAGTTTCCATAGACACTTCAATTCCAAATAGAGTTCCAGCTCCAAAACCTGATTTAAGAAAAATGTTAATGCCGCTTGGACCAGTTGCGGTTTTTGGTGCAAGTAATTTTCCTTTAGCTTATTCAACCGCAGGAGGTGATACTGCTTCAGCTTTGGCTGCAGGATGCCCCGTTATATTAAAATCTCATCCGATGCATGCTGGAACAGGAGAAGTAGTTTCGGCAGCAATAATTAGAGCTGTAAAAATAACTAATATGCCTAACGGAGTTTTTTCTAATCTGAATAGTAAAGGAATTGAAGTTGGAGAAAAGCTAGTAAACAATCCTAGAGTTAAAGCAGTTGGTTTTACTGGTAGTTTGAGAGGAGGGCGTGCAATTTATGATCTAGCATCAAGAAGAGACAATCCCATTCCTGTTTTTGCTGAAATGGGAAGTGTTAATCCAGTGCTAATATTTCCAGAAAAACTTCATAAAGAATATGCTGAATTAGCAGAAAAATTTGCTAAATCAATAACAATTGGATCTGGACAATTTTGTACTAACCCTGGTATAATTATTTCTTTTGAATCAGAAATTTTTGATTTGTTTATAAAAAATTTAGTTGAGGAGATTGAAAAATTATCGCCTAGTTGTATGCTTCACCCTAACATCTATAATGCGTATATTAATGGTATAGAAAATATTAAAAAAAATAAACATATTTCAGTTCTAACAAAAGAAGATTCTGAGTCAAAGGCGAATTTTCCAAAACATGTTATTTCATCTGTAAAAGCTAAAAACTTTATCCAAGATAAAAAACTGCAGGATGAAATTTTCGGTCCATGTTCACTAATTGTAAAATGTTTGGATGAAAATGAAATGCTTCAGGTAATTAATTCAATGGAAGGACAACTAACAGGAACAATATTAGCAGATACTAACGAAAATTTTTTAGGCGAAAAAATTATTAATGCTCTGGAGTTAAAAGTAGGTAGAATTATATTTAACGGAGTACCAACCGGAGTAGAGGTTTGTCCATCAATGACACATGGTGGTCCATATCCTGCATCAACTGACTCCAGATTTTCAGCTGTTGGAACAAATTCAATAAAAAGGTGGCTAAGACCAGTAAGTTTTCAGGATTTTCCTCAAAATTTACTACCAAATGAATTGAAAAATGATAATCCATTAATGATAAACCGTAAAATAAACGGTATTGCCTCTAAGAACGAGATTTGATTTTAAAAATATTTACAATTATGAAATATAAAATTATTTTTTTATCAATATTTATTTTATTCTCATGTAATCATGATAATGAAAAACTAGATGCAATTATTAAAGAATACCAAAACCATGAAGGCTATAATTATGAGGATTATCCTCTGGGTAATTTTTCTGAAGAATACTTTAAAGCTGAAAAAGAATTTGCTGAAAGTCTTTTACTAAAATTAGATTATATTGATATTGTCAAGTTAGATGAAAACGATAATATTTCATATGAATTATTATCGTTTGTTTTAAATGATATAATTGCATATTATGATTTTGAAAGATTTCTAAATCCGCTACTTTCTGATTCAGGTTTCCATAGTAGTCTAGTTTATAATGTTAGACCGATGTACAATTATGAGCAAGTCAAAAATTATTTAAATAAGCTTAATGCTATACCCCAATATGTTGATCAATATTTACCTCTTTTAAGAAAAGGACTTGAAAAAGGTGTATCTCAGCCTTTAGTAATATTTAAAGGATACGAATCAACATATAATGATCATATCACTAAAGATTTTGAATCAAATTATTTTTATTCTCCTTTTAATAAACTACCTAATGACATTTCAGAAATTCAAAGAGATTCGATACTTGTTGCAGCAAAAAATGCTATCGAAAAGAGTGTTGTACCTCAATTTATTAGAATTAAGGATTTCTTTGAAAAGGAGTATTATAAAAAAACCAGAACTACAATAGGGGTTTCAGAAACCCCAAATGGATCTGAATTCTATCAAAATAGAATTAATTATTACACTACAAGTGAATCATATACAGCTGACGAAATTCATCAAATTGGTCTAAAAGAGGTTGCAAGGATTAAAAAAGAAATGATAAAAATTATTGATGAATTGAAATTTAAAGGTTCTTTTGAAGAATTTTTCAAATTCTTAAGAACCGATGAGCAATTCTATGCAAAAACTCCGAAAGAACTTCTTATGTATGCCAGAGATATTTCTAAAAGAGCAGATGAACAACTTCCAAGATTTTTTAAAACTCTTCCAAGAAAACCATATGGTGTTGCACCTGTTCCTGATGCTATAGCTCCAAAATATACTGGGGGTAGATATGTAGGTACTTCAAAAAATAGTACTGATCCAGGTTATTATTGGGTAAACACCTACGATTTAAAAAGTAGAACTCTATATACAATCCCTGCTTTAACGGTTCACGAAGCGGTTCCAGGTCATCATCTTCAAAGCGCCTTAAATAATGAGTTAGGAGATAGTATTCCCAGATTCAGAAGAAATTTATATCTGTCTGCATACGGAGAAGGCTGGGGTCTATACACAGAGTTTCTGGCTGATGAAATGGGTATATATACAACTCCTTATGAAAAATTTGGAAAATTTACCTATGAAATGTGGAGAGCTTGTCGATTAGTTGTAGATACTGGACTTCACGCAAAGGGATGGTCAAAAGAGAAAGCCATCGATTACATGTCAAAAAATACAGCATTGTCTTTACACGAGGTTAACACTGAAATTGACAGATATATCTCGTGGCCAGGTCAAGCTTTATCTTACAAAATAGGTGAGCTAAAAATCCGTGAGCTCAGAAATAAAGCAAAAGATCAATTGAATGATAAATTTGACATTAGAGAATTTCATGAAAAAATTTTAGAATACGGAACAGTTACATTACCAACTCTTGAGAGGAGAATCAATAATTACATAGAGAAAAAAAATGAGTAAGCACATTTTTGAATGTATTGATGCACATACGTGTGGTAATCCAGTTAGATTAATTTTAACAGAAAAACCTGATTTAGAGGGGATTTCGATGAGTGAAAAAAGATTAGATTTTTTAAAAAAATTTGATTGGATTAGAAAGTCATTAATGTTTGAACCCAGAGGTCATGATATGATGAGTGGAGGAATGATTTTTCCACCACACGATTCTAAAAATGATTTTGCTATTTTATTCTTGGAAACATCTGGATGTTTACCAATGTGTGGTCATGGTACAATTGGAATAGTTACAATTGCTTTAGAAGAAAATTTAGTAAAGCCTAAAGTTGAAGGTATCCTAAACATAGAGGTGCCTGCTGGGGTCATTCAGGTAACTTACCAAAAAAAAGACAAAAAAGTAAGTTGGGTAGAAATAGTAAATGTTGACAGTTTTCTAGCTGAAAAAAACTTATCTATAATTTCTGATAATTTAGGTGAAATAAATTTTGATGTTTCATATGGTGGTAATTTTTATGCCATTATTGAAAAGCAAAAAAATTATTCTGACCTTGAGGACTTTAAAGCTGAGGAACTTATCTCATATTCTCGTGAGATAAGAGATAAAATAAATAAAAAGTATTCAGAAAAATTTATTCATCCTTATGATAAGTCAATAAAAAATGTTTCTCATATTTTATGGACAGGTAAAGTAATTGATCCAAAATCTTCCTCTAGAAATGCTGTTTTTTATGGAAATAAAGCTATTGATAGATCCCCTTGTGGAACCGGAAGCTCAGCAAGGATGGCTCAATTATTTTCTAAAAATAAATTAAAGGTTGGAGAGGAATTTATACATGAAAGCTATATTGGTTCAAAGTTTAATTGTAGAGTTAAAAAAACAACCAAAATAAAAGAATTTGATGGAATAACCCCCGCTATAAGAGGATGGGCTAAAATTTATGGATATAATAAAATAATTGTTGATGATGATGATCCATTTTATTCAGGTTTTCAAGTAATTTAAGATGTCAAAAAAAATATTGATAGTAGGTGGCGGTATAATTGGTATATGTTCTGCATATTACCTTTCCAAGAGTGGTCATGATGTAACAATTATTGATAAATACGGAATGAATAGCGGCGCATCATATGTGAACGCTGGATATTTATCCCCTGGCCATATAATACCTTTAGCAGCCCCTGGTGTCATTAAACAAGGATTAAAATGGATGTTTAATTCTTCAAGTCCATTTTATGTTGAACCAAGGATAAATTTAGATTTTTTTAAATGGTTATATGCATTTAACAAGTCATGTTCCAATAGTAATGTGAAAAACTCTATTCTTCCTATAATTGAAATATCACTTTTGAGTCAGGATTTATTAAAAGACATTAAGAATAAAAACAAAATGGATTTTCATTATGATCAAAAAGGGTTGCTGATGTTATGTAAAACTGAAAAATGTCTTGAAAAGGAAAAAGATGTAGTTGATTTGGCTGTTCAAAATGGTTTAAGAGCAAAAATGTTAAATCAAAGTGAAATAAAAAAGATTGAACCTAATATAAATATAGATTCAATTGGAGCAGCATATTTTTATTGTGATCATCATACAACTCCTGGTGAGTTAATCAATGAATTAAAAGATTATATACAGAAAAAAGGAGTAAAATGCATCACTAATACTGAAATTGAATCTTTTGAAATTAAAAACAATAAAATTGAATCGGTAAATATTTCAAATCAAAAATTAATCTATGATGAATATATTTTATCTGCAGGAACCTGGACTTCTAAATTATGTAAAAAGCTTGGGATTGATTTACTTCTCCAAGCTGGAAAGGGGTATAGTATAAATCATTCATCAAAAACAGACATTTCTTGCCCTGCAATTTTAGTTGAACCTAAATGTGCAATTACTCCAATGAACGGTTTCACAAGATATTCTGGGACAATGGAAATTTCATCAATTAATAATAGGATTAGAAAAAATAGAGTAAATGCAATATGCGATGCTGTCGAGTCATTTTATCCTAACATTATTATTCCAGAAAGTGATCGAGAAGCAGCTGAATATGGCTTTAGACCAATTTCTGCTGACGGTGTTCCATACATTGGAAGAGCCAATAAAATAAATAATGTAGTTATAGCAACAGGTCATGCAATGATGGGATGGAGTATGAGTACCGGTACCGGAAAAATTGTAGCAGAAATTATTGATGATACAAAAACCAGTATAAATATTGATAGATTTAATCCAAACCGAAAATTTTAAATTGATTTCATAAAATTTTCCTTTAATACTTTTTCCAAAAGTAAAAGAAGTTTTTTTGAATCCTCAACAGAGAAGATTAATGGAGGTTTTATTTTAATCACATTTTTATCCAGGCCATCATTACTCATCAGAACACCAAGCTCCTTCATTCTATTCACTAAATAATGAGCCTTTTCGGTTTCGGGGTTTAAATCTTTGTCAACCAACTCTACCCCGATAAATAACCCTTTTCCCCTAACATTTCCTATTATCGGATATTTTTTTGATAAATTTTTTAGTCCATCTTTAAGAAATTGTCCTGTTTTTAGTGCATTTCTCTGTAGTTTTTTTCTGTCTATTTCATAAATTACTTCATTTGCTATTCTACATGAAACTGGATTACCACCAAATGAACTAAAAAACTCTAAACCATTATCAAATTTTTTTGAAATTTCGTCAGTACAAACAACTGCACCAATCGGATGACCATTTCCCATTGGTTTACCCAGAGTCACAATATCAGGAATTACATTATACAATTCAAAACCCCAATATTTTTCACCAACTCTTCCAAATCCAGTTTGCACTTCGTCAGCAATCATGAGTATATTATGTTTTTCCAAAACTTTTTTACACATTTTTATAAAATTATCAGGCATCTCAATTTGTCCACCACAACTTATTATGGGTTCAAAAATCATAGCACTGATTTTTTTATTTGATTTTTTAGCTTTTAAAATTAACTTTTCAAATTCTTCAAAGTATTTTTTTCCAGCTCCTTTACCTCTGTGTTTTCCGCGAAATTCATCGGGCATTGGAATTTCAAATATATTTTTTGCCTTTCCGTTCCCACCCTTACTGTTATATTTATAATTACTTATTTCAATTGTTTTATTTGTATTGCCATGATATCCTCCTTGCATTACTATATAATTTTCACTATTTCTAAACAGAGTACTCATTCTCATGGCAAGTTCATTAGCTTCACTTCCTGAGTTAACTAAATATACCTTGGATAATTTTTTTGGGAATTTTGAAGTTAAGTTCTTAGACAAAGAAATAATTTCATTATGTAAATATCTGGTATTTGTATTTAAAATTCCAATTTGCTCCGCAGCAGCTTGGGTAACTTTTAAATTTTGATGTCCAACATGTGCAATATTATTTACAGTATCCAAATACTTTTTACCATTATCTGAGTAAAGAAATTGATTAAAACCTCTTACAATGTAAATTGGCTCATTATAACTTAGTTTTAAATTATTCGGCAAATATTTTTTTCTAGTATTTTTTAGTTTGGTTTTGTCAAATTTAGAATTAGGGGTTTTTTTAATATTTAAAATATGAACTGGATCAGGACATATACTTGACCATATATCTTTTTCATCTTCAATACATACTCCAGGAAAATCATTCTGATAATCTAAGAGAGTTAACATTAATTGAAAATGTAAGTGTGGACTCCAGCCTCCATTTTCACTAATTGATCCAATTTTACCAATTTTTTCTCCTTTCTTAACAAAACTTCCTACTTTCAAAACAGATTTTTTTTGGTCTGATAAATGACCGTAGAGACTATAATATATTATTTTACCTATACTATGTTCTATTATTATTAGTCCTCCATATCCTTTGGAAGTCGTATCGTTAGTTATAATTTTTATGTGTCCATCTTCAATGGAGTGGACGGGTATATTATCTTTTACCCAAAAATCAATGCCTAAGTGAGTGGTTCTATTTTCAAAACCTGTATCAGTAAGTCTTTCATAGTCAGATGAATTATAAACTGCACGTGTTTCTAAATATCCACCGAAAAAAGTTATATCAGGGTATTTATTAATTTTTGTTTCAAAAGATTGAACATCGTTTATTAAATCGTTAGAAAGCCATTTACTAGAAACACTTAAATCTAAGTTTTTTAATTTTTTTATATCCTTTTTTTTAAATAATATTTCTATTGAAGATTTATTTTGACTGATTAATTTTTTGAATTCTTTAGCATTATGATTTGGGCTAAAATTACATGCATTTCTAAAAAAATGTATAGCTAGATTTTTATTTATACTATTCCATTTTTCAAATAAAAGAACCATATCATCTTTGCTTACCTGCAGGTAAATATTAGTAGGATTTATTTTTTTATTTAATGCTGACTTTATTATAGAAATTGATATTCTCATTAGTATTAAATCGTATAAAAAATCAATTTCGCTTTCAAATAATGGTATTTTAGAGTTGAATCCTCTAATTATATCACATGCAGAAGCCAATGGATTAAGACCATTTAAAATCCCATATGTGCAGGTTATCGCAAGTTCATTAATTAATTGACTTTTAACACAATCCCCAAAATCAATTAATCCAATAACTTCTGGTTTCTTCAAACATTTTGAAAGAATAATATTATTATCGTTTAAGTCATTGTGGATTAATGACTTTCTAAGTTTTTTATATTCTTTCTTTTTGTTTTTAAAATTATCGATTAAACTTTTGATTACTAGGCAATGCCCTTTTTTTAAATTTACTTTCTTGTAATGATTTTCTATCCACAAAAAATTGTCTAAATCCCAGCTAAAATTAATTCTAGAATAATTACATTTTATTTGCTTTAATTCTTCAACTAGTCTTGCACTTTCGTAGCCTAGTTTTTCTCTTAATTTACTGTCAATTGGATTAACCGATGACCAAAGTCTTCCACCAATCCATTCATTCATTCTAAAATACCTTATAGAGTTTTTATTATCAATAAAACTATCAAAGGGCTTTTTTTTATTAGTTAAAATATTTTTAGGAGTTTTATCAAAAGTCTTTAAATGATTTAGAAGATTAGTTTGAAATGTTACAAATTCTAAATCTGAATTAGCTGGATAAACCTTAAAAAAATAAGATTTGCCATCACAATTAAGTTTAAAATTATCATCTAATTCTCCTTCGATTTGTTCAGCTTTAACCCTTAGCCCATAATTCGAATAGATTAGGTTATGAATAAACTTTGATTCAAAATTATTTTTCATCAGTTTTTTCTAGTGGATAATCCAAATCCAAATTACCAATAACCCCTTTTAAAAACAATTTAAATCATCTATTTCACAAAGTATTTTTTATATTTGCCTTTCAATTTTGCGGGCGTGGTGGAATTGGTAGACACGCTAGACTTAGGATCTAGTGCCGCAAGGTGTGAGAGTTCGAGTCTCTCCGCCCGCACAAATTCACTTTCATTTAATGATTATTCAGGATTTTACAGCAAATGAAGTAACAAATAAAATTGATGAGATTTCTTTTTCATGGGAATCTCCAAGTAACATAGCATTGGTAAAGTACTGGGGTAAAAATCCTGATCAAACACCTAAAAATCCCTCTATCAGCTTTACCCTTTCAAACTGTACTACAAAAACATCTATTTTATTTAAGAGAATTGATAAAACATCTAAAAATATTGGCTTTGATTTGATTTTTGATGGTAAAAAAAATACCTCTTTCAGACCTAAAATTGTAAAGTTTTTTTCGATGATTCAACAATATTGTCCATACCTTAAGGATTACCATTTATTGATATCAAGCAGCAATAGTTTTCCACACAGTAGTGGAATTGCATCCTCAGCAAGTAGTATGAGTGCGTTATCTCTTTGTATAATGAGCTTAGAAAAAAAACTCACTTTAATTGACGATGATTATTTCTTTAAAAAAGCTTCATTTATTTCAAGAATTGGATCTGGAAGTGCTTCCAGGAGTGTTTACGGCGGGGTAAATTTTTGGGGTAAACACAAAGAATTAAACAATAGTTCTGATTTATACTCTGTAAAGCTTAGTAAAAATATTTCTCCAAAATTTAATAATTATAGAGATGTCATTTTAATAATTGATGATAAAGAGAAAGAAGTATCTAGTTCTGTGGGTCATGGACTTATGAACGATAACCCATTTTCAAAAGTTAGATTTAATGCTGCAAATAATAATATTACAAAGCTGCTACAAATTTTGGCGTCTGGAAATTTGAATGATTTTTGTGAATTGGTTGAAGGTGAAGCTCTCATGTTACATTCTCTCATGATGAATAGTAATCCATCATACATTTTGATGAAACCTGAAACATTAGAAGTAATAGAAAGAATACAAGATTTTAGAGAAAATTCAGAAATCCCTGTTTGTTTTACGTTAGATGCAGGCTCAAATGTTCATGTACTCTTCCCAGAAAATTTCTCTAAAGAGGTCATGACATTTATTGAAAAAGAATTGGCTTCCTTGTGTAAAGGAGGGAAATTCATTACTGATTTTATTGGTGAAGGTCCTAAGCAATTCTAAATTTGTATATTTGAGATATGAAAGGACCTTTATTTTATTCCAAGATATTATTATTTGGAGAATATGGAATTATAGAAGATTCAAAAGGCCTTTCAATTCCTTATAATTTTTTCAACGGTGCTTTAAAAATTGCTGAAAAGCCAAATTTAGAATCTGAAAAATCTAATAATATTCTTGCTGATTTTTGTTCGTATTTAAAGCAGTTTGACGAACTAGATTTAGACTTAATTTCATTTGAAAAACATATTAATAAAGGATTATATTTTGATTCTTCTATTCCAAAAGGGTATGGAGTTGGAAGCAGTGGTGCTTTGGTTGCCGCTATTTATGACAAGTATTCAAATAATAAGATAACAGTTTTGGAAAATCTAACAAGGGAAAAATTACTTGTTTTAAAATCTATTTTTTCAAAAATGGAATCTTTCTTTCATGGGAAATCGTCCGGATTGGATCCACTTAACAGTTACCTAAGTATTCCAATTTTAATCAAATCTAAAGATGATATTAATGTAACGGGAATACCATCCCAAAAGTTAAATGGAACAGGTGCAGTTTTTCTTATCGATAGTGGCAAAACAGGTTCTACCGCCCCAATGGTAAGTATTTTTATGGAAAAGATGAAATCAGAAGGATTTAGAAAAATGATTTCAACCCAATTCATCAAACACACAAATTTATGTGTAGATAGTTTTTTAAATGGTGATGTCAAAAACTTATTTGACAATACAAAAAAGTTGTCAAAAATAGTTTTGGATAACTTTAAACCAATGATTCCTGATGAGTTTCACGATCTCTGGAAAAAAGGAATAGACAGTGGGTCATACTTCTTGAAGTTATGTGGCTCTGGAGGCGGAGGATATATACTTGGTTTTGCCCCGAATATTGAACAAGCTAAAAATGATTTAAAAGATTATAATTTAGAAGTTGTTTATCACTTTTAAAGATGTCACCAATCGATAAACAAAAATCAATTTTTTTTAAGTTTTTGAGTATTTTCTCAGTCGTCAGGATTTATAATATCTTAATTATTGTAATAGCTCAGTATTTAACCTCAATTTTTATATTAAGTGACAAAAAACTCTTTGATGTTATTTTTGATTTTAATCTTCTTCTCTTAATTATCTGCTCTTCACTCTCCATTGCATCGGGATACATTATCAATAATTTTTACGATCAAAAAAAAGATGTTATTAATAAACCAATTAAGTCTAAAATTGATGATGTTGTAAAAAACTCAACAAAATTATATTTCTACTTTATTTTAAATTTTGTGGTGATATTTTTCGCTTCAATTATTTCTCTTAGAGCTATAATATTCTTTTCAGTTTATATTTTCTTTTTGTGGTTTTATTCACATAAATTAAAGCGTCTTTTATTTTTAGGCAATTTATTTTATTCACTGCTTACAATCACACCCTTTTTTGCAATTCTATTATATTATAAAAATATTGATCTAATAATAGCAGCATATGCCTTATTTCTTTTCTTTATTCTTCTGTTGAAAGATATAACAAAGGACTTAAAAAATCTTGTTGGTGATTTTACAGAAAATTATCAGACAATCCCTGTTGCTTTTGGTGAAGATTTTTCACGAATTATAATATCGCTAATTACATTCATAAATGTCATTTTAATTATTAATCTGTTTATAAACTTTTCAGATGGTTACATGAACATATATTACGCAATCTCACTAATACTTTTACTTATTTTTACAATTAAATTATATAACTCTAAGAGAGTTTCTGATTATTTAGAATTGCACAATATATTAAAATTGATAATTGGGCTAGGGGTATTTTCAATTATTTTATTAGAAATTTAATTTAGTACTCAAGGTGGGAATCGAACCCACACTCTAAAAAGAACTGGATTTTGAATCCAGCGCGTCTACCAATTCCGCCACTTGAGCATTCTTGCAAAAGTAAAAAATAATCAATATTAAACACCTTCCTTAATTTAAAATTTCTATTTTTGTTTTCCCTTAAAAAAATATTTATAAATAACTAAATACCAATCAAATACAGTGGCAGTAGTAAATACAGAAGCAAAAATTTTTAACTGTACTAACAGTCTTGAATTAGCAAAAAAAATATCTAAATCTTTTGGTGAAAATCTTGGTAATGTAATTATCTTAAGATTTTCTGATGGTGAATTTCAACCATCTTTTGAGGAATCGATTCGAGGAACAAGAATTTTTATAATTGGTTCAACAAACCCAAGCCCAGAGAATCTAATGGAAATGTTATTAATGATTGATGCTGCAAAAAGAGCATCTGCAAGACATATTACTGCCGTCATTCCGTATTTTGGATGGGCTAGACAGGATAGAAAAGATAAGCCGAGAGTACCAATTGCTGCAAAAATGATAGCAAAAATGATAGAATCTGCTGGTACAACCAGATTAATCACTATGGATTTGCATGCTGATCAGATTCAAGGCTTCTTTCAAATTCCTGTAGATCACCTTTATGCATCAACAATTTTTATTCCTCATATACTAAATTTAAAATTAGATAATTTATGTATTGCATCTCCTGACATGGGTGGTTCAAAAAGAGCCTATGCCTATTCTAAAAATTTAAATTGTGATGTTGTTGTTTGTTACAAACAGAGATCAAAAGCAAATGTTGTTTCCCATATGGAGCTTATCGGAAATGTAGAAGGTAAAAATGTAATTTTAGTTGATGACATGGTTGATACAGCTGGAACCCTTTCTAAAGCCGCAGATTTATTAATCGAAAGAGGTGCTATTAGTGTTCGTGCTATCTGTACTCATGCAATTCTTTCAGGAGAAGCTTACAGTAAAATTGAGAACTCAAAACTTGAAGAATTAATTGTTACTGATTCTGTGCCTAATATTAAGCCTCATTCTAAAATAAAAGTGTTATCTTGCGCCGATTTATTTTCAGATGTTATGCATAAAGTTCATAACAATAAGTCAATAAGTTCAAATTTTATAATGTAAACCTTAAATTAAAATGAAATCAATTACAATCAACGGATCTAAAAGAGAAAGCGTGGGTAAGTCTTCTTCAAAAGCACTACGTAATGCTGGACAGGTTCCTTGCGTTTTATACGGAGGGGATGGCCCAATACATTTCTCAGCACCAGAATTGGCATTCTCAAAATTAGTATATACAGCAAACGCATATACTGTTGTGATTGCCTTAAGCGATAACGAATCTTATTCAGCAGTTTTGCAGGATATTCAATTTCATCCTGTCTCTGATAAGATTTTACATGTAGACTTTTACCAATTATTTGAAGACAAGAAAATAGCCATGGATATTCCTGTTAGACTAGTAGGAAATGCTATTGGTGTAAAGCTTGGAGGTAACCTACAAAGAAATAAAAGAAAACTTAGGATTAAAGCTTTACCTACAAACCTTCCTGACTACATAGAAATTGATATTTCCGAAATGAATATCGGAAATAGAGTATATGTTTCAGAGTTATTGAATGAAAACTATGAATTCCTTCATCCAGATAATACAGTTGTTTGTCAAGTAAGAAGAGCAAGAGCTGCTCTGGTACTTGAAACTGAAGAAGGTGATGAAGAAGAAGGAGAAGAAACATCTGAAGAAGGTGAATCTACTGAAGGTGTAGGAGAAGCTGAGAAAAAAGACGATTCCTCTGATGGAGAAGCTCCTGCAGAGTCTTAAGTTAATTTATACTTAATAAGTAAAAAAAGCATTCTGTAAATAGTCAGAATGCTTTTTTTATTTTTGCTAAAACAAAACTACTTTATGGATAAGTTTTTAATCGTAGGTTTAGGAAATCCAGATGAAAAATACAGAAATACGAGACATAATATCGGATTTGAAATTCTTGATTTTATTTGTGAAAAATATGAGTCTAAGTTTGAAACCGAAAGATTAGGACAAATTGCGAAAATTTCCGTCAAAGGAAGAAAAGTTTTATTGCTAAAGCCAAATACTTATATGAATCTTAGTGGGAAGTCTGTTCTGTATTGGATGCAACAAGAGAATATTGTCACTGAGAGAGTATTAATTATTAGTGATGATCTTAATTTACCGCTAGGAAAGATTAGATATAGGGCTAAAGGAAGTAGTGGAGGTCATAATGGCTTAGAGAATATTGAATATTGGCTAAATACAAATAAATATTCACGTCTTAGGATTGGAATTTCAAACCCTCAAAATAAGATTAATCAAGTTGATTTTGTTTTGGGACTATTTGAAACTGAAGAATTTGATATTTTATTATCAAATTTTGATATGATAAATGATTCTGTCAAGTCATTTGTATTGTCTGGAATTAGTGAGACTATGAACAACTTTAATAATTAAAAGTTTATAATTTGAAATCATTAAACATTAAAGATTACAATGATAATATTCCGTCGGTAATCACTGTTGGAACTTTTGATGGTATTCATCTTGGGCATAGAAAATTAATTGAAAAAGTATTAGATATTTCCGAAAGCGAAAATCTGAGATCAATTGTTTTAACCTTTGATCCACACCCAAGAGTCGTATTGAATAATGATAATAATATTTCTTTATTGACTACACTGGAAGAAAAAAACAGCCTTTTAGAATCAGTTAATTTAGATTATCTAATTATACAAGAATTTAGTAAAGAGTTTTCAAGTTTAACTCCTATTGACTATGTAAAGACAATTTTAGTTGAAAAACTTAATGCCAAACATGTTGTAATTGGCTATGATCACCATTTTGGAAAGAATAGAAAAGCTAATTCTGAAAAATTACAAGAGTTTTCAGATTTATTCAATTTTAAGGTTACCGAAGTTGATGTTTTAATAAAAGATAACATTTCAATTAGTTCAACAAAAGTTAGAAATTTAGTTTTTGAAGGAAGAATTAGAGAGGCAAATGCTCTACTAGGGTATGAGTTTATTTTAACAGGAAAAGTAATTAAAGGACTGGGTAGAGGAAAAAATTTAGGTTTTCCAACAGCTAATATTTTAGTTGATTCTGATAAAATAAAACCTGCTAACGGTGTATATTTTATAAAATCAGAAATAAATGGAGAATCTATTTTCGGAATGATGAATATCGGACAGAACCCAACTTTTACTGACAAAGATTTTTCCATAGAAGTTAATTTTTTTGATTTTGAAAATAATTTATATGATAGGCATTTAACAATTAAAGTAATTCAAAAAATAAGAGATGAAATTAAATTTGATACACCTGAGTTGCTTTCATTACAATTAGATGCTGATAAAAAAAAATGTTTTCATTTGATTAGAACTATTAAAAAAACGATTTAAATTTAGATAATATTAAAAATGCTGAAAACATCTTACATAATTGAGAACAAAGATGAAGTAATAAAATCTTTGGGTAAAAGAAATTTTAAATCTGAGGACTTAATAGATAAATTAATTTCCAAAGATGAAAAAAGAAAATTAATTCAGACCGAGTATGAAAATATGCTTGCTGAATCAAATTCTATTTCCAAAGAAATAGGTCTATTATTTAAAAGTGGTAATAAAGATGAAATTCCTAAACTTAAACAAAGAAGTTCTGAAATAAAAAAATCAACAAAGGTCTTATCCGACGATTTAAGTACTGTTAAGAATGAAATAATTGACATTTTATCTCAAATCCCAAATATTCCACATGAAAGTGTGCCAGCAGGTAGCTCAGAGAGTGATAATGTAGTGATTTTTGAGTCAAAAATTAAGATTAATAAAAATGCTAAAACACCCCACTGGGATCTTGCAAAAAAACATGACTTAATTGATTTTGAACTTGGTACTAAAATCACCGGATCAGGTTTTCCTGTTTATAAAGGCAAAGGAGCTAAGCTTCAAAGAGCTCTTATTTCTTTTTTCCTGGATTCTAATATCAATTTTGGATATCATGAAGTTCAAGTTCCATACTTAGTAAATGAAACTTCAGCATTTGGAACTGGTCAATTACCAGATAAAGAAGGTCAGATGTATTCAGTCCCTCAAGATAATCTGTTTCTTATTCCTACTGCTGAGGTACCTATAACAAATATATTTAGAGATGAAATAATTGAAGAAACCAATTTACCTATTTTGAAAACTGGCTATAGTCCATGCTTTAGAAGAGAAGCTGGAAGCTATGGAGCCCATGTAAGAGGTTTAAACAGACTTCATCAATTTGATAAAGTTGAAATAGTTAGGGTGGAGCATCCTGAAAAATCTTATGACTCCCTAAATATTATGAAAGATCAAATTAAGACTATAATTGAAAAATTAGAATTGCCCTTTAGGATTATTACTTTATGCGGTGGGGACTTGGGGTTTACATCTGCGCTAACATACGATTTCGAAATATATTCACCTGCTCAAGACAAATGGCTTGAGGTTTCTTCTGTTTCTAATTTTGAAACATTTCAATCTAATCGTTTGAAAATCAGATACAGAAATTCTGAAGGAAAAATTAGTCTAGCTCATACATTAAATGGTAGTTCTCTTGCATTACCAAGAGTTCTTGCGACTTTAATTGAAAATTTCCAAACAGAAGAAGGAATTAATATACCCAAAGTATTACAACCATATACAGGATTCTCTGTAATCAAATAAAATATTTTGCGATTTGTAAAACCAAAAAAAGCACTAGGACAACATTTCTTAAATGACATAAGTATTGCGGAGAGAATTGTTGAGTCTTTATCGCCATCACAAAATATTTTAGAAATTGGTCCAGGAACAGGAATTCTAACTAAAATTTTAATTAAAAAAAAAATTGACCTTAAGCTAGTAGAAATTGATAAAGAGTCAGTTGATTTTCTGACCAATGAACTTAAGATAAATGACAGTCTAATTTATAATCAGGATTTTTTGAAGATGAATTTGGCTGAACTATTTAGTAAAAATAATTTCTCAATAATCGGAAATTTTCCTTATAATATATCCTCACAGATTGTGTTTAAAATTATAGATTACAGAAAGTATATTACTGAAATGTGTGGTATGTTTCAATATGAAGTTGCTGAAAGAATTTGTGAGCATGAGGGCTCAAAAAAATATGGTATAATTTCAGTCATAACCCAGGCTTATTACAACACCAGTTTACTTTTTGAGGTGTCAAATAATTTATTTACTCCTCCACCTAAGGTAAACTCTGCAGTAATCTCTTTGAAAAGAAAAAAAAATATAAACCTAAATTGTGATGAAAAATTATTTTTAAAAATAGTCAAGCTTTCTTTCCAACAAAGAAGAAAAACCATAAGAAATAGTTTAAAACAAATTAATTTAAGTGATAATTTGAGAGAAGATATTATCTTTGATAAAAGACCCGAGCAATTATCTGTGAATGAGTTTATTGATTTGACCAATTTGGTCAGTCATGATTTAAATAATTAGAGTTGAAAAAAAACGAAAAACATACAAAATTTGTTCTTACAGATGAATTGATCTCTAAAATTTTAGACTTTATCAACTCATCTGACGATAATTCAATTTTAGAGACTTTTTCAAACTACCATCATGCTGATATTGCTGAGATTATTGAAGAATTAAATTCTGAAGAAGCTACATACATAATCAAGCTATTAGACTCTGAAAAAACATCTGATGTTTTGATGGAATTAGATGATGACTATAGAGAAAAAATTTTAAAAAATCTTTCAATTAAAGAAATCGCTGAGGAAGTTGAAGAGTTGGATTCTGATGATGCAACCGATATCATTTCTGAGTTACCTGAAGAAAAGCAAAAGAAAGTTATTTCCAAAATTATCGATGCTGAGCACAAAGCAGATATAAAGGAATTACTTAAATATGAGGAAGATTCAGCTGGAGGTCTTATGGCCAAGGAGTTAATAAAGGTCAATGAAAATTGGACAGTTACAAGATGTGTTAAAGAAATGAGATCTCAGGCTTCCGAAGTTACTCGTGTTCATTCTGTTTACGTGGTTGATAATGATGATATTCTTTTGGGAAGACTATCCTTGAAAGACTTATTGGTTGCAAATCCAAAAACTAAAATTAAATCTATCTATAAAAAAAATGTTGATCATGTTTATGATACAGATTCTGCCGAGTCCGTAGCTAGTACAATGCAAAAATATGATTTGGGAGCTATTCCAGTTGTAGATAAAAAAAAGAAGTTACTTGGAAGAATTACTATTGATGATATTGTTGATCTGATAAAAGAGGAGGCAGAGGAGGATTACCAACTTGCAGCCGGTATTTTACAGGATGTTGATGTAGATGACACAATTTTTGAGTTAACCAAAGCAAGACTTCCTTGGCTTATTGTTGGCCTAATCGGTGGTATCGGTGCAGCTTTTGTTATGGTAGGGTTTGATGAAATTTTAATTCAGAATGAAATTTTATTTTATTTTACTCCATTAATTGCTGCTATGGCAGGTAACGTTGGTGTTCAGTCAAGTGCAATAATAGTGCAGGGATTAGCAAATGATGATATAAGAGGAAGTATAAATAATAGACTTTTTAAAGAGACTTTACTGTCTATTCTTAATGGAGTAATTTTAGCAATATTATTATTTCTATTTATTTATGTCTGGAAAGGTGATACCAATATTGCGCTTGCCCTTTCTGTTGCTTTAGTTGCAGTAGTAATTGTTGCTGGGATTATTGGGACTTTTATTCCTTTATTTTTGAATAAAAGAGGTATAGACCCTGCTATAGCAACAGGACCCTTTATCACTACTAGCAATGATATATTTGGAATCTTAATTTACTTTATGGTTGCCAAATTAATCCTTCAAATCTAATAATGAAAAACATCTTAGTTTTATGTACAGGAAATTCGTGTAGAAGCCAAATGGCAGATGGTTATTTTTCTAAAAAATTAGATGGAAAAGCAAAAGTTTATAGCGCTGGTATTGAAACTCATGGACTTAATCCATACGCGGTTTTAGTGATGAAGATGGATGGCATTGATATTTCTAATAATTCTTCTAATTTAATAGATGATTATATGCATATCAAATTTGATTTTATCATTACTGTCTGTGATCACGCAAATGAAGCTTGCCCCTATATGCCAACTATTTCTGCATTAAGAATACATAAAAATTTTGAAGATCCGTCAAAATTAGAAATTACAGACGAAAACGAAAAAATAGAAAAATATATTTCTTGTAGGAATCAGATTAAGGATTTCTGTATTGAATTTATTACTAATAATTTTTAAGATTATCTCCTGAGAGGTGAACAATACTCCACCCATCAACAATTTTAGCGCCTCGATTTTCATAAAAATCTATCGCATTTTTATTCCAATCTATAACATTCCAAGAGATTCTTTTTGCGCCTAATTTTTTTCCGTATAAAATTACTTTGTCAAAAAGTTTACTTCCAATTCCTTTACCGCGCATTTTTTTTGTTACGATTAAATCCTCCAAATGTAATGTCTTTCCCTTCCACGTTGAAAACCTATTATAGATAATTGCTGCTCCAACTATTTTGTTTTCAAATTCTGCAACAAAACACTTGAAAAAAGGAGTTTTATTTTCAAAACCCATAGTTTCTAAATCATTATAATTGATATCAACCTCTTCAGGTTCTTTTTCAAAAACAGCAAGTTCAACAATTAAATTATGTACTTGAAGCATGTCTTTTTTAACAGCTTCTCTTATTTTAATTTTCATAGCTTTAAAATAATTATTTTAATTTTTAATTTTTAGTTTTTCTGATATATTTGTCGAAAATTTATTTGGTGACAAATAAAAGTTTTTATTCACACTTTGAAGGGTCTTCATTTATAAAAAGACTTGGGGATTTTATTGCCCAAAATCAATCTACAAAAATTAAAGGTTTCACTGGATCTTCCCTTTCTTTCTATTTCTCAACCATTATAAAAAGGCAGTCAAAACCAACTTTGTTTATTTTTAATTCAAAGGAGGATTCTTTATATTTTTTGAATGATATTGAAACTTTGAACCCGGATAAACAAATTTTTTATTTTCCCGAAACAACAAAAGAACCCTACTCTGATAAAGAACCAAATAATTATAATTTATTACAGCGAACTGAACTAATAGAGTATTTAAATTTTTCAAAAAATAAAAATTCAATTATTGTAACTCACCTACGAGCAATTTCAGAAAATCAAGTAAATAAGAATGAACTTATAAAAAGTTCAATAAAATTGAAAGTAGATCAAAATATTTCATTCGATAAACTAAATGAACAGCTATTTGAGTTAAACTTTCGAAGAGAAGATTTTGTTGTTGAACCAGGTGAATTTGCTGTCAGAGGTGGTATTTTAGATATATTTCCTTATTCTAGTCAAACACCATACAGAATTGAGTTTTTTGGGGATGAAATAACCAGAATTCGCTCATTTGATATTGAAAGTCAGAGGTCTGAAAAAAATCATCAAAGCATTAAAATTATTTCAAATATCCAAGTGTCAAAAAAATCAAAAAATATTCAAAATATTTTTGATGTAATAAATGATGAAACCGTAATATACCTTCAATGCATCAATTTATTTAATTCTGAAATTCAAAAAATTGTTGAAAATGCAAAATCAAAATTTGACAACTCCCTCAGTAAAGAAGATTTAGTTAATCCAGAAAATCTATTTATTAATATACATTCGGTAAAAAAACAACTTAAAAAATTCAAGCAGGTTGAATTCGATTCAATGAGCTCAAAAATAAACTTCAAATTAAATATTCAACCCCAACCATCATTTAATAAAAGCTTTAATCTTCTAATTGACGATTTAAAAAATAAAAGTTTAGCAGGATATCATGTAAGCCTATGTTGTACAAATAGTCAGCAAAAAAAAAGATTATCACAGATTTTTGAAGACTTAAATTATGAAGATGCTATTGATCCTGTGATATTACCCCTTTCCTCAGGTTTTATTGACACGAACGAAAAGATGGTTTTTTACACTGATCACCAGATTTTTGAAAGATATCATAAGTTCAGATTTCGTAAAACATTTAAAAACAAGCTATCAATTGCATTAAAACAAATTAACAGTTTGAGTAAAGGAGATTACGTTACACATATAGATCATGGAATAGGAAAATATGCAGGATTACAAAAAATTGAAGTAGATGGAAAAATGCAAGAATCGATGAAAATAATATATGGAGAGAGAGATGTTTTATTTTTAAGTATTCATGCAATCCATAAAATTTCAAAATATAACGGTAAGGATGGTAAGACCCCTAAATTATACAAACTTGGAAGTAAAGCATGGGCGTTATTAAAACAAAAAACCAAGAAAAATGTTAAAAAAATAGCCTATGATTTGATCAAGGTGTATGCTGAGAGAAAACAAAAAAAAGGATTTAAGTATGAGAGAGACAGCTATTTGCAAAATGAGTTAGAAGCATCATTTATCTATGAAGATACTGATGATCAGTTAAAAGTAACTAAAGACATCAAAAATGATATGGAAAGTGAACAGCCAATGGATAGATTGATATGTGGAGATGTTGGTTTTGGTAAAACTGAATTAGCGATAAGAGCTGCTTTTAAAGCTGTTGACAACAACAAGCAAGTTGCTGTTTTAGTTCCGACAACGATTTTAGCTTTTCAACATTATAAAACCTTTTCTTCAAGGCTAAATCAATTTCCTGTAACAGTTGATTACCTAAACAGGTTCAAAACTAATAAGGAGAAATCGTCAATAATTGAAAAACTACATAATGGAAAAATTGATATTATTATCGGAACCCATCAACTTGTAAATGACAAGATTAATTATAAAGATTTAGGCTTGTTGATTATTGATGAGGAACAAAAATTTGGTGTTGCAGTTAAAGATAAATTGAAATCAATAAGAAAAAACGTTGATGTCCTGACTTTATCAGCAACACCAATTCCAAGAACTCTACAATTTAGTTTAATGGCTGCAAGAGATTTATCATTAATCACAACTCCTCCACCAAATAGGCACCCAATTGAAACATCAGTCATCAGATTTGATTCAAATTTAATCTCGCAATCAATTAGATATGAAATGGATCGTGGTGGACAAGTTTTTTTTGTAAATAATAAAATTCAAAATATTGAAGAGATTTCAAATTTGATTCAAAACTTGGTTCCAGAGGCACGTATTGCTGTGGCTCACGGAAGATTAAACGGAAAAACACTAGAATCTTTGATGGTTAAATTCATCAATAAGGAATTTGATGTTCTTGTAAGTACAACGATTATAGAAAGTGGCTTAGACGTTCCTAACGCTAATACTATTTTTATAAATAATGCTAATCATTTTGGACTTAGCGATTTACATCAAATGAGAGGGAGAGTTGGAAGAAGTAACAAAAAAGCATTTTGCTATTTAATAACTCCTGAGTATTCAAAAATGACTGTTGAAGCAAAAAAAAGAATTACTGCTTTAGATTATTATTCTGAGCTTGGAAGTGGTTTTAATATTGCTATGAAAGATTTAGAAATTAGAGGCGCAGGAGATTTGCTAGGTGGTGAGCAAAGTGGATTTATTAATGAGATGGGTTTTGAAACTTATCAAAAAATTCTAGATGAAGCAATTAATGAGTTAAAGGAGAATGATTTTAAGAACCTTGATTTAGAAAAAAATCAATTTTCCAAAAAGGTAAATATGGTATTTGAAACCGATCTTGAACTTATGTTTCCAAATGATTTTATCAATTCCAGTAAGGAAAGACTAAATCTTTACACCAAACTAAATAAAATTACATATCAGGATGAATTAGATTCATTTAAAGCTGAGCTAATTGATAGGTTTGGTGCTTTACCAAATATTGTAGATGAATTACTCAAAACTATAGAATTAAGATGGCTTTCTGCTGAACTTGGATTTGATAAAATTGTATTGAAAAAAAATATATTGATTGGATATATCAAGAATTTTGATTCAGAGGAACAAAAGATATATTTAGACAGGTTATTTAAATATTCTTTAAATAATCAAAATTCAATTTCTTTTTCTCAAAAGAAATTTAATGACGGCGAAAAATTTATCGTAAAAATTCAAAAGATAAATTCAATATCAAAAGCTATACAAGTACTAAGTGAAGTTAAGGACTAGTCATAAAATTTTATATCCGCACCTTCTTTTGATACTATCAATTCTATTTCTCTACCAAGAATCATAGGGAAATTTTTTTCTCCATGGCCTGCTGGAAAACCAAAGACAACCGGAATTTTATATTCATTTACAATGTCAAGAATTAATTCTTTTAGGTTTCTGCCAAATGGTGTGGTATTTTCTCTTAGGTCCGTAAAATCCCCAACAATCAATCCGTTAAGATTATCAAAATAGCCTGCTCTTTTAAGTGAATATAACATTCTATCAATGTGATATAGATATTCTCCGAGATCTTCTATAAATAAAATTTTTCCTTTAGTATCTATTGAAGATTTCGAACCAAGCAGACAATGTAGAAGAGTTAAATTGCCACCAACTAGTTGACCGCTTGCTTTTCCTTCAACGTTATAACTGTTTCCTGCAATTTTATATGAAAGACTATTTCCAAATAATGTTTTCTTAAGTAATTTTACAGACTCATCTTTATTAATATCTAATTTTTCTAAGCTCTTACACATTAAACCGTGTATTGACTCACTTTTTTGAATATGTAAGTCACTATGAATAGCTGTAATATCAGAATATCCAATAATCCATTTTGGATTTTCCTTATACTTTTCAAATTTTAAATTATCGATAACCCTCATTGCCCCATAGCCACCTCTAGCACACCAGATTGCGCTTATTGAATTGTCATCCAATGCTGTTTGGAAATCTAATATTCTTTCCGAGTCGCTTCCGGCAAAATGACCATCATCATTATACACGTTTTCACCAATAACTACATTCAAATCCCAATCTTTCAATAATTCTTTTGCTTTACTAATGTAATTGTTAAAGTTTTTTAAAACTCCGGACGGAGCAACAATAGCTACAGTATCTCCCGGTGTTAAATATTTAGGTTTTATCAATTTATTATTTGAGGTTATTTGAGATGATAATTCAAAAGAAAAAATAGTTAATAGTATTAAAAAAATGATACTAGATTTCAACTTCATAATACTGTTTATATCTTAACAAGAAGTTATATTTTACTTCATATTTATAATCATAATTGATTACTTTTACTAATATAAAAAATATTCTTGAGTAAAACTTATACTATTACAGCAGCATTACCCTATACAAATGGTCCAATTCATATTGGTCATTTAGCTGGTGTTTATGTGCCTGCAGATATCTATGCTAGATATTTAAGAATCATGGGGAATGACGTTGTCTATATTTGCGGTAGTGATGAGCATGGTGTGCCAATAACAATCAAAGCAAAAAAAGAAAATAAAACTCCCCAAGAAATTGTAGATAGATATCATCAAAATATAAAGAATTCTTTTTCCGAATTTGGAATTTCTTTTGACAACTATTCAAGAACCTCAGCAAAAATTCATCATGATACTGCATCTGAATTCTTTTTAAAGTTGCTTGAAAAAAATTCTTTTGAAGAGTTAACTTCAGAACAATTTTATGATGAAGAGGAGGAACAATTTCTTCCTGATAGATTTTTAATAGGAACATGCCCTAAATGCGGATTTGAAGAATCCTATGGAGATCAGTGTGAAAAATGTGGCACTAGTCATAATCCTAGAGATTTAATTAATCCAAGATCTTCAATTACTGGAAATAAGCCATCTCTCAGAACAACTAAACATTGGTATTTGAAGCTTGATAAATTTCAGGGGTTTTTAGAAAAATGGATTTTAGAGGATAATAAGGGAGTGTGGAAATCTAACGTTTATGGGCAATGTAAATCATGGTTAGATGATGGCCTAAAACCGAGAGCTGTTACAAGAGATTTAGACTGGGGGGTTCCTGTTCCCGTTAAAGACTCTAACGGAAAGGTCTTATACGTTTGGTTCGACGCCCCAATTGGATATATTTCTTCAACTAAGGAATGGGCTATTGATAATAAACAGAATTGGGAGAAATATTGGAAGGACGATAACACTGAACTTATCCATTTTATAGGAAAAGACAATATAGTTTTCCATTGCATTATTTTTCCTGCCATGTTAAAAGCACATGGGGATTTTATTATTCCAAAGAATGTTCCAGCAAACGAATTTTTAAATCTTGAAGGTTCTAAAATTTCAACTTCAAAAAATTGGGCTGTCTGGTTACCAGAGTTTTTAAATGATTTTCCTGGAAAACAGGATGTTCTTCGATATGTTTTAACTATTAATGCCCCTGAAAATAAAGATAATGACTTTACGTGGAAAGATTTCCAGAATCGCAATAACGGTGAGTTAGTAGCAATATTAGGAAATTTTATTAATCGTGTAGTTGTCCTGACAAAAAAATATTATGAGTCTTACATTCCGGCTAATAATGAATTACTTGACAAAGACAAGAATGTCTTGGATTTAGTTAATCACTCAATTAACAAAGTAGAAGAATCACTGAGTAATTTTAAATTCAGAGATGCATGCTCAGAGTTCATGAATATCGCTAGAATAGGAAATAAATACTTGGCTGATGAGGAACCATGGAAAATAATAAAAGAAAATCCAGAGCGGGTAAAAACCGTGATATTTATTTCCCTACATATTTCATCAGTTTTAGCTATTGTTTCAGAGCCATTTATTCCTTTTACCTCTAAGAAAATTAAAAATATTTTAAACTTTAAAGACGAAATTAATTGGACATGGGAAGGTTTAAAAAAGAAAGATTTTCTAATCAATGAGAATCATAAAATTAACGAACCAGAATTATTGTTTAACAGAATTGAAGATTCTGAAATTCAATTACAAATTGACAAATTACACAAAAAAAATTAAGATTTCACCTCTTTGAATTCTGCGTCATCTATCACTGCTTTAGCAATGATTTCTCTCATTATTTCAGATGTTCCTGCACCTATAGTTCCAACTCTACAATCTCTGTACATTCGAGCTAAAGGATATTCTTCACTAAAACCATTTCCTCCAAAAAACTGTAAGCATTCAGTTGAAACTTTTTCATGAAGTTCTGTCACTAAAAGTTTAGCCATCGAACAAAGTTTTACATCATAAATATTCTTATTGTATAACTCACAACAATAATAACCAAATACTTTAGCGGATTCAATTTCGGATGAAAGACTTGCAATTTTATGTCTGAGGGATTGAAATTTATCGATCGTTTGACCAAATGATTTCCTCTGCTTCATGTACTTAATAGATTCAGAGATCGCAAACTCCATTGCACCAACGCAACTTGGTACAAAAATTAATCTTTCTAATTGTAATCCATTCATTAAATAGTAAAAACCTTTTCCTTCTTCTCCAATCAAATTTTCCTTAGGAACTTCAACGTTATCAAAGCTAATTTCGGCGGTATCTGATGCATGCCAACCAAGTTTATCGATTTTTGTTCTGTTGATTCCTTTTGAATTTAAGTCAACTACAATAAGACTTATTCCTTTGGTTTCAGCCTTTGAATCAGTTTTAGCAACTGTTACTACAAAGTCGCCGTAAACTCCATTTGTTATAAATGTCTTTGAACCGTTTAATAAATAGTGGTCTCCTTTATCTTCTGCTTTAGTTTTAATACTTTTCACGTCAGACCCAGCATCTGGCTCTGTAATTCCTATACATCCAATTAAATCACCCGAAATTATCCCAGGTAAATATTTTTTCTTCAAATCTTCACTTCCATATTTAAGAATATATGGTGATGACATGCATTGAACTACTTGTTGTGTAATTACAAATCCACCAGAATTCATTTTTGACATTTCTTCGAATAGAATTACTTCAAAAAAGAAATCAAGATCAAAACCTCCATATTTTTCAGGGTAGGTAAGACCAAGAAAACCTTGATCGCCCATTTTTTTCCAAATATCTCTCGGTATTTTATGATCTGACTCCCATTTATTAATATTTTCTTTCACTTCTTTGTTTAAAAAATCTCTAAGACTCTCTCTAAACATTTCATGTTCCTTAGTAAAATGATTCATGCTTATCTATTTTTACAACCTCTTTTAAAGAGAATGATTTCACCTAAATTTTTTGAATCACTAATAGTGATTTTTATTTCTTTGTATTTGGGATAGCGAATAAAAATCTCTTTGGTATCATCAGAAATATCTAATTCAAAATATCCATCAAAGTCTGTCAATTTTGGTTTTTGATTCAATTGATTTTTATTAATTATTATTTCAGCACCTGGAATTGGAAGATTTGTTTTACAATCTATTACCGTTCCATTTATTATTCTGTTTGGATATACACACGTAGAAATTAAAAAAATAAAAATTAAAATATTTAAATTTTTAATCATTGTTTATTTTATTCCCAAATTATTTTTTTGTCTGAATGATGCCATTCATCATATTTATACATATACATTTTATCAACATTACCTCTCTTGATCTTCATTGTTGGTGTCAAAATTTCATTTTGAGGAGTCCATTCATCTTTGCATATCACAATGGTAGAAACTTTGAGATAATTAAATGCATTTGAATTAACTGATGATAATTTATTTTCTAACTTTTCTATAAGTTCATTTTTTGTAAGTTTTTTACCTATATCTGAAGTATTTACGAGCATAATCGGCTGAGGAATTCCTAATCCAACAACACACATTTGCCCAAAATATTCAACTTCACCAAAAAGGGCCTCAATTTTTGCCGGATCAATAAATTCTCCTTTACTCGTTTTAAATGTATCCTTAACTCTTCCAGTTATATATAAATGTCCATCATCATCAATTTTTCCTTTGTCGCCCGTATGAAGCCAGCCGTTTTTTATGGTATTATTTGTGGTTTCGGAGTCATTGTAATAACCCAACATTACATATGGCCCTCTCATCAACACTTCTTCAGATCCTTCATCAATTTTAATTTCAACATTTGGTTGAACTTGACCAACTGATCCCGGTTTACTGAAATTTGATCCTGGCAATTGAGTTGTAATTGCACAATTTTCGGTCATACCATAACCAATTGTGATATTTACCCCAATTTTCCTAAACCAATTTCTTTGAGCAACTTGCATTGCAGCTGCACCTGAAACAATAACTTTTGCCTTAGAAAGCCCAAGCCCTTTTTGGATTTTCTTTTTGATAATCGAAGAAAGTAAAGGAATTGACAATAAGAAATCTAATTTTTTCTGACTGAATTTAGATAATATACCTAACTGAAATTTTGTATAAATTCTTGGGACGCCAAAAAATACTGACGGTTGAACATCAGATAAATTTTTAACGAATGTGTCAATTGATTCGGTGAATGAAATTACTCCACCATTTTTAAAGGTTGTAAATTCTATGGCAATTCTTTCAGCTATATGGTTCATTGGTAGGTATGAAAAGAAGGAATTATTTCCTTCAAAATCTACACATAATGGATTATAACTTTCTGTGTACATCACATCTGTGTTTTGATTTATATCAAAATTTAAAACAACCCCTTTTGGATTACCTGTTGTTCCCGATGTAAATATAATTGTCCATATATCATCTATGTTTGGATGATAATTTTCTTTTTGTGCTTCAAATTGGTTTATAAAATTATTCCATTGATAACCTCTGTCTATTTTTGAATTACCTTCATAATGTGGAAAAGCTATAACAGGCATTTCATTGTCAATACCATTTTTAATTTCATCCCAATTCTCAACTTTACCCATGAATAATGCTTTAACATCTCCAAATTCTAGAAGATTTTTAATTTCATGTGATTTAAGATTAGGAAAAAATGGTACTGAAACATAACCTGCCATTATAATTGCCAAATCTGCTATAATCCATTCACGACAATTTTTTGACATTAGCCCTATATGATTGCCTTTTTCTAACCCTAAACTTTTTAAACCTGTTGCTAATTTTCTAGCCATCAGGCCAGCTTCTCCCCATGTGTAAACCTCCCAATTATCGCCAAAAGGTTGTCTTAAAAAAGGGCTTATCTCTAAGCTTTTCCTCCCAATCATAAAATCTAAAATGATATTTGTTGCTACTCGACATGTTTTTAGTTTGTTTTGAATTAACAAATTACAAAATTGTCTTAGTTTATTACGAATTATTCATTTATAATTTGCCAAAAAAATATTTTGATAATTTAAGCCTCTTTTTTTAAATTTTTGATAAAATAATTAATTACACTTAAAATTAAAATTATTAAATTGATTGTTGAAGATTTTATTCCCAGTTAATGATGCAAGAAATAAGCTCTAAGATTGATGTGTTAGGTAAAAAGTATATAGAAAATTATGCTTCAATGAAAAAGATTATTTTAGAGTTAGAGGCCTACTTTGAGCTTTCTAAAAACGAGGGTAGTAAGGAAAAAATTAAAAGAGCCAGAAAAAGAAATAAATTACTCGCAAGGGAAAAAATTGAGTTACTCCTTGATAAAAATAAACCCTTTGTTGAACTTATGTCATTGGCTGGTCTAAAACACGAAAATGGTTTTGGTGCAGGCGGTACCACTGTTGTCGTCCTTGGCTATGTTTCAGGGGTTTTGTGTTTAATCAATGCTAATGTAGCTACTCGTAAAGCAGGTGCAATTGACTATGCGACCAGTTTGAAAAATTTAAGGCTTTCACAAATTGCCTCTGAAAATAAGTTGTTGACAATCAATCTTGTAGAAAGTGGTGGCGCGAATCTACCTGATCAAGATAGAGTTTTTAATAATTATGGTAGATTTTTTATGGAAATGTCACAGAGATCAAGAAAAGGTATTCCATCAATTTCTGTGGTGTTTGGTAATGCAACTGCAGGAGGTGCTTATGTTCCAGGAATGTCTGATTACACAATCATGCAAAAAAATAACGCAAAAGTTTTTCTTGCTGGACCTCCTCTTGTGAAAATGGCTACCAATGAGGACGCAAACGATGAAGAATTGGGTGGAGCATGGATGCACAGCAGTATTTCTGGAGTTTCAGATTTTTTAGCAGATGATGAAAAACATGCTTTAAGCATAACTAGAGATATAGTGTCTAAAATTTATGAGAATAAATCAAAGAAATCTGAATACGAAAAACAGGCTTTACAACCAAGATTTAACGAAGATGAAATTCTTGGGATAATTCCTTCAAACTTAAAAAAGCCATTCGATATTCGCGAGTTAATAATGAGGTTCATAGATAGCTCTGAGTATACAGAGTTTAAAGAAAATTTTGGGAGAACCATGTTGTGTTGCTGGGCTAGAATAAATGGATATCCTATCGGAATAATAGCAAATAATGGAGTTATTTTTATTGAGTCTGCACGTAAAGCAACTCATTTTATTCAGCTTGCAAACAAATCTAATACACCACTTTTATTTATACATAATACAACAGGCTTTATGGTTGGAAAAAAGCATGAGCAAAACGGGATGATTAATGCAGGTTCACAACTGGTTCATGCAGTTGCGGGTAGTACCGTCCCTCATATTAGCTTACAAGTTGGCAATTCATATGGAGCTGGAAATTATGCTATGTGTGGAAGATCATTTAACCCTAGATTTCTTTTTTCATATCCAAATTCAAAATCAGGAGTGATGGGCGCTGATCAGTTAGCAGGTGTTATGGAAATAGTAAAAAGAAAATCTGCAGAGTCATTAAACAAAGCTATAGATGAGAAATTGTTATTGGAGGAAAAACATAATTTAGCTGAACAAGCAGAAAAAAAAGCTAGTGTATGGCACACTACATCTGAAGTTTGGGATGATGGAGTCATTGATCCAAGAGATACTAGAAAATATTTATCAATGGCTCTTTCAGCTGTATATAACAACACAATTAAAGGTACGGACTCATTTGGGGTCTTTAGAATGTAAATTTTACAGTATGAATTATTTTAGTGACGGTCAATTATCAAATTTCTGGGAAAATAATTTTCATTTTTTAAATATTGAGGAAAATGAAGGTGTTTTTTTTCTAACATTGAATAGACCAAACAAAAAAAATGCTTTACATCCTCAAATGATTAATGAAATCGCATTTTGCTTTAATTATATTTCAAATAATAATAATATAAGACTAGTGATTGTAAAGTCTAGTGGTGATACTTTTTCTGCAGGAGCTGATTTAAAGGCTTTAAAAAATAATGTTGAACCTCACAAGTCTTCAATTCCTGACCCATCTAAAAAAATAATAATTGGTAATTTATTTAATAGTCTATACAAACCAAAGTTAGCTGTAGTTCAGGGAAATGTATATGCTGGTGGTTGTTTAATAGTTGCTGGGTGTAATTATGTAATTTCATGTGATAATCTTTCATATTCTTTGCCTGAGGTAAAAAGAGGTATTTTTCCTTTGCAGGTTATGGAATCTCTTTCTCATATAATTGGATTAAAGAAAACTATAGATTGGTGTATTAGAGGATATAAGATTGATACGAATAAGGCTTTTGATTGGGGTCTTGTAGACCAAATATGCAAACATGATGAGCTTGAAAAATCAATTAATGAATGGGTGTCCAGTTTTTCTGAAAATTCTCAAAGGGCAATTGAATTTGGACTAAAAATATATCATGAACATTTTCAAGATAATTCAAAACACGAAAAGTTGGAAAAACTTTTTAGGGAAATGGTTGAACATAATCAGTTATCTACTGATTTCTAAAAATTAATTAATAGGGATTAGTTCTGCTGTCATTTCAAAAACGTAGGGGAGGGTAAAGTATACTACTAATGTTATCGTTATTATTGAAATTAAATTCATCCAAATTCCCTTTTTAAACATGTCCTCAATTTTCAAAAATCCAGACCCAAAAACAACAGCATTAGGTGGTGTTGATATAGGAAGCATGAATGCACATGAGGCTGCTAATGTTGCACTAACTAGTAAAAAGTAAGGGTGTACTTCGATTGCTAATGCAATCGTTACGAGTACAGGTAGAAGCATGGCCGTTGTTGCCATGTTTGAAGTAACCTCAGTTAATAAATTTATGGATGTTACAATGATTAGTATTATTAAAAATAGTGACACATTATCAAGGTTTTGAAGTAAGTCAGCAATCCATAAAGCTAAACCACTTTTCCCAAAGGCACTAGCTATAGCCATTCCACCCCCGAATAAAATCAGTATTCCCCAGGGTAATTTTACAGTATCTTCCCAGACCAATAATTTACTTTTAACTTTTTGATTTTTTGTGGGAATTATAAATAAAGTAACAGCAAAGAAAATAGCTATGATAGTATCATCAATCATTGGAAAAATTGCTTCAATACTTCCGCGAAATATCCAGCCAAGTGCTGTTAGTGTAAAAACGATTAAAACCTTAATTTCTTCATTGGAAAAATTTCCTAGTTTCTTTATTTGTCTGAGGATTTCATCCTGCCCAGCAGAAAATTCCTCATTCTTAAATTTAAAAGCAATTTTTGTTAAATAAAACCAGCATATAATCAGTAAAAATGATGATAAAGGAACTCCAAACTTCATCCAATCAAACATATTCAATTTTATCCCGTAACTTTCTTCAACAACCCCAGCCAAAACCATGTTTGGAGGTGTTCCAATCAGTGTAGCCATTCCTCCAATAGAGGCACTGTAGGCGATTGCAATCATCAGCGATTTACCAAAAATTTCATTTTCATTTTCTTTTGTATTGGGGTCATCCTTTAATTGAGAAATTATTGCTAGTCCAACCGGCAAAATCATTATTGAGGTTGCTGTATTAGAAATCCACATAGATAGAAAAGCAGTAGCCAACATGAAACCAAGTATAACTCGAGATTTATTACTTCCAGTAACTCTGATAATATTAAGTGCAAGTCTTTTATGAAGGTGCCATTTTTCAATTGCAAGTGCTATTAAAAAACCACCAACAAAAAGGAATACTAATTTATGGCCATAAGCGGCAGTAGTTGTTGAAAGATCCATACCGCCAGTAATCGGAAAAAGAACAATTGGAAGTAATGCTGTTACAGAAATTGGAACACATTCTGTTACCCACCAGACAGCCATCCACGCTGTAGAAGCAAGTATACATTTTGCTTCAAAACTTAACCCATCTGCCTCTACAAAAATCAGTATTACTGAAAAAAGTAATGGACCTAAAATTAACCCAATAATATTTTTATTTAATCTCATTAATTAAACATTAGATCACATGCATTTTCAGCTAATGGTCCAAAATTATGACCAACTTCTGGTAAAATATGTAAGGACCAGTTAAAGTTATAATTATTTGATTCACTAATCGATTGAGCAAAATTATAAAAATACATTGCTCTTGTTACTCTGTTTAGCCCTTGAGCATCTGCATATTCATTATGTCTTAAGTTGTAAGAGTTGGGATCATTATCAAGCGCACCAACTTGAATAAATAAATTTTTCATTAGCAAACTATTAATATTCGTACTCATTAATATGCTGTTATTTAATCCGTATGGAAAAGGTGTGGTATAATCAGGAACAGTGAACCAGCCAGCTGCTCCAATAACTACCTTATCAAATCTTGCATTTGGCTTAAATAGTAAAAATCTTTGAACAAATTGTCCACCAGCTGAATAACCAAATAAATTATATTTTTCATTCATAAGAGAAAGCGAAATATTGATAGAATCAAAAATGGGCTCAATAATTGAAAAACTCCACTCATTTTCATTTTTCAATGTATTTGTACTTGGATTATCACCATCAACATACACATTCCCAAGAATATAACCATCACCCAATGAAAAATCAGAGGAGGAGACTTTTGGAGCAACAACTATAAAATTGTATTGATTAGAAATATTTATCATATAATTTCTTACACCCTCTGCATCTCGTCCACCTCCATGCATCGCAAAAACAACTTTAGATGAAGCAGTATATGAACTTGGCACGTGATAAAAAACCTCAAAATCTATATCATTCATTGTAAAAATAAACATGCCTGTACCAGTACTTATTTCTGCTGGAATTATAGGATCTGGATTCGGTGAAAAGCTAGAGCCAGCTGGACTACAGGAAATTATGAAAATGGTAAAAATTAAAAGAAAGCTATTTAAAATTGATTTCATTATTACCAATGGATTGTTATTATAAATAAATGAAATTTATACGAATAAAAAAATAGCAATTCATTTATTTTTTCTATGTTTAATAAATATTAAATATAACGTTTTAGCAAATGAAAATCAGACTACTTTTCTTATCAGCTTTTTTATTAACACTTCATTCTTGTGATACAGATGATATTTTACCGGCCTTAACACTAACATCATCTTCAAATGAAATCAGTGAAGACCAAGGTTTAACAACAATAACGGCATCATTAAATTCTGAAGTTGAACAAGAAACTATCCTTCCTATTTCATTTTCGGGGTCAGCTACCTTTAATGAGGACTACTTAAGTAGCGAGGCCTCTTTAATAATTCCATCTGGAGATAGTTCAGGTTCATTAACTATAAGTTCAATGCAAGATGAAGATATTGAAGACATTGAAACAATTATTATTTCGGTTGAAGCTCAAGGTGACGTGACTGTGCTTAGCTCTTCAATAACAATTTCATTATTGGATGATGACTCAGATTCTGATGGTGATGGAATTAACGATAGTGATGATGATTGTCCAAATGAGGCAGGGCTTCCAGAGTATAACGGATGTTCACAACCTTTACTGATTATCAATGAAGTACTTTATGATCCACCGTCTGGAATTGAAGGTGATGCAAATGGTGATGGAATAAGAGAAGCTCAGGAGGACGAATTCATTGAGTTTGTAAATCTTGGAGGTACACTAGATGTTTCAGGCTACACTGTACATGATAATGCCCAAGAAAGACATATTTTTCCTGAAGGGACAATAATTCCTTCGGGGGGTGTATTAGTTTTATTTGGTGGAGGTAATCCAACAGGAGTCTTTGGTAATGCTATTGTTCAAACCGCTTCTGCTGGAATATTAAATATGAATAATGCAGGGGATTTTGTCACTTTGTATAATACAAATGGTGAAGTTGTTTTAACATTTGATATAGAACCATTGTCAAATAACCCAAATGAATCTTACACCAGATATCCTGATCTTAATTTGGAGCCTGGTGATGATGGTATTCTTTTCTATCAACATGCTGGAATTGGTGAAGCCTTAGGAGCTTTTTTCTCACCTGGAACTAAGATTGATGGAACTAACTTTAATTAAAAAAGATATATGAGATTATTTTATTTTGTTATTGCTTTTCTAATTGTTAATCTATCTTATTCTCAAGGTTTAGAAATGCAATCATACAAATTTGGGGATGGATTAAGATTTGTTGGTGAGTCGGGTCAAAGCGTTAGAATTACGGGTTATGCCCAACCTATGGCTGAACTAAAACAAACTGAGGGTTATGATGAAAGTTCCTCTAGATATAGGATGAGAAGACTTCGATTAAGAATTGATGGTCAAACCAAAGACCCAAGGTTTAAATATCGATTACAAGTGGATTTAAGTGGTGTATCCGAAATTGGTGAAGCCAATGAAGATCCATTAATGGATGCTTACATTGACTATGCGCCAAACAATTCTTTTTCTGTTAAGTTTGGACAAAGGACAACATATGCAGATAATCGAGAACTTTGGATGAGTTCTAATTCTCTTCAATTAGTGGAAAGAAGTCGGTTAACGTCTGCTTTTGCATCAATTCGTGAATTTGGAGTTTTTGTTACGGGTAGGATAAAATCTGGAAGAGGCTCATTTTTACGACCTTATTTAGTATTATCCAACGGTGATGGAAAAAATATAATGGGTAATGACAAAGGGGGGCTAAAGGTAGGAGGTAGAATTGATTATTTACCATTTGGCTTATTTACCAATATAGGTCAGTTTAGACAAATAGATATTATGAGAGAGCAGGTGCCTAAACTTGTTGTGGGTGTTCATTATAGTCATAATTCGGGGATGAGTAGTAGAAGAGGAAGATACAGTGGTAGACTTGTTTATTTGAACAGTAATGACGAAGAGAGTTTACCTGATTACTTTAAGTATGGTTTAGATTTTCTTTTCAAATACAGAGGTTTTTCAGCTCTAGGTGAATTTGTAAAGTCATCAGCTATTGTTCCTGATGATATTACACAAAGGGTAAGAAATGATGGTTCAATTTCAACAACATTTTTGGTTAATGATATTCAAAATGTTGATGCATATGTAAAAGGTAGAATGATGTTAGGTAAGGCTTACAACTTTCAGTTAGGTTATTTATTTAAAAATAATTATTCAATTGATGGAAGGTATACTCACTTGATTGCAGATCAAAATTCATTTCTAAACAATGCTACTTTTTATAACAGGCCAAATTACTACACATTAGGAATAACTAAATTAAGTAGAAGAGATTATGGTTTTAAAGTACAAGGCTCTATAACATATGTTGACGGTAGTCTTGGGATAAATCATGATAACGATTTAAGTACTGATATTGTATTCAAGGACGAATTATTGTTTAGATTGATTACAACTATTTCTTTTTGATAAATTATGCTAAAAAAAATAATTTTCTACATATTCATCTTTAATTTTTTTGCAACCAATGCACAGTTAAATCAAGAGCCAAAAAAAATAACCAATAAATTTTTTAGTGAACTTAATGATCTTGAAAATATCACACCAGCATTAAAAAAGAAGAAGGGTTTTACAAACTATGAAGAGTTGACAGACTTTATTGACGAAAAAGTTAAAAAGCATCCTGAATCTGTTTCATCAAGTTTTATTGGAGAGTCTCAAAAAGGAAAAAAAATTCCGATCATCTACATCAAGAAGAAAAATCATAATGATGAAAAAAAACTAAAGGTTTGGATGCAAGGTGGTTTACATGGAAATGAACCTGCAAGTACAGAATCTTTATTGTATTTAATTCACCTCATTTTAGAAGATTCGGATTATAATTATTTGCTAAATAAAATCGAATTGGCGATTCTCCCGATGGCAAATATTGATGGGTTTTTAAAAAACGATCGGTACGCTGCAAATGGTTTAGATTTAAACAGAGATCATACTAAAATGATGGCACCAGAAACAAAAGCTTCTAAATTGGCTTTTGCTGATTTTGACCCTCACGTTGCACTTGATTTTCATGAATATAGACCATTTAGAAAAGACTTTGCACAATTAAGTTCTTTTGGAATTGCAAACCCTTATGATGTAATGTTTTTGCATACAGGCAACTTAAATGTGCCTGAAAATATTAGGACTATAATTGACACCTTATTTGTTAAAAATGCAAAAAAATCTCTTGATAAGTTAAATCTTAGACATAGGCATTATATTAAGTCAGAAAAATATAAAGGTGAAATTCACTTTAGTACAGGTTCAAATACTGCAAGATCAAGTTCAAATTTTTATGCTCTTAATAACGGAATTGCAACCCTTTTTGAAATAAGAGGAGTTGGAATAGGAAAAACTTCTTTTAAAAGAAGGATAAACTCTGGTCTCTCTGTTGGTTTTTCATTTTTGAAAACTGCATATGAGAATTCAATATTTATTTTTGATGAAATTGCCAAAGCAAATACTTACTCAAATGATATTGTTTTAGAACACCAAAGATCTATCTATACTGATGTGATTAAAGCAATTGATATTGGATCCAATGAGATGATTGATTTTGAAACTACGATGCATAGTTCAAAAGATTCTTATGCAATTTCCAAAAGGGACAGGCCATTAGCTTATATAATCAAACAAAATAATTTTGGATTTATCGAAAAATTAAAAGATGTAGGGATTGATTATGTTGAGTTACAAAAAGACACCGTGATATATTCAGGGGGTTACAGAGTTATTGAATTTAATGACAATTTTAAAGTTTATGAAAAGATGAGAATGCAAAAAGTTGTCACGTCTATAGAGTATAATCATAATGGATTTTCAAAAGGAGATATATTAATCAGTATGAATCAAAAGAGATCGAATTTAATCGCAGAATTATTAGAACCCGAGGCTCCAAATAGTTATGTAAGTTTTGGAATAATCAATACCTCGCTAAATAGTCAATTACCAATTTATAGAATAAAAAATCTTAATAACTAGAATATGAAAAAATTAATCATTACAACTTTATTTTTACTATCAGTTTCTTATGCCTTCACCCAAGACTCCGAAAGAAATAGCGCTAGTTTTAGCCTTGGAGATGGAATTTCTTTTTCTTTCAATGAAGGTGATTATGAGTTCAATATATTCGGTTTTATAAAACCAACATATATTTACAATGATGAAGAAATCTATACATCCGATGGTGAATACTCGAATGTATTTAGACAGTTTAAAAGTCAAAACTCAAATTTATTTTTTACAGGATTTGCTAAAGATGAAAAATTAAGTTTCACAATTCAAATGGATTATAGCTCATCAAATCCTTTGGTGGAAGCTTTTATCGGATATCATTTAAATGAAAAGACTACTTTATATTTTGGTCAGATGCAGGTAAGTCATAATAATCTTGAGATGGTTCATAATGAGGATCAATTAAGGTTTACTAATCGAGGAATTTTAAGTCAAACATATACTGAGAATGGTGAAGAATTTGGATTATTTTTTGAAACAAGCTTTGGTAATCAATTTGTGATCAATCCTACTTTTGCTGTTACATCTGGCGATGGAAGAAATTCATTTGGTGAGGATTCAAGAGATTCAGATAAAGGAGGAGTAAAATTTGGATCAAGAATCAATATTTTACCTTTTGGTGATTTTTCAATTGGAAACAGAATATCAACAGTTGACCTGATGCATGAAGAGAAGCCAAAAGTTCAAATTGGTGTTGCATATTCCAAAAATATGGGTGCAAGTAATCAGGTTGGAGACGGTCATGGTGATTTTATTCTGTATAATAATTCTGGAGACGAGTTGTTTCCAGATTATTCACAACTATTTTTTGACTTAAATTTAAAATATAAAGGTTTTTCTTTGGTTTTAGAATATGCTGATGCTTTTGCCTCTGGTCTTGATCAAATTTACACAGACCCAAATGCCTTTAATTTATTAATCCCACAACAAATAAGCGAATATTTAGTGGTTGGTGATAGTCAAGGAATTCAATTTGGATATTTCACAAAAAATGGAATAAGTGTTGACTTTATTTATGAGAGTTTAAACCCTGAGTTTGATTCCTATGAAAGCTCCGTTTTAAGAAAATCTTCAAATATGGGGGTTGGGATATCAAAATATTTGGCCGGAAATAATTTAAAGATACAAGCAAGTCTTTTCAAGACTACATATGAAAATTTAAATAACTTAGATGATGATGAATTTATGTCTGGGTCATTTATGGTTCAGATTGCATTTTAAAAAAATTAATTAGCTTCGCAAAAAAATATATTATGAAGAAAGTAATAACACTGCTAATATTATTTTGTACTACAAGTACATTTAGTCAGTCAAATCAGGATCTTTTATCTCATTATAAAAAATACTATAAACAGATGCAATCTCAGGCTGACATTCAAGGAGTCATAAATGCACTAACCCATTTGAATGTATTAGAGCCAAGTCAAGCAAGAAAAGATACTCTAGCAACCTTATATATGAATGAGGGCAGACATGTTGAGGCATTAAATACAATAGGAGTTGAAAAGAATGATTCAGATTCGGATTTAGCTGTACAAGTCAAGGCCTTTTCCCTTAAGGCAATCAATGACATTGAACAGGCAATGATACATTACGAAGAATTATTTAAAAGAAAGCCAAATCCTTTTATTGCTTATGAATTAGCAGAAATGAAGATTAGAACTGGGGATTTAATGGGAGCTACTAGAAACATAACATTCGGGATTGCAAATTCCGATGGAGAAATTGTTAGAAACTACTATGAAACCCAGCAGCCATATTCGGTTCCGATGAAAGCTGCATTTACTTACCTAAAAGGATTGGTAAAAATTAATGAGGACAGAGAAAATAACATTGACGCAGCAATTTCCATTTTGAATGATGCCTTAGCTATTGCTCCAAATTTCAATTTGGCTAAAATTAGTATTGATGCCTTAAATGCTCAGAAGCCTACTATTCAGGAGTAATTTCTTGTTTTTCTGTTAACTTATCTATTTGAAAATTAAGGTTAGAGAAAGAGTTATTAATTTTTTTAACCATTTTAATCTTTTCTTCCTTATTTGATTCATAGTTAGAAAGCATTGATTCAAATCTTAAAAAATCTGTTTCTATGACGGTAAGTCTTGATTTTATTTCGGGCTTATTAATTTCTGTTGGAATCGTATTTTTTATTCCGTTAAAAAATCTGATTAGATATTTTTTATTATCAATAAGAGAACTGTAATCATTTAAATTAAGTTGATTAACATACTCGTTTAACTCCACATAGTTTATCCATTCATCAATGTTGGAATAAAGTTTAATTTTATAAATTAATTCAAGGTCAATCTCTGAGTAATTTATAATTTTTGAACTTGAGTTATCCTTTATTTCTTCAACAACTACCTCTTTGCAGCTAAATATTGAAATAAGTATTATTGATATTTTAATTAGTCCTCTCAAAAGTTTTTGGTTTTCCAATTACAAAGACTAACAAAATTAAAATTAACACAAATAGTTCCCACCAGTATAAGTAAGTTGGCCATTCACCAATTACCATTGGATTATCAACGGCTGGAGGTACGTTAACATACATATAATTAGAACCAAGAAAGCTATTTAAAGGAATTAATATAAACATGAATATATTTAAAACAACCCATGTTTTTAGCCATGAAAACTTAGTTAACTTCATTCCTAAATTATTTCTCAAGTATATTGGAAATGCGATTATCATTGCATGCTTAAAAAAGAACTGAATATAAAAGAAGTCATAACCGCCATAATCATCAAGTAGGGGTGTAAGTATAGCCTGAATACCTCCTATTATTCCACAATAGAATAGAAATTCAAAAAGAAATTGTCTTTTATTTTTTGGAATAAACATAATGAAACAGCAAATTAAACCACTTATAGAACAAAGATGTACTGGTAGTTCTTTACTGATTTCCCATTTTCCCAGAAAGAAAAGTAATGAGTGATTTACAATAAAAAAACCAATCATCAGTGCAGCTAAGAATTTAGCATATTTTTCTTTTTTGCCTGAAGGAAGTTTATGGCCAACATATAAAACTATGAATATCAAAGCAATAACGCACACCACAGTGATTGTCCAGTTAGTTGACATAAATTCAATTGTATATTTATTTATATCAGAATCTGTCATTTAATAATTTATTTGAAATTTAGTAAATATAGTAAAATTTAAAAATTGATATAAAACAAAAGCCCTCATAAAAATGAGGGCTTTATGTGGTACCTCCAGGAATCGAACCAGGGACACACGGATTTTCAGTCCGTTGCTCTACCAACTGAGCTAAGGTACCTTTTGAGCGCGTCAAAGATAGATTCAATTTTGTTATTCCCAAAATTATTTTATAAAAATGCTTTTGTAAATTTGAGCATATTGAACATTGAATGAACCTCGCGCTAGACATTGGTAATAATTATTTTAAAATTGGGATTTATAAAAATTCAGATTTGATATATTTTTTTTCTGAGAGTAATTCTAAAATTGATTCTGTAATAAATAAAGTATTAGGTGAATATAACGATGTTAGTTATGCTATAATTTCGAATGTATCATCAGTAAATGATGTCGATTTATTTAAAGGTTACAAAATTAGAGTTTTACAATTAAATTCGACTTTTATTTATCCTTTCAAGTTAGAATATAAAACTCCTCATTCTCTTGGAAATGATAGACTAGCACTTGCTTCAGCTGCATCATTACTATATCCAAAATCAAATAAAATAATAATCGATGTTGGTACTTGCATAACAATTGATTTTATAGACCATAATAATAAATTTTTTGGTGGTTCTATATCCCCAGGTATTGATATGAGATACAAGTCATTAAATAATTACACTGCTAATCTTCCGTTATTAGAAATATCTGATAAATTTAGTTTTCCTGGAGATTCTACTGAAACCTCAATTCATTCAGGAGTTATAGGTGGGGTATGCAACGAAATAAATGGTTTTATCAACAATATTAGCTCAAAGTATGATGATGTGAAGGTTATATTAACTGGTGGAAATGCTAAATTTTTGTCAAAAACATTAAAAATTACCATATTTGCGAATCAAAATTTTATATTAGACGGCCTTAACAGCATTCTAAATCTTAATAAAGAATAATTGAATAAAATATTTCCATTAGTTTTTTTACTTTTTCTGACTTGTCAAGTAGTTATTTCCCAAAACAATACATCATCTCCCTATTCATTTTACGGAATCGGATCACTTGATTTCAAAGGAACTTCTGAAAACCGAGCCATGGGTGGCCTCACAGTTTACAATGACAGCATACACATGAACTTTAGAAATCCAGCATCCTACACTGGTAAGAATATGTTTTCATTTAACAAAGAGGGGAGATTAGTAAAATTTACTGTTGGATTAGGTCATTCAGAAACCAATTTAAAAACCACTACTGATAATTCAGAAACCACAAATTCAAGTTTTGAATATCTAGGTTTAAACATTCCCATGGGAAAATTTGGATTGGGGTTTGGACTTATCCCATATTCATCGGTTGGTTATAAATTACAATCGTCTAACCAAGAAAATATGCTTCAATACAAGTACTCTGGAAATGGTGGATTAAATAAGACTTTCCTAGGAATTGCATATCAGCTTACTAATAATATGTCTGTTGGGTTAGATGCCAGATACAATTTTGGTAATATTCAAAATTCCGCCCTTGAATATTTATATGATGATGAATCCTTACCTCTTGATTATCATGCAAGAGAGCAAAATCGATCTGACCTGAGCGGTGTTAATTTTAATTTTGGTTTAATTTATAAAGGAAAACTAAATGAAAATCTTGTATTACACGCTTCACTAGCTCATTCTCCTGATTACAATCTAAGCTCAAGAAACAGTAGAACATTTGCATCTGTTGTAATTAATCCAAATACGCTTCTTGAATTTCCAGTTAATGAAATCAATATTGATTTACAATCAATTGGCCTTGACAAAACTGATTTATCGATGCCATCTAGAACAAGTTTTGGTTTAGGGATAAGTAAAGAAAAAAAATGGTTTGTTGGTGCTGAGTATACTTCTATCGGAAGCAGTGTATTTTCAAATGACTTAATTTCTATTGATAATAGTGAATTTGAAGATTCATCTAAAATATCATTCGGTGGATTTTATATCCCTGATTATGCTTCATTTAGTAAGTTTTGGAATAGAGTTGTATATAGAGCTGGTTTTTATTCTGAAAAAACAGGTTTGGTGATCAATGACGAGTCTATAGATGAATTTGGCATATCATTTGGACTAGGTATTCCTGCTGGAGGATTGTTTTCAAATGTAAACACCACTTTTGAATTTGGAAAAAGGGGCACCACAAATGAAAACTTAGTTGAGGAAAACTTTGTTAATATTCAGCTTAGCTTGTCTTTAAATGACAGGTGGTTTATTAAAAGAAAATATAATTAATCATGAAAAAAATTATTGGATTTATATTGCTGTTGACAATTTCATTTAATTCATTTTCACAGGCAAATGAAGAAGACATAAACGCTTTATCCATTTTCAGTGAGTATGTAAAAGCTAAAAACTATGATGCTGCTTTTCAGCCCTGGATGGATTTAAGAGCAAGAAGCCCTAAGTTTAACAGTGCAATTTACGTTTATGGAGAGAGAATTCTAAAACATAAAATCAAAAATTCAACTGCTGAGGAAAAAGAAAGTTTTATTAATGACTTGCTAAAGTTATGGGAAGAAAAAAGAGAAAACTTCCCTAGCAAAACTCCTCTTGGTGACATTCTTGCTAAATCAGCACAATTACAATATGATTATAAAAACGAGTTGGGGCTTAGTAGTTCAGAAATTTTTACAAATTTTGACAGAGCTTACAATGAGGACTTAAATTCATTTAATAACCCCAAGAATTTATACACATATTTTAAACTTCTTGTCAAATTATATGATGAAAATCAAAAAAGTGCAGAAGATTTATTTACAAAATATGATGAGATTTCAGAAAAAGTTGAAAAGGAGATTAAAAACTACACTAATAAAGTAAATAAGTTTGTTAACTCTGAAGATGAAGAAGTCACTATTTCAACGAAAGATCAGAGAAGAATAAAATCATACAATAGCTTTTTAAAAGCGTATGATCAAATTTCCAAGGGGATGGAAAAGGATTTGGGAGATAGGGGAAATTGTGAAAACTTAATACCTCTTTACGAAAACAATTTTGAAGCAAATCAAGCTGATGGTAAATGGTTGAGTAGAGCAATGAACAGACTATACGGAAAAGCATGTGACGATTCACCTTTATTTGTCAGAATTGTTGAGAAAAAAAATGAGCTTGAGCCAAATGCCTCAACAGCATATTACCTAGGTACCATTAAAGACAAACAAGGCAATTCATCAGAGGCTATAGTATTTTATAATCAAGCAATCGAATTAGAGACAGACTCCTATGAAAAAGCAAAAATATTATTCAGAATTGCAACTAATTTTAGAAAAAATGGTTTGTTCTCAAGAGCAAGGTCATATTACATGCAGGCTTTAGGATTCAATCCTTCAATGGGAAGGTCTTATTTGGCTATTGCACAAATGTATGCATCAAGTGCAAAAAACTGTGGTAATGATAACTTTAGTCAAAGAGCTGTATATTGGCTTGCATCCAAAGAAGCAATGAAGGCATCAAGAGTTGATGGAACCCTGAAAAGTGCAGCAATCAAAAGTTCAAAAAATTACGAAGCTAAAGCGCCGCAGAAATCTGAAATTTTCTCGTCTGGAAGAGAAGGTGAGGTTATAGACATATCCTGTTGGATTAGTAGATCTGTTAAAGTACCAAATTTGTAAAATTGAAATATATTATTTCATTTTGTCTTATAATTTTCTTTTCATGTGATAGAGATAAAAATCTTACATCTTTTTTAAGGGCTGCTGATATACCAATTTCATCTGCAAAGGAAATTAATACTGTCCATACCGATTCAGGAATTGTTAGTAGTATCTTAAATAGCCCTAAAATGTTAAACTTTAGTAATGCTAGTTTTCCTTACTTCGAGTTTCCTGAAAGAATAGAAGTTATATTATTTGATAAAAATAATAATCAGACCAAAATCATCTCTGATTATGCAATTTCTTATTCCAATACTGATCTTATTGACCTAAGAGGAAATGTGGTAGTTTCAACACATCTTAAGGATACTTTAATTACAGATCAGTTGTATTATGATAAAGGGGAAGAATGGTTATTCACAAATTTTGATTTTCGATATGTCTCATCAGACAAAGATATTCTTGGAAAAGGTTTTGACTCAGATAAGGCCTTTGATAAAATTAAATTTTTAAAGGTTAACGGATTTGTAGCGTTGGAGGATTAAGAAGTACAGCTTTATTTTTGTTGTTAATAAATAACCAATAATTGTTCGTATTTCTATTACAGAAAAATTATTTTTTATAATTGATAATAAAATACTACTTTTGGCCACTACTTTTATAGGAAAAATATGGCAGTTTTAGGAAAAATTAGAGCTCTCGGACCGGTAGCGTTAATAAGTGTTATCGGATTAGCTTTATTTGCGTTTGTGTTTTCGACTGGATCGGGTACTGTTACAGATGTTTTTAAAGCCGATGAATTTAATCAAAGTCGTGTTGCGGTTGTTAACGGTATTGAGATGGATAGAACAGACTTTATGCAGAAAGTTGACAATATAGAGCAACAGAATAGAGGGTCAAGATCATCAATTCAAGCAATGAATTCAGTATGGAATTCAGAACTTAAAAAGCTTGTTCTACAATCCGAGTATGAAAAAATTGGCATTCAAATAGAAAGAGAAATGATGAGAGACTTTCTCAAAACTAATCTACTTGCATTTGAAGATTTTCAAGATGAAAATGGTGAATTTGACGAAACTAGGCTAAATCAATTTATATTAAATTTAAAAGAGATTTCACCAGAGACAATGGAGCTGCAAGGATCTTTGGTAAATTATCAATCATGGAATAATTTTGAAGAAAATATCGGTTCATTTGGTATTGAAGAAATATATTACAAACTAATAGATGCGGGTATAAATACACCGCTTTTTGAGGGGGAAGAAGACTATTTTAATTCAAATGATGTTGTAGACTTTAAGTATGTTAAAATCCCATTTAGTACCATTTCTGATAATGACATTAAAGTTTCAAAATCTGAGGTAACCTCTTACATTAATGAAAATAAAAATAATTTTTCATCAGATCCATCAAGAGATATGATTTTTGTTCGGTTTGAAGAAAAGCCTTCTGGACTTGACGAATTAGAATCAAGACAAACAGTGATTGACCTTTTGGAAGATAGAGAAGAGTTTGATTTAGATTCTCAAAGAAACATTACATATAGTGGGTTCAAAAACACAAAAAATAATGAAGAATTTTTAAATTTAAATTCAGCCATTAAATTCTTTGATTCATTTGTTTTTAAATCATCACTTTCTAATTCAATAGCTGATAAAATATATGATCTCAAGTTGGGTGAGGTTTATGGACCATACAATGAGAACGGTTTTGTAAAAGCTACTAAGTTGATTGATTCAAAATTTATTTCAGATTCTGTAAAAGTTAGACATATTCTAATACCTTATTTGGGTTCTTTTAGAAGTGGACCCGAAGTTTCTAAATCTAAGGAAGAAGCTAAAAAAACAGCTGATAGTATTTTGAGAGTTCTAAACAGAAATAGAAGTAAGTTCAACTCTTTACTAAGTTTATCATCTGATGAAGTTAGTAATGAAAATGATGGAGTTATTGAGTTTGCCTACATTGACGGATTTGCACCAGAGTTTAGAGATTTTTCCTTTGAAAGAAGAGTAGGGGCTGTTGATGTTGTTGAAACTGACTTTGGTTTTCATGTAATTGAAATATTATCTCAAGGTAAAAAACAAAAGGCTGTTAAAATAGGAAATTTAGCTATTAAGGTTGAGCCTTCAGAAAGAACCAGAGATAGTATTTACAATATTACCTCTAAATTTGAGATTGCTGTTAATAAAGATAACTTCAGAGACTATTCCAAAGAAAATGATGTAAAGATTAATCCTGTTAATAATATTGGTGAGTTAGATGAAAATATCCCAATGTTAGGTCAACAAAGAAGCATTGTCAGATGGGCTTATGAAGATAACACAGACATAGGAGATATAAAAAGATTTAATCTTCAAAACGGTGGGTATGTTATAGCTATGTTGACTGCGATAAACGATAATGGTATGATGTCATATGAAAAATCATCTATAACTGCATTACCTAAGGTCAAAAATCAAAAGAAAGCTGAAAAAATTATTAGTAGTATTAAATCATCAAACCTAGATGAAATAGCTAGTCTTAATAATGTAGATGTACAAACTGCCTTATCGGTAAATATTAATAACCCAGTAATTTCAGGTGTTGGAAATGAGCCATCAGTTGTTGGATATGCAATGGGTATTAATAAAGATGTCAATTCATCAGCGATCATTGGAAACAGTGGAGTCTTTTATATCTATGTAACGGACAGAAGAAAAGCTTCATCTCTCGAAAATTATCAAAATATGGTTAACTTGATAAATTCTACAAGGTCAACTAATGTCCGAAGTAAAACTTATGATGCTTTGAAGGATAAAGCTGAAATTGAAGATTTTAGAAGTACTTTTTACTAGTTAATATATAACAAGTCTGATAGCTTCAGTATTGTGTTATAGCCTTTGTTTTTAAAAAAACTGAGGTCATTGTTTTTAGATGTCACTAAAATAAAATCTCCACCCCAAGCACCAAGACTTTTTATTTTACCCTGACTATAGGCAGAAAAAACTGATTGATGTATTGGTTCTTGTGAGGTTGCATTTGCGATAATATTTTCATGTTCCACGATTAGATCTTCAAATTGATTTAAATCTTTACACTTTATAATTTCTTCTGCTATAAAATTCACCTTTTCAATTAAGTGTTTTCTTTCCGACTTTACATTAAAATAATTTATTATAGAAGTTTGGGTATTTTGTTTTTTTTCTAAGTATACTAAATATAAATTTTCAACAAAGGGTGGGTTAAAACTTATATTTTCAATACTAATTGAATTTTGTTTTTTCTGAAAGAAAATCGGATTCTTTACATCACAACATGCAATGTCGTATCCACTACCATTAAAAGCAGAGAATAGTAACTTATATGGATCTGTCTTTGCCCATTTAGCAAGATTATTTACAAATGTTGATGATGTACCAAGACCCCAATCCCTTTTAAAGTTAAGTTTTGTTAAAAATTTATTTCCCAGTATATCTTTTACGTCTTTTGCTTTTAGTAAATATTTAAAAAGAAGAAGCATTTTTTCAGAGGTTTTATTTTTTTTTCCATCATACTTAAGATCACCACCACTGAAGTAAAATTTTTCTTCAAACCATAATTCATTTTTATCATCAAAGCTTTGCCATTCGATTATTTTATTTTCACACTTAGTAACCTGAAGGTCTTGGGTTAATTTTGATGGTAAGGCTATTGCTTTAGCTCCCTCTAAAACCAGATATTCAGAGCATAGTAAAATTTTACCATTACTTTTAAATAACATTTATCGAATTTTTTTAATAAAATTTTCTACGTTTGAGCTTGTTACAAGCTTATCCTTAAAATATTTCAAGGCACTCTCTTTTTCTTTTTCAGATGCGTTATGTTTATTAAGTAAATTTGTCAAGTGCATCTTCATATGACCTTTTTGAATTCCTGAGGTAACTAAAGATCTGAGAGCCCCAAAATTTTGTGCTAGCCCAACACTTGCTATTATATTCATTAATTCTTTTGAATTAGGGTTCTCTAATATCTCTAAAGCTAACTTTACCAAAGGATGTAGATTGGTAACTCCACCTATAGTTCCAACTGCCAGTGGTAATTTTAATTCAAAATAAAAGATGTCATCTTTAATGTATGCTTTAGACAAGCTTTTATACTTTCCGTCTGAGGCGTAAGCATGCGCACCAGCTTCAATTGCTCTAAAATCATTTCCAGTTGCTATAGCAACGGCATCAATACCATTCATGATACCTTTATTGTGAGTAACTGCTCTGTGAATATCGATATTTGCAATTTCAATTGCCTTTACAATTTTTTCAGTAAAATTCTTTGTTTTAGGTTCGAGCTTATTAAGTTCTGAAACCCTACAACTTACAGATGATTTGACTAAGCATTTTGGGACAAAGTTTGATAAAATACTCATTATAATATCGATATCTTTCTGTTTTAACTCATGATGGTTAAATTTTAAAACTGATTTGTAAAAAGTTTCAGCAAATTCCTCCAAGCACGAATTTATAAAGTTGGCACCCATTGCATCAACGGTATTAAATGTTGCAAAGATTTGATAATATCCGTCTAATTCAGCGGTTTTATCGATTAATTCGATACTGTTTATACCTCCACCTCTTGATTCCATCTTTTTAGTTATTTCTTTGGTGTTTTCAATCAGATAGGGTTTTACAAAATTAAAATATTCTGAAAGGATTTTTTTATCGCCACTAAATAAAAAATGTACTTGACCAATTTTTTCAGAATCAATAACCTCAGCTTTGAATCCACCATTTTTCATCCAAAATTTTGCAGCCTTACTTGCTGCTGCAACCACTGAGCTCTCTTCAATAGTCATCGGAACAGTATAAATTTTATTATTTATCAAAAAATTAGGAGCTATTGCAAAAGGTAAATAATAATTTGATATGGTATTTTCAGAAAACTCATCATGTAATTTTTGAAGATTACTATCAATATTCCAGTATTGAGTTAGTATTTTTTTTGCCGAATCACTGTCTTTAAAACATGATTTTGACAGCCATTCAATTTTCTCTTTTTTCGTTAGTTTTGAAAAACCTTTGATTTCTTTAGACATTATTCGATACAATATAAATCAAAGATAAGATACTTGAAGTAAAATCATTACCAATAATTTATTAATGATTAAATTAACATAATTAGGTAAAATATAATATTTTAGTGAATTCAAAAAAATAAATTATGACAACCAACCCAATAACACAAGAAAAAACATTTTTTGGACATCCAGCAGGGCTTTACATTCTATTCTTTGTAGAAATGTGGGAAAGATTTTCATACTATGGGATGAGAGCAATTTTGACTTTATATTTAGCCGCTCCAATTATATTGGATGATCCGCAGTCCGGATTTGGATGGACAAACGCTGAAACACTTTCTTTTTACGGTACTTACACAATGTTTGTCTACCTAATGTCAATTCCCGGTGGATGGGTAGCTGATAAATACATTGGTCAAAAAAAGGCTGTAATGCTTGGAGGATTATTATTATGTGCAGGTCATGGAATCCTAGCTGTTGATACCGAATGGGCATTTTTTACTGGATTAATGCTTATCGTAGTTGGTGTTGGATTTTTAAAACCTAACATCTCTACTATGGTTGGTGGTTTATATCAAAAAGGAGATAATAAACGTGAAGATGGTTTTTACATTTTCTATATGGGTATAAATATTGGAGCCTTTCTTGGAGCTTTAACAGTAGGAGCTGTTGCCGCTAAATACGGATGGCATTTTGGATTTGGTTTAGCTGGAATTGGAATGGCAATTGGTCAATTGGTATATTTTTACGGTCTACAGTATTTAGAAGGTGTTGGTGAATTTATTGGAAGTGAAAAATCTCCAGATAAAGAGTTAATGAATAGGCCATTGACAAATGTTGAAAAGGACAGAATAATTGTATTGTTTTTATCATTTTTGATTATAATTGTTTTTTGGGGAGCATTTGAACAAGCAGGCGGACTAATGAACCTTTACACTGAACAAAAAACTGATAGATCGCTGGCTTTACCATTTATGGAAAACGAATTCATTGTACCCGCAGCAATATTTCAATCTATTAATGCCTTTTTTATAATTGTTTTTGCACTTGTTGTAACAGCATTTTGGAGTAATTGGGCTAAAAAGGGTAGGGAATCCTCTTCTTTGTTCAAAATGGCTATTGGAATAATAATAATGGCTTTTGGTTTTTTCTTTATGAGTAAAGCCTCAACAGAAGTTGTGATGGAGGGAGATGAAATCGTTCAAAAATCTGCTATGATATGGTTAGTCTTAGCATATCTTTTTCACACGATTGGTGAGTTATGTGCCTCTCCAGTAGCTTTATCATTTATTACAAAATTAGCACCAGTTAAATATGCTGCTTTTATGATGGGTGCTTATTTTGCAGCGACAGGTCTAGGAAATAAGGTTGCTGGATTTGTAGGACAACTCTCTGAGGGTGCCGGTGAATTTCAAGTTTTCACAGGGATTGCTATTTTCTGCACTCTGTTTGGAATATTGGTATTACTTCTTTTAAAACCACTTAAACGACTTACTCATGGTGCTGAAGAAATTGATGTTGAATAATGAGTAATACTGATAAATTCTTTAGTAAAACCGTAATAGGTCATCCTGCTGCACTATTTGTGTTATTTTTTACTGAAATGTGGGAAAGATTCTCATACTATGGAATGAGAGCTATATTAGTAATATTTCTTACGGGCGCAATTCTTGGTGACAACCCAGGTTGGGGTTGGAGTTCATCTGCTGCATTATCATTACTTGGCACATATGCCATGTTTGCTTATTTAGCTCCTCTTGCAGGTGGATGGTTAGGTGATAAAAAAATTGGTTACCGAAATGCGGTTGTTATAGGTGCATTCTTAATGACATTAGGTCATGCATCTATGGCTGTTGAAACTCCTACTTTTCTATACATTGGAATTTCATTACTTGTTATCGGTACGGGATTTTTTAAGCCTAATATTACTTCAATTATTTCAAAGATTTATGAAGGTAGAGATGATAAAAAAGATGGTGCATTTAACATATTTTACATGGGTGTCAATGCTGGAGCTTTTTTGGGGATTATGCTGTGTGGATGGGTTGGTGAGAAAGTAGGTTGGTCATTTGGATTTGGATTAGCAGGAATTTTTATGCTTTTGGGTATGATTCAGTTCTATTATGCTCAACCATTGTTTGGTGAAATTGGCGGGGTTCCAGAAAAATATGACAAAAAATTAGAGGTCAAAAAAGAAAACAATGAAAAGTTAAACCCTTTTTCACCATTAGATATTTTATTGATTTTAATTTTTGTTGTAAGTGCACTTATATTTATAATTAATGATCCACTGAGTAAAATAGGAGGTATAAATATTCTTAATTTCTCTTATTTTGGAATGGAGAATTCATTATTTTTTGCTCTTGTAGCCTTTATTTCATTTATAACATTATTACTAGTTAGAATTCCAAGATACACTCCTATAGTTCGTGATAGGATGATTGTTTTTACAATATTTTGTCTTTTTACAGTTTTCTTTTGGGCTGCGTTTGAACAAGGAGCAGGTTCTTTACCTTTATATACAAGGGATTTTACTGATAGATTTTTAGAAGGTAATTCAGCACTGATTTTTAAAATTGTTGATATTTCAGTCACTATTGTTCCATTATTAGTGATTACATATGTTCTTATTAGTTTGTTTAAGAAGACATTTACTGAAATTCTATTTTCAAACATAGTCCTAGGTCTCAGTTTTATCATTGTTTGGGGTATAATAATTTTTAAAATATATTCAGAATCTCAATCTACATCAACCGAAGTACCAATCACATGGTTTGCAATTTTAAACTCACTTTTTATTATCATTTTTGCTCCATTGTTTTCTAAATGGTGGGATAGCAGCTACAATCCTCCAGCCTCAGTAAAGTATTTTCTAGGTTTAGCACTTTTAGGAATTGGATTTGGTTTTTTAGCTTTTGGCGCTAGGAATGTACCAGCAGGAGCCGACAGTGCAAGTTTAAGTATGATGTGGCTAGTATTTGCATATCTATTTCATACCCTGGGTGAATTATGTTTATCGCCCATGGGACTCTCTTATTTAAGTAAACTTATTCCTGCTAGGATGATAGCTTTCATGTTTGGTGTATACTATTTAGCGGTTGCTATCGGAAATAAGCTAGCACATTATGTTGGTGGAGATATTGATAAAATCACCCAGGAATACTCATTATCTGGCTTCTTTTTAATATTTACTATTATTCCCATAGCTCTAGGATTTATTTCTCTGCTATTACATCCAATTATCAAAAAGTCAATGCATGGAATCAAATAGCTTATAAATAATTTTAAAAATTATACAAATCAAAGTCTGATATCTTTTAGTATTTTTGTCGAACATAATTTTATTTATGAGATTTTATTATTACATAACTATTTTATTTGTCTTCACATTATCTACTAATTCTTTTTCTCAAGAGATAAAGTGGATATCTCTTGAAGATGCTGTATACCTACAAGAAGCTGCACCTAGAAATATAATTATAGATATGTACACGAATTGGTGTGGTCCATGTAAATTACTTGATAGAAATACCTTTGCAAATAAGGATGTAGCAAAATATATTAACGATAATTTTTATGCTGTTAAATTTAACGCAGAAGGTAATGATGTTGTAAATTTTAAAGGTTATACATTTGAGAATCCAAACTATGATCCGGCTAGAGCAAATAGAAGGAATAGTAGCCACCAATTAAGTCAAGCGTTCAGAATTCAAGCTTTTCCTACAATTGTATTTTTAGATAAATCATCTAATCTCTTGCACAAGTTAAGGGGCTACAAAACTCCAAAGCAACTGGAAGTTTATTTAAAGTTGTTTACTGACGAAAATTATAAAAAATACCAATCTCAAGAAGATTTTAATAAGTTTTTTGAATCATTTGTTTATGAGTTTGGCTCTAAATGATAATTGACTATTTTACTGGCAGTTTCTTTACTTGCACCATCTTTACTCAATAATTTTTCTAAGTCATCATAAAAACTTAACACCTCTTTTTTACCATCTTCACTGATAATATATTTTAGTTCTTTTGCGATATTCTTTTTATTTAGTTGTCCTTGAATTAATTCGGTTACGGCCGTCTTGTTTAAAATTAGATTTACAAGTGAAATAAATTTTAAATTCTTAAGTAAAATTTTTCCAATTTGAAATGAAATCCAACTTGATTTATAACAAACTACTTGAGGAGTTTTAAATAATGCGGCTTCCAAGGTAGCAGTGCCAGAAGTAACCAATGCTGCACATGACTTTTTTAAAACCTCATAAGTTTGATTTTGGACAATTTCAATATTATCACTATCTGTCTTTTTGATATAATCTTCGTAAAATAATTTTGTTTTAGATGGTGCCCCACAAATTACAAATTTATAATCTTTAAATTGTTGGGTAACGCTTAACATAAGCGGTAATATTTTACTTATTTCTTGGTCTCTACTTCCAGGAAGTAGTGCGATTAGTTTTTCTCTTTTTTCGTCTACTTTCCCCTTGTTTTTTAACACATCAAGTAATGGGTGTCCTACATAGTTAACATCATAATTCAGCTTTTGATAATACTTTTTTTCAAAAGGAAGAATCACAAACATTTGATCGATAACCTTTTTAATTATTTTAATTCTACTTTCTTTCCATGCCCAAATTTGAGGTGAAATATAAAAGTGATTTGTAAAATTTTTAGATTTGGCCCACTTTGCTATTCTCATGTTAAACCCGGGGAAGTCAACATAAATAATTGCATCTGGTTTGAAGTTCAAAATATCTTTTTTACAAAGTGAAATATTATTTGCAATCTTTATTATATTTTTAAAAACTTCAAAGAAACCCATATATGAATAATCTTTGTAATGCTTTACAAGATTACCACATTGCTCTTTAATTAAATCACCCCCCCAACATCTAAACTCAGAGTTTTTATCTAATTTTTTTATTTCTTTAATTAGATTTGAACCATGTAAGTCACCTGATGCTTCACCAGCTATAATATAATATCTCACTAAAAATTATTTAAATAAATGGTTAAAATCGCAATAATAAAAGTAGCAACTAGAACTCCTCGAGCTTTCTCTTCATAATCATATCTTAAAAAAACAAAAAAAACTATTAGGTTCATTACAGCGCCTAAGCTAATTAGCTTTGTTATAAAGTTATCAGAAATTGAATTGCTTACAATTCTTAAAATATTTGAAATTTTAATTTCTTGAAATAATATAATAAATGAAAATATAGTGCCTACAATATTTGCAAGAAAACCACTAAATATCCCTAATAAAATTTCTTTTTTATTCAATTTAATTTCCAATTTTTTATTTCATCTAAATCTGTATAAGATGTCATATCATAAGTTATTGGCACCACAGAAACGAATCCATTTTCAAGCGCCCACTCATCGGTTTCTTTATCGTTATCCTGATTGATGAAACTACCAGTAAGCCAATAATACTCTTTGCCTAATGGACTAATTCTTTTATCATAGGTGTCTTCCCAATATCCTTTTGCTTGTCTACATACTTTAATTCCTTTGAATTTTTTAGTCTTAGAGGGGAAATTTACATTTAATATTAAATTTTCCTTACTTTGGTTTAAAACACTAAGACAAATTTTTTCGATAATAGATTCACAAGGTTTAAAATCAGCGTTCCAGCTGTAATCTAACAAAGAAAATCCAATTGATTTAATGCCTTCAATTCCAGCTTCAACCGCAGCACTCATGGTTCCTGAGTAAATTACATTTATAGAGGAATTTGCTCCATGATTAATTCCTGAAACACATAAATCAGGTTTTCTATCTAGTATTTCCCTAATGGCAAACTTTACACAGTCAGCGGGAGTGCCAGAAATACTGTATTCGACCTGTGGCCCATCATCAATTTTTTCTTTTTTTGAATATAGCGTATCACTAATCGTAATGGCATGACCCATTCCGCTTTGTGGGCTATCTGGTGCAACAACCACAACTTCCCCGATCTTATTCATAACATGAATGAGTGTTCTTAGGCCTGGAGCAGTTATGCCATCATCATTTGTAACAAGTATTAGAGGTTTTTTCATGTTTAAATATATGAAGACAAAAGTACACAAATAAATAATTAACTACTTTAACAAAAAATTATATAAAACCTCATATTTTTTGGCTTAGAATTTGATTATTTTTGATTTCTTATGAGTAAAAATCTTTTCACACTATTAATCGCATTTATAATGTGTCTGGCTTCTTGCAGCTTTGTTTCAAAAGACTTTGACACAAGTGATAAAGACAATTTAATTATTCAGCTTATTACCTATGTTTTAGATCAGGCTCATTTTCTGGATAAAGAAATAAATGATGAATTTTCTGAAAAAGTTTTTTACACTTTTCTCGAAAATTTAGATCCTTACAAGAGATATTTCTATGCTTCAGATATAGAAGAATTTTCAAAATACAAATATTTAATAGACGATGCTTTTAAAAACCCTAATCTAGATTTTTTTGAACTTGTCTATAAGAGATATACTAAAAGAATGCTGGAGTCCGAAAAAATATTTAATGATATTCTATCAAAACCATTTGATTTTAACAAAGATGAGGTATGTGAATGTGACTTTGAGGAATTAGATTATGTAAAAACAAAAGATCAACTTTTTGATAGATGGAGAAAGCTTTTAAAAATTTATGTGATTGAAAATTATCATAACGAAATAGAAGATGATTTAAGAAAATCTAAAGATGATTCTGATTTTATCCTAAGAAATCCTACTTCAATCGAAAAGAAAACCAGAGAGTCATTAAAAGAAACAATGCAGCAAAATTACTCGTTCATTTCTGAGGAAATGCAAAGATCAGATTGGTTTTCAGTTTATATTAATTCTTTTGTTTCTCAATATGATCCAAATACCTCTTACTTAGATCCCGAATCAAAAGACAGATTTGATGTCGATATGTCGGGTAATTATGCTGGGATCGGAGCAAGACTGCAAAAAAAGATTGATAAGGTAGAAATTACCGAGGTTATTTCTGGTGGTCCAGCATGGCGTGATGATATTTTGGAAAAAGGTGATGCAATTCTAAAAGTTAGACAAGATAATGAGGATGAGCCAGTTGGAATTCTTAATATGAGGTTAAGTGAGGCTGTCAAACTAATTAAGGGTAAAAAAGGAACTAAAGTTCATTTAACTGTTAAGAAGGTTGACGGTACAGTTACTGAAGTTACTGTTAAAAGGGATATTGTTCTTCTAGAAGAAACCTATATAAAATCCTCGATTGTTGAAAAAGATAATAATACTTATGGTTTAATTAATATTCCTAAATTTTATATTGATTTTGATAACCAAAGTAACAGAGATGCAGCCAAAGATTTAAGAACAGAAATAGAAAGACTTAAAGAGCAGGGAATACAGGGGCTTGTAATTGATCTTAGAAATAATGGAGGAGGAGCTTTAAAAACAGTGGTTGATATGGCTGGTATGTTTATAAAAAACGGTCCGGTTGTCCAGGTAAAATATTTTGACAAAGAGAAACAAGTTCTTAGTGATCGTGACAGATCTGTTTTATGGACCGGTCCATTAGTTATTTTGGTTAATGAAGGATCAGCTTCAGCATCTGAAATACTAGCTGCAGCCATGCAAGATTATAAAAGAGCAATAATTATTGGAGGTAATCAGACTTGGGGAAAAGGTACGGTCCAAAATGTTTTCCCACTAAACAGAATGGTAAGAGGTAATACAAATGGTGACCTAGGTGCTTTAAGATATACCACTCAGAAATATTATAGAATTAATGGTGGATCTGTTCAACTCGAAGGCGTAAAAAGTGATATAAACGTTCCCTACAGATATAAGTACTTAGAATTCGGTGAAAAAGATTCTGAAAATCCATTACAATGGGATGAAATAGACAAGGTTGAATTCGATACATGGAATAGCAATTTTAACTTTGAAGAAGCTATAACTAAAAGTAATAAAAGGATGGCTGATAATGAATATTTAAAGTTGGTTGATGAAAATGCAAAATGGATAAAATCTGTAAGGGATAATAAACTGATAAATTTAAATTATGATAAATTTAAATTGGAATTAGAAGAAAATTCATCCATAATCGAAAAATTTAAAGCATTAAACGATTATTCAATGAACTACAGCTTTAAGTCCCTTCCTTACGAACTTGATTTAATAAAAAATGATTCGGTATTAGGGCTTAAAAGAGAAAGATGGCATAAGAGTTTAAATAAAGATTTTTATATCGACGAAGCTTTGAATGTTCTTTCAGATTTAAGATTTTCGTATCTTGACAACTAACATATAATTCATGAATAGTATAATCCAAAAGTTTTTTGATTCAAAGAGAAACTTTTTAGGGATAATTAGTTTTGGTTATATTTTTTTTGTTTTCATTATCTCTGTTTTTGCTTACGTACTAGCACCAGATAATTCCTCAAATGCTAATACGATGAATCTGTCAATTCACTCAAAAAAACCTGGTTTTTCAACTAAAATGTTGGTTTTAAACGAATCGAAAAATCAAAAATTTTCATTAAAGGCTCTATTTTTTGGATCCAAAGAACAAATAAATCAGATACCTATTTCAAAGTATGAAATTAAGGATGGATATATTTATTATATGCCTCAAGGAATGAATGATAATAAGTTTAAAATCATAAAATCGGATGAGGCTGAAATAGCTGATAAAAGATATTATTTCGGTACCGATAAGTTTGGAAGAGATGTTTTGAGTAGGGTTATTATTGGCTCAAGAATCTCTTTTTCCATTGGATTTATTTCCGTCTTTATTTCTTTATTTATTGGAATTATTTTAGGCTCAATATCCGGATATTACTCAGGATTTCCTGATAAAATTATTATGTGGTTAATTAACGTTACTTGGTCTATTCCTACTCTGTTGCTGGTAATTGCAATAACACTTGCACTCGGTAAAGGTTTTTGGCAAGTTTTTATCGCTGTTGGATTAACCATGTGGGTTGAAGTTGCAAGAGTTGTCAGGGGGCAGGTTAAGCAGTATAAAGAAAGACAGTTTGTTGTCGCTGCTAAAGTTCTTGGATATAATGATTTTAGAATTATTACTAAGCATATTTTACCAAATATTATATCTCCTCTTATTGTAATTTCTGCGGCTAATTTTGCAGCTTCAATTTTAATTGAAAGTGGATTGAGTTTTTTAGGTCTTGGTGCACAGCCTCCTATGACTAGTTGGGGACTCATGATTAAAGATCATTACAATTATATTATACTAGGAGAACCTTTTCTGGCTATTATTCCAGGCTTATGTATAATGCTTCTAGTGTGCTCGTTTATGATACTAGGTAATTCCTTCAGAGATTTATTAGATGTTAAAAATTAGTTTTTTGACGGTGGGAATTGGAGTAAAATTTTTCCAACCATAGCACTAATCTTTTCACTTTTCTTTTCTGGTTTATCTGTATAAATATATCCTTTGCCTATACCTTGCCATACCAATTCATTTTTATCACTATCTACTATATCAATGAATAGAACACCTTCATTATAATTATAAGAGTTTTGATACCAACTACCGGCATAATGCCCTATCCCTGCATATGGACTCTGAATCATTGAACCATAGTAATTATTTGATGGGTAAAAGTTTACTTTTTCATTTGTTTTTGTGAAGAAATTTATAATGAAGTCAGGCTCAATTGAGCTTTTTCTAAAACCTTTATTGTATAATTCAACATCAATTGCCTTTAATATTCTTTTTTTATCAATATCATTAATTTTTACTTTATCAACACCTTGCTTTGAAAAAGCGTAAGTCTTAAGATTTGAAAAATCAATATCTTTATTGTAATCAGAACTAACTCTTATCGAATCACATGATAAGAAGATTGAAATAAATAAAAATAATATCGTAATTTTTCTCATATTAAATATTTTCTAAAAGTTTATCTTCTACTAAGTTAGGTAAAGTTACCTTAAGTTTTGGGTTTTTTTGCATAGCTCTTGAAATTTGATCAATCGCTCCGTTATTTCTTGCCCAATTTCTTCTCGCAATTCCGTTATTAACATCCCAAAATAACATTGATTCAATATTTATTTCACTCTTTTCACTTCCATCAATCAACATACCAAAGCCACCGTTAATTACTTCTCCCCAGCCTACACCACCACCGTTATGAATACTAACCCATGTAGCACCCCTAAAACTATCTCCAATAACATTTTGAATAGCCATATCAGCTGTAAACTGAGAACCATCATAAATGTTGGAAGTTTCCCGATACGGAGAATCTGTTCCAGAAACATCATGGTGATCTCTACCTAAAATTACCGGACCGATTTTACCTTCTTTAATCGCTTTATTGAATGCTTTTGCAATTTCAATTCTTCCACTAGAGTCAGCGTAAAGAATTCTTGCTTTAGACCCAACAACTAATTCATTTTCTTTTGCAGCTTTAATCCATTGAATATTATCCATCATTTGCTGTTTTGTATCTTCGGGTGCACTTACAGCCAATTTTTCTAAAACTTCACATGCAATAGTGTCAGTTATATCTAAATCTTCTTGCTTGCAAGATGAACAAACCCATCTGAATGGGCCAAATCCATAATCAAAACAAATTGGGCCCATTATATCCTGAACATAACTGGGGTACTTAAAACTTCCATCTTTTTTTAGAATATCAGCTTCTGCTTTAGAAGCTTCTAATAAAAATGCATTTCCATAATCAAAAAAATATGTTCCTCTTTTTACGTGTTTATTTACTATCTCAACATGCCTTTTAAGAGATAATTTAACCTCACTTTTAAATTTTTTTGGATTTTCATATATCAACTTATTTGCTTCTTCAAAAGAATATCCAACAGGATAATAGCCGCCTGACCATGGATTATGAAGAGAGGTTTGATCACTTCCAATATCAACTTTTATATTGTTTTCATAAAACGATTCCCATACATCAACAATATTTCCATGATACGCAATCGAAACAATTTCTTTGTTTTTTTGAGCATTTTGTACTCTTTCGACCAATTTTTCTGTATCATCAACTACCTCATCTACCCAATTTTGTGAATGTCTTGTTTTTATGGCTTTAATGTTAACCTCAGCACATATTGTAATACATTTAGAGATATTACCAGCTTTTGGTTGAGCACCACTCATACCTCCTAATCCAGATGTTAAAAATATTTTTCCTTTTGGATTTTTATTGATTTTTCTAAACGCGTTTAGAACAGTTATTGTCGTTCCATGTACAATACCTTGTGGTCCAATGTACATATAACTTCCTGCAGTCATTTGGCCATATTGACTAACCCCAAGAGCATTAAATTTTTCCAGGTCTGATTTTTTGGAATAATTTGGAATTACCATTCCGTTAGTTATTACAACTCTTGGAGCATTTTTGCTTGAAGGGAATAGCCCCATAGGATGACCTGAATACATGACAAGCGTCTGTTCATCTGTCATTTCGGATAAATACTTCATCGTTAGAAGGTACTGTGCCCAATTTTGAAAAACAGCTCCATTTCCTCCGTATGTTATAAGTTCATGTGGGTGTTGCGCCACTCTTTTATCAAGATTATTTTGAATCATCAACATAATTCCCGCAGCTTCTTTAGAGTTGTGGGGATAATCCTCAATTGGCCTAGCATAAATATCGTAATCAGGTCTAAATCTATACATGTAGATTCTACCAAATTTCTCTAACTCTGATTTAAATTCTGGAATTAACTCTTCATGAAATTTTTTATCAAAATATCTAAGTGCATTTCTAAGTGCAAGTATTTTTTCTTCGCGTGTGAGTACATTTTCTCTAATGGGCGCATGATTCACGTTTGGATCGTAAATTTTTTTATTTGGTAGTTCCTTTGGAATTCCTAATGCAACTTCTTTTTTGAAATTCATTTAATTAATCTTAGGGTTATAACCATATGGACAGTGTTTACAATTGCTCTTACAGCAATATCCTCTTTTAAGGAGATATTTTTTGGTAAAACATTTATATCCTTCATCTGTTATATAGAAATCTTCATTATCCATAAATAAATAACAATAGTAGTACCAAAGATAAATTAAAACATAATATTTTCGATTATCTTTGTGCTAGGTTATTGTAATGAAAAGAGTTCTCCTATACTTAATTATTTTAATTTTAACCTTTAGTTGTGGAACTAAAAGAGTCATCTATAACAATAAATCGGAGGAGCCAAAAAAAGAGGTAAAAACCAAAAAAGAAAAGCCAAAAAAGAAAAAATCAAAAAAGGTTATCATAGTACCTAAAATTTTGAATACTGAGGACTATGTTAAATATTACTCAAATATTGCAATGGATGAGATGGTTCAATTTGGTATTCCAGCAAGTATAACTTTAGCTCAAGGGATTTTAGAGTCAGGTGCAGGTAAAGGTAGGTTAGCGGTTCAAGCCAATAATCATTTTGGAATTAAATGTCATGATTGGAATGGTAAAAAAATCTACCACGATGACGACGAAGAACAAGAGTGTTTTAGAAAATATGATAACCCCGAGTATTCGTATAGAGATCACTCACTTTTCCTTATAGATAGAGGCAGGTATTCATTTCTTTTTGATTTCAAAAGAGATGATTACAAGCAGTGGGCCAAAGGATTAAAAAAAGCTGGCTATGCAACAGACCCTAAATATTCACAAAAGCTAATCGATTTAATTGAAAGATATGAGCTTTACAAATACGATAATATTGTTTTAAAGAAAAAAAATAATCAGTACAAAGTCAAAAGAGGGGATACACTATATTCTATTTCCGAAAAATTTAATATGTCTGTAAACTCAATAAAAAGACTTAATAAATTACAGGGTAATGACTTAACGATTGGTCAGATGATTATCATAAAAAAATAATATTCAAGTCATCAACGTTTTGGTGTAATCAATGTAGTGGACCAGTGAGGATTGTTTGATTATAGCCTGAACCAAAACTCTGTTGATGATCTTGAATATTAAATATCAAGTCCAAAATTAATTTAAAATACAATTGAAAAAACTTAAGGTAAAGAGAACAAATTAACAGTCCTTTGTTAATAAAGTAGATCTAAAGTCTATCGATTGAAACCAACAGAGAACCAGAATTACCATTCCAATTATCTTCAGCTCTAAATCCATTTTCAGAACAAATATTCTTTACAATTTGTTTCATTTGTTCACTGTTTCCTGTAATAATTTCGAAGTCATCAACTCCTTGATTATAATTATTAATTAACCAGTTAGGCAAAATATCTTTTACTTTTGAGTATGTAAATCCGTGAAGATCAATTTTTAACAAAAACTTTTATTTTAGTTTATGTTTTATCGAGTTAAACTTTTTCAGTTCAGATTGTGATAATACTTTCAGTAGCATTTCATCTGCTTCCTTGTCGAGGGAAACTGCTTTCTGAGGAGAAGCTCCATTAGACGACATATACTGTGCCTTTTTGTAGGTGGAATAAATTACTCTACTTACGTAATTGATTTTATTTTCATCTAACCCTATTTCTTCAAATAATTCATAGTTTAATGATTTAACTTCTTCAATTGATTTATAATCGTTTAACCCGTATGAAAAGTTCGAAACAAAGATTAAAATAATAAGACTGGATAAAAATTTTCTCATAATGTGAATTTTTTTAAATATAGTTAATTAATTTTTGAAATATAAATATCATCTTCAATTTTTTCAACTTTAACAAGTTCAAGTTTTCTTAGAGATTTGATCGATTTATCCCATGCTTTGTTGCTAAGCCCAGATTTAGTTTTTACTTCAACTAATAATTGATTTTCATTACTTAAAATTTTAAAAATTAGTTCTTCTTTTTCTGTCAAAGAAACTTTCTTTTTTTCCGGTCGCATCTGAGGAAAAAAGAGAACTTCCTGAATAGAAGAATTATTAGTCATAAGCATTACCAACCTATCAATTCCAATTCCAATTCCAGATGTTGGCGGCATTCCATATTCTAGAGCTCTTAAAAAATCATAGTCGATAAACTCACCGGCTTCTTTATCACCTTTTTTGGATAATTCAAGCTGTTTTTCAAACCTTTCTTTTTGATCTATTGGATCGTTTAGTTCACTATAAGCATTCGCTATTTCTTTACCATTCACAATTAATTCAAATCTTTCGGTTAAGTCTTTATTTTCTCTATGAACTTTGGTAAGTGGACTCATTTCCTTTGGATAGTCGATAATAAAAGTAGGTTGTATAAAATTTGGCTCACATTTATCCCCAAATATTGTATCAATAATTTTCCCTCTACCCATTGTTTTATCAATTTCAACATTCAAATCTTTCGCTGTTTTTCTTAGCATTGATTCGTCCATTTTAGATATATCAATTCCAGTGAATTTCTTAACAGCACCAAAAATTGAAATTCTTTGATATGGTGCTTTAAAATCAATAATATTATTACCAACTTTTACTTTAGTATTTCCGGTCGAATTTATAGATACTTTTTCTAAAAGCCGTTCAGTCATATCCATCATCCAATTATAATCTTTGTACGAAACGTAAAGTTCAAGTATTGTAAATTCTGGATTATGAGTTCTGTCCATCCCCTCGTTTCTGAAATCTTTTGCGAATTCATACACCCCGTCAAATCCACCTACGATAAGTCTTTTTAAATATAATTCGTTTGCAATTCTTAGGTATAAAGGAATATTTAACGCATTGTGATGTGTCAAAAAAGGTCTTGCTGTTGCCCCGCCGGGAATTGGTTGTAGAATTGGGGTCTCAACCTCAAGATATCCTCTTTGATTTAAAAATTCTCGAATGCTATTTGTTATTAACGTTCTTTTAATGAATGTTTCTTTAATTCCCGAATTGACAATTAAATCTACATATCTCTGTCTATACCTAAGCTCAGGATCATTAAATTCGTCATATAAATTACCTTCACTATCTTCTTTTGGCAGTGGTAATGGCTTTAATGATTTTGATAATAACTTAAAGTTCTTTACTAACACAGTTTTTTCTCCAACCTTTGTTTTAAATAATACGCCCTCAACTCCAATTATATCGCCAATATCTAGTAATTTTTTATAAAATTCATTGTAATAAATTTTATCATCATCAGGGCAGATTTCATCTCTGTTAAAATAGAGTTGTATTTTTCCTTTACTATCTTGAAGCTCAGCAAAACTTGCACTACCTTGAATTCTTCTTGACATTAATCTTCCCGCAATAACAACTTTTTTATCAATTTTAAATTCATTTTTGATATCAATAGAGTAATCTGACACAGGAAATAATTCAGCTGGGTATGGGTCAATACCCATTTCCTTTATTTTATTTAATTTATCCCTTCTGACTAATTCCTGTTCACTAAGTTCCATTGATTATATATTGTTATAAATACAAATATACTTTTAATTGAAATAAAAATGAATAAGGTATTAATTTTTAAAAGATAACTATATTTACATCAATTCTTTTTTATGAGTTTATTCAGGGTTTTTTTATCAATTTTATGTCCGCCATTGGCTGTCCTTGATAAAGGTTGTGGATCAATAATCATAGTTTTTATTCTATGGCTCTGTGGGTGGGTCCCTGGTGTAATTGCTGCTCTTGTAATTTTAAATAACCCAAAAAATTAATAATGAATAAGCAGATTAAATTTATTGACTTAGGAGTGATGAACTATAAAGATGCATGGGATTATCAGCAAAACTTATTTGACGAGATAGTTAAGATTAAAAAGAAAAATCGAAAAAATAATACCAAATTAATAACGCCTAATTATTTTTTATTTGTTGAACACCCTCATGTCTATACATTAGGAAAAAGCGGGAATATGTCTAATCTTCTCATTGATGAAGATCAGTTAAAAAGTAAAAATGCTAGTTTTTATAAAATTAACAGAGGAGGAGATATTACTTATCACGGCCCTGGTCAGATAGTTGGTTACCCAATCTTGGATTTAGAAAACTTTTTTACTGATATTCATAAGTATCTAAGACTCCTTGAAGAAACGGTCATTAACACATTGAAAATTTACGGAATTGAAGGAGAAAGAAATAGTGGAAAAACAGGGGTTTGGTTAGACGTTGAATCTCCTTTTCCAAGAAAAATATGTGCAATGGGTGTTAGAGCAAGCAGATGGGTAACTATGCATGGTTTTGCACTAAATGTGGATGTCAATTTAGACTATTTTAACAACATAATACCATGTGGACTTGCTAATAATATAGTCACTTCTTTGAACAAAGAGTTGGATGATGATAATATTAATATAAATAAAGTGAAGGATGATTTAAAAACCTCTTTTTCTACATCCTTCAAATCAGAATTTATTTAACTAGAAAGTATTTTATTTTCTTGGAATCAGAAATTACAGAAAACTCAATTTTACTATTTTCTAAAATAAAGTTTGCATTTGCATCAGCCAAAACCGGAAAGCCCTTCACAATATTTATTTTATCGTCAAATAAGTAAAGTTTATTATTTTGAGAATCAAATACATTAATAAGTGTATTTTTTTTATCGTGATTTATACTAAAAGTATCGTATTTTCCAAATGGTATCTCAATATTTTTTTTTGCATTAGACAAAACATTTTTTTGTAGAGTATAAATTGTTTTTTTATCACTTACATATTTCCCATCAAAAGACATTGAAGACACTAATTTTGAATTTCCATTCATGTCTATTTTTATAATCTTATTATTTACAGTAGTGGTTGTTAGTGAATTTTGATATTGAAATATCTTGTCTTTTGAATAATTATAGTCTTTATTTATTTTAATTCTAACTTTTCCTCGCCTGTTGAGTATCGTCAAATTATCTAAGGTTTTAAACACAATAATATCTTTATTGCTAATTCTAAAATGCTCAGGCTTTGTAATAATTTTACTTTTTTTATTGTAATCAAAACCTCTGACCCTATTTCCTTTCGAATCAAACATGAATAATTCATCATTTTGAGTTATTAACAATCTGTAATTTTTATTATTATCATAATCAAATACTGAGACAGGTTTTGTTATTTGATCATTAAATTTTAAAGGGAATTTACCTACATCTCTTCCCTTACGATCAATCATGTGTAGAGAGTTATGTGTTGCAAAAATATATTGCAATCTTCCATTTTTGTAACTGTCAATCTGCTTTACTTCATCAATTATTCTATCATTAATTTTTTTAGTCCATTCAATTTGACCATTATCATTTATCAGGTAGATTATATTTTCAGAATCTTGAACAAAAACTTCATTTTTATTATTTGTATGATTTTTGACAATTAATGGGCCTAAAATAATTTCATTCGAAATGCTAGTCTCAAATTTTAATTCAATTTCAGAGTTTTTTAAATCATCTTTATAATTTGATATGACTCCGTTAATGCTTGCAAGATTATTCCCTTCTTTAAATTGAAAAATTTTATATAAATCTAAAACTGCGTCAGCACTGTCAAGCTGAAAAAAATCAAATTTATTTTCTTGATTTGTACTTATGATATCATAGTCGGTGAGTAAATCATTTTTGAAATCAAAATATAATTTTTCTTCATTTTCAATAATTTCTTCTATAGCAATTTTTTTATAATTTGAGTTAGAATTTATAGAATAGCTATCCACAACTCCGTTCACATATATTAAGTTATTTGAGGCATCAATGTTTATTATTAAATTTCCGTCAGAAATATTCACTTCATCTTTAAAAACCCTCTTAAAAAAATCTTTAGTTCTCTGACTATCCAGAGCTATACTGAAGTTAGTATTTGTTTGATATATTTTTTTAAATTTTTGAACGAATAAATCTTTATTAACTTTTGGTTTGTAATTTGAGTTACTTGTAATTATGTCAATGTTTTCAAATGAAAATTTTGAATTTCTTACACTGTCATTGTGGATTTTCCTACCAATAATGTAGAAGTGAGTGTTATTATTATACAATCCTATTAATAGTTCACTGTCATCATTTATTTTATCTAATTGCGAAATCAAATTTTTTAACGTCAAATTTGAATTAATGACAGTTTTTAGGTAATTATTATTGGCGATGCTACTTTTAAATTTACTTAGATTTTTAATTGAAATAACAAATTCAGACTTTTCGGGGATCAAGTCATATAAACTTATGTTCTTTTTAGATATTTTATCACATGATGAAAAAAAGAAAACAATAATTACAGTTAAGACTTTGTAATTCATAAATATTTAATTCATTACTAAATTAAAAATCAATTGTTAATTGTTCATCAAAAAGTTTGAAACTTTTTCTATGGTATTTCGTTAGTCCATACTTTTTTATTGCCTCTCTGTGATGTTTGGTGGGATAGCCATTATTTTTGAACCAATGATAGTTGGGGAATTTTTTAGAAATGTTTTGCATATAATTATCCCTAGCATGTTTAGCTAAAATCGATGCTGACGCAATATTTAAATATTTTCCATCTCCTTTAATCACAGTTTCATGTGGTATATCTTTATATTTTTTGAATCTATTTCCGTCAATAATCAAAAACTCTGGTTTTACGCTTAAATTTTTAATGCATTTATGCATTGCTAAAATTGTTGCATTTAGAATATTAACTTCATCAATTTTTCTAGAGTCTATAAATTGAATACTGTAAGCAATTGAATTTTCTTTAATTGTTTTTGAGAGCTCTTCTCTTTTGATTTTAGAAAGTTTTTTTGAGTCATCAATCAAATGATGTTTGAAATTAGGCCTAAGAATAACGGCAGCAGCTGTGACAGGACCAGCAAGACAACCTCTGCCGGCTTCATCAACCCCACACTCTAGATCATAGTCAGTGTATTTCGGTTTCAACATAAAAATTTGTTAAATATATAAGGTTAATTCGTTTCTGATTATTTTTGTAACGATATTCAACATAATGAAAAATTTTAAATTATTCTTAGTATTTTTTTTAATATGCTTTAGTTTTTTGAAAGCTCAGGTTAGTCAAATGCCAAAGTCTCCAAACATGCCTGAAATTTCTATGGGGCAAAAAACTTCAGGATCAATTCTTGATTCTGTTCCAGGATTATATAACAATAAAAGTACTACACTTAATAAAAATCCTGATGCAAAAATTCAGGACTATTTAATCATAACCAGAAAAAATGATACAGTAGTTGTAGATACTTCACTAACTATAGAAAAATATTATAAAATAAATTTTAAAAGGAAAGATAATTTTGAATTAATACCATTTTCAAACACTGGAATTGCATACAATACTTTGTCTTTTTCGCCCATCAATTCGATTAAACCAAAAATGGGTGCATTGAATAAATATATTAGCTATGAATCCGTTGATGACGTAGTTTATTATGATTTACCAACTCCTTTCACTGAATTGATGTACAGGTCAGTCTTTGAGCAAGGTCAATTACTTGACGCAACTTATTCAGTAAATACGTCTCGTCAATTTAATTTTTCAATTTCAAGAAAGGGTTTAAGATCTTTAGGAAATTATCAGAATTTTTTAAGCAGCACTTCTAACTTTAGTTTTACAACTAATTATTTGTCAAAAAACAGAAAATTAAAAATAAGAACTCATTACTCAAATCAAAAGCTATTTTCAGAGCAAAATGGAGGGATAAGTAATTCAGATATCTTAAATTTTGAAAATGGTAATAGTCAATTTCTTGATAGGGGGGTTTTTGATCCAAATTTTGAAAATGCTCACAACGAGTTTTTAGGCAAAAGAATTTATTCAGATCAAACTTATATTTTGAAGGAAAAAGACTCTTTGAGTAGTAAAAGCATAGAATTGTATAATTCAATTTATTTTGAAGAGAAAAAATATAAATTTCAACAAAGTCAATCTGATGAATTTTTTGGAAATTCTTTTGCCTCACAGGAAGTAAATGATAAACTATTTTTAAAATCAATTAACCTGGAAACAGGTTTAGTTTTTCAGTCCGAACCGCTTGGAAAATTAGATCTTGGTTTAATTTATGTTTCAGATAGATATTCTTTGGAAAATTATCAGATTGGTGATTTTATAGATAATAGTCAGATTATAGATTCAAAAACTACTTACTTAAACGGTTCTTTCTCTAAGCAATTTTCCAATATTGAATTAAAATTAAATACCAAAAATTTTATTTTTGGAGACAATAAATCCAATTCATTTAGCTCAATTGCAAAGTTTAATTTTAAAAATGACAACTCATTATCGTTAAAATATAATTTTTACTCTGTCGCACCAAACTATAACACTTTGTTGTACAGAAGCAATTACGAAAACTACAATTGGGATAATGAGTTCGACCATTCAATAACTAATTCTATTTCTCTAAATCTGGTATTACGTAATATTTTTGATTTAGATATTGATTTAATTTCTGTCAGAAAACATATACAGTTTGAAAAATTAATTGATGATAATTTATCAGGAATTAACGATTATTCAATCGTCCCTGTTCAGTATCTTGATAATTTGGAAGTTTTAAAAATCATGTTGAACAGAAAAATAAAATTTGGAAAATTTTCAATTGATTCAAAGTTACTTTTACAAAAATCAATCTCTGATAATATAATAAACCTTCCTGAAATAGTTTCTAGAAATACTATTTATTACAGTACAGACATGTTTAAAAAGGCATTGTATTTACAAACAGGTTTCGGAGTAAAATATTTTTCTAAATTCTTTATGAACGGATATGATCCTTTGCTGTCAGAGTTGTATGTTCAAAATGTAAAAGAAATTGGAGAATTTCCAATAATCGACTTCTTTATTAATGCTAAAATTCAACAAACAAGGTTGTATTTCAAGTTTGAGCATTTTAATTCTTCATTTACAGGATATAACTATTATTCTGCCCCCAATTACCCTTACAGAGATTTTACCTTTAGATTTGGTTTAGTTTGGAATTTTTTCATGTAGTTAAGTTGTTGATAATAAACTACATCAAAATATTCTCTGAAAAATATCTGTAAAATGTTTTGTACATCTCAAAAAGATATTATATTTGCACGCGCTACAAGGCAAAGATCCATAAAATATGGTTAAATCTGTTAATAAATAGTGGTTTATTTCAGATTTATTTTTTTGCTGGCAAAAAAAAGGGTTTTATATTTGGTCCCCTGCTTTTCTGAAGCAGAGAAAAATTTATGTTCATTAAAATATTGAAATTGATTGACAGCGTAAATTAAAATTTATTTTAATTTCAGAGAATAAACCATCATGAGCAGATAGAATTTAATTTCTTTAGTTGTTAAATAGTATTTAAAATTTAACAATGAAGAGTTTGATCCTGGCTCAGGATGAACGCTAGCGGCAGGCCTAATACATGCAAGTCGAGGGGTAACAGGAAGTGCTTGCACTTCGCTGACGACCGGCGCACGGGTGAGTATCGCGTATACAATCTGCCTCATACTAGGGAATAGCCCGAAGAAATTTGGATTAATGCCCTATAGCATCTTTCTAAGGCATCTTATTAAGATTAAAGGTTACGGTATGAGATGAGTATGCGTTCTATTAGCTAGTAGGTGTGGTAACGGCACACCTAGGCTACGATAGATAGGGGCCCTGAGAGGGGGATCCCCCACACTGGTACTGAGACACGGACCAGACTCCTACGGGAGGCAGCAGTAAGGAATATTGGTCAATGGACGAAAGTCTGAACCAGCCATGCCGCGTGCAGGATGACTGCCCTATGGGTTGTAAACTGCTTTTATATAGGAAGAAAAACTTTCTCGTGAGAAAGCTTGACGGTACTATAAGAATAAGGATCGGCTAACTCCGTGCCAGCAGCCGCGGTAATACGGAGGATCCAAGCGTTATCCGGAATCATTGGGTTTAAAGGGTCCGTAGGTGGACAAATAAGTCAGAGGTGAAATCCTGCAGCTCAACTGTAGAACTGCCTTTGATACTGTTTGTCTTGAGTTATTATGAAGTGGTTAGAATGTGTAGTGTAGCGGTGAAATGCATAGATATTACACAGAATACCGATTGCGAAGGCAGATCACTAATAATCAACTGACACTGATGGACGAAAGCGTGGGTAGCGAACAGGATTAGATACCCTGGTAGTCCACGCCGTAAACGATGGTCACTAGCTGTTTGGACTTCGGTCTGAGTGGCTAAGCGAAAGTGATAAGTGACCCACCTGGGGAGTACGTTCGCAAGAATGAAACTCAAAGGAATTGACGGGGGCCCGCACAAGCGGTGGAGCATGTGGTTTAATTCGATGATACGCGAGGAACCTTACCAGGGCTTAAATGTTAGGTGACAGATCTAGAAATAGATTTTTCTTCGGACACTTAACAAGGTGCTGCATGGTTGTCGTCAGCTCGTGCCGTGAGGTGTCAGGTTAAGTCCTATAACGAGCGCAACCCCTGTTGTTAGTTGCCAGCGAGTAATGTCGGGAACTCTAGCAAGACTGCCAGTGCAAACTGTGAGGAAGGTGGGGATGACGTCAAATCATCACGGCCCTTACGTCCTGGGCTACACACGTGCTACAATGGTAGGTACAGAGAGCAGCCAATGCGCGAGCATGAGCAAATCTATAAAACCTATCTCAGTTCGGATCGGAGTCTGCAACTCGACTCCGTGAAGCTGGAATCGCTAGTAATCGGATATCAGCCATGATCCGGTGAATACGTTCCCGGGCCTTGTACACACCGCCCGTCAAGCCATGGAAGTTGGGAGTGCCTGAAGTCCGTTTCCGCAAGGATCGGCCTAGGGTAAAATCGATAACTAGGGCTAAGTCGTAACAAGGTAGCCGTACCGGAAGGTGCGGCTGGAACACCTCCTTTCTAGAGAAAGACGACTAAAGTTTCTTAAACTATCTAATCATATAGTTTATTCTCAACGCTGTTAATTATAATCATATAAAGTGGAGTCTCATAGCTCAGCTGGTTAGAGCGCTACACTGATAATGTAGAGGTCGGCAGTTCAAGTCTGCCTGAGACTACTACGTTTAGTTTTAATACTAAATAAATGAGGATTTTAGTAGCTGAGTTTATGATTCTAAGAGCTCATTTATATATGGGGGATTAGCTCAGCTGGCTAGAGCGCTAGATTTGCATTCTAGAGGTCGTGGGTTCGACTCCCACATTCTCCACAATCAGCTTTATGCTGAAAATGTTCATTGACATACTGAAAAAAATACATGAAATTAGAAAATTTCTAAACAAATTAAATTTAAGTAATTAAGTTTACGAGCAAATAATTTATAACTCATAAAAATACAAAAGTTACAATAAGCTATATAAGAGCGTACGGTGGATGCCTAGGCTCTCAGAGGCGATGAAGGACGTGATAAGCTGCGATAAGCTACGGGGATTGGCACACACAATTTGATCCGTAGATTTCCGAATGGGGAAACCCACTATATTGAAGATATAGTATCCGTTAAGGAAGCAAACCCAGGGAACTGAAACATCTAAGTACCTGGAGGAATAGAAAACAAAAGTGATTCCGCTAGTAGTGGCGAGCGAACGCGGAACAGCCCAAACCAAAATTGTTTCGGCAATTTTGGGGTTGTAGGACCACGATATTGAATGTTTAATGAATTAGAATTCTTTGGAAAAAGAAACCATAGAGGGTGACAGTCCCGTACAAGTAAAGAGAATTATTCATAGTGGTATCCTGAGTAGTGCGGGACACGTGTAATCCTGTGTGAATCTGGCGGGACCATCCGCTAAGGCTAAATACT